>DASYAK010000062.1:0-19789 GCA_036501385.1 Gemmatimonadales bacterium | reverse complement strand
TGGGTCGGCACCACCAACGGCCTGATCAAAGTCACCAGGGATCATGGCGTGACGTGGACCGACGTCACCATCCCCGATCTTCCCAACCCGACGCGCGCCGACATTTCGGCGATTGACGGGTCGCACCAGGATCCGGCTACGGCGTATGTCGCCATCGACTACCACACCACCGGCGATTACACACCGTACTTCTATCGTACGCGAGATTATGGCAAGACCTGGACGAAGATTGTCACAGGGATGCGGACCGATCAGCCGAGCGGGTCGTTCGCCCGGGTGATCAGGGCCGACCCGAAGAAGGCGGGACTCCTCTTCGCCGGTACGGAAAGCTCGGTATACGTGTCATTCGATGATGGCGACAACTGGCAGTCGCTGATGCTCAACCTCCCGAACACGTCGTACCGCGACATGGTGATCAAGGACAATGACCTGGTGGTCGGCACCTACGGCCGGTCATTCTGGGTACTCGACGACATCTCGCCGCTGCGGCAGATCACTGGCACGACTGCGTCGGAATCGGCACATCTGTTCAAGCCGGGTGACGCGGTCAGGGTCCGCCGGAACGTCAACGGCGACACGCCATTCCCGCCCGAAATTCCGCACGCGGAGAACCCGCCGCAGGGTGCGATCATCTACTACTATCTGGCGTCGAAGCCGGCGAGCGACATCACGCTCGACATCGTCGACGCCGGCGGACGGACCGTGCGGCACATGTCGAGCGCACCGATTCCGCCACTCAACGAGCCGCCGCCGGTGCTGCCGAGTTTCTGGCTGGAGAAACCGGTGCCGATGCCGGTCGCGATTGGCACCAACCGGATCAACTGGGACGTCCGGTACGACAATCCGCCGGCGTTCACGCATAATTACGAGATCAATGCAAACCCCGGGGAGACGCCGGCGTCGCCCGAAGGCCCGCTGGCCCTGCCCGGAGTCTACACGGTCAAGCTGACGGTGGATGGCAAGGCCTACTCGCAGACGGTGACCGTGAAAAACGACCCGCGTTCACCGGCGGCGGCGGCTGATCTCCATGCTCAGCATGACCTGCAGCTGAAGCTTTACGACGGGGCCCGCGAGGCGTGGGACGGATACCAGCAGGTGACCGCGATGCGTGCCGCGGTGGCCGAGGTCGAACACGCCAATCCCGCACCGGATGTCGCGAGCGCGGCGAAGGAATTCGATTCAATGCTGGTCGTGGTGGCCGGTGCCGCTGCGCCCGGTGGACGGGCAGGCGTACGCCCGAATGCGACGGCGCCTGCCGGGGTCGCGCCGACTCCGACGTTCGCCACCCTGGTTGGAACGATGGACCGTCAGCTCACCGGCCTCGACAATGGCGACATGGCACCAAATGCGCCGACGCTCGCTGCGTTTGCACCTGCCTGTACCGACCTCAGGGCAGCAGTGACGCACTGGCAAACGGTCAGCACCGCGGGTCTCGCAGCGCTCAACGCGAAGCTGACCGCGACGCACATGAATCCAGTTCCGGCGGCGAGTCACGCTCTCGCAACGCCGGTGTGCAGCATGGCCGCCACGGCCGCCCCCGCGCGAGGCCGCGGAGTCAGGAAGCCGGGGGTGTAGCGCGCTCCAACTACTGCCGGCGCCACGCCGGCTCGTTGCCGGCATCGTAGTCCCGGCACGCCTTGGCGAGCCCCTCGAGCGTTTCTGCGGCGGTTTCGAAGAGTGCCTGCGCTCGAGGTTCCTGAAGGCGCTGAACATCATCGCGCGCGTGACGGGCCGTTTCAGTGAGCTTGTCGCGGAGCTTGGCGACCTGCTGCCGCGAATCAGAACCTGGCTGGACGCTCGACATGATTCCTCCTCGATGGTCGCATCGCACAGGGGAATCGACACGACGTACATCCGGCTGATGGGACGCTCCAGTCGCGCGGTGAGACACCCGCGAGTCCGTGATGGCATCGCATTCGCGGCATCGTATGCGAAGCGCAATCGATCGATCGTCGCCATTCAAACAGGCAGCATTCGACATATGACACGCCGCCATCCCGACTATCACTTCGCGACGGCACTGTCCGCGATCACGCTCTGCGTCATCGTCGCGCCACGTGCGCGGCCGCAGGCCGCCGGCCCCGCCGTCAACCGGCCGGCGTTCGGTGAACGCGCCCGCGATCTCGTGTCGCGAATGACGCTCGAGGAGAAGGTGTCGCAGATGATGGACGTCGCACCTGCGATCGAACGGCTCGGTATTCCGGCCTACAACTGGTGGAACGAGGCGCTGCACGGCGTCGCCCGCTCCGGGCTTGCAACCGTCTTCCCACAGGCGATTGGCCTCGCCGCCACATGGAACGATTCGCTGGTTCACCAGATGGCAAGCGTGGTGTCCGACGAAGCCCGCGCCAAGTACAACGAGGCGCTGCGTGGCGGTAGCCGCCAGCGGTATCAGGGTCTCACCTTCTGGTCGCCGAACATCAACATCTTCCGCGATCCCCGCTGGGGCCGCGGTCAGGAGACGTACGGTGAAGATCCCTTCCTGAGCGGCCGCGTCGCGGTGCAGTTCATTCGCGGGATGCAGGGCGATGATCCCGAGTACCTCAAGACGGTTTCCACGGTAAAGCATTTCGCGGTGCACAGCGGTCCGGAACCGGCCCGCCACACCTTCGATGCCGAGATCAGCGAGCGCGATCTCCGCGAGAGCTACCTGCCGCAATTCCGCGCCGGCATCGAAACAGGTGGCGCCTGGTCGCTGATGTGCGCGTACAATCGTCTCGATGGATTACCCGCGTGCGGAAGTGACCTGCTGCTCAAGACGATTCTCCGCGGCGACTGGAACTTCCAGGGATACGTGGTCTCCGACTGCGGCGCGATCGACGACATCTACCAGCGTCACAAAGTGGCACCGAACGCCGCGGCGGCCTCCGCTGCCGCCGTCCGGGCCGGGACCGATCTCGAATGCGGCGACAGTTACACCCAGCTCGTCGACGCGGTACACGCCGGGTTGATCGCCGAATCAATCATCGATACCGCCGTGAGCCGCCTTTTCACCGCGCGAATGAAGCTCGGCATGTTCGATCCACCCGACAGCGTCCCGTGGTCGAAGATTCCGTACAGCGACGTCGATTCGCCGGGCCACAAGGCGCTGGCCCGCGAGGTGGCGAGACAGTCGATCGTCCTCCTCAAGAACCAGGACCATCTGCTTCCGCTCCGGAAAACGCTGCGCGCCATCGCGGTGATCGGCCCCGACGCCGATGACCCGACCGTCCAGATGGGCAACTACAATGGATCGTCGTCCGATACGATCACGCCGCTTCAAGGGATCCGCGCGGCGGTCTCGCGACACACCGCGGTGCGCCACGCACGCGGCGCCGACCTGGCCGATGGCCTGCCTGCCTTCGACATCATCCCGGCCGCAGTACTCACGACGCCGCGCGGACGCCGCGGTCTCGCCGCCGAGTTTTTCGCGTCAAGGACGATGCAAGGGAGGGCGCTCTTTACCCGGACCGATACCACGGTCAACGCCAACTGGCGCGATGGTGCGCCGCGGAACGACATGAATCCCGACGACTTCGGCGTCCGCTGGAGCGGAACGATTCGGCCGCCGGTAACAGGGACCTATCGACTCGCGCTCAGCGGCACCGTTCGTTACGAACTTCGCCTGGACGATTCGGTGATCGTGCGGTCGGGCTTCGGCCAGCGCAACATCGAATCGGCGATGCCCCGGCTCGCTGCGTCATCGGCGATCGAACTCATTGCCGGCCGGAACTATCGCATCAGCATCGACGCCGCCGAATCGTACGGCGTCGCGGACCTGCAGCTCCTCTGGCAGCCACCAGCCGATTATCTCGAGGGCGAGGCCGTAGCGGCGGCCCGCGATGCCGACGCCGTGGTGATCGTCCTCGGCCTGAGCAATGCCCTGGAGGGCGAGGAGATGCGCGTCCAGGTCGACGGATTCACCGGCGGAGACCGCACCCGCCTCGACCTTCCGGACGCGCAACAGCGCCTGCTGCAACGGGTCATGGCGCTCGGCAAACCGACCGTGCTGGTGCTGCTCAACGGCAGCGCGCTGGCGGTCAACTGGGCCTCGACGCACGTACCCGCGATCGTCGAAGCGTGGTATCCGGGAGAGGCCGGTGGCGCAGCGCTCGCCGATGTCCTCTTCGGCGATTACAACCCGGCGGGCCGGCTTCCGGTCACTTTTTACCGCAGTGTCGCCGACCTGCCACCGTTTGACAATTACAACATGGCGGGCCGGACCTATCGCTTCTTCGACGGACCACCGCTCTATCCATTCGGTTACGGCCTGAGCTACACCACCTTCGCCTACGATTCGCTCCGAGTCAGCAACGACGTGCTCTCCGCCGATGCCACCGACACGGTCCGGGTCAATGTGACCAACACTGGAACGCGCGCCGGTGACGAAGTCGTTCAGCTCTATGTGCAGCACCTGGCGTCGTCGGTCCCGCGTCCGCGCGAGGATCTGCGGGGCTATCAGCGAGTCACCCTCCGGCCGGGCGAGACGAAAACAGTCTCGATGCTCCTGCCCGCATCGACTCTCGCCTACTGGAATACCACCGCGCACGGCTGGATGGTCGAGAACGAGCCGGTGCGGCTCGAAGTGGGGGCGTCATCTGCGGACATCCGTCTCGACCAGATCATCCGCGTCGGAGCAGCAACGAAATAGCGCGCTCCGCCGCGGGGGCGAGGCGCGCCATTGACGTCGCCGGTGTGAGCCGGCGGCGACCGACTATTGTCCTGGCGGGAGCCGGAAAATCGACAATTGCGGCGCCAGCGCCGAAGAAAGCGGATTGCCGCCCGGGCCGGCGAAGCGGATCGCGACGGTGGTATCGGACGGCGACGTGTCGACGCGCCAGAACGACATCGCGCCAGGTTCCATGACGAACGTCGTCGTGTCGGCGTGGATCGCGAAGAGTGCGAGCGGCATCACCGACGGAAACGAAGTGCTTGGTCCGGCCGTGGCAAAGAGGCGCGCCCATAGCTGCCGCAGGTTGCGCGTGACGAACCGGTCGGCCGGCGGCGCCGTAGTACGAGGCAGCCCCGGGAAGGAGTCGGTGTACAACGCCATTCCGAAATCACCGAATGATTGCCGGAATCCCTGCCCTGTCGCCGCCGCGATCGCCGCCAGGCCGTCCGATGGTCCGGTCTCGAGCGATCGGTAGACCGGCGTGCCGAATCGGTCGACAAGATATCGCACCAGCGCCCAGTCGCCTCCTCGCCAGCTGAAGCCGTTCTCCGAATCGTTGTGGAGCGTCAGACTGACCGAGTCGGGCAGGAGAGCATAGAAGTACGAGTCGTAGAAGAAGCCCTGGATGAAACCCTGTGACGAATCAGGAAAGATCTGCGTCGGATCGGTGCGGCACGCAGGCGGCGGACACTTCTGCTCGTAGTAGAGGGAGCCGAGCTCCTCGGCGGCGATGCTCATCCCTTCATCGAGCCAGCTCGACAACGGCGCCTGGTTATTCACCACGACGTGCTGCGAGTAATTGATCAGGTGCTGCAGCTCGTGCAGAAATGTCGCCGGCAGGGTGCTTCCCACGTCGGACACCGTGTGCGCACAGCTGAAGGTGCTATTGGGATCGGGCACAACCGAATAGAAGACTTCGCCCTGGTTCGAGTTCGGGTCGCCGGGGCCGTCGAAATCCTCCGAATCGAAGAACCCCGCCACGAAGCCCTCGGTGGCGCAGGTCGACGCCGGTGTATCGGCGTTGACGAGCGGCGACATCAGCATGATGATGTGGCCGTTGGCGTCGACATCCGACGGCTGCCCGAAGGCATTGACGTCGATGTCATACAGGGTCTGGTCGAAAAGCTGGCCGAACGCCGAAAGCTGGGCCGGCGTGAAGCCGTTCGCCGGCGCGTTGACGTCGATGTAGAGGTAGATGTTGCTGCCGATGTACGCCAGTTGCGCCGTCGCGGTGGAGAAAGTGTTCGCGTCGAAATTGGAGAGGACACGGAAGGTCCTGGTACTCCCCAGCGTCGGCGGCGTTATCTCGTGAGCGGTCGGGTGCGACGACAGGCGAGGATAGTTGGCGCTCGCTGCGTGAGTGATGACTGCGCGCTCGAACGCGTCCTGATTGGCCATCGGCCGGCGAGGCGGCAGCGTCCCGTGCTGCAGCACTGCGCTCGCGTCGGCCGATCGGCGCGCGGCCACGCGCTGTGCCGACAGACTCGCGGTCGCCAGCGTTCCCGTTTCGAGCGTGTAGGGGATATCCTGGTTCGCCACCAGATTGGTCGCGAACTGTGCCACGACAACGTAGCTCGCGCCGTTGCCGGCGAGGCTCACCGTCGATCCGCCGTTGCTGCAATCGAGAAGTACTCCATGCGCGACGTCGAGATTGATCGTACCATCGGGCGCACAGGGATTGTTGGCGAACGGACCGGCCGGAACGCCGGTGTTCCCCGGGGTCGTGCTGCTGCACGCTGCGACCAGCAACGCGGCGAAGCAGGCGAGGCCGGGAAAGATGCGGTTGCTTGACATATAGGCGGATACGAGCGCCTCACTGGCGAGGTTTACCGACCTCGACCGAAGCCGCCCAACGGGGGTCTCTTCCAGATAGTATGTCATGGGATTGAACCATACCCCGATCGGTCGGGCGCTGCCATCGGAATGGCCGGTGCGGCGGGGCGCCGACCGGGACTTCGCCGTCAAATATCGGGGTGAATCACTGCGAACCGCCGGTTTTTCCGATCAATGCCCCCCGGCGCCGACCAAGGACATGAGAATCCGGTCAGGGGTTCCCGCCGCCGTGCCGAAGGCGGGAAGCGGCGGCGACGAGCCGTGCGGCGTAGGCCGCCACCGCCTCGCGGTCGGCCCGTCGCGGCAGGACGAAATCAGGCTCCTCAGGTTCGGTAGTCACGCCGTGCGGCCCCTCGTCGACCATCAGGTCGCCACCGCGCGACTCGACAGCCTGCTCGAACTCCTCGATCGCGTCGAGGAGATCGCCCACATCGTCGCTCGTCTCGGTCCCGGTGAGGCGAACACCGAGCGCCTGCAACCGCGCCGCTCCGGCCGCTCGCGCCCGGTCCTGTTCTTCGGCCCGGTGGGGGTTGAGCAAGGCATCGAGCGGCTGGTCGCTGCAGAATTTCATGAAGTCATGCATCATGGCAGTCGGCTCCTCGCCAAGAACGATCGCGTATGGCACCAGAGGAGACGGCCGACATTATGACGAGCACACCGGGTGCAACGAACCGGCGACGGTCCGATCGCCCCGGTGTCCGACTACTTCCCGACGTCGTGCGCCTTCACATCAAAATTCTCGTCGACGGTAAACGACGTTCCGGAACGCAGCGTAATCGGGCTGCTCTTCCATGCCTCGGTCGGGTGAATCCAGCTGTAGCCGGCGCCGTTCAAGGTCGCGCGGACCGGCATATCGAACCCGGGAACGACGTCAACCCAGCGATACGAAACGTGCTTTCCCTCGATCCGGTATTCGAGGGTGGGGATCTTCGTCGTCGTCAGGTACTGATCGAAAACCCTGTCCAGGTTCCGTCCGGCCAGCTTGTCGAACTCCTGCTCGAACGGGCGCGTCGACGCGGTCTGGTGCCAGAAGTGCTTCTGCAGCCCGCGCAGCACGCTGCGCCACTTTTCGTCGTTGCCGATGAGCTGACGAATGGTGTGCAGCATGTTGCCGCCTTTGTAGTACACGTCGCCCGATCCCTCGACGTGCATCCCCGAATCGGGGATGATCGGCGAGTCATTCTTCACCAGGCGGCGCGTGCCAATCACGTACCTGGCCCCCGCCTCCTTCCCCTGCTGGCACTCGGTATAGAGGTTCTCGGCGTAATTCGCGAACGACTCGTGGATCCACATGTCGCGCGAATCGTTGCCGGTGATGTTGTTCCCCCACCACTCGTGGGCACTCTCATGCACGATGATGAAGTCCCACTTCATCCCGACGCCCGTCCCCGACAGATCCCGGCCCGAGTATCCGTTTTTGTATCGATTGCCGTACGCCACACCGCTCTGGTGCTCCATGCCTAGATGCGGCGCCTCGATCAGCTTGTAGCCATCGGCATACCACGGGTAGGGGCCGAACCAGTGCTCGAAACAGGTCAGCATCAGCTTCGCCTGCTGGAACTGGACTCGCGCCGTGTCGAGGTGATAGGCCAGCGGCCAGAAATCGAGTGTGAGGTTGCCGGCCTCTCCCTTGAAGGAATCGCTGAAATGCGCGTATCCGCCGGCGTTTACTTCGACATCGTAATTGTTGATCGGCGAGGTGACGAACCATTCGTAGGTGGTGGTGCCGTCACTGTTGTGACGGGTGCTCCGCAGCCTGCCGTTCGAGACATCCTGCATCGGGTCGGGGACCGTGATCGCAATCCGCTGGCTGTCGGGCTCATCCGATGCGATGTCCTTGTTGGGCCACCACACCGACGCGCCGAGCCCTTCGTTCGCGGTCGCGACCCAGAGCTTTCCCAGCGAATCGCGCTGCCAGATGAAGCCACCTCCCCACGGCGGATTCCTGGCAACGACAGGCTTGCCGTGGTAGTACACGGTCACGGTACGGGTCGTCCCCTTGCGCTGCGGCGATGGCAGCGACACGAAAAAGGCGTTGCCGTCGCGCCGCGAGGCAAGCGCCTTTCCGTCCTGCACGATGCTGTCGACCAGCAGCGGTTCCTGCAGGTCGATCTGCATCTCCTGCGCGGGTGACAGCACCTTGTACGTAATCCCGTTCCAGCCATGAATGCTGCTGTCAGCCGGATTCACGACCGTGTGGAGATCGTAGAAGGTCACGTCCCACCACGACCGCCCCGGTCCGTTGGCGCCGCGGAGCGTGTCGGCGTGCGTGAATCCCCGACGGGGCTGCTGGGCGCCCGCCGATGATGCAGAGGCGGCAATCAGGGCGGCGAGAAGAAGTGCGCGGCGCATGAGAATAACTCTGGGACGGGGATGATTGGTGCGAGCGACAATGGTAACGCGGATGTCCGCGAGACGCGGTGGCTCGGTCAGTTCCCGGATTCGGGAAGCGGCCGCAGGAGGGCCACTCGGATCGCGTCGATCACCAGGCGTGGATCGTCGAGTTTGCCGAGGAGCGGTACGCCGAGTTGCTCGATCGGAACGTGGATCCGGGGATCGCGGTTGGCGCCGCTCAGGAAGACGACGCGGTTGCGCAGGTGCGGCGCCCGTTCGCTGAGATGCTGGTAAAATTGGAGCCCGCTCATTCCGGGCATCAGGACGTCGCTGACCACTGCGTCGGGCGCGCCTTCGCTCCGCAGGAGATCGAGCGCCTGGAATGCCGATTCAGCGTCGATGACCGTATGTCCGGCGCGCTCGAACGCGAGCCGCAGCACGCGCCGGACCGACGCGTCGTCGTCGACCACCAATATGCGAGCCATGACGCAATAGAGCGGGATGGGCCTGAATCGCAAAGTGCTCGTCGCCGATGGGGCGCGGACCAGCCTCGGGACAGCTATTTTTCGCGGCTATGACTGGAATTACCTATCAGACGATGACCGAGGATGTGGCCTCCCGGGCGCTGCAGGTCACGGTCGACCCCGATCGACTGGCCGCTACCGAACGCCGGGCAGTCCGCGAGTATGCCCGCAAGGCGCGGCTCCCGGGGTTCCGCAAGGGACACGCCCCCGAGCCGGTGATTCGCCGCCGGTTCGAGCAGGAAATCCGGCAATTCGTCATCGAGGACGCGCTCCGCGAGAGCTGGGATACCATCCTCAAGGAAACGGAACTCAAGCCCACCGGCGATCCGCAGGTTCGCAACGTCTCCTTCGAGGCTGGAAAACCGCTGACCTTCGAGCTCCTGATCGAGGTCCGCCCCGAGATCACCCTCGCGACTACCGGGGGATTCACGCTGACTCGCACGATCCGCCCGGTCACCGACGCCGCCATCGACGAGCAACTGCAGCGGCTGCGCGAAGAACGGGGGAGCTGGACGCCCCTCGCTGGCGTGCGCCCCAAACCCGGCAATCTCGTCTCTGTGACAGTGATCACTCTCGAAAGCGGCGTCGAGCCGGCCGCGGGACAACCACACGACCTCATCCTGGGCCAGGGTCAGGCGATTCCTCAACTCGAGGAACGGATCATGGAGCTCGTCCCCGGCGAAACCGTCGATGCCGACGTTCGTTTCCCCGATGACCACGCCGACACGAGCCGTCGGGGGCAGGTCCGGCAGGTGCGGATCACGCTCCACGAGGTGAAGGAACAGTTCCTCCCGCCCCTCGACGATGCGCTGGCCCGCGAACTGGGCGATTTCGACTCTCTCGCCGTGCTCCGCGAGCGAGTCGCCGAAGACCTGCACGCAGAGGCTCGGCGCCAGGCCGACGACGAGGTCCGCGCCGCCCTGGTTCGCCAGGTTGCCGAGGCCAACCAGGTCCCGGCGCCTCGATCGATGGTCCACCGCCTGATGCACGCCTACGCGGAATCGTACCGGATCGATCAGTCACAGTTTGAAACATTTGAGCGCTCGTTCCAGCCTATCGCCGAGGCGCAGGTCAGGCGCGAACTCGTTCTTGAAGCAGTCGCGGCGGCCCAGAACCTGCGTGCCAGCGAGGGAGATATCGACGCCCGTGTTGCCGCGATGGCAGGGGCGCGGGAAATGGAACCCGGCAAGCTCTACGCATCGTTGCAACAGCATCATCGCCTGGGAGAACTCGAGCGTTCGATCACCGAGGAGAAGGTCTTCGCCTGGCTCCTCCAGCAGTCCACCGTCACCGAGGAAGCGGCGTGACCCACGCCTCCGTTTATCCGCCGTACATTATCGAGCGCTCCAGCCGGGGCGAGCGCACCTATGACATTTTCTCGCGCCTGCTCATGGACCGGATCGTGTTCATGGGTGCCGCGATCAATGACGACGTCGCCAACATCATCATCGCCCAGTTGCTCTTTCTCGAAGCCGACAACCCCGAGAAGGACATCTACCTCTACATCAATTCGCCGGGCGGTGTAGTGTCGAGCGGGATGGCGATTTACGACACGATGCAGCATCTGCGCGCGCCAATCAACACGATCTGCATGGGGATGGCCGCGTCGATGGGGTCGTTCCTCCTCGGCGCCGGGACGAAGGGGAAGCGCGCCGCCCTGCCGCATTCGCGGATCATGATGCACCAGCCGTCGGGTGGGGCGCAGGGGACCGCGGCCGACATCGAGATCCAGGCGCGCGAGATCCTCTATCTCCGCGGCAAGATGCACGAACTCTACGCCCGGCACACCGGGCAGACGCTCGAACAGATCGAGCACGACATGGAGCGGGACCGGTTCATGAGTGCCAACGAGGCCGTGGAATACGGCCTGGTCGACACAGTGTTCATGCCACGCAAGGCCGTCACGATCGCGAGTTAGGGGCTATCGACCGATGTCCAACGACAAACACCTGCGTTGCTCGTTCTGCGGCAAGAGCAAGGATTCGGTCCGGAAATTCATTTCCGGCCCGTCGGTCTATATCTGCAATGAATGCATCACCCTCTGCAACGAAATCCTGGCAGAGGACGAGGAGCGCGAGGCGACAGAGGGGCAGCGCCCGGTTCCCTCGCCGCAGGAAATCAAGGACACGCTCGACCAGTACGTGGTGGGACAGGAGCGCGCCAAGCGTTCGCTCGCCGTCGCGGTGTACAATCACTACAAGAGGATCAACTCGGGGCCGCGCGACAGCAGCGAAGTCGAGCTGGAGAAGTCGAACATCCTCCTCCTCGGCCCCACCGGCACCGGCAAGACACTGCTCGCCCAGACGCTGGCGCGGATCCTCGACGTTCCGTTCACCATCGCCGATGCCACCACCCTCACCGAGGCCGGGTATGTGGGCGAGGATGTCGAGAACATCCTGGTCCGCCTCCTTCAGGCGGGTGATTTCAACGTCAACGAGTGTGAGCGCGGGATCGTCTACATCGACGAGATCGACAAGATCGCGCGCAAGTCGGAAAACCCCAGCATCACGCGCGACGTCTCGGGCGAAGGGGTGCAGCAGGCGCTGCTCAAGATCCTCGAAGGAACCATCGCATCGGTGCCACCGCAGGGTGGACGCAAGCACCCGCAGCAGGAATACATCCAGATCAACACCCGCGACATCCTCTTCATCTGTGGCGGCGCATTCGACGGCCTGGAGAAGATCATCGAGACGCGGATGGGGCGGTCGCGGATCGGTTTCGCGTCGGGCGGCGAGGCACCCGAGCGCTCGGCGGTGGCCTTCGACGAGAAACATCCGTACAGCTGCGCCGAGCCCGACGACCTGCTGCGCTTCGGATTGATTCCGGAACTGGTCGGGCGGCTCCCGGTCCTGGTGGCGCTCGAATCGCTGGATGAGGATGCGCTGGTGCGCATTCTGGTCGAGCCGAAGAACGCGCTCACGAAGCAGTACCGGAAGCTCTTCGACCTCGAGGGTGTGGGTCTCACCTTCGACCCAGAAGCGCTGCGCGCTGCGGCGCGCAAGGCGATCACCCGGCAGACCGGTGCGCGCGGCCTCCGGGCTATCCTCGAACAGCTGATGACCGATATCATGTTCGACCTGCCGAGCCGTCAGGATGTGCGCGAAGTGATCATCACCCCCGAGTCGGTCACCCAGGGAACCTCGCCGATCGTCGTCACGGAACGCGCCCGGCACAAGAAAGAGGCGTAGCGCCTGCACGCATCGAGCCCCGCGAGCGACCCCGCCGCGCCAATCCGTTCACCACTCGCGCTTCTCCCGGTCGAGTTCCTCGGCTCCTTTCCCGATCCAGTGCACCGCCTCGAACCAGCCGCCGCCGAGTTTGCATTGATCGGGCGCTCCAACGTCGGCAAGTCGTCGCTTCTCAATGCGCTCGTCGGCCGTCGTGCCCTGGCCCGAGTGAGCGGCACGCCCGGCAAGACGCAGCTGCTCAATGTCTACCGCCTCCCCGGGCTCTACCTGATCGACCTGCCAGGATACGGTTTCGCGCAGGCAAGCCAGGCCGCCCGGCGTGAATACCGCGTTCTCCTGGAGCGGCTGCTACAGGAACGGACCTCGCTGAGCGGGGTGGTGTGGCTCCTCGATGCACGCCATTCTCCGTCCAGCGACGACGTCGAGATGCAGATCCTCCTGTCGAAGTCGGCGAGCCCGGTGCTGGCGGTTCTGACCAAGGCTGACAAGCTTTCACGCACGGCGCAGGCGGCCGCCCTCTCGACCCGCAGCCGCGAGCTCGGGCTCGACGCCGAGCAGGTTCAGCTGGTGAGCGCCCGCACCGGCCTCGGGATCGCGGACCTGGGCGCATCACTGCTCGAAGCGGCGAAGGGACACTCATGAGCACCGGCCCACGAAACCTCATGCTCGCGTTCGCCTCGATCGCGGCGCTGGCGGCACCCGCCGGAGCGCAGGTCGTCGTCATCGACACATCGCGCACCGACAATCTTCCCATCGGCCAGGGGCAGTTGAGCCTCTCCAATGCCACGGTACAGCTGGTCAACGGGAATCTCGAGATCGTTTTCGTCCCGCTCGACGAACGAGTGCTGCGGCTACTGACGAAGGACTCGTACCTGGCGATGGAGCGCCTGCTCGCCGAGGACCGCACCCAGATCGACTCGGTCGCCTCCATCAGCGGCGTGACGCAGCCGGGCGTTGCGCTGGTGTCGTTTCACTCCACTGCGCCAAATACCCGTTTCGATCCGGCGCTGGTGACACTCACCTTTCACGGCCAGCAATTCCGTCCGGTGGGATGGGTGCCGCTCTCGCCCGACTTTTCCAATCAGCAGCTCGACGTGCGGCAGCAGGTGCAGGCATTGCTCCTCTTCCGGCGCGACATCCCGGTCAAGGAAGATTTCACCCTGTCGTATCTCGCCGCGACCAACGACGACTGGACCAACCGGCTTACTCGATTCGACAGCGAGCGCTCCAGGATTCTCGGGCGGATGCGTCAGCGCCCCGATACCGGGCACCGGTGATGCCAATCCTCCCGCTCCGCCGAGTCGACGTCCCCGCCGCCGCGACTGCACTGCGTGACGCGTGGCTCGCCGATCTCGACCAGCGCCTCCGTGCGCCGGGCGCCGACTGGAATGCGGTGGTACGCGACACGCTCTTCGAGCTGGCGTATCCGGGACAGGGACGCTGGGATGAGCGGGCCAACGATGCTTCGTCGCCGCTTGCGACCCGGGCGGCGGTTGCCGCCTGCGATCCGCGCAACGTCACCCTCGAACCCGAGTATTACGGCGAAGTAGACCCGGCGCGATTCGCCCGCGTCAAGCCGATTCTCTGGCTCTGGTATTCGTTCGACCGGCTCCCCTGCGGCGGGCAGAACGTCGACCTCGGCGTCGAATTCCGGCGGGTCCTGGCGCCGCACGTCTTCGCGCGAGTCGGCAAGAATTTCAAATGCTTCCAGCACGTCGAGTTCTCGTTCGGTTACCAGCTTGAGGTGGGCGACGACGTCGTGGTGCATCGCCACGTGCTGCTCGACGATCGCGGCGGGATTACCCTCGGGAACCGGGTCTCGATCTCGGACTACGCCAACATCTATTCGCACACGCACAGCATCGTGGACCAGAAGGATGTGACGTCGCTGCGCACGGTGCTCGAGGACGACGTGCGGATCACCTACCACGCCACGGTCCTCGCCGGTGTGCGGGTGGGACGGAACGGAATGGTCGGCGCGTCGGCGCTTGCGACGAAGGATGTACGGCCGTACCACGTGCATGTCGGGATCCCGGCAAAATCGATCCGGGTGAAACCCAACGCCCCGCCCGAGGTCTTCATGACCCACCGCGACCCCGACCGGCCGAGGCCGTAGCGAATGGCGGCGCCCGGTCCGCTGGAACAGGTACGCGCTTCCTTCGGCGATCGGTACGCCATCGATCGCGAGCTCGGTCGCGGCGGAATGGGGGCCGTCTATCTCGCCCGCGACCTGCAACTCGATCGCCCGGTGGCGCTCAAGGTGCTGCCGCCGGAATTCGCCGACGATTCCTCGCTGCGCGAACGCTTCCTGCGCGAGACGCGCGTCGCCGCCTCGTTCTCGCATCCCAACATCGTGCCGGTCCACGCCGTCGAGGAGCGCGCTGGCCTCCTCGCCTTCGCCATGGGATTCGTCGAAGGCGAATCGCTCGCCGAACGGGTAGGGCGCAGTGGCCCACTCGATGTGCGCAGCATCGTGCGCGTGCTCCAGGACATCGGCTACGCCCTGGCGTACGCGCACGGCCGGGGCGTGGTCCATCGCGACATCAAACCCGACAACATCATGATCGAGCGTGCCACCGGCCGCGCACTCCTGATGGATTTCGGCATCTCCCGCCCGATCACGTCGACAGCGGCAACTCCCGGTCTCACCCGAGTGGGCGAAGTCGTCGGGACTCCAGAATTCATGAGCCCCGAGCAGGCCTCGGGCGACACTGTCGATGGCCGAACCGATCTCTACTCGCTGGGTCTGGTTGCGCTTTTCGCGCTCACAGGAACAAAGCCGATCACCGGGACGTCGACGCAGCAGATCATCGTCAAGCAGCTCACCGAAATTCTGCCGCGTGCGGTGTTGCTCCGGCCGGAGATTCCGGCGGCACTTGGTGAGGCGATCGATCGCTGCGTCGCCAAGTCGCCAGACGAGCGTTTCCCAAGCGCCGAGGCGCTCGTCGACGCCATCGACGCAGCCCAACTTGCGGCCCCTGACATTCCGCTGCCAATCCGCCTCTTCGCGCAGGATCTCGGCACGCTCAGCCTGATAATTCTTTTCCTTGCGGCAATGCTCCCGTTCATGGTGCGCGGGATGTCGAGCGGCGGTGTCTTCGACGCGGCAATTCCAGTCGTGATGCTCTCGGCAGTGGCGGTGACGCGGATCGTGATGAGCTTTGGCAGCGCGCGACGGCTCGCTGTCGATGGGTACGACGCCGACGGCATCCTCAAGGGGATGCGTGGCGTGGCGCAGGAGCGCGCGGTCGTGCGGGAAGGATATCGCGCCAACCCGGCGATCCGGGCGCATCGCCGCAAGACGCTGCGAGTCGGGGTGCTGCTGATGCTGGCGGCCGTGGCGCTGATCGCTTTCGTCTCGCGTCGCGCCGTCAAGGTCGGGCAGATGCGATACAGCGCCGGCGCCCTCGGCCTGATCGCCGGGATCACGGGGATCATCTGGTTTGGCGTGGGGTTGATGCTGGTGATGCGGAGCCCGTTCCGGGCACCGCCAGGCGACCGGATCTTCGACGCGGTGTGGCTCGGTCCGATCGGGCGGACGTTCGTGCGGCTGGCTGCGCGCGATGTTCGCCGACCGGCCAGCGCTGCGATCACCGTGCCGGTGCCGGTCCCGGCAGCAACACCGGTAGCGGCGGTCACGCTGGCGGCGCCTGGCGACCGGATTGCAGAACTCGAGGCGCGGCTGGCGGCGCTCGAACGGAAGAACTAAAAGGCGCCACCCGGTACGGGTGTCGCTTCGGTGCGGTGGTGCTTGCGCGTGCGGGCACGGGTGCCCTCGATGAACCCCGGCAGAAATGCCGGAGTTTTTTCGTTGTCGGGAGGGAGGAATCGGGTGCGAACGGGGCTGGTTGACAGGGCCGGGATGCCCGCGTAAAATGGATCCGTCTTTCGGGTTTTATTCGGTTACCCCCTGACCGAGGTTGTCCCCATGACGCAGTCCCTTCTGGCGCGATGCCGCGCCGTCCTGACCGCCGCCTTCCCGGCGGCGGCGCTCCACCACCCACCCCGGCCTTTCCCCGGCCGGACGCAGTCCACCCGGATGTCTCCCCCTGGCATCCGGACCCGCCGCTCCAGTGTGCCGGTCCGGCACTGGAGCGGCGCCCGCCTGTGGTGGCGAGTCGCCGGTGCCTTGTGCACCGGTGCACTCGCCCTCGGCGCCACGTTCGGATCGGCCGCGGCGCAGGTTCCGATTCGCCCGACGCCGCCGCCGCCGAGTTCGGGATCGGTCGATGTCGAGCCGAAAGACGGCGGCCCGGTCGGCGTCGCGGCAAATAGCGGGGGCAACGTGACTTTCACCGTGACGAACGATCGCGGCTTCACCACCACCTACACGCCCTCGTGCGACGGCACCGGCGTCGTCACGTCGTGCAGCACCAGTCCGGATGCCGACTTCAGCCTCGACCCGAATGAGAGCAGAGACGTGACGGTCGGCTACGGCGTGACGGGCACGAGCGGCTCAGGCCAGATCGTGCTGCAGATCACCGGCATTGTCTCCGATTCCGGCTGGTATGACGTGAACATCGTGTCACCGATCGCGCCGACGCTGTCGCAACCGCGGCAGCCCGATTCGGTCTTCAATCGCGCGCACTGTCTGACGAGCAGTGCAGGCGCTGCCGACTGGTCGTGCGGCGACGCGCTGTTGATGCTCAGCACGCCGAGCTACACCACGCTCGATCGGGCGCGAAGCCTGACCCTCACCTACGCCTCGTCGACCGCGGCACCGCAGCCGCTGGTCGCCGTCAATGCCTCGCTCGATCCCGGCGAGCCGTCGCTGACACGTGTTACCGCCGTCCTGTCGGTGAGCGGCACGGTGCGAACCACGGCGACGTACTCGCCATGGTCTGCGGGCGGCATTCGGCAACTCGTCCTCGGATGGAATGCCGGCAGCGCATCGACCGGAGCGTACCCGTATACGCTCACGACCTACGCCGTAGCCGGCAGCGATTCGATGGGCAGTTCGGCAAATGGACTCCTCTACGTGGTGAACCGGAGCACCGGGAACTACGGTGCCGGGTGGGAATGGCTCGGCGTCGAGCGGCTGGTCCTGCATCAGCCGGTCGGGACCGGACAGTCGCAAATCCTCTGGGTCGATGGCGACGGCTCGACGAAGCTCTACCACCAGCTGAACAGCACGACCTGGGTGGCACCGGCCGAGGAGTACCGCGACACGATCACGTTTGCGAGTGGTCAGTACACGCGCACGCTGCGGCACGGTGTGCAGGTCATCTTCGACAGCACCGGCCGGCACATTCGCACCAGCAATCGCGAGACGCAAGTCACCAACTTCTACTGGCACAGCGCGACGCAGCTCGACAGTGTCCGGGTGCCACCAGCGGGCAGCGGCGGCAAGACCTTCATCCTGCACTACAACGGCTCCAGCCTCCTCGACAGCGTGCGGGTAGGCGGGCGCGATATCGCGGTCGGCATCAGCAGCGGGAATCTCGTGACGTGGCATTGGCCTGATGGCACTGCGGACACGGTGCACACGGGATCCAACGGGAAGATCGATACCGTCAAGGACGCCCAGGGGGCGAAGACCTCGCTGCACTACGCGACGGACGGACTGGTCGATTCCGCCAAGGTCTTTTATCAGTCGGCCGGCACATCGGACACCGCGACGACGTCATACACCACCTGGCAGGCCGCGGGCTATGTGGGGCAACTCCCAGCCGACACGTCGACTGTCGTGACGACCATTGACGGCCCGCCGGTGGGCCAGGGCTTTACGTCGGTTTTTCACATCGACAAGTGGGGAGCACCAGTCGCGGAGCGAGATCCCTATGGATCGGTGACGACCTATGCTCGCGCCAATGCCGTTGTACCTGCGATGGTCACGAAAATCGTCTTCCCCAACGCGCGACGGCTGAATCTCGCGTACGATTCGCTCGCAAATCTGACGTCGCTGCAGGACAGCACGACGGACGGACTGGTACCGCGGACCACGACGTGGGTCTATGCTGATACCAATGACCGGTTCTCGCCGGACTCAGTGACCGACCCATCGGGACTCGTCACCAGGTATTTCTACAACTCGCTTGGGCTCACGGATTCGATGATCGACCCACGGAGTCATCACACGGTGTACGGGTACGCCAGTTCTGCCGACTCGGTCCGCGGCCAGATCACCAGCGTGACCGAGCGGAGCGTAACCACGTGGATCCAGAGTATCGGCACCGATCGGGACACCGATCTCGTAACCAGCCTCAACTACAACAGCATGGGAAACTCGGTGCAGGTCAGGAATCCGGCCGGTGGTGCGACGCTCTATTATCACGACGCGGCGGGACGGATCATCGAGGTCAGCAATCCACTGCACTACTCGCTGGTGTACTTCTACGATTCGATGGACCGCGACACGCTGACGGTCTCCAATGGAACGACAGATTCCACGGTCGCCGGCTGCCTCTCCAGCGAGTTCGTGTGCGGCGACGCGACCATCCTCAACAACCTCTCCACCGATCCGGTCTACACCCGGCGGCAGTACACCAATGGACTGCTGAGTGAAGTCGACGACTACCGGAACGTCCCCCACAAGTACCGGTACGATCAACGCGGCCTCCTGACCGCCGAGATCGACGAGCAGGGGCTCGCGGACTCGAACTTCTACGACCAGCGCGGCCTGCTGGTCAGCCGGAAGACACGCAAGGGTCGCGTGCTGACCTTCAGCTATGACTCTTTGGGACGGGAAACGCGCTGGACAATGCCGATCGACAGCATCACCCTCTTTGGCGAATTCTACGAGACGCCGTCGGACACCGTAACGAGCACGTACGACGCCGTGGGCAACCTGCTGGTCCATCGGAACCGGCGCGGCGACATCACCCGCACCTACTTCGAAAACGGCGATGTCAAGACCGAGGCGATTCATCCGAACACCGGGTTGACCGGCGAACGCACGCTGGCCGCGGACTCCGTCCGCACGCACTACGACAGCGCCGGACGGGTTGACTCGCTCCTCTGGCGGGTTGGCGATGTCTGGCGGTACAAGTACCAGAGCACCGGCGATCTCGATACGCTGTCGGTCGTCCTCGTGACCAGCGACAGTGTGCAACGGCAGCAGTATGGATTCACGTGGGATGAACTGGGACGCCGGCAGCAGATCAACTACCCGTTCACGTCGTCGGTGCATATGTCGGCCACGTCCCACTACGACCGGCTCGGCGTGCTGCGGGAACTGGTCTCGAAGGACACCGGGACGATCTCGCCCAACCGATTCGTCTTCACGCTGAAGCAGGACAGCGTCGACGCGATGGGGCGGC
>DASYAK010000061.1:0-124617 GCA_036501385.1 Gemmatimonadales bacterium | reverse complement strand
AACGTTCGACCAGCGGTGCATCCGCGGGATCGAGGCCGATGCCGCGCAGTGCGCCTACTGGCTGGAACGCAGTCCGGCGCTCGTGACCGCGCTGGCGCCGAAAATCGGCTATGCCGAAGCGGCCAAGCTCGCCAAGGAAGCGATCGCTACCGGCCTCACCGTGAAGCAGCTCGTGATGCAGAAGAAGTTGCTTCCCGGGCGCGAACTCGATGAAGTGCTCGACCTGCACGCGATGACCGAGCTCGGCGTGCCGGGCGGCAAGGGTCTTCCGGGCGGCGGGTGAACCCCGCCACGCAGCGCTGGCGGCAGCTGGCGCTGCTCGCCGCGGCCGAATTGCTGGGAATGTCGGTGTGGTTCGCCGGGACGGCGGTGGCACCCGCGCTGCGCGTCACGCTGTCGCTCACGTCGAGTCAATCGGCATGGCTCACCTCGGCGGTGCAGCTGGGATTCGTGGGCGGCACGCTGATCGCCGCCATCCTCAACCTCTCCGACATCATTCCGCTGCGGTGGTACGTGGCCGGCGCCGCCGTGCTCGCCGCCGGCGCCAATGCGGCGCTGGTTCCCGCTGACTCGTTCACTGTCGCCGTTGCAACACGCGCGCTCACAGGCATGGCGCTCGCGGGTGTCTACCCGCCGGCGATGAAGATGGCGGCCACATGGTTCCGCTCGGGCCGCGGCCTGGCGATCGGGGCGGTGGTCGGGGCACTGACGATGGGAAAGGCAACGCCCTATCTCCTCGAGGGCGGGAGCCACCTGCCGTTGCGCGCGGTGGTGCTCGTTCCGTCGGCTGCCGCCCTGGTCGCGGCGCTCCTCATTGCGCTCTGGTATCGCGACGGGCCTTACGCGTTTCCCGCGCGGCCGTTTTCGTGGGGACTGGCGGGAGAAGTGGCGAGCCAGCCAGTGCTCCGCGAAATCACTGGCGGATACCTCGGCCATATGTGGGAGCTCTACGCCTTCTGGGCGTGGATTCCGGCCTTTCTCGCGGCGTCATTCGAGACGCACGGCGGCAGTCGCGCCATCGGCGCGTGGGCGTATCTCTGCGTCGCCATCGGGGCCGCCGGTTGCATCTGGGGCGGGATCACCGCCGACCGGATCGGCCGCCCGCGGGTGGTGCGGGTCGCGATGCTGGTGAGCGGCATCTGCTGCCTCGCCAGCGCGGTCGTCTTTGGCGGACCCCGCTGGGCGGTCCTCCCGGTCTGTCTGGTGTGGGGCATTGCGGTGATTGCCGACTCGGCGCAGTTCTCGGCGATGGTCACCGAGCACGCGCCGCCGCATGCGGTCGGGACCGCGCTCACGCTGCAGACGTCGCTTGGCTTTCTCCTCACCGCGGCGAGCATCCAGCTTGTTCCGGTCATCGGCAACGCGGTGGGGTGGCGCTGGGCGCTGGTGGTGTTGTCGCTCGGTCCGGCGGCCGGCATCGCGAGCGTGCGCCGGCTGCAGCGGTCACAGGATCGGCCGCAGGTCGCCTAGAAGATGATCATCCCCGCGATCGCGCCGAACATCACAACTGTAGTAATGGCTACTACAGTGCGCCCCAGTCGCGAGCTCGGCTGTCCCTGCATCAACTCGCTGTCGGACGCCGCGATGAGAATGCCGAGGAGAAGGAACGGCGCGAGGACGCCGTTGATGACGGCGGTCCAGTAAAGCGCCTTGATTGGCGTGACGTTGGCAAAATCGAACGCGGTTCCCGCGGCGACGGCAATGAGGACTACGGCGTAGAATGCCGGCGCGCCCCGGAAGTGCTCGTCGATCCCCTGCTGCCACCCGAACAATTCGGCGAAGGCGTACGCGGCCGAGCCGGCCAGGGTCGGAATCGCCAGCGCGCCAGTCCCCACCAGTCCGACGGTGTAGAGCAATGCCGCAAACCGCCCCGCCAGAGGGCGGAGCGCCTCAGCGACGTCTCGGCTGCTTTCGAGCTGGGTCAGCCCGTGCACGTGCAGCGTCAGCGCCGTGGTCAGGATGATGAAGAACATCGCGGCATTGGAGAAGAAGGTGCCGATCCCGACATCGATCTTCCGGCGCGAGATCTCGTCGCCGGTGGCGTTGCGCCGCGCGACCAGAGAATGGCGCCCGAGCGCCTTCTCCTCTTCGACCTCCTGCGAGGCCTGCCAGAAGAAGAGATAGGGAGAAATCGTGGTGCCGAGAATCGCGACGACGGTGGCCCACGGTGCGCCGCCGGGGGGCATCGAAGGCAGGATGGTGTCGTGGAATACCGAGCCCCAGTGCGGCCCCACTCTTATTGCGGCGATGACGTACGCGAAGAGGACCAGCGCCAGCCACTTGAGGACGTTGGCGACGACAGCGTACCGCAGGCGCACCGTCGCCAATCCGATGACTCCGCCGAAGACGATGACCCAGATGTGCGAGTCGATGTTGGACAGCATCTCGGCTGCGTCGGCCATCGCCGAAAGATCGGCGCCGATGTTGGCGGTGTTGGCAATCAGGAGCGCGAGACAGGCCACGGCGAGCACCAGGCGCGGGAATTTCAGGCGCAACGCCGCCATCAATCCTTCGCCGGTCACCATCCCGATCCGGGCGCACATCGCCTGCACCGCGGCCATCAGCGGCCAGGTGAGCGGTGCCATCCAGAGAAGCGCGGTCCCGAACTGCGCGCCGGTGATCGAGTACGTCGCAATCCCCGAAGGATCATCATCCGCGGCTCCGGTGATCACTCCCGGGCCAAGTGCGCTCCAGAACTGACGCACGAGACGGAAGGCCCGGCCCGGCTGCCTGGCGGCCGAGCGAGCGAGGGAGCGTGCCGATGGCATGAAGCCAATAGTAGCCGTGACTATGATTCGAGACATGCCGGCCGCCTCGATGCTCAGCCCCGACGAACTCCTCCGATACGCGCGCCATCTGACGCTCGCCGAAGTCGGCGTGGCGGGCCAGGAGAAGCTCAAAGCCGTGCGGGTCCTGCTCATTGGCGCCGGGGGACTCGGCTCGCCCGCCGCATTGTATCTCGCGGCAGCAGGAGTGGGGACACTCGGGATCGTCGACAGTGACGTGGTCGATACTTCCAACTTGCAGCGGCAGGTCCTGCACGACACACTGTCGATCGGCGAGGAGAAGACGGCATCGGCGCGCCGGAGGCTCGACGCGCTCAATCCCAACGTCCGGGTCGAACTCTTCACCGAACGCCTGTCATCCGCGAACGCGCGCGCGATCCTTCGCAACTTTGACATCGTGATCGACGGCAGCGACAATTTCCCGACGCGGTACCTGGTCAACGATGCGTGTGTGCTGGAGCAACGGCCGCTCGTGTATGGCAGCATTCTGCGGTTCGAAGGGCAGCTTTCGCTGTTTGTGACGCCGGGCGGACCGTGTTATCGCTGCCTCTTTTCCGAACCGCCTCCCGCCGAACTCGTCCCGAGCTGCGCCGATGCCGGCGTGCTCGGGGTTCTTCCCGGCATCATCGGGACGCTCCAGGCGCTGGAGGCCATCAAGTGGATCATCGGCATCGGGGACTCGGTCCGGGGTCGCCTGCTGCTGTTCGATGCGCTGGCGCTTTCATTCCGGGAGATCGCCGTGCATCGCGATCCCGAATGTCCCGCCTGTGGCGACCACCCGACGGTCACGGAGCTGATCGACTACGAGGCGTTCTGCAATGTGGGGGAGATGCGAATGGTGGATGAAGCCGCCGAAATTGGTCCGCAGGAGCTGTCCACCCGGCTCGCCAGCGCGAGTCCGCCGTTTCTCCTCGATGTGCGCGAAGACTGGGAATTCTCACTGGCGCGCATCGAGGGATCGCGGCTCATTCCGCTCGGGACGCTGCCGGGGCGCCTCGCAGAGCTCCCACGTGATCGGGAGGTGGTAACGCTCTGTCATCACGGGGCGCGGTCACTCCACGCCCGTGCGCTCCTGGTCCGAGCCGGGTTTCCGCGAGTCCAATCGCTCCAGGGGGGAATCGACGCCTGGGCCCTCGAGGTCGAGCCGGGCCTGCAGCGGTATTAGCGCGAGATTTGCGGGAGGGAAATGCCGAAGGGGGGACTCGAACCCCCACGGGCTTGCGCCCACTGCGCCCTGAACGCAGCGCGTCTACCAGTTCCACCACTTCGGCGAGGGCGCAAACGTAGTCTTCGCAACGATCTGGCGTCAAGCAGAGGACACCATCGACCGTTACTTTGACACACTATGCCGGGCCATGCCGAGCCACCCCCGACACCGGTCCGGGGAGAGCGCGAAAGCATTGCGCGCAACCCCAAGGCGACCCATGACTTCCACATTCTTGACACCCTGGAAGCGGGGATCGTGCTGACCGGCACCGAGGTCAAGTCGTTGCGCCGTCGGGGCGCTTCCATCAAGGAGGCGTTCGGGCGGATTTCGCGCGGCGAGGTCTGGGTTGAAAAACTCAACATCACCCCGTACGAGCAGGGGAACCGGTACAATCACGATCCGGTTCGCGGGCGAAAACTCCTGCTTCACCGGCGCGAAATCGAGAAATTGATCGGTGCGGTCGAACGCCAGGGCCTGGCGCTCATTCCGTTGGAACTCTATTTCGTTCGCGGGCGCGCCAAACTTCAGCTCGCCCTGGCGCGGGGGAAAAAGGCGCACGACAAGCGAGAGGATCTCAAGCGCCGCGAAGCCGACCGCGAAGTCGCGCGCGCGATGGCATGGAAGGGACGCGCATGATCGTGCTTCTTGCGCTGCTGATCAAGTCGCACGCGCCGCCGACGATGCTTCACGTGGCGCGGGCCAGCAACGCCTCCTTCGACATTCGCCTGGTGCAGCCACCGGGCGAAGGGCCGCTGGTGCCGCTGGCGCCGCTCGCCGAGGCGTTGGGCGGGCGGGTGCAGCGTGATGGTCTCTGGATCGTACTCGCGACGGCAGGCGGGAATTTCCGGTTCCTTCCGGGAACTCCGGTGGTCGAGTACGGGAGCACCGTGCGCGGTCTTGCCGGTGTGTCGCGCGCTCGCGGTGATTCGCTCGATGTGCCGCTCGCATTCGTGGCCGAAGTACTCGCCGACCCGCGCCGGCAGGCGTGGAGCTGGAGCCCGGCGACGGCCGTCCTGAGTGAAGGGGCGGCGCCGATTCCGCTGACGATCCGTCCATCGCGCACGACGGTCGCAACCGATCAGCGCAGCCGGTCACCGAGCGGATTCCGACGATCGCACCTCGTCACGATCGATCCGGGCCACGGGGGCACCGACCCGGGGAATCCCGGGATGTTCTTCCCCCGCGGTCTCAGGGAGAAGGACGTCACGCTCGCGGTGGGCCTCCTAGTGCGCGACGAGCTGGTTCAGCGGGGTGTGAAGGTCCGGATGACGCGGACCACCGACACGCTGATCAATCTCGGGCAGCGCGCGCCCAGGTTCTGCCAGACCGATTGCGATCTGTTTGTCTCGATCCACGTCAACTCGCTCAATCCACGTCCCGGCTATACCGCCGTGCGCGGCTTCGAGACCTACTTCCTCTCCGAAGCGCGTTCGGCCGACGCCGCCCGAGTTGCGAGGATGGAAAACGACGCCGTCCGCTATGACACGCCAGGCGCGGATTCAACGCCGGTCGGCGGCCTCGATTTCATGCTCAAGGATCTTCAGAACGGGGCCATGCTGAGGCAATCGCAGGAAGCGGCTGCCTTGATCCAGACCTACCTGAGCGAAGTGCACGATGGCACCGACCAGGGAGTGAAGCAGGCAGGATTCGCCGTGTTGAATACGGCACGGCGTCCGTCGGTGCTGGTGGAAATGGGGTACGCAACCAATCGCGACGACGCCGCGTTGATGACGAGCCCGGACGGTCAGCGAAAGCTCGCCGCCAATATTGCGCGCGCCATCATCACTTACCTGCGGCAGAACGAAGCGGAGACGATCGATTCCTCCGGGGACGCGGGGCCATGAAGCGCCTCGCGATCGTGGGAGTGCTCCTGGTCGCGGCGTGCTCGTGGTCCAATTCGCTCTACCAGGCCCGCGAACTGACGGCGTCCGCCCAACGCGCCGAACGTGAACACAATCCCAACGAAGCCCAGACCGACTGGGGCTCGGCGGTGGTCAAGGCCGAATCGGCCTACGCACGATCGCCGCGCGGCAAGCGAGGCGTGGAAGCGCTCTGGCTCGCCGGTCAGGCCGAGTCCCAGAACAACGATTGCGCCCGGGCGGTGCCGACTCTTCAAGCTGCGCTATTCACGGCACCGCATGCGCGGTGGAGGCAGCACCTCCTCCTCGACCTGGGTCTCTGCGCCGAAGCATCCGATCGTCCTACCGCGATCGCCACGTACACGATGCTCCTCGCGTCGAGCCCTGATTCGGCCATGCGTCGCACCGTGCTGCTGCATCAGGGGCACGTCCTCGCGCTGCAGGGCCAATGGGCCGACGCCGAAGTGGCGCTGGCTGGACAGGACACGGTGCCGGCTCGCGCCGACCGCGCCATGGCGTTGGCGCATCTTGGCCGCGACCGCGAGGCCCTCGCTGTCCTCGAGCCCGTGATCGCCGCCGGGGACAGCTTGCGGTGGATCGATTATGTCGAGGAGATGGCGCGTCAGGATCCGTCGGCGGCAGACACATTGTTGCAGCGGTTGCAGCATCTCACCGCCGATTCGGAACTGGTCAAGGGTCATTGGCAACCACGGGTGACCGAGGCGCAACAATCGGCGTGGCTCCTCGCCGCGGCGCAGGCGGCTTCGCGGCTGCATCCCGCGGCGGCCGATCGATGGCTGGCTGCGCTCGCCGGCCGCGATCGGTCGAGCGCCGTCACCGACGGACGCTACTTCGCGGCGCAGCTCGTCATCCTGCGGTCGGCGTCGATCGGCGAACTCAAGGCAGCCGTGGCGCCATTTGGAGTCTTGCCGGAAGGATCACTCGGCGCGTACCAGTTGTCCGACCTGCTGATCTACGGCCGCTGGATCATAGCCCGCGATTCGGCGGTGACCGTCGGCGCCGCAGATGGCGATCTGGCAATGTTCACCCTGGGCGAACTGGCGCGCGATTCCCTCGGCGCGCCGACGCTCGGCGCGTGGTTCTTCGCCAGGATCGAACGCGACTGGCCTCAGTCGCCGTACGTTCCCAAGGCGCTCCTCGCCAGGATCCCGCTCGAACCCGATTCAGCAGCAGCACTCCTTGCGCGCGCGCAGTCTTATCGCGACAACCCGTATGTTGCCGCAGCCAACGGCGACATTGCCTCGCAGCTGCGAGTGGCCCGGCTGGAGTACGTGCTGGGCCAATACATCGACGGGTGGGGCAGAGCGCCGCATGCCCCGCGGTCCAGTCAAGGGCGAGCGTGACCACCACCGCCCGCGTCGTTGCGGGAATCGCCTTTCGCAATCCGATCCTGCTGGCATCCGGTACCGCCGGATATGGGCGCGAGCTCTCGGGTGTTGTTGACCTCGACGGGATCGGCGGCCTCGTCACAAAAGCAGTCTCCCTCGAGCCGCGCCACGGCAATCGTGCGCCGCGCGTTGCCGAATTTCATGGTGGCATGCTCAATTCGGTCGGGCTCGCCAACCCCGGGGTCAGCGCCGTACTGCGCGACGAGCTGCCGTGGCTTGAAGCGCATCACCCGGGACTGCCGGTGCTGATGAACGTGGTCGGATTCGAGATCGATGAGTACGCCGAGGTGATCCGGCGAACCGAAACCGGCGCCGGGCCCGCCGGGTACGAACTCAACCTGTCGTGCCCCAACACCGCAGCCGGCGGACTGGAATTCGGCGCCGACGAGCGTTCGCTGCGAGACGTTGTGACGCGATGCCGCAGCGCGACAAGCCGACCGGTTTTCGTCAAGCTCTCGCCGGTCCTTCCCGACGTCGCCGCGATGGGGCGCACGGCGCGCGATGCCGGTGCCGACGGCCTCACGCTGGTGAACACGATGCCCGGTTTCCTTTCCGAGGGCGGCACGCCGCGACTTGGCAATGGAGCGGGAGGGATGAGCGGGCCGGCGCTCCGTCCGGTGGGACTGCTGGCGGTCCGTCGCACCGCCGCCGCGCTGCCAGGCTTTCCGATCATCGGCGCGGGTGGGATCGTGACCGTCGATCACGTTCGCGAGTACCTCGACGCCGGAGCGTCGCTGGTGGAAATCGGCACCGCTGCGCTCGCCGATCCCCGGTTGCCGCAACGACTGGTTGACGAACTGGAGCATCGCAATGGCTGAACTGATCGTGGCACTGGATCACGCTGATCCCGCCGACGCGATTGCATTGCTCGATCTGCTTCCCGAGCGCGCTCCGGTCAAGGTTGGCGCGGTTCTCCTGGCGCGGGCCGGGATCGGCTTTGTGCGAGGGCTGGTTACCGACGGGCATCCGGTCTTTCTCGATCCCAAGTGGCACGACATCCCCAATACGGTGTCCGGCGCCGTGTCGGCAGCCGCGGCGCTTGGGGTCGACATGATCACGGTACACGCCCTCGGTGGTGAAGCGATGTTGCGCGCCGCGGTCGCGGCGGCGGCGGGGCGGACGCGCATCATCGCGGTGACGGTCCTCACGTCGCACAGCGCGGCGGAGTTCGCCGCGATCACCGGCCGCAATCACGTCGATCCGGGCGAGGAAGTGGTCCGCCTCGCCGGGATCGCGGCCGCGGCGGGTGTGACAGGAGTGGTGTGTTCTCCTCACGAAATTCCGCTGGTGCGCGGCCTCACGGGACTCGATCGGATCGTGGTTCCCGGGATTCGTCGCGAGGGGGACGCTGCCGGCGACCAGCAACGGGTCGCGACTCCGGCGACCGCGATCGCGGCCGGTGCGACTCATCTGGTGGTGGGGCGCCCGATCACCGGCGCAGCTGACCCGGCGGCAGCGTACCAGGCGTTCGCCGGCGCCATCCGCGGTACCTAGCCAGCCCCGGACCCGGGCACCATCCGGCGTCCCCGATCGCCAGCTATCTCCGTGTCCCGCTCAGGGTTGCGCCTCGTTCCAGCCGCCCCTATCTTGTCGTGCTGTTCCGTAACCCCGGTTCTGGGAGACGAGTGCCGTGAAGGTTCGTTCAAGTGTCAAGCCGATCTGCGAGAGCTGCCGCGTCGTGAAGCGCCGCGGCGTGGTTCGTGTCATCTGCAGCCGGACCACCAAGCACAAGCAGCGGCAGGGCTGATATGGCACGTATCGCTGGTGTCGATCTCCCGCGCGAAAAGCGCGTTGAAATTGGGCTCACCTACATCTTCGGCATCGGACGGGTCACCAGCCGCAAGCTGCTGTCCGAAACCGGTATCAACGCCGACACGCGGGTGCGGGATCTCTCCGACGCCGAGGTCGGGCGTCTGCGGCAGATCATCGAGCGGACGGTCAAGACCGAGGGCGCGCTGCGCACCGAAGTCGCCATGAACATCAAGCGGTTGATGGATATCGGCACCTATCGCGGCATCCGGCATCGTCGCGGCCTGCCGGTGCGCGGTCAGCGCACCCATACCAATGCCCGGACCAAGAAGGGCCCGCGTCGGGCCATCGCCGGCAAGAAGAAGGTGACCAAGAAGTAACCCATGACTGCACCCGTCACTGCTCCGAAGCCGAGCGCCAAGCGCTCGAAGAAGCTGGTCGAATCCGAAGGGATCGTGCACATCTCGGCGACGTTCAACAACGTCCTGATCACGATCACCGATCTGCGCGGCAATACCGTGGCCTGGGGTACCGCCGGGAAGGCGGGCTTCAAGGGGTCGAAGAAGTCGACGCCGTTCGCCGCGACCGTGGCCGGTGAAAACTGCGCCCGCGAGGCGCTCAATCTCGGCATGCGCAAGGTGCACGTTCGGGTGCAGGGGCCGGGAAGCGGACGCGAGTCGGCGATCCAGGCGCTCGCGTCGGTCGGACTCAAGGTCGCTTCGATCCGCGACGTGACGCCGATACCCCACAACGGTTGCCGTCCTCCCAAGAAGCGGCGGGTCTGAGCCATGGCACGATATACCGGACCGGTGTGCCGCCTCTGCCGGCGCGAAGGGACCAAGCTCTTCCTCAAGGGAAGCCGCTGCCTCACCGAAAAGTGCGCCATCGAGCGCCGCGCGTATCCGCCGGGCCAGCATGGCCAGCAGGCGGGTCGTGGCCGCAAGATGTCGGAGTATGCCAAGCAGCTGCGCGAGAAGCAGAAGGTCAAGCGGATGTACGGGCTTACCGAATCGCAGTTCCGGAACACCTACTCCGGCGCGTCGCGGCTCCCCGGCATGAAGGGCACCAACCTTCTCGTCGCACTGGAGACGCGCCTCGACAACATCGTCTACCGGATGGGTTTCGCCTCGTCACGCCGTGGCGCGCGTCAGCTGGTCCGGCACGGACACGTCGAGGTCAACGGTCGCAAGGTCGACATCCCGTCGTTTCGCGTTGTCCCGGGCCAGGAAGTGCGTGTCACCCCGGCCGATCGTGAACAGCTCAGCGTCAAGCTCTCGCAGGAACACGCCTCGCGCGGTGCACCGGTGTCGTGGCTGTCGATCGATACGGAGAAGGCTGCCGGCAGGCTGGTCGAATTGCCGACCCGCGACGGAATTCCGGTCAACGCGCAAGAGCAGCTCATCGTCGAGCTCTACTCGAAGTAACCGAAGGATGCGGACTGATGGCTATTGATCTCACCGGACTGGTCCGGCCGCAAGTCGTCGAGATGACGAAGCGGGAAGACAATCCGAACATCGCCGAGTTCCGGCTGCAGCCGCTCGAGCGCGGCTTCGGCCACACTCTCGGCAATTCGCTCCGCCGCCTGCTACTGTCCTCGCTGCCGGGGAGTGCGGTCTGGGGTTTTCGCCTCGACGGCGTGGTGCACGAGCACCAGACTGTCCAGGGCGTTCTCGAAGACGTGCATCAGATCGTCCAGCGCCTCAAGTCGCTGACGCTGGTGCTCGACGATGCGGTGCCCGAGGCGATCCTGCGCATCAGCAAGCAGGGGCCCGGCCCGGTCTTCGCCCGCGATATCCAGGACTCGGGGCAGGGTCGCGTGGTCAACCCTGATCACCTGCTCTTTACCGTGCAAGACGACCGAGAAGTGAACTGCGAGCTCTACGTCAACAAGGGCCGCGGGTATGTCGAGTCGGAGATGCATCCGAGCGACCGGTCGTATCCGGTTGACCTGGTGCGGATCGACGCGATCTACAACCCGGTTCGGCGTGCCAATTTCACCGTCGCGGAAACTCGCGTCGGTCAGCGCACCGACTACGACCGGCTTGCAGTCTCGATTGAAACCAACGGCACCATCGCGCCCGAAGACGCGCTCTCGTATGCCGCGGCGCTGGCGCAGGAGCATTTCCGCTACTTCGTCGAATTCGGCAAGACACCAGCCTACGTCGCCCCCACGGGCGACGCGCCGGCCTCCGGGCTCGCCGGGAAGCTCGCGAAGCCGATCGACGATCTCGGCATGTCGGTGCGGACCGTCAATTCGCTCAAGAACTCCAACATCCGCACACTGCGCGACCTGGCCGAGTTTTCGATCAAGGATCTCAAGGAAGTGAAGAACATTGGCGACAAGGCGCTGCAGGAAATCGCCGACGTCCTCAACGGCGAAGAACTCAACGCCGAGATGGAATTCGAAGAAGTTGGCGGCGAACTCAAGGTATCGAATCCGGGCGTGCCGCCCTATGTGCCGGTGAGTCAGGGTCAGGGATCGGGAGAGGAAGCCTAAGCCATGCGTCACCGCGCCAAGGGTCGCCAGCTCTCCCGCACCGCGAGTCACAAGCGCGCGCTGCTGCGCAACATGGCAGCTTCGCTCTTCGAGCACGAAGGGATCGACACGACCGTCGCCAAGGCGAAGGAACTCCGCCCATACGCCGAGAAGCTCGTCACGCTGGCGCGTCGCGGCGATCTCCATGCGATCCGTCAAGTCGAGCAGAAGATTCCCAACCGTGCGGTGCTCACCAAGCTCTTCAAGACGATCGGCCCGCGCTTCGCTTCGCGACCGGGTGGCTACATCCGGATCCTCAAGCTGGGGCATCGCCCCGGCGACGGCGCCGAAATGGCGCGGATCGAGCTGCTCTCCGAGTGACCGGGACGATGGCCGGTGCGACGCAACGCGAAAGGGGACCCGAGGGTCCCCTTTTTTCTTATTCAGTTGCGCGGAGCGATCCTTCGCGAACGCTTCCTTCGCTATCGCTCAGGACAGGCAGGACTAACGCCGCCGGAGCAGGTGGATCAGGCGGCCGTGAGCGAAGCGGCGCTCGCCTTGACGACCTTCCCGCCCTTCAAGCACTGGGTGCAGACCTGGACGCGGCGGGGGGCGCTGCCGACCATTACCCGCACCGTCTGCAGGTTGGGAAACCAGCGACGCTTGCGGCGATTGTTGGCGTGACTGACATGATTGCCAGTCATCGGGCCCTTCTTGCACACCGAGCAGGTACGCGCCATGGGAACGATCCGGACAGAGGTTTCTGGCTGAGACAGCCCAGCAAAATAGCGGGGTCCTGGCTGGCCGACAACCACCGGTATTCTTCCCCGCGCGGGACAGCTGTGACGATTTCCACCATCGACTGACGGTCTCGATCATGCCCAGAGCGCTCATCACCGGGATCACCGGACAGGACGGGTCCTACCTCGCCGAACACCTTCTTACCAAGGGTTACGAGGTCTTCGGCGTCGTCCGGCGGACATCACATCACTCGTACGAACGGATCGAGCACCTGATTCCCCGGGTGCAGATCGTCGCCGCCGACCTCCTCGACCAGCATTCGCTCACCACCGTCCTGCATGACGTGCAGCCGCAGGAGGTCTACAACCTCGCGGCGCAGTCGTTCGTCCCGACATCGTTCACGCAGCCGGTACTGACCGGAGAATTCACGGCCCTGGGCGTCACCAGAATTCTCGAGGCACTCCGGCTCGTCTGTCCCGGTGCCCGCTTCTATCAGGCAAGTTCGTCCGAAATGTTCGGCAAGGTGCAGCAGACGCCCCAGCGCGAGACGACGCCGTTCTATCCCCGCTCGCCTTATGGTGTCGCCAAGCTCTACGGACACTGGATCACGGTGAACTACCGCGAATCGTACGGACTGTACGCCGTAAGCGGGATTCTCTTCAACCACGAGTCACCGCGACGCGGGATCGAATTCGTGACGCGCAAGGTCACCGATGCGGTCGCGCGCATCAAGCTCGGCCTTGCCACCGAGCTTCGCATGGGAAATCTCGAGGCGAAACGCGATTGGGGTTTTGCCGGAGACTATGTCGACGCGATGTGGCGGATGTTGCAGGGTCCCACGCCGCAGGACTTCGTCGTGGGAACCGGGACGGCGCATTCGGTCGAAGACCTGGTGCGGATTGCGTTCGAACATGTCGGGCTCGACTGGCGCAAGTATGTCGTTGTCGATCCGAAGTTCTACCGTCCGGCCGAGGTCGACTATCTGATCGCCGATCCGTCGCGGATCAAGGGCGAACTCGGCTGGACGCCGGTCGTGTCGTTCGAAGAGCTGGTGACGATGATGGTCGACGCCGACCTCGGACGTCTGCGGCCCCGGTGACACGCCTTCTCATCACCGGAGCCGACGGCTTCGTGGGGCGATGGCTGGTGCGCGCCGCGCGCACGCAGGGTCACGATGTCATCGCTGCCGTCGTTCCCGGAGCCGCGGCACCAGCCGAGTGGACCGATGCAGCTGCCGACGCCGCGGTCACGACGGTGTTGGCCGATCTCCGCGAGCTCGAGGATCTGCATCGCCTCGCGGATGTCCGGCCCGACGCGGTGATTCACCTCGCCGCGATCGCCTCGGGCGCCGAGGCGCGCAAGGACCCCGCCGCCGCCCTCGCCGTGAATGCCGAGGCAACTGCGTTGCTGGTGAGCTTGCTCGCGAACACTGGTTCGCCGCGGTTCCTCTTTGTGTCGAGCGGCGAAGTCTATGGTCCCGGTCACAGCGAGCCGATCGACGAATCCGCGCCGCGCGCCCCGCGTTCGCCATATGCAGTGAGCAAGGCCGCGGGGGAGGGAGCCGTTCTGGCGCAGGGGAAGGCCGGTCTCCCTGTGCTCGTGGCGCGTCCCTTTACGCACACCGGTCCCGGCCAGGCGACCGCGTATGTACTCCCCGCACTCACGGCGCGGCTCATCGAGGCGAAGCGCCGCGGCAGCAGCGTGGTGCGGACCGGGAATCTCCAGGCCGTTCGCGACTTTCTCGACGTGCGCGACGTGGTCCGCGCCTATCTCCTCCTTCTCGATCGCGGCGAGCCGGGAATGATCTACAACGTGGCGAGTGGAGTGGGCCGCACGCTCTCGGATTGCTTCGCCGCGCTCGCCGCCATCATCGGCGTCGACGCCAGCGCCACGGTGGATGCGGCGCTGGCGCGGCCCGACGATATTCCGGTGCTGATCGGTGACGCGTCGCGGCTGCGGTGCGCCACCGGGTGGGCGCCTGAGATTCCCCTCGACCGCACGCTCCAGGATCTGGTGAATGCCCAAGCGGACTGACCTCTCCTCCATTCTCATCGTCGGCTCCGGGCCGATCGTCATCGGGCAGGGAGCGGAGTTCGACTACTCCGGAACCCAGGCGGTGCGCGCGCTCAAGGAAGAGGGATATCGCGTCATCCTGGTGAATTCGAATCCCGCGACGATCATGACTGATCCGGAGATCGCCGACCGGACCTATATCGAGCCGGTCACGCCGGAATGGGTCACCAAGGTGATCGAGCGCGAGCGCCCCGATGCGCTTCTCCCCACGATGGGAGGCCAGACCGCCCTCAACGTCGCGATGGCGCTGGTACGCGACGGGACGCTGGAGAAGTTCGGGGTCGAGCTGATTGGCGCCAACGAGCGCGCGATCAGAATCGCGGAAGATCGCGCTGAGTTTGCGGCCGCGATGGTGCGGATCGGCCTGGCGACGCCGGCGGGGAGCGTGGTGGGGACGGTGGACGAGGGACTCGCCGCGGTCGATCGCACCGGCTATCCCGCCATCCTCCGGCCCTCGTTCACCCTCGGCGGATCGGGCGGTGGGATCGCCTACAACCGCGAGGAGTTCGAGGCATTGCTGCGGCGCGGGCTCGAACTCTCGCCGGTGCATTCGGTGCTGGTGGAGCGAAGCATCATCGGGTGGAAGGAATTCGAACTCGAAGTGATGCGCGACGGCGCCGACAACGTGGTGATCGTCTGCTCGATCGAAAACGTCGATCCGATGGGCGTGCACACCGGCGATTCGATCACGGTGGCTCCGGCGATGACGCTCACCGATCGCGAATATCAGAAGATGCGCGACGCGTCGATCGCGATCATTCGCGAAGTCGGCGTCGCCGCCGGCGGCTGCAACATCCAGTTCGCGGTCGATCCCGTGACCGGCCAGCAGCTGGTGATCGAGATGAATCCCCGGGTGTCGCGTTCGTCAGCGCTGGCGAGCAAGGCCACCGGATTTCCGATCGCGCGAATCGGCACCAAGGTCGCCGTGGGATACACGCTCGACGAGCTCCCCAACGATATCACGCGCACGACGCCGGCATCCTTCGAACCGGTCCTCGACTACGTCGTGGTCAAGGTGCCGCGCTTTGCGTTCGAGAAATTCCCGACCGCGGATCCCTTCCTCACCACGCAGATGAAGTCGGTCGGCGAGGCGATGGCGATTGGACGGACGTTCAAGGAGGCCTTGCAGAAAGGCTTCCGCGGCCTGGAGACGGGTCGCGCGGGATGGGTGATCGGCGCCGGCCCGATCGACGACCGCCTCAACGACAATGAGCGCGCTACGCTGCTCTCGGCCATTCGCGTGCCCACGCCGGAGCGACTCTTTCAGGTCAAGCGCGCGCTCGTCGCCGGCGTCACGATCGACGAGATCCACGAGGCATCGGGAATCGACCCATGGTTCCTTCACCAGCTCGCGGAGCTGGTGCGAATGGAAGATGAGTGGATCGCCTGCCAGTTCGGGAAGGACGATACCGCCGATCGCGCTGCGCTCCTGCGGTACAAACGCGCCGGGTTCTCCGACTGGCAGCTCGCCGATCTCAAGCAGCTCCAGGAGAGCGCGATCCGCGAGACGCGCCACCGATTGAATCTCCGCCCGGTGTACAAGACCGTCGACACCTGTGCCGGTGAGTTTCCGTCGAGCACGCCGTATCTCTATTCGTGCTGGGATGAGGAGAACGAGGCGGTGCACGACGGACGCCCCACGGTGATTATCCTGGGATCGGGCCCCAACCGGATCGGGCAGGGCGTCGAGTTCGACTATTGCTGCGTCCGGGCGACGCTCGCCTTCCGCGAGCTGGGCTATCGCACCGTGATGGTGAACTCGAACCCCGAGACGGTGTCCACCGACTTCGACATCTCGGACGTCCTCTACTTCGAGCCGCTGACGCTCGAGCACGTCCTGGAGATCGTTTACGTGGAGCAGCCGATCGGCGTCGTCGTCCAGCTCGGCGGACAGACGCCGCTCAAGCTTGCCAAGGCACTCCAGGCGGCCGGCGTCCCGATCATGGGCACGTCTCCCGAAGCGATCGACGCCGCCGAGGACCGTCGCCAGTTCGAGGCGCTGGTGCGCCAATTGGGTATTCGCCAACCGCCAAATGGCACGGCCGATACGGTCGACGCTGCCATCGAGGTGGCGGCACGGATCGGCTATCCGGTGCTGGTGCGCCCGAGCTACGTCCTGGGCGGCCGCGCCATGCGAATCGTCTACGACGCCGAGGAGCTTCGCGGATTCTTTGACGAAGCGGCGCGCGTGGCCCCCGGCCACCCGGTGTTGATCGACTCCTTCCTCGAAGATGCGTTCGAGGCCGACGTTGACGCGATCTGCGACGGAACCAACGTGGTGATCGGCGGAGTGATGCAGCATATCGAGGACGCCGGCATCCATTCCGGCGACTCGGCCTGCGTCCTCCCACCGTACCTCATCACCGAAGACCAGGTCGAGCAGATGCGGGAGCACACCCGTGCATTCGCCCGGGCACTCGGCGTCGTCGGCTTGATCAACGCGCAGTATGCGATCAAGGACGGCGTGGTCTACTGCCTCGAGGTCAATCCACGGGCGTCGCGCACCATTCCGTTCGTTTCGAAAACGACCGGGGTACCGCTCGCGTCGCTGGCTGCTGCGGTAATGGCCGGGAAGTCGCTCGACACGCTGGGCCTCACCGATGACCCACTGCAACCGTACGTCGCGGTCAAGGAGGCGGTCTTCCCGTTCGCCAAGTTTCCCGGCGTCGATACGCGTCTCGGCCCCGAAATGCGCTCGACCGGCGAAGTCATGGGGATCGCGGATTCATTCGGCATGGCGTTCGCCAAGGCGCAGGCGAGCGCCGACGGCGAACTCCCGCTTGCGGGCTCGATCTTCGTGACGGTGAACGATCACGACAAGCCGACCGTGGTGCCGATCGCGCGACGCTTCCATGAGCTCGGCTTCCGCATCCTCGCCACGTCGGGGACACAGCGATACCTGCGCGCGCGCGGCATTCCGGCCGAGCGGGTCCTCAAGGTCTACGAAGGTCGCCCCAACGGTATCGACCTGATGGTGTCGAGGCAGGTCCATCTCCTGGTCAACACTCCGCTCGGCAAGCTGACGCAGCAGGACGATTACGCCATGCGGCGCGCAGCGCTGCAGCACGGCATTCCATATACCACGACGATGTCGGCCGCGTCGGCCGCGTGCGACGCGATCATCGCGATGAAGAGCCGGCGCCTCGAAGTCTGTTCGCTGCAGGAATGGCACGCGCTGGCCCGCGAGGCAATGGCGACGTAGGTGCGTGCATGAACGCCCGCGACTCCGACTTCATCGCCGCATTGCGCCAGCGGGTTCGCGGCGACGTGCGTGACGCGGAGGCGCTCTCGCGCTGGTCGACGTACCGGATCGGCGGGCCCGCGACGGTCCTCCATCCAGCCAGTGCCGAAGACGTCGGAATCGCGATGCGCACCGCGGTCGAGCAAAACGTGGCGTGGTTCGCGCTGGGCCTCGGGTCAAACCTCCTCTTTCCCGATGACGGCCTCACAGCCCTGGTGATCCGGATGGGGAAGGGTGTCGACACGCTCGTGCAGGATGGCGCTCGCTGGACGATCGGCGCCGGGATGCCGCAGCCTTTGGCTGCCAAGCGGACCGCCGCGGCAGGGTTCGGTGGCATCCACAAGATGGTTGGCGTCCCGGGGAGCGTGGGCGGCGGGATTGTGATGAATGCGGGATGTCATGGTGCGGAGTGGCGGGATACCGTGCAGTCGGTGCTGGTGATCGATGAGTCGGGTCACGATCGAGTCGTTGCGGCGGCGGATGCCGGATTCACTTACCGTCGCAGTGGGCTCGGCCCCGTTGTGGTGGTGAGTGCCACGGTCGAGCTCCATCAGGAAGACGCTGCCGTCCTGGAGCAGGAGACCGACGCGCTGTATCAGTGGCGACGGAGCAAGACGCCATTCAATCAGCCGTGCTGCGGCTCGGTCTTCAAGAATCCCGATCTCCCGGCCGATCGCGACCCCGCGCTGCCTCGCACGGCCGGACAATTCATCGAAGCCGCTGGGCTCAAGGGGACGCGGGTCGGTGCCATCGAAGTGTCGCCGATGCACGCTAATTACTTCGTGAACACTGGCGGAGGGACCGCGGCCGAGGTCGCAGAGCTGATGGCGCAGGTGCAGCGGCGCGTCGGCGACCGATTCGGCATCGCGCTCGAGCCGGAAGTGAAGCTCGTCACCGCTGCCGGTGCCATCAGGTGAACCTTGCGCGTCATTCCACTTCGATCGATGGTCGCCAACACTGGATCGACGTCCCACTGGAGCACCTCCCATGATCGCTTTTCTCGGAACCGGTCTCCTCGGCACCGGATTCATTCGTGCGCTGCGGCGCCGCGGCGAATCAGTTCACGTCTGGAATCGCACCGCTTCACGCGCCAAGGCGTTGGAGGCGACAGGAGCCGTCGCCTTCGACAACGCCGCTGATGCCGTGCGAGGCGCCGACCTGGTGCACATCTGCGTGTCGGACGACGCCGCAGTCGATGAGGTGATCGAGCAGTTGCGGCCGGGACTCGGACGCGATGTTGTCGTCGTCGACCACACGACGACGGCGCCGGTGCCGACCGCCGATCGGACGCGGCGCCTCATCGGCGAGGGGATTCCGTTCCAGCACGCGCCGGTCTTCATGGGGCCGGCGAACGCGCTCAACGGCACTGGTTCGATGATGGCTTCAGGAGACCGGGCGATCTTCGACCGGGTCGAAGGCGCGTTGCAGCCAATGACCGGGAAGGTCGTCTATCTCGGCGCCGAACCAGGGCGTGCTGCGACATTCAAGCTGATGGGAAACCTCGTCCTCATCTTCGTCAGCGCCGGGATCGCCGACATGTTCGAGGTCGCGCGCGCCGGAGGCGTTTCCGGCGAAGACGCGGCACACCTCCTCGACTGGTTCAACCCGGCAGGCGGTCTCCTGGGCCGCGCCGAGCGGATGCTCAAGGGCGATCTGTCGGATCCGTCGTGGACGCTGGAGATGGCGCGCAAGGATGCGCGGCTGATGATCGAATCGGCAGCGGCGGGAAACCGACCGCTCGCGGTTCTCCCGTCAATCGCCGCGGAGATGGACCGCTGGATCGCCGAGGGGCATGCGCGTGAGGACTGGATGGTGATCGGGGCAGCGAGTCGAGAGTAGGAATCGAGCGAGCTCTATCGGGCGATCAAGAAGGTCCAGGACGGGCACAGGCGCTGCCAGGTCTCGTCGAATTACTGCTCCCGCGGCTCCCGTACCAGCCGATAGCCGGTCTTTCGAACCGTGAGGACGTGCCGCGGCTGCGCCGGATCACTCTCCAGTTTCCGCCGTAGCTCGAGAATGTGTACGTCCACCGTTCTCGACACCACATCGGGCTCGTAGCGCCAGACTTCGTCGAGCAACTCGGCACGCGTGGCGACTCGTCCGTCGCGACGCAGGAGTGCCAGGAGAAGATCGAACTCCTTGGGCCGCAGGAGGACGACGGTGTCGTGCCGCAGCACCTCGCGTGAACCGGCGTCGACCTTGACGTCGCCGAATTGCCAGGTGCGCGGTGCCTGCGGCTTGTCGTCGGGCGCGTGGCGGCGCAGCATCACGGCGACGCGCGCCAGGAGTTCGGGAAGCGAGAACGGCTTCACGACGTAATCGTCGGCGCCGAGGCGGAAGCCGCGCAGGCGATCGGTCTCGGCGCCGCGTGCCGAGAGGATCAGCACGGGAAGATCGCGTCCTTCGTCGCGCAGCGTTCGCAGCACGGTATAGCCATCCATCCCGGGAAGCATGAGGTCGAGGATCGCGAGGTGCGGGTCCCAGCGGCGCGCATGTGTCAGCCCACGTTCGCCGGTGGCGGCGACTTCGACGTCGTAGCCTTCGACCGCGAGGTTCATCCTGATTCCCTCGGCGATGGTGGCGTTGTCTTCAATGATCAGAATGCGGCGCGACATGGGACTCCTCTCGTTGCCCGACGCGAATCAGGCGTGACTCGCCACGGCGGGGCGTACGTCGACTCCCGGCAGAATCACGACGAAGCGGGCACCAGGCGTGGCGTCGTCAATCCGGACATTGCCGCCGTGCAGCTTGACCAGCTGCTGCACGACAGCGAGGCCGATCCCCGTGCCACCGTCGATGTTGGTCGAGCCGCGTTCGAATGGCTGCCAGATCCGGTCGCGATCGACCGCCGGTACGCCGGGTCCTTCATCCTGCACCCCGAGCTCGAGGCGCCCATCACGATTGGAGACGCTGATGCGCAGTGTCTGTCCCTCGGGGCCGTAGCGCACGGCGTTGTCGAGGAGGTTGACCAGAATCCGGCGCACGGCATCGCCGTCCACCGACGCCGTCTCCTGGCCGTCGATGGCGACTTCCACGCTGATGTCATGACTGCGGAGCAGAGGGTCGAACGACGACACCACGTCGCGCACCAATTGATCGACCCGCTCCGGGCGGCGCACCACCGAGATCGTGCGTCCGAGGCGTGACAGTGCCAGGACGTTCTCCACGATGTGGACGAGCCGCCGGGTTTCGCGCGTGATCGTTTCGAGTGCGCCGCGTTGCTCGTCCACCGTTCGGGCGCGATCAAGGAGCAGTGTCTCGGCAAAGAGCTGGATGTTGGTCAGCGGGGTGCGGAGTTCGTGCGACACGCTCGACGTGAATTCCTCGCGTTGTCTCGACACTGCCAGGGTGCGCCACGCAAGAGTGGCCGCGGCGCCGAGGAGAAGTATGCCGAGGGCGAAGGTGACCGCGATTGCGGCAGCGGAGTTGGTCGGATAGCCGCCCTGCATCAGCACCGGAACCGCGGCTGGTTCCACACTCATCGTGATCGTCGCTGCCAGGCCGCCGGTGATCTTGCGCGAGCCGATCCAGGGCGGATGGGGATGCAGCGGCGTGGAATAGAGGACGTACTGGTCGTCGGTGACGATCGAGATCGCGAGCGGCGGGAGGGTGTCCGCCTCCGGCTGTCGTTGGCGCAACGAGTCGCGCAACCGATGGAATGAGTAGGCCAGCGCCGTGATGTGCGGTTGCACGATCTTGTTGCGAAACTCGGCCAGCGATGTCTCGAAGCCGTACCACCGGAGCCCCGGTGCCGTCGGCCACGCCGCCATCAGAAATACGAGCGACGTGTCACCGCCGTGGGGCACGACCATCATCCTGAAGGTGCCGTCTTCGGGAAGCGTGTCGATGCTGCTGCGCCGGACCACGGACAGGACGGTGTCATCCGACAATTCGGGACCGTCGGTGCCGTGCCATCCGTTGTTGTCTCCGGCAAAAAAGCGGCGTGGTACCAGCGACACCATGTCGGGGCCGATCGCCTCGCGGGTGGCGCGGCGGCGGATGCTGTCGGTCGATGGGAGTGGACCGGGCCCGCGCATCGTTTCATCCCAGGCCCGGAGCATGGTCCGGGCGGCAAACCACCCCTGCTCGGTCACGATCGACGCGATCATGCCCGCCATATAGCTCGCCTGATCCTGCAGCGCCTCGTCGGCCGTGCGCCGGTGGCGATCGCCGGCCCGCCAGACGGCCCACGCGCCCAGGATCAGCATGGCGACGGCTACGGCGAAGGCGCCAGCGACGAGGAATTCGCCGCGCCGTGCGGCGCGCATCAGGCGCTGGAATTCCCGGGAGGAGGGGCGGGGGAGTGTCACGCGGGAAAGCTAGCGCACCGGTGTCGGCCCGACGGTCAGGAAATGGTACCTAAAATGTCGGGCCGCCGATCATACCCCCTCACCCGCGCTCTGCGGACCCGACAGGGTACAACCGACGGCCCTTCGACATGCACTGCACTGGATGCCGAGCGTGTGGACAAGGCATCGTGAATAATTCTCGTGGGGAGGACGAAATCTGGGGAGGGTCCTGGTGTCAGAAGGCGGTTTGTGTCCGGTAAGGGAGGCGGCAGGCAAATCCCCTGGCGCCCCCTATCTTTCCCCGCGTTCGGCCCTCGATCAGATCCGCAACTCAGGGAGCACTGATGGCAGATGTCTTCATTCACGAATCGGCGTATGTCGATGACGGCGCCACGATCGGTCGCGGGACCAAGATCTGGCACTTCGCCCATGTGATGCCGGGTGCCGTGATCGGCGAGCGCTGCAACCTGGGTCAGAATGTGGTGGTGATGCCGGGGACGAAGATCGGCAATAACGTCAAGATCCAGAACAATGTCTCGATCTACGAAGGTGTCGAGCTCGACGATGACGTTTTTTGCGGGCCGAGCTGTGTCTTTACCAACGTGATGAATCCGCGGAGCCACATTTCGCGGAAACATGAATACCGGAAGACCGTGGTCCGCCGCGGCACCTCGATCGGGGCCAACGCAACGATCGTCTGCGGAACGACCCTCGGCGAGTACTCGTTCATCGGGGCGGGCGCAGTGGTCACCAGCGACGTTCCGGACTTTGCGCTCATGGTTGGCGTGCCGGCCCGGCGCGTCGGCTGGATCTGCCAGTGTGGCGTCCGGTTGATGGTGCAGGATGCGAAGGCGGTGTGCCGGGAGTGCGGCTGGAAGTACGCCGAAGCCGATGGCACCCTGAAGCACCTGCCCTAACTGCCGCAGGGTGACGGCGTTCGGCCTTGCCTGGTGTCCCCGTCCGGGCCGCCGGGCCGCCCCTCTGGGCTCAGGCCCATTGCTCCGCTAAGTTCCCACCCGGCTTGCAGTTGCCTGATTCACCCCAGCCTGCTGAGGTAGTGTCGTGCCGGTTCCGATGCTCGACCTGAAGGCGCAGTACCAGACCGTGAAGGATGAGGTGCTGGCCCGGATGATGGGCGTGATCGAACGCCAGCAGTTCATCATGGGTCCCGAGGTCGCCGAATTGGAAAAAGCGATCGCCGAGCTTTCCCACGCCGCCCACGCGATCGCGTGCGCGTCGGGGACTGATGCGATCCTTCTTCCGGTCCGGGCGCTCAACCTTGAGCCGGGCGACGAGGTGATCTCTCCGGCGTTCACCTTCTTCGCGACCGCTGGCGCGATTCACAACGGTGGCGGGAAGCCGGTCTTCGTCGATATCGACGGGCCGACCTTCAATATTGACCCTGACGCGATCGCCGCGGCGATCACTCCCAGGACCCGGGCAATCGTCGTGGTCGACCTCTACGGACAGATGGCGGCGCTCGACCGCATCCTTCCACTTGCCGCCAAACACAACATCGCCGTGATCGAAGATGCCGCCCAGGCGATTGGCGCCCGGCGCAAAGTCGACGGAGCATGGCGAATGGCGGGTGAGCTCCCCACCGTCGGCACCTTCTCGTTCTTCCCGAGCAAGAATCTGGGCGGCTACGGCGACGGCGGGATCATCACCACCCAGGATTCCACCCTGGCAGAGCGGCTCAAGCGGCTCCGGTTGCATGGTGGTGCCAAGCAATACCACCACGACGAGGTCGGACTCAATTCGCGACTCGACACCCTGCAAGCCGCGATCCTTCTCGGCAAGCTGCCGCATCTCGCCGGGTGGAGCGCCGGACGCCGCGCCCGTGCCGCGCGCTACACCGAAGCATTCAAGGGCCTCGGTCCGGTCAAGACTCCGGTCACCGATCCGGCGAACGAGCACATCTTCCATCAGTACACAGTTCGGGCCGAGCGGCGTGACGATCTCCGCGCCTTCCTGCAGAGCCGGAACATCGGGTGCATGATCTACTATCCGACGGCGCTGCACCTGCAGCCGTGCTTCGCCGATCTCGGCTACCGCATGGGATCACTTCCGGTCACCGAGCAGGCGATGAAGGAAGTGATCTCCCTGCCGATCTACCCTGAACTCACCGATGCGCAGCAGGACGAGGTGATCGGTGCGGTGCGGGAGTTCTACGGGTGAGTCGGCTGAAAGTCGGCGTCATCGGCGCGGGTGCCTGGGGAAAGAATCACGTCAGGACGCTGGCGGGGATGGCCGACGTGGAGCTGGCAGCCGTGTGCGATGCCAACGCGGCAACGCGCACCAGGCTTGCGGCACAGTACCCCGACACGGTGATCACCGATCTTCCGTCGGAGCTCTTCAATCACGTCGAAGCGGTGGTGATCGCCGCACCGGCACCGGCACATGCGCCGCTGGCGCTCGAGGCGATCGCGGCAGGGATTCCGGCGCTGATCGAGAAGCCGTTCGCGCTGTCGGTGAAGGATGCCGAGGCGATGGCCGAGGCTGCCGACAAGAAGAAGGTGCCACTGCTGGTTGGTCATCTCCTGGTGCATCATCCGATCATCGCATTGCTGCAGAAGAAGCTCACCGACGGCTCGCTCGGCACGCCGTATTACCTCTATTCGCAGCGGGTCAATCTCGGTCAGGTTCGTCCCGACGAAAACGCCCTCTGGTCGCTCGGGCCGCACGATGTGTCGATCGCGCTGCACCTCCTCGGTGAGACACCGACGCGCGTCGCGGCGCATGGGCATGCCTACCTGCAGCCGGGAATCGAAGACGTCGTTTTCCTGATCATGACGTTCGCGTCCGGGGTGGTGGCGCACGCGCAATTGTCGTGGCTCGATCCTCACAAGGAGCGCAAGCTCACGGTCGTGGGATCGAAGCAGATGGCCGTGTTCGACGACATGGCGCCGCGGGAAAAGCTGCGCATCTACGACAAGGGTGTCGATCGCAAGGAGGCGTTCGTTTCGGCGGCCGAATCGCTGACACTCAGGGAGGGGGACATCTCGATCCCCCGGATCCCGGGTGGCGAGCCGCTGCCGATCGAACTGGCCCACTTCGTGCGCGTGGCTCGTGGCGCCCCGGCGGAGCGGACCGATGCCGCCGATGGAGTGCGCGTGGTGCGAGTTCTCGAGGCGGCAAGCCGGTCCCTGGCCGCGGGTGGCACACCGATGGACGTGGAGATGGGTCGATGACACTGGCAGATGACCTGATCGCACGCGCCGGACGGCGCGACATCACCTTCGGCATCGTCGGTCTCGGTTACGTGGGACTGCCGCTCGCCGTGGAACTTGGCCGGGCCGGATTCAAGGTCCTTGGCTACGACATCCTGGAACGCGTGGTCGCCGGACTCAACGGCGGCAAGTCGCACATCAAGGATGTGTCCGACAAGGACATCGGCGACCTGCGTACGAGCGGCCATTTCGAGGCGACGACCGATGCGTCGCGTCTCCGCGAAGCCGACGCCATCTCGATCTGCGTCCCCACGCCACTCTCCAAGTACAAGGATCCCGACGTCTCGTTCATTGTCGCCGCCACCGATGCGATCAAGGCAACGCTGCGACGCGGCCAGGTGATCATCCTGGAGAGCACCACCTATCCGGGGACGACGCGCGAGATCATGCTCCCGGCGCTCGAAGACACCGGCCTCAAGGTCGGCGAAGATTTCTTCCTCGCGTTCTCGCCCGAGCGCGTCGATCCGGGGAATCCGAAGTACGGCACCAAGAACACGCCCAAGGTGGTTGGTGGTATCACCGCGGACTGCCATCGCGTCGCCTGCGCGATGTATGCACCCGCGATCGACACGCTGGTGCCGGTGAGCACCACCGAGGCGGCCGAGCTGGTGAAGCTGCTGGAGAACACCTTCCGCAGCGTGAACATCGGCCTGGTCAACGAGATGGCGATCGTCTGCGACAAGCTCGGCGTCGACGTCTGGGAAGTAATCGAGGCGGCCGCGACGAAGCCGTTCGGCTTCATGAAGTTTCTTCCCGGGCCCGGGCTCGGCGGGCACTGCATCCCGATCGATCCGCACTACCTCGCGTGGAAGATGCGCGGGCTCAATTACAAGACGCGTTTCATCGATCTCGCCGGCGAACTCAACAGCGAAATGCCGCTCTTCTGGGTCCGCAAGCTGATGGAGACGCTCAACGAGCACGGCAAGGCGATCAAGGGCGCCAAGGTGCTCGTCCTCGGCGTGGCATACAAGAAGGACATCGACGACCTGCGGGAGAGTCCCGCCCTCGACATCCTCGCGCTCCTGCACCAGTACGGTGCCGACGTCAGCTACCATGATCCGTTCGTCGCGAAGTTCTCCGAAGGCGGCCATGACTACAAGTCGGTGCCGCTCAACGAGCAGGCGGTGCGCAACGCCGACGCGATCCTGGTGGTGACCGACCACTCGAGTATCGACTGGGCGATGATCAAGCGAGCGGGCAAGGTGATCGTCGATACCCGCCACGTCATCGCCAAGCTCCCCTGATGCGCGTCACGATCATCGGGTCGGGGTACGTGGGGCTGGTTGCCGGCGCGTGTCTCGCCGAGACCGGCAACGATGTTGTCTGCGCCGATCGTGATCCGGCGAAGATCGACGGCCTCACGCGCGGTGTATTGCCGATCTACGAGCCCGGCCTCGAGCCGCTGGTCGAACGCAACAGCGCTGCCGGCCGCCTGCAGTTCACCACCGATCTCGGCGCCGCCGTGCGCCACGCCGACGTGGTCTTCATCGCCGTGGGGACGCCGCCGGGCGAGGACGGATCGGCCGACCTGCAGCATGTGCTCGATGTGGCGGCGACGATCGGCAGGCATCTCGATCGCTTCAAGGTGATCGTCACCAAGTCGACCGTGCCGGTGGGAACGGCGGAGAAGGTTCGTGCCGCGGTTCGCGCGGTGACCAAGGGCGATTTCGCGGTGGCGAGCAACCCCGAATTTCTCAAGGAAGGGGCGGCGATCGACGATTTCATGAAGCCCGATCGCGTCGTCCTCGGCGTCGACGACCCGCGCGCGGAGGACGCGCTGCGCGAACTCTATTCGCCATTCGTGCGGAGCGGGTCACCGATTCTCTTCATGGACATCCCGTCGGCCGAAGTCACCAAGTACGCGGCCAACGCCATGCTCGCCACGCGCATCTCCTTCATGAACCAGATCGCCGATCTCTGCGAACGGGTCGGTGCCGATGTCTTCGCCGTGCGCCGCGGTATCGCGAGCGACTCGCGCATCGGTCCCGCGTTTCTCTTTCCCGGTCCCGGCTATGGCGGGTCGTGCTTTCCCAAGGACGTGAAGGCGCTGACTCACACCGCCCGGAGCGCGGGAATGCCGGTCGAGCTTTTCGATGCGGTGGAAGAGGTGAACCGGCGGCAGAAGCAGGTCGTCTTCGCCAAACTGCAGCGACTGGTGGGGAGCGTGAAGGGGAAGACCGTCGCAGTCTGGGGATTGGCATTCAAGGCCGGGACCGACGACATGCGCGAGAGCCCTTCGGTGGCACTCGTCGACGCGCTGCTTGGCGCCGGTGCCGTGGTGCAGGCGCACGATCCGGAAGCGATGCAGGTTGCCCGCGGCCTCTGGGGCGACCGGGTGCGCTTCGCCGCGGAGCCATACGCGGCGCTCGATGGCGCGGACGCCCTCTGCGTGCTCACCGAATGGCTGGTCTATCGCACGCCCGACTTCGATCGGATCAAGGCGACGCTCAACTCGCCGGTGATCGTCGATGGACGGAACCTTTACGAGCCCGCCCGACTGACCAAGCTGGGATTCCGGTATGAGGGGATCGGGCGACCCGTCCCTCGCGATTCACACCACGAAGGGACGAACTGATGCGCGTCGTCATTACCGGCGCGGCAGGCTTCGTTGCGTCGCACCTCACCGATCGTTTTCTCGCCGACGGCCACAGCGTCTTCGGTCTCGACAATTTTCTCACCGGCCGCGCCGAGAACGTGGCGCATCTGGCGTCGAATGCGAACTTTGATTTTCGCGAGTGCGATGTCACCGAGCCGTACACCGTTGACGGCAAGATCGATGGCGTGCTCCACATGGCGTCGCCGGCGAGCCCGCCCGACTACCAGCAATTCCCGCTGGAGACACTTGCCGTAGGATCAGTGGGAACGGCGCGCGCGCTGCAGCTGGCGCAGGCCAACAGCGCGCGCTTCCTGCTCGCGTCGACCTCGGAAGTCTACGGTGATCCTGCGGTGCATCCGCAGCCCGAGTCGTACTGGGGATACGTCAATTCGATCGGCGAGCGCAGCATGTACGACGAAGCGAAGCGCTTCGCCGAAGCGATGACGATGGCCTACCATCGCAGCGTGGGCGTCGACACGCGGATCGTCCGGATCTTCAACACGTACGGCCCGCGGATGCGGCCGCGCGACGGGCGCGTGGTATCGAACTTCGTGGTGCAGGCGATCCAGGGGCAACCGCTCACGGTGTACGGAGACGGCAAGCAGACGCGGTCGTTCTGCTACGTGTCGGATCTGGTCGAGGGGATCTATCGTCTCTTCAAGAGCGATCGGATCGAGCCGACAAACATCGGCAACCCGGGCGAGTTCACGATGCTCGAACTCGCGTCGCTGGTGCTCGAGCTCACCGGCGCGAAATCGACGCTGGTCCATCGCGATCTCCCGGCCGACGATCCCAAGCAGCGCAAGCCCGACATCACGAACGCCAAGCGCGTCCTCGGATGGGAGCCGGCCGTGCCGCTCCGCGAGGGACTCGGGCGGACGATTGCCTATTTCCGCGAGGTCGTCGGTGGACGTTAGCGGACGGGCGACCCTCGAGGCGGCGCGCGAACGCTTTACCAACCGCGATTATTACGGCGCGCTTCTCTCCCTGGAGGACCTGGCCGGGACCGGACGCGCCTATGCCGACGTGCATCACCTTCGTGCCCTCTGTTTTTCGATGCTGGAGCGGCCCGACGAAGCGCTGCGCGAGTTCGATCGTGCGCTGGTCCTCAATCCACGGTACCTCGAAGCGCTGCTCCATCGCGGCTTGATCCTGAATCAACTGGGACGTGACGCCGAGGCCGGTGCGTCGTTCGCGGCCGCCACCGCCGCCGAAGGGCCGGCAGTGGCCGGATTCAGCGCACCTGTTGCTGCGCGCCTCGCCAACGAACACGCGCGTCTCGGTGACCTCTATGCCGAGGCCGGCGCGCCGGCCGATGCCGTCCTCGAATACCGGCGCGCCGTGCAGCTCGGCCCCGGATTCCACGACCTGCGCCTGCGCATGGCGCGACTCCTCCTTGAAGCGGGGAATCCGCTCCAGGCGAGAGAGGAGCTCGAGGCGATCGTCGATTCGCGGCCCGACTGGGTCGAGGCACAGGTCCAGCTCGGGATGGCGCGGTACCTCGCGGGCGACACCGCCGGCGCTCGCGACACCTGGCGGGCGTGCCGCGAGGCGCGCCCCGACCTGGAACGAATCGGCGCCTATCTCGCGATGGTGGAGCGCATTCCCGAGTGAATGGTGCGAGATTGCGGCTCGGCATATTCGCCGGGCTGCTCGGAGCCTGCTCGATCGGCCAGCCAGGAAGAGAACGGCTGGGCGACGACGCGTGGCACGAGGGCCGCTGGGCCGATGCCGTCGCGGCGTACCGTGCCGCGGGCACGTCGCCACGCATCGAGGCCAAGCTCGCTGACGCAGCCCTGCAAGGCGGGATGCTCGTGGTGTCGGCGCAGGCCTGGACCACCCTCGGGAGTAGCGACACGTCTCGCGCTGGTGAAGCGGCGAGCGGGCTGGTTCGCGTGGCCGCGGCTGCGCAGCATGATGGCAACGAGGCGGCGTTGCAGGCGGCCATTCTCGGGCTGCGCCACGTGGCGCCCGGATGGCCGCCCGGGCGCCTCGTGCTTGGAATGGGGAAACTTGCCGCGCTTCCGCCGGCCGATGCCGCGGAACTGATTCCGGCGGTCCTCGCGGCGTCGTCCGGGCACGTTGTCAACGATCCATTGCTGATCGATCTCGGCGCCGCCGATCGCGCCCGGGGAGCATGTAGTGATGCAGTTCCGATCCTGGAGGCTGTGCTGCGCCGAACTGAGATGACTTCGTCCCGGGATTCCGCGACGACGACCCTGGAGTGGTGCGAGCTCGGCCTCGGGATGCAGGCCCTCAACGCGGCGCATCCGGGCGACGCCGAGCAATGGTTCGATCGCGCCGCCCGGAGCGATCCGACCGGAGTGGTCGGTCGCCGCGCGCTGGTTGGATTCGGTGATGCTCGCGCGACGCAGGGCGACAGCATGGGTGCGCGGGTGAGCTGGCAGCAGGCTGCATCGCACGATCCACCGGACTCGATCGCGCAGATGGCCCTCACGCGACTGGTGCAGGTCACGCCGCGGATGGCCGGCGACACCACACCGGTGGTGCGTCCGTAATGCGCCGTGTGCTGAAGTCTTCGCTGTTCGCGAGCGTCCTCCTCCTCGGTGCCTGTGCCCATCATTACCGGCCGCCCAAGGAATCGCTCACACCGCTCAACGCCACACCCAAGACGGTCGACTCGCTCTGGAATTCCGCAGTCGATCTCTACAATCGCCACAAGTGGGACAAGTCGGCGAGCGCGTTCGATCGCGTCGAGCTGGAGATGTCTCCCGGCGATCGCCGCGTCCTGCTCGGCCGGATCTACCTTGGCGATCTCTACGTCCGCGAGGGAAGCTCACTCCAGGCAGTGCGCGAGTACCGGCGGCTGGTCGATGAATTTCCCACCGATTCGCTGGCGCCAGAAGCGCTCTTTCGCGCGGCGGACGCCTACTTCAAGCTCTGGCGCGCCCCCGATCTCGACCCGACCTACGGCATCACCGCGCAGTCGGTGGACAGCGAGGTGATTACCCGGTATCCCAACACGCCGGCGGCGACCAAGGCCCAAGGCCAGCTCCGCGAGCTGGAGAATCGTTTTGCGACCCGCGGGTACAAGGCAGCGGCATTCTACCTGCGGCTCAAGGCGTACGAATCGGCGATTCTCTACCTCAAGGATCTGGTGCTGCAGTACCCGCATGCGGCAGTCGCGCCCGACGCACTGGCGGCGCTGATCAAGGCGTACCGCAAACTCAATTACGCCGAAGATCTGCACGATACCTGCGTCTACATGCAGCGCGACTGGGGAAGTACGCCGCAATACCGCACGTCGTGTCCGCAGACTGCGGCCGCAGCACCGGCGGACACTGCGCACGCGGGGAAACCGGCGGGGCCCTGAGGTGCGAGTCGGCGTGCTCGGTGGTTCGTTCGATCCGATCCACAACGCGCATCTGATCATCGCGAGGCTGGCGCTCGAAGTGCTCGAGCTCGATCGAGTGCATTTCGTCGTGGCGGCCGAGCAGCCGTTCAAGGAAGGCCGTCACGGGGCACCAGCTGCCGAGCGGCTGCGGATGGTCGAACTGGCGGTGGATCGGCTGACTGGTTTCATCGCCGACGGGCGGGAACTCGTCCGCCCGGCGCCGTCGTATACCATCGATACCGTCCGCGAGCTACGGGCGGAGGAACCGGACTCCGACCTCTTCCTGTTGATGGGAAGCGATACCGCCGCGGGATTCGAGCGGTGGCGGGAACCGGTGGCAATCCGTGCGATGGCGCAGGTGGCGATCTTCCGCCGGCCAGTGCATGACGGCAGCGAATCCGCGGCGCTTCCGGCCCGGTGGGTTGACCACGAGGTCGCGGTGCCCCGGATCGAAATCTCATCGACGGCGATCCGCGCGCGGGCCGCCGCCGGAGGGTCATTGGCGGGTTGGGTTCACCCGGCGGTGGCCGACTACATTGTGGCGTCTCGGCTCTATGGGAGCGGCAGGGGATGATCAAGCAGGTCGTCGAGGCGGTCTTCGGATCGCGCCAGGAACGCGATGTCAAGCGGCTTCAGCCCGTGCTGGGCGAGGTTCGCAGCCATGAAGCACGCCTGGCCCAGCTCGATGAATCCGAGCTCAAGGCCCAGACCGCGCGCTTCCGCGGCATCCTCGCCGAGCGGACCGACACCCTCCGCGCCGAGGTCGACCGCCTGCGTGCGGCGAAGCATGGCTGCGCCGATCCGGTCGAGCGCGAGGCAATCGACCAGGATCTGCAGAAGGCAGAGCACGCCTGGAAGCAGGCGATCGTCACCACGCTCGACGAGATCCTCCCCGAGGCATATGCCACGGTTCGCGAGGCCTGCCGGCGGCTGGTGGGTACCACGGTCGACGTGACCGGGCAGCCGCTGCAGTGGAACATGGTGCCCTATGATGTGCAGCTCATCGGCGGCATCGCGCTGCACCGCGGACGCATTGCCGAGATGGCGACCGGCGAAGGGAAGACCCTCGTCGCCACGCTGCCGCTTTACCTCAACGCCCTTCCCGGGCGCGGCGCCCACCTCGTCACCGTCAACAATTATCTCGCCCGCCGCGACTCCCAGTGGATGGGCCATCTCTTCAAGTACCTGGGCCTCACCGTGGCGTGCCTCGACGATACCGAACCGTCGTCGCCCGACCGACGCGCTGCCTACGCTGCCGACATCACCTACGGCACCAACAACGAGTTCGGCTTCGATTACCTGCGCGATAACATGGTCTTCACCCTGGAGCAGCGGGTGCAGCGCGACCATGTCTACGCCATCATCGACGAGGTCGACTCGATCCTGATCGACGAAGCCCGCACGCCGTTGATCATCTCGGGCCCGGTGGGCGACGAGGACAGCGTGCACTATCGCGGCTACAACGCGAAGGTAGGCGACCTGGTACGGCGGCAGAACGAAGTCGTCAGCGGTCTCGTCGCCGAAGGTGAGCGCCTGCTGGAGAGCGACAAGACGCGCGCCGACGCCGGTATCAAGCTTTACCAGGCGCAGCTCGGCGGACCCAAGAACAAGAAGCTCCTCAAGCTGATGAACGAGACCGGCGTCAAGCAGCTGGTCCAGCGTACCGAGCTCGACTACATCGCCGACCGCAAGATGGCGATGCGGCAGCAGCAGATGCGGGACCTGGAAGAGTCGCTCTTCTTCGTCCTCGACGAGAAGGGCCACGCGGTGCACCTCACCGACCAGGGATCGGCGGCGCTGTCGCCCCACGATCCCGGGCTCTTCATCGTGCCGGATATCTCGCAGGAGATCCATCAGATCGAGCACGACGCGGAGCTCGATCCCGCCGCCAAGGCGGAGCAGCGCCGGCAGGTGGAAGCGGATTACGCCGCCAAGAGCGAGCAGCTGCACATCATTCACAAGCTGCTGCAGGCGCACGCCCTCTACGAGCGCGAGGTCGATTACATCGTGCAGGAAGGCCAGGTGCTCATCGTCGATGAGTTCACCGGTCGTATCATGCATGGCCGGCGCTGGTCCGACGGATTGCACCAGGCGGTCGAGGCGAAGGAAGGGGTGACGGTGAAGGGCGAAACCCAGACCCTCGCCACCATCACCATTCAGAACTATTTCCGGATGTACGAGAAGCTCTCGGGGATGACCGGCACGGCCGAGACCGAGGAGACCGAGTTCTACACGATCTACAAGCTCGAAGTCGCGGTGATCCCGACCAATCGGCCGATCCGCCGCGCGGATATCCCCGACCAGATCTACAAGACGCGCCGCGAGAAATACAACGCCGTGGCCGAAGAGGTCGAGCGGATTCACGGCGAGGGATGGCCGGTGCTGATCGGCACCACCAGCGTCGATGTGTCGGAGACGTTGTCACGGCAGCTCAAGCGCCGCGGCCTGCCGCACGAAGTGCTCAACGCCAAGTATCATCAGCGCGAGGCCGAAATCGTCGCCGGCGCCGGTCAGAAGGGCGCCATCACTATCGCGACCAACATGGCGGGCCGCGGCACCGACATCAAACTCGATCCGGTGCTCGATCTCACCAACGACAAGGCCGGCCTGCACATCATCGGTACCGAACGCCACGAATCGCGGCGGATCGACCGCCAGCTGCGCGGCCGCTCCGGGCGCCAGGGCGACCCCGGCGTGTCGCTCTTCTTCATGTCGCTGGAAGACGATCTGATGCGGCTCTTCGGTTCCGATCGCATTGCCCGGATGATGGACAAGAGCGGCGCCGAAGAGGGCGAGGTGATCACCGGAAAGCTGATCACCGCGGCGATCGAGAGCGCCCAGAAGCGCGTCGAGCTGCAGAACTTCCAGGCCCGCAAGCGGCTGCTGGAATACGACGATGTGATGAACCAGCAGCGCGAGGTAATCTACTCGACCCGGCTCTTCGCCCTCGAACGCGGCGAGGAGCTCAAGGCCGAGGCGCTCAAGATGATCCGGGCCGCGCTCAACCGGACGGTCACCGACTATATCGGCGCCACGGTGAATCCCGAGGACTACGATCGCACCGGGCTCCGTTCCGCGCTGATGATGCAGTACATGATCGGCCCGGAATCGATCCTCGACGCCGGCACGACGCCCACGATCGAATCACTGGTCGACGTGGCCCGGGTCGATGGCGAGGGCGCGTTCGAGCGGAAGATTGCGTATCTCGAGGAATTCGGCGTGCGGATCGGCGTCGCCGACGTCGAACTCCAGGTGCTGTCGCAGGTGATGCTTGCCGTGCTCGACGAGAAGTGGAAGGATCACCTCTACGATCTCGATCAGCTCCGCAACGCGATCCAGTACCGCGCCTATGGCCAGCGCGATCCGCTGGTGGAATACAAGAAGGAGGCGTTCGAGATGTTCGAAGACCTCCTCCGCGATATCCAGGCGACGTTCGCCGAGCGGTATCTCAAGATCCAGGTGAGCGCCGAAGGTCCGCCGCCACCTCCGCGCCGGATCGAAGCGCCCACCGTGACGAGCGGGCCGTCATCCGACGAACTCTTTACGGCACCGCCCACGCGTACCACAGGCGCTCCGCCGCCGCGGATCAGCACGCCCCTCGGCGCCGTGGGCGCGCCGGTTGGCGCGGCGGCGGTGGGACGCAACGATCCATGTCCGTGCGGGTCGGGGAAGAAATACAAGAAATGCCACGGGGCGGGGCAGTAACGATCAGAGAGAAGAGAGAAGGGAAAAGGGAAAAGGGAGAACAGTTGCAGGTCTTGCGCTGCGCTCACGCGGAGGTGGCATGACCAGACTGATTCGATTGGCGATTGCGTTCGCGGCTGGCCTCCTTTTCGCCGGCTGCCACTCTGATTCCTTCGCGCCAGCGGACTACGGGGCCGTCGGTCCGTTGCACCCCGGGCCCGAGGCGCTCATCGCGGACACGGGCTCGACACCGACGTGGACGGACGACGGAGCGGGGATCCTCTACACGACCGACGGCCCACCGGTCGATTCATCCGGCTGTCCAACCATCAAGAGACCGCAGCCGCAAGCCGGGGGGATCGCGGCGGTCGTGATGGTTCCGGCGGTGGGCGGCAGTGCAATCTGGACTCATTGCGAGTCGCGCGCGCCGATGATCTTCAATCCCGATTCTGCCGAGAAGTTTCCAGCGTTCGCGATGGCGAGCGGCGGCCGCCTGCTCTATGTCGAAGCGATCGGATCGAACCCCGCCGCGCCGCCGCCATGCCTTTGCACGCCATTTCCGGTCGGTTGGCACGCGGAACTCTGGGTCGCCGATTCTGGTGGCGCGGCTAGCGTACCACGCCGTCTTCTGACCCTGTACCACGATCACGTCGGCCAGTCGCCCTTCGGCCCCACCGATGTCGACTGGCTCACCGATATCCACTGGATCGGCGCCTCGGATTACGTGGCGCTGGGGCAGAATCTCAATCCAATGGGGATCTTCACCAACCTCGGCGTGGTCCGCGGGAACACTGATGGGTCGGGGGTGCAGATCGTCACGGGGACGACCGGCGCGCAGCACTACTCGATGGCGGAGAACAACGCGTCGATCGTCTTCACCGTCGACTCCGCGATCGAGCGCGTTGCTGCAGGCGGTGGAACGCCGACTATCGTCGCGCACGTCGCGGCGATTGCGGACATCTCCTGCAAGGGTGAATTCTGTCTGGTCCTTGGCGGTGGGAAATTCTGGGGCGTAGACCTTGGCAAGGGAGCGGTGGCCGCGCTCGCGAACGACTCACATGGGTTCGTGAGCGCGCGGTTGTCGCCGACATCGAACAGTGTCGTAGCCGCGGGATCCAGCGGCGGGATCTACCTGCTCACCGACCTGGTGCACTGAGGGACTCGAACGACCGCGAGCCGGGTGGTAACACAAGAACGCCCCCGACCAACCGGCCGGGGGCGTCGCATTGCAGCCGTCAGTGTCCGACTACCTCACGGACACGCGATCACTCCATCGACGCTCGACGTCGCACCGCCACCAACCTGAACATGGCACGACGTCGTCCCGCCAGAGATCTGCATGTTCGAAGCCGACACCGTATACCCGGTCGTCCCCGCGGTGATCGTCATCGTGTTGCCCTCCGACAGGCTGTAGAGGCTGGCTGTCTGCAGCTGCCCCAGGGTTCCGAAGGTCTGGAAGTCGGAGAGATACGAGGTCTCGGCCGTCTCCGAATTGCGAATGTCGGTGACGATTGACGCCAGCCGCGCCTTGTCCTTGGTGCTGGCGAACTTGGGGATGGCGATGGCGGCGAGAATGGCGATGATGGCCACCACGACGAGGAGTTCGATCAGAGTCCAGCCGCGCCGGCTCGAGGGCATGTGGGTCCGCGAGTAGAGGTGGAGCACGGTGCGCGATCAGGGAATTGGGGCGAACCACGTTGCCGGAGCAGTGGTGCCTGCAGTCAAACGTAACAGACTGGATCGGCGTGGAGGAGGGGTCATCGCGGCCGCAACGGCGGGACCTGATATCCATCGGTCAATGTCCCGAGGAAGGCGATGATGTCGCGCATCTCTCCCTCTGTCATCGCCGGTCGAGAGCCAATCCGGTGATTGAACGGCGCGTCGATCGTATCGATGTTGCCGCGGAGCGCAGCCGGGATGTCGTTGGACTGGGCGACGCCTACGGTGTCGCGCCGATAGATCGCGTTGGGGGTCGGGCCGCGCAGGTCGTAAAAGCGCAGTACCTCCGCCAGCGACCGATACACTCCGTTGTGGAAGAAGACCTTTCGCGTCGCGACGTTGCGCAGCGACGGCGTGCGGAACATGCCGCAATACCCGGTCGCGGTTACGAGATCGCTGCGCGCGGGCCCGCACAATCCCAGATCGAAGTATCCGGGATTGCGATTGGCCGCGAGAGACTCGTTGCGCGGAACTCCCAGTGCTTCGTATTCGAAATCGGTGAAGAGCGGCGGCTCCCCGTTGGCGCCGGGTCGATCGAGGTGGCACGCGGCGCAATTCCCTTTGGTCGAGTCCTCGAAGGCACTGAGCCCGCGTGCCTCCGTCGGTGTGAGGAATGCTCTTCCCTCCAGATACGCGTCGTACTTGCTCGAATACGGGTGGAACGACGGGTCCTCGATCTCGAATCGCGTCACGGCAAAGAGCGCTTCGTCAATCAGCCGCTGCGACGTCGCAATTGCACCAGCCCCAAAGGCACGGCGCAACTCCGTTATGTAGGGGGCACGCCGAAGGTGTGCGGCCACGGAAGCCACGCTGCCGCCGGCCATCTCCGCGTGATTGAAGAGGGGGATCGCGGCCTGCGCCTCCAGCGTGCTGGCGCGGCCGTCCCAGAAGAGCCCACCGCGCGGCACCAGTGCCACGCCGGCTGCAGAGCCGGCCGCTTTCGGCGTGCGGATGCCTGTCGTCACGTGCATGGCGAGAGTGGCGGCGTTGCTGTTCTCGGCCGCTTCATTCTCCGCCCCGATGCCAAACGGCGGCACGCGGTCGAGGTATCGAAGGCTCGGCACAACCCGGGTTCCTTCGTCGCGGCGGGTGCGACCACCAAGCTGGACGGCGCGATCGTTGGGCGGACCATACGCGTGCGCCGGATCGTGGCACGAAGCGCACGCCATCGTCCCCGAGCCGGACAACGCGGGGTCGAAGAAGATTTCGCGACCGAGCCGAGCGATTGGCGACAACGGCGCGGCAGCGGGACGCACCAGGACAATCGGATGTGGATTGACGCCGGTCTGGCCCGGCGCGTCGCGCGACGAGCAGCGAATCACTCCCACGCCCAGGGCGGCGATCGTCAGCCGTCGCAACGCACGGACGCGAGCAACGATCATCCCGCGGCCGCTAGTGCGGCAATCGCCCCGACGGTTGCGACGTCGGCGTGCCGAGAGAGTCGTCGATGAAGAGCGCGGGGACGCGGGTCGGACCGGTGAAATCGAACATCCCGCGGATGTCGCCCGCCGTGGCGTCGAACGATCCACCGCCGATTCGCACACCGTTGAGCCAGTTGTCCTCGATGAATCGTATCACCGACGCCTGGGTGACCCGGGTATGGTCGACGAAGTTGGTTCGCGCCCACGGTGAGATCACCAGGAACGGTTGCCGTGTTCCCGGCCCGCACCTGCCGTCGACCGGCCCTCTCCCGGTTACGCCGCCGAGTTGGGGCGTGGTCCCCTTCGTACCGCAGCGATGGAGGCCGTCGAGGCGATCGGCGTCGGCGAACGACGCGTTGGCCACCGGCGCGAACTGGTGGTCGTACCATCCATCCGAGTCATCGTAGAGGATGATCACGGCGGTGTTCTTCCAGTCGGCTTGCTGCTGGAGATAATTGAGCAGCTCGACGACGAATCGTTGCTCATCGAGCGGGTCGGAGTATCCGGAGTGGCCGTCCTCGAATGCCGCCGCCTTCAGGAACGACACCGCCGGGAAGTGTCCTGCCTGCACCGCGTCGACGAAATCGTGGAGATCGTACTGATGGTTGGCGCTATCGCCCGAGACGCCGATCGCGGCAATTGATGCGGGGCGGCGGTGCCTGGGGTTGGCGGTCGATGGGTAGAACTGGAACGGCTCGTGGTGTGGGAGATAGTCCGACGACGCCACGCCCGCCACGACCGACCGCGTCGAGCGGGTGCAGCCGGTGCTGCCGTCGGGGTTCTTCACGCCGAGATCGAAGCCGCCCTGAAACCATCCCCATGCCACGGCGCGCGCGTTGAGGAGGTCGCCGATGTTCTTGCCGGTGAATGTCGCTACGTCGTACGGCAGCGAGCACGAGTCATGGGCGGGCTGAACATCGTTGATCAGGGTGAAGCCACCCTGGCCGTCGTGGGCATACCAGGTCGAGTCGCTGCGCTTCACCACGACGACACCGTTGGTCTGACCCGAAACAAGGTTGATGGCGCCCGGCGTCGACGGGCCGTACTGATCGCTGTAGGCATTGTCATTCATCGCGAAGCGCTGGGCGTAGTTCCAGAGCGCGGTAACCGTGTTGCCGTCGTAATAGCCCATCACCACCGACGGCGTGTTGAAGGAGCCGCTGCCGCCCGGCATCGCCTGCCCGGTGTAGTAGGGAAAGAGATCGCCCGCGCCTCCGTGATAGGCCATCTGCTCGGCGGTGTAGAGATGCGACTGTGAAGCTGTTGCCGCCTGGGAGCGATCGAGGCGGAACGGGTTGCTGGCGAGGTCGCCGTTGCGCGCCGCGATGTCATTGGGGTTGTGAAAGAGGAGCGCGCCGCTCAGACCATTCACCGCCGGCGTACTGGCAGCGGCCGTAAACGTCGGTTCACCCGGCGGATTCTGGGCAGCGGGATAGGTCGCGAAGTAGTGATCGAACGAGACATTCTCGTCGAAGATGACGACCAGGTGCTTGATCGGCGTCGCAGTGGCGAGGGCATCGGGGGCGGCCGGGCTCGGCGAGCAGCCAGCCGTGGCGAGCGCGAGTGCCGCGGCGGCGACGAGGGAGTGGGCCGCGCGGTCGGTCGAGATCAAGCGACGTGCTCCGGGACGGGGTGAGTAGCTTTGACGTCGGCCTGGACTGGCGACCGATCACCCGAATTAACGAGCGAACGTCACTGCGAGGTCACGTCAACGTCTCGAAGGGGGAACTCGATGGAGCGTGGTGTGGACCGATGACCATCACCGTCTTCACCAGCAGCGACCCGGCTGAAGTGATCGTCGCCAAACTTCTTCTCGACGCGGCCGGCATTCCCTATGTCGCGGCGGGGGAGGGGGTGCAGGACCTGATCGGCTACGGCCGCGCCTTCGGCGGCTTCAATCCGATTACCGGTCCGGTGCAAATCCGTGTCGCCGAGGAGAATGTCGAGGCTGCGGTCGACACGCTGCGGGACGTTCGCGACGGCGCGGACGACTGACGGGACCGGAGCCACTTCACCCGTCTTCGATTGCCGTCGCCTCGCCCTATGGCGTGTTTTTCCAGCCAGTCTCGACAATCTGTTTCTTCGATTGCTTGTACATGTCCTCATATCGCTGCCTGGCGTCTTGCGCGGCCTTGACGCCCGCGGCGTCGGGGCTGGTGACCCGGCAGGTCGGAGGAGTGGTGGAGTGGCTGTCGGCGCCGTACTTCTTGTCGAGAAATGCCTTGAACGGATCGGCGATCTCGTTGTACCGGTTCGGCGCGGGAGAGGGCCCGGTCCTGTCGCTTGTCGTCGTCCCCAGAAAAACATCGCTGAAGTAGACGGTCGGCATATTCGTGCCCGAGATGCAGTACACGTAATGCTTATGTCCCGGCGCGGCGGGGGCCTGTTGTGCCGCCGCTGCCGAGATCGTCGCGGTGAAAACGATCATCGACAAGGACAGAGGGCGGAGGAATGGGACACTCGTTCTGCGCATCGGTTTCGTCTCCGTTGGAAGTGTTGGCCGCATGTCGTAGCGAAGCTGCCCCGGTGCTGCGCGGCCGCCCGGAGCAAACGCAAGTCACGCGGCAACTCAGCGTGGCAGTTTGGCGGCCAGGACGTCGACCATTTCGATCACTGGCGCGCTCGCCAGCAACTCGGGGGCCTTTGCCATCAGTGCTGCTGCAAGCGGTCCCGCGAGATGTGCCTGGCGGCCGCGGTCATCAGGAAAGGTGTCAAAGATTCCAAAGGTGGATGGTCCGAGCTTGATAGCGTACCAGGTGGTTGTCGCGGGTTCCTGTTCGACAACGGCAAGGCCGCCTCGGAGAAAATCGGCGACCGCGGCTTCCTTGCCGGGCTTGGCCTCCAGACGAACGAGCAGGGCTACGTGAACGGTCGACGCACTGGCATTGGCTGACGTTGACATTGAAGTTCCTCTTTCAGAATGAATGCGGTGTTGCGGGCTCGCGATCCCACGCGAGGAACCTGTCGCCCTGCGGCGGGACCCGTCAAGGTCGAGGCTACGGAATCGTGACGACCCGGCGGCCAGGCTTATCGGCGGGTTCTCCTCGATGGTACCAATCACAAACAACTGTGCCATGCAGCGTCAATCCAGCGGGCACGCAGCAAGCGCTAGTGACGTGATATCAGCGTCGGGGCTTCCCGGGATAGCTGATCACAGCGAGGCCGCCAGCGATCACCGACGTATCCGCCTTGGTCGGGTGCGCAATATGGATCGTGTTCATGGCGATTCGACTGGAGGCCATGAATGACACGCCGAGCATCAGGTCACCGGCGTCGGCTCCCGCCTGCCAGATGTTCGCCGTGATTTGCTCATCCGCTCGAGTCGTATCATGATTATTACGGTAGCCCTTCCACACGATTCGGCGACCGGGGACAAACGTAAACGACACTGCGCCGTGTTCGCCGCCCTCGAAGGTGCTGGCTCGCGTTGCCTTGCACAGCGGCGTTGTCGTTTGCGACAGCAGATGCCGATCGAGCCGGATCTCGATGGTCATCAACGGCCCGCCGCAGCTCGCGAACCAGAACCATACAGAGTCATTTTCCACCGCGACTCCGGTCGACCGATGGGCGACAGCGTGACTGCCCTCAGCCGCCGCAGTGGCCGTCGCACTGACGATCATGACTGCCAATACCAACTTCATCTCTGCCGCGGATTGCCGCCTGACGACGACCTGCTGCACCGGCGCGTCATGCGGCGCCCGGACCGCAGAACGGGCGCAAGTCCTCGGGCTGTGGCAGCGACCTGGGCGCGTCGCCCGCCAGACCGTACACTTCCAGCCCGCTGAGAATCCCGTCCTTCTCAAAGACGAATATGCCGCTGACTGTTTCATCCTCACCGAAGACAAAGTCGGCGACAGGATGAATGCCGGCCTGTGCCATTGGACGTCCCCGAATCTGGAAATCGATGCTCGCGCAACCACAAGGGCACTTCGAGGGCGTGACCTCAGCCTGATCGAGCTGCGGCAGGAATCCGGCGGCGTCGGCGCCGCCATTTTCGAGCATCCAACGGACCAGGCGACGCTCCTGATCCGTAAGTTCGCGGTTGCCTTCGCTCATTGCGACCCTAGCACCGCGCCACCCTCGCCTCGAACTGACTCGTCTCAAAGGGGAAGTGGTGCATCTTCGCGTACGCCGCAACCGCGGCAGTTGATCGCCGTCGTGTCCAGCTATCTGTCCGGGGCATTCGAGTCCTCGCGCAGCGGCTTCGCGCGGGAATCTAGGCGGAGAAGCTGGGGTGTGCACCGTCATCGTGCGGAGGACGATGGCGCCGGTGGAGGCGACTGATGTGCTGAGCAGCGATCAGGACCGGGCGAGCGCGTCGGGAGAAGGGGAATCGGGGTAGGGGTCGGGGACGACCTCTATGGTTCGGACAGAGTGAAATCAACCATGAGCATGTACGTCCCCGGCGGCGATGAAGCGAACGTCCAAAGCGTGCGATAGCAGATCTGCTGGGAAGGCGCAGACGCACTGATCGCGGGTGCGCCGACACTTCCGGACATCAACTTGCTGCTCGACCCCATGTTGTTGCCATAGGTCGGTACCGCGGCACACGTGCCGGGGGCTGCACCTGTCCCGGGCGCCCAAGTCAGATCGGATGCCAGCTTGTTCGGGTTGGTGAGGGCGGGGCCCGAGTATGCGAATGTCGATGTGTGCCCTTTCACTCCAACTGAGTAGGGGCCGTTCGCCATGATCGTGACGGTCGGTCCGTCGGCGACCAAACCGCCCGCCAAGAAGTCGGCTTCAGCGGGCGTGCCGAGCGCCGTATTTGTGTTCGACCCGGACAGGTTGATGACCAGCACCGATGTCACGGGCATCGATATTGTCACCGTACACATCGAGCCTGAGCACTGCGCCGCGAGCGGATTCCGCGCTAGCGCACCACAAAGGATTGCTCCAAGAATCAGCGGGATAAGTGTGCGTCGGTCCGGTATCATTCTTTCCGTCCTCCGAACGTTCCCGACGCCGATGCGGACCCCGCCGCCTCCACCCAGCTTCCCGAAACTGAATCCCCTGTCACCGACGCCAGATGTTGTCTCGGCGTTGCGTCGATGAAGGCGCTGAACTGGAACGACTTGCCATCGACCACCTGCCCGGTGATCGGGCCGGCGAGTCGCTGCTGACCCCCAGCCGCGTCGGATTCGAGAACGTCCATCGACCCGACGATTCCGTCGCAGCTCGCCGATGTGATTGACAGCGTCCCTGAGAGGTTTGCATGGACCGGCGACGATTCGGTAGCAGTGTAGCTCCACCTGCCCACGATCGGTGGAACCGCTGAGCACGACGCGGTCGTCTCCATCTGACAACCGCCGACCCCGATCAGTCCGAGCACCAGGAAGGTTCTCATTGCTGATGCATTCCACCATCGGGTGCAACCGATGGCTGGTCGAGATCCCTGATCTTGACCGGCCTGGCGTACAGGATGACCTTGGCTCGCTTCGTCGCAGTGAGGCCATTCACGGTGAACGACGGGAGCGGGAGACGTGTCTCGAGCTGCTCCTGCGAATCGCCGAGATCGATCTGAACGGTGTAATGCCCCGGCGGAAGCGCGTCGAACACTGCAACCGCTGCACTGCTTCGGCGCGAAACCCAGACCCTGCCGCTATCGTCGCGAGCGAGCACCGCAATGTCTTCCAGTGCGCTGGAGTCGGGCTGGACCAGATCGCTCCCGGACCGCGTCAACTCGATTTCGACCGGTGACACAGCGACGACGCCGAGTTCGCGGCGATTCCCGCGTTGCCGGACGGTGCCGGCGATCATCCCGACCTTGAGCGATGATGGATCGAGGGATATCGAATCGCGGGTGACTCCCAGGAACCGATAGGAGCCGTCGGATTCGGTGATCGCCGATTCGTAGCCGCGCCGGACAATCACCCCGCCAACGCCCGGCTCGCCCGGATCGAGTACGCCATTGGCGTTCACGTCCTTGTAGACGATCCCGCGCGTCTCCGTGCTGCTCACCCGCGGCAACGCCGTGCCGCGCCCGATCCGAAGGCCGTAGAGCCATCCGCCCGCCGTCGTTCCCGCGAGAAGGAACGGGTTTCGTTGCGCACTCACGCCAATCGACAAACCGACTGGAAGTTCGGCGTCGATGCCGACGGTCTCGTAGGTCCGCGGCGTGATGATTTCCGGCGTGTAACTCCGGCGGACCGACGCGGTGAGGTAGACGCGCGTCCGCTGGGTGGCGATCACCGGAACACGATCGGCGCGCAGCGTCACGTCGACCTGCTCCGGGACCTGGCCGAGACTTGTGCTGTTCCGGGCAACCTCGGTGTTGAGTTCGAGCGTGCCGCGATTACCGCTGATTCCGGCGGTGCCGTTGAATGTCTCGCGGAGGCCGTCCTGGACGAGGCGTCCGCCGTCGGGCATCGACGTTGTATTCGACGCCTGCACCAGCGACGCGAACGAGGTGACGTATGCCTGTCCCTCGCGAAAGGACGCGCCGATGTCGGTCCCGGTTTCACCGTTGCTGAACGATCCGCTCGGACCCGACGCAGCGAAGGTCGATTGGCGTGCCGACACCGTGAATCCGACAGCGCGCGAGACCTGCAATTGAGGACCGAAACTCCAGTTCCTGGTGCTGAGCTGGCCGAATCCGGCACCCGCGTCGTCCTGCGACATCGTGTACGACCCGTTCACCGAGAGGTGATGCGTGATGGTCCGGCCCCCGGACGCGAGGATCTGGTCGGCGGCCTGGGCAAAAGCGCTGCTACCGCCCGGTGCGTGCAGAATCCGGATGGTCAGATTGTCGGTTGCGGCATTCCGTACGTACGACATGGACAGTCCGGGCGCGGCTCCAGCGTCGGTCCAGCGTTCGCCCAGCTCCGCGGCGACGGTGCCGCTCATCAGCTGTGGCACGGTCGCGCCGACCGACAGCGCGTCGAGCGAACGATTAAAGGAGCCCTGGTCGTCGACCAGGTGCGTCGCCGATCCCGAATAGATCACGCCGCCGCTGTTCATCTCGACGCGTCCGCCGGCGAAGAGTCCGCTGTCAGTCAGCGCGCCGTAACCGGGATCGGCAACGAGCATCGACGCGCGCCACTTGCCGCGGGTCACGTCGGCGGAGACGCCGTTGCCGTTGAGATTGACGCCGGTGAGCTGCGAGAACTGCATCCCGGTGAGGCCGAGCCCGAGCCGCCACCGCGGCGCCGTGAGCTGCAGCATCGGCGGTGCCTGGTAGAATCCCACCTGCGACAGCGCGTACCCGCTCGATCCTCCCAGCTGCGGGGTCGTCGTCATCCGCGCCTGGATTTCGAGCGAATCGGTGAGGTGTCCCGCGATTCCCACGGAGAGTCCTGATGCGCTCGCACCGCTCGGGTCCCAACCGAACGACATTGCCGTCGAGACGACCGGCCCGGCTGTCCGGCTGTCGCGGCTGTCGACCACGTCGATCAGGGCTTCGGCGGTCGAGACCGGAGCGCCACCTGCGTACGCAACAAGGCGGACGGTCGACGACCCGGTACCGGAATTGAGCGGCACTCCGATTGTCATCTGCTGTTCGATCGTTCCGTTGATGCCGAGGCGTGTGGTTGCGCCGGTTGCATAGAGGGTCCATCCCGTCGGGAGGACGGCGCGCACTTCGACGGCTTCCGGGGTGTTGCCGAGGTTGGTGACTCGGTAGCTCAGGAGAAAGCGGTCACCCGGGCGAACGCCGTGCAGCGCCTCGCCGACCGTGAGCTGGATCTGCTCCGTCGCGTCAACGAGAACATTGACCGGAACTTCGATCGGTGTGCCGCCGGGCGGAAAGAACCGCACCCGGGCGACCTCGACGAGCCCCGCTGCCGCGTGCTTTGGAATCGAAAAGGTCACCAGGACGCTGCGCGGACCGGCCGGTGCCCCGGGCTTCGTTGGCTCGAGTGTTCCGGTGCGACGGCTCACCACGGGGGTCAACCCGGATGGCTCGACGGTGAAAGGAACCGGCTGGGTGATCGGCATCCCTTCGGGGATCGAGACCTCGATGATCTGGAACGAGCGCGGCGTCGCGCGAGCGACGACTGCGGGAGCGGTCAGGACCTCACCGCTCGGCCTCGGGAAAGCTGACGCGACGGCACTCGGGCCGGATGCTCGCTCCGATCGCTGGGCCAGTACAGGCGCTGCCCATACAAAACAGCAAAGGGCAATGAGCAGGCGACCCCGAGGAATCGGCATTGTCTACTTCGTCTGGAAGACTGTGAAGACAATTGCCTGGGCGTATGGCGTCGCGATGCCGCCTGGGCCGGGCGCGTTATTCAAGGAGTATGACAATCCTGCAACTTGGAATTGGAAAGTAAGATTGCACGAACTGCTACCCGTCGACGTCACGATCGCGGTGAACGGGATGTCCTGAAATGCTGCCGTGGGCGTGTTGTTGTCACAGCCCGATGCACTCACAAGTTTCCACTGAACCTTTAGTTGTCCCGGATTTGCGCCAAATGCCAAGTCGAGCCGGCACGCATGTCCATTCCCGTTCTGACATTTCATGGTCACGCCGAAGTTCGGCGCCGTGTTCGCCCCGGTCACGTTGTTCGGCGCCGTGGCGCTGTACATCGCGGCAGTCGGACTCGGGACTGTCTGACTGGTGTTTGCGGCGCTGGAAAACGACTGCGCGCTAAGCGGACGGAAAGCGGTGATTAGGAGCACAACGCTCGTCATCTCGAGGCGCACGGCTCGTGGCATCCTCACCGGACCTCAAACTCGATCTGCCCCGCCGCCAGCTCGTCGCCGCCGTAGTCGAGCACGGCGAGCACGATGTACCGGCCCGCCGCGAGTTTGGGCATGGCAACGCGTGCCACGCTCTTGGCACCAGGGAGCGTGTAGAGCATCGGCAACTTCACCGTTTCTGCAACGCTGTTGTCTGGGCGGCGGAACTGGATCTCGCCGCTCGTCACCAGGTGCTTGGTCCCGGTATTGTCGAACTGGAGTTCGATCGCAGAATCCGCCGCGGTCGCCGCGGCCGCGGTCGTGTCCGACCTGGTCACCTTGAGCTCGGCCACTTCACCGTGCGCCGCAAGGATCGGCGGCTGCACGTAGATCTTCGTCGCGGTGCGGATCACGTATGCCACGTTCCGACCATTCACGACATGCGGCTGTACCGTTTCGACGATCGCACCGGCCCAGCACTCATGATCGAGCCCGGCAGCGGAGTCGACCGTGACGCGGATGCTCTGGCGCGCATCGGGTTCGAGGCTCACCGTGAGCGGGAAGACGCCGAGCGCCTTGCCGCACGATCCCGGCTTCGTCGCGTACGGATACCAGTTGTTCGTCCCGTCGATGCCGCGATCCCAATCCTCCAGACGCACCACCGCCTGAACCCGTTCCTTCCCTTCGTTGTGCAGTCCGATCACCGCCACCGTCGGTTCGCCCGGCTCCGCGCGGAACTGGATCTCGGTGCGGTCGATGGCGATCTGTGCGATGGCCGGTGCCGTCGCGCCCAACGAAAGCAGCGCGACTACGCCCGCAGCACTCATGGCCGAGCGATGCCGAAGTGCGCGCAGCTGCGCGCACCCGGAATCGGTCGTTGCGATCAACAGCTTCACGGTTCGCTGAGCGTGTAGTTCACGACGAGCGTGTAGGTGCCCGGCGTGTCGAGCGTAAGGTTCCAGTTGGTGCGATAGAAGGCCGCCTGGCTGCTCCCGGCGGTGCCGTTCCCGCTGAACAGTGTCGCGGGAGCACCAGCGTTGTTGCCGTACGTTCCAGACACGGTCCCCCAGAGGAGGTCGGCCGCTGGCTTGTTGGCGCGGCTTCCGGTTCCGACAGCGCTGAAGTCGGGGGTGTTGCCGACCACCGACACGTGCCACGGCGCGTTGGAGAGAACGGTCGCGGTCGGGCCAGCTGCATCGCGATACCCCGCCAGGAAGTCGGTTTCGGTCGGCGTGCCGAGGTCAGTCGAGTTCATGTCGAGAGTGAGGCGCGCGATGTTGTTGACCGTGGCGCTGGCGGTGTTCGTCACCGTGCACGACGTAACCACGGTGCAGGTTCCCTGTGCGCTCAGCGATGTAGCGCCGAACGCCAGTGCCGCGCCCAGAAAGGGCACGACCTTGGTGAAACGCATACTACCTCCGAAGAAAATGTGTGGGTGCGACTTCTCCGGAGCAGCAGCGGGCGCACCGGATCGCCAGCGGCATACGGAGGTTTTGTGCCAATCTCCGAGGCTGCGCGCGAAATGTCAGTTTGAGGACAGGTGATTTTCTGCGCGCGATCGCGCCGCGCGTTCGCACCGCAACTGTCGGCGCCCACGCGAGTTAGTCACGCATCGTATGCACCGGGATTGCGCGTGGTCATCATGTGTGCAATCGCGTGTATTTGTGATCGTCTCCGAGAGTTTTTGGCGTCAGCACGCGCGAGAAAACGTCGTGGGTATGCCACAGATCTGTGGTGCGGCCACGATTACCAAGCAGGTGCGCCGGGGCAACAGGTCGTTCGATCCGCTGGTAGACGCCACGGCTCGGTCGCTGGGGCATGCCCCTCAAAGCCAGACGCAGCACGGCTGTCAGCCGATTACCTGGCCGAGCTCATGGGTCCGCAATCTTCCGCAGGCCAATCCGGGCACGATGGCTGCAAAGGAAGACTCGCAGCATGGACTATCGTCGTCTGGATGCCACAACGCTCCACTTGCAGAGCGGGGTTTCGATGCTGGCCACCAATGCACTGGTGACTGCGTGCTCGCTGGTGATCGCCGCGGCAGTGATGCTGTCGCTGGTGGCGCGCCCGGTCACGGCACAACTCAGCGTCAAGCCCAACACCGCCAGGGTGACCGTGGTGAGCATCGGGCATGTCGTGTCGCACACCGGGATCGTCGCGGGCAATCGTGACAACGGCGGCAATCTCTTCGCCTCGACCACCGTCGTCACCACCAACAACGGTCCGTACGCGCTGCAGGCCAAGCTCACCGTCCCGTTCACCGACAAGGGCAAGAGCAGCATCGTCAATACCGTCGAGGCGATCTCGCCCCCTGGGACCGCCTATGTGGTGCTGAGCACCACGACGTGGGTCACCGTCGCGATCGGGGCCGGCGGGGCCAACAAGACGAACAACGTGTCGCTGTACGTCGATTGGGGAAAGAGTTCGTCGAAGGACCCCAAACAGATTCCCGATATTGAACTCACCTACCAGGTAATTCCGCACTGATTCGTGCAGGGCCGGGTGCTCGTTCCCGGCGCCGCGTCTTTCTCGCGCAAATTGGTGCCGCGCACCGGTCGTGCGGTCCCTCGATTCTCGTTGCCGTGCCGATCGTTCGCGCATGTCGGCCATCGCGCTCTCGCATCCATCCGAAGCAGAACCTGTCCCCACCATCGACACACCCTCGACCGTCCAGCTGCCACCGGTCGACGATCGCCCGCGCGAGCGTCTCTGGCGTCTCGGCCCGGGCTCTCTCACCGCCGCCGAACTTCTCGCCGTCCTGATCGGTACTGGAGACGGCGAGCGGGACGCCGTGGCAGTTGCGGCAGCACTTCTCGAACCGGCGGGTGGTGGTCTTCGCCGGCTGGCCGCTCGCCCTCCGGGAGAACTCCTTCGAGTTCGGGGTGTTGGCCAGGTCAAGGCGAGCCGCCTCCTCGCGGCGTTCGAACTCGCTGATCGCATTGGCCGGGAAGAGCGGCCAGCCGCCCCCAGGATCTCCGAGCCGAGTGACGTGGTGCGGCTGGTCGGGGCCCGGCTCCGGGACCTTCAAGTCGAGGAGTTTCATCTACTTGCGCTTGACACCAGAAGTAGAGTGTTACGGGATGTCCTGGTGACCCGCGGCCTCCTCGATTCGTCGCTGGTGCACCCGCGCGAGGTCTTCAGGGCCGCCATCTCGGAGGCGGCCGCGGGTATCATTCTGGTGCACAATCATCCGAGCGGAGATCCGACTCCCTCCGCCGAGGATCGAGCCGTCACCCGGCAACTGGTGGCCGCCGGACAGCTGCTCGACCTCCCGGTGTACGATCACGTGATCGTGGCCGGCGACCGCTACCTCTCGTTTGCCACCGCCGGATTGCTGTGACGACCGTTTCGCCGCAAACGCCTTCCTCGACCTCGCTCAGCGATTTGAGTCCGGTGTTCTTCTCGCTCCTGGAGAAGCACGCCGAGCGGCTCGACATTCCGCTGATCGACCGGGCGCTGCGCTACGCGGCGGCGGCGCATCGTGGCCAGAAGCGGATGAGCGGCGAGGATTTCGTCGAACATTCGATCGCGGTGGCGTCGATCCTCGCATCACTCCTGGTCGACACGACGTCGATCTGTGCCGCACTCCTGCACGACGTGGTCGAGGACTCCGACGTCACCGTCGACGACATCACCCGCGAATTTGGCAGCGAAGTCGGCGACCTGGTCGACGGATTGACCAAGATTTCGCATTTGACCTTCCGCTCGTCGGTGGAAGAGCAGTCGGAGAACTATCGCAAGCTCCTTCTCTCCGTGGCCCGCGACGCGCGCGTCATCATCATCAAGCTCGCCGACCGCCTCCACAACATGCGGACGCTGGAGCATCTCCCGCCCGAGCGTCGCCAGCGGATCGCCACCGAGACGCGGGACCTCTACGCGCCGCTGGCCAATCGCTTCGGCATGGCCAACGTCAAGGCCGAGCTGGAAGATCTCGCCTTCAAGTTCCTCGAACCCGAGGAATACCAGACGCTGGCGCAGCAGGTGGCGTCGAAGCGGAAGGCGCGCGAGGAGATGATCGAGCGGCTGCGCGTTCCGCTGGAGCAGGAACTCAAGCGCGCCGGGATTCCGCATTTCGAGGTGAGCGGTCGGCCCAAGCATCTCTGGTCGATCTGGCAGAAGATGCGGCGGCGCAACAAGCCGTTCGACGAGATCTACGACCTGATGGCGATGCGCGTCATCGTCACCACGGTCCCCGAGTGCTATCACGTGCTCGGCCTGATCCATCATCTCTGGACGCCGCTGCAGGAGCGAATCAAGGATTACATCGCTTCCCCCAAGTCGAACGGCTATCAATCGCTGCACACCACCATCTTCGGGCCGGGACAGCAGCTCTTCGAGATCCAGATCCGCACCCGCGAGATGCACCGCACCGCCGAGTACGGCATCGCGGCGCACTGGCTCTACAAGACCGGCGGCGTCGAGGATCACATCGGCGACCAGCTCGGCTGGTTCCGCCAGCTCCTGGAGCTGCAGCAGGAGAGTCACTCGGCGGAAGAGTTTCTCGAATTCCTCAAGGTCGATCTCTACCACGACGAGATCTTCGTCTTCACGCCGCAGGGCGATGTGAAGCAGCTGCCCAAGGCGGCGACGGCGATCGACTTCGCATTCCACGTTCACACCGATGTCGGGCTGCATACGTCGGGTGCCAAGGTCAACGGCCGGATCGCGCCGCTCCATCGCGAACTCAAGAATGGCGACACGGTGGAGATTCTTACGTCACCGCAGGCGCGGCCGTCGCGTGACTGGCTCAATCATGTTCGCACCGGGCGCGCGCGGAGCAAGATCAAGCAGTGGGTGCGGCAGGAAGAAGAGACGGTCTCGCTGCAACTGGGTCGCGAGATCCTGGCGCGCGAACTCAAGCGGCGCCGGCTCGACGCGCCGCTCGCCGATGCGATGAACGCGGCGGCGGTGGCGCTCAATCTCGTCGACGCCGAGGCGCTGGAGGTTTCGCTCGGCCGCGGCGATCTCGCAGTGGGGCAGGTGATGAAGGCGCTCTTTCCCGAGCTTCCGGCGGAAGCGCTGCAGGAGAAACCGGCGACGGTCTTTGGCCGGGTGATCAACCGCATCAGGCTTGGCCGCGGGATCAAGATCCAGGGCGTCGACGGGTTGATGGTGCGGTACGCGCAGTGCTGCCAGCCGGTCCCGGGCGAAGCGGTGGTGGGATATGTCACGCAGGGGCGCGGGATCTCGATTCACCGCGCCGATTGCCCCAATCTGCTGACGCTGGTGCACAGCGGGCGCCGGGTGGAGATCGACTGGCAGGAGCAGACCGGCGAGACCTACGCCGTGCGGCTCGAGGTCACCGGCGAGGATCGGCGCGGACTCTACGCCGATCTAATGCAGGCGATCTCACAGACCGGGACGAATATCCGCGGCGCCGATCTTCAGTCGCGCGATGGCAGCGTGCACGGGACGATTTTCGTCGAGGTCGATAACCTCACGCACCTGGCCAAGGTGCTGCGCACGATTCGCAAGGTGAAGGGTGTGAGCACGGTCGATCGGCGCGAAGCGGCGGGGTAGTAATCCTCGGCCCGAGCGTGGCATCCGCGAAGCGGCTGCCCCGCCGGGGGCTGCTCGAAACAGTTCGATGACCGCGCTGGCTACCACCCCGCGGGGGACCGCTCGAAGCCATCCTGCGACCGTGCGGGCTACCGGCCCCGCCGGACCTGGCGGATCGGCTGTCGACCGGTCGAGATCCTCAACGATGCGACCCCGATCCAACGGTCCTTTGGGGCGGTAGCCCGCGCGCTCATCGAACGGCGGGTATAGGTCCCGTCGGCAGCCGGCGCTGCTCCCTAGTGATCCCCGCCACGCCCGCCATCGTCATCGCCTGCTCGACAGCTGTGGCCGATCAGGTCGAAGGTGAACACTGTCCCATTCACCGTTCCCGACACGGTCGACGTGCCATTGAAGGTGATTGTCACGGTGCGAGTGAAGGTCTTCCCCGAATCAGGCCCCGCCGTCGCGGTCGCGGTGAAGTTCCGCGTCACCGTCCCCGAAATCGGAAAGCCATTGTGTCCGTCGGAGTGGCGTACCGGCAGCACCACGTCCGCAATCGTCGCCCCGGCGGTGAAGGTGTACGACCGCGTCGTCCCGTCGGAGTGACTCACCCGTGATCTGGTGATCGTGTCGGCGCTCGTTCCGTTGACAGTGCGCATCGTTTCGGTGCCGGCGAGACCGGTGATGATGATGTCGCGGTGGCGCACGGCTGTCGCGCTGAACGGACCATGGGTCCGGTCGCCGCTGATATCGACGACGATATGGATCGACGCCGTGAGGAGCGAATCGAACGCCGACTGCACCGTACCATCCGCTGCCGTGAAGGTCACTGTCCGGTCGACCATCAGGCCGTCGTCCTCGACGCGTGGGCAGCGGAAGATGTGATCGGAGAGGAGGCATCCGAGGAGGCCCGGGAGAAAGCCGTTGGGGTGATCGCCGGGGCCGCCGTTGTCGAAGGCGACGCTGTTCATCGAGGCCGAGACATTGCCGATGGTGCCGTCCATTCCGGTCATCACGTCGACGTCCTCGCCGACGCCGTCGGCCGCGGCTGCGGCGACATCCGATGAGACAACGGCGTCATCGACGGTGGACACCGGGGTTGATGGCATATCACTGCTGCTGCACGCCGCGGCTACCGCCACCAGGCCGGCAACCATGAATCGTGTGCGGATCATCGTAGTTCCCTCGGAGGAAAGTTGGCTGCGTTCAGAATGGACAGGAACACACTTCGACGGTCGTATCCTCCCTGAGACGCACGTAGTATGACATGCGAATGGGCTGCTCGCCGCACATCCGACGACGACGGAGGAGCTGGGGATCGGCAAAGTGATTGTCGGCTCGCAGAATCTGGAATGACAGCCCATTTATCAGTGGGCAATCCTCGGCGAGTGCGTGCGCCAATTCGCCCCCTGGCCGACGAGCGTCGGGCAGATGGCGTTCACGCCTCGTGGACCTTCTTTCGTGGTCCGTGAGGCAGTACCCTCCTTCCATGACGATCTTCGACCTCCTCTTTCTGCTGGCAACACTCGGCGCGATTGCGTCGCTCGGCGTGGCAGCGTATCGGGCAGTTCGTGGCCAGCGTCAGCGGGCCGTAATAATCGTCCAGTGGGTAGCGGCAGGAATCGCGATCTACTTCGCCGTGATCATCGCGGTGTCGCTGACGACGCCGCAGCCGATCGTGCCGACGGGTGTCCCCCAATGCTTCGACGACTGGTGCATCAAGGTCTTCGCCGTGGACCGGGCCGGCGACTCGCTGCACGTCACTGTCGACTTGTCGAGTCGAGCTCGGCGCATATCGCAGGGTGAGCGGGATGTGCGAATCCACGTGGTCGATGCTGACGGGGAGCGATACCTGCCGATCGAGGAACCAGGCGCGGTCCCGCTGAGTGTCACGATCCCTCCCGAAGGGAAGGTGAGGATCCGCCGATCGTTCGCCATCCCGAGCGGCGCCCGCGACCTCAAGCTCCTGGTGGCGCACGACGCCTTCCCGCATTGCTGCATCATTGGCGATCGCGAAAGTCTGCTGCGCCGGCCCGCTGTCGTGCTGCTCCAGTGATCGGCGGCGTGGACGTACCGCGGCAAGAATTCTCGACCCTGTGCTCCGGGTTTCCGATGTGACTCGGGTATGGCCATTTCACGCCGCCGGGACGATCGAGGTGTCGGGATGCGGAAGGGGCGGAGTAGAACAAAGCACAGTAGCGAACGCGGTGTCTTCATGCTCGCGCTCAAGGGAGGCGGGGCGCGGCGACCGCAGCGTGAGCCTTATGCACGCAGGTTCGCGCGCTGCGTGGTACATTCTCCCCATGTCCGCCTCCTGGCTCCTCAAGACCGAACCGTCCACCTATTCGTGGGATGACCTGGTCCGCGACGGCAAGACGGTCTGGGACGGCGTCACCAACGCCGCGGCGCTGATTCATCTCCGGGCCATGAAAAGCGGCGACGAAGCGCTCATCTACCACTCCGGCGACGATCGCGCGATCGTCGGGATCGCCCGCATCACCAAGGATGGACATCCCGATCCCAAGCTCGATGATCCGAAGCGCGCCGTGGTCGATGTCGCTCCGGTTCGCGCGCTCAAGGCTCCGGTGACGCTGGCGCAGATCAAGGCGGAGAAATCGCTCGCCACGATGGCGCTGGTCAGGATCTCGCGACTCTCCTGCATGCCGGTGAGCGCCGAGCATCGGGAAATCCTCAGGCGAATGGGCGTCAAGTAACCCACCGGGCGGACCAGATGGATCATGTCGATGCGGCGATCGTCGGCTAGGATTCGAGTTCGCACCATCATCGGTGCCGTCGCACTTGCCATCGCGATGGCACCGCTCGCGGTTTCGTCAGTCGCCGCGCAGTCGCGCGCCGAACGTCTCTCCCTCGCCGGCTGGACCGACTCCCTCGATCGGTCGATTTCCCAGAGCGCGGTCGCGCGAATCGAATCGCGAGCGAACGCGAATCCGCGAGTGGGCGCGTTGCGCCACGCGCTCTTCGATATCCGGCGCGCCGAACTGCGGCACGACCGCGGCACCACGACGCACGCCGAATTCGAAGCCGTCTGGATCGCGCGGGCGCACTCGGATTGGCCATGGGCGCACTACCTGGTGGCGCGGACCCTCGTCGACGAACTGGTCGAGGGGTGGCTCCCGGCGTCGACCGATGACAACAAGGAAGGATCGGAATCGCTCGCCGACTCGGCGTGGCAGGAACTCCGCGCGGCACTCGAGGGTGATCGTGAACTTGCCGTCGCGCGCCATATGGCGATCGGCCTCATGGTGGCGGGCGGCGACCGTTTGCTTCGCGACGACCAGCTTGCGATTGTCGAAGGCGAACTGGCGCGCGCCCGTCCCGATCCCGACGCGATCCTTGTCTGGGGTCGCCATCTCCGCACCGGGCGCCATTACGATGAAGCGATCGCGGCGTTCAACAGTGCCGTGGCACGTGGCGGCGATCGGTCACGCCTCGATCTCGAAATCGGGCGCACCCAGCGCGCCGTGCACGATTCCGCTGATGCTGTTGCCGCCTACTGGGACGGACTGCAGCATCTGACACCGGCGGGGCGCGAACTCTATCGCTTCGATCTTGGCTGGATCATTTCCCGCGATTCGCTCTCGGCGTTCGATCGCCTCCCCGACAGCGCGGTCGTCTCCTGGATGCACCGCTTCTGGGACGAACGTGATGCCGCCGCCGCCGCCCATCCCGGCGCGAGGCTTGCCGAGCATCTCCGCCGCTGGGCGTTTGTGTACGCGCACTATCGGGTGCGCTCGCCGTGGCGACGGAGCATGTACGATCGCATCGACATGTTCTACGACAACGAGGACTGCCAGCATCTGGACGAATCGCTCTACACCACGTTGTGGGAGATGCCGCCGGTGCATACCGGTGACATCCGCGCGCGTGAACGGATGCTGGACCAGCGCGGCATCCTCTATCTGCGGCATGGTGAGCCGCTGATGCGGGTCGGTGGAGCGGAGCCCCGCTTCGGGCCGGAAAATTTCACCACCGGCACGCCGGCGACGACGCCAGACGAGACCGATGCCTGGTCGCCGTGGGCGAGAGGCTCCGTCGTTCACACCTTTGTTCCCCCTCCGCCCGGTTACCGCGGGTCGAAGGGCGGGGTGCCGTATCAGATGAGCATTGGCGCGACGGAGTCGTGGCTCTATATGATCGACGGCGACGCGCGGTTGCTGACCTTCCGCCCGAGTTTCGCGATCGGCGCGTACGACGCCACGACCCTGTCGAGTTATCTCCCGTATTCGCCGGGGGCGTGGCTTGCCCGGGTCGGCACGCTCGACGTCTACACCGACGCGGCGCGGCGGATTGCCAGGGAGTTGACCATCATCGGACCTTCAACTCCGCGCGATCCGCCGACCTGCTGGAACGAAGTGCGGGCCGCCAACGACCGGAGCCGAGCCGACGCCGCTGTCGCGACACACAACGACAGCGATTCGCCGCCATTCGTCCATCCATGGGCCTCGACGATCGGGATCTACGCGCTCGGCGATGGTGCCAACCGGAGCGGAGAAGCACTGCTCACCTTTGCGCTCGGCGGCACGACGCTTCACGCCGACACGCTCGCCGACGGACGCGCGGCATACCACATCCAGTTTCACTTGACCGCCTGGGACGCGAGCACCGGTCGCACCATCACGCGCGACACGACGCGACTGCTGATTCGCCGCGACCCGCTCGGCGCCAATCAACTCCTGGCGTCGTGGCTCGAGATTCCGCTTCCGCCGGGGCAGTGGGAGATCGGCGTCCGGGCGCAGCAGGGCGATTCGTCGGGCGCGTACGCGATGCGTCGCGACGTCGTGATCGGCGCCGGCGACAACCTTGGTGTCAGCGACATCATCACCGGCCGGACTGGCGAACCGGTGTGGGCCGCAACCGACGGACTGCCATTCCCGATCGAAACGACCGGGCGCTGGCAAACAGGATCGGCGGCCGAACTCTTCTTCGAAGTACACGGCATTCCAGCGGGCGAGTCGTATCAGACGATCATCGATGTCCGGACGGTGGATTCAACCGCGAAGCGGCTGCCGGCGCCGGTGATGATCAGCACGACCGACCTGTCGAGCGGCGGCGCGACCTATGTGCGGAAAACGCTCGGGCTGGAGCATCTGGTCGCGGGAACGTACCAGCTCTCGGTGACGGCGCGGTGGCATGCACAGCGGGTCACCCGGACCCAACGGATCGTTGTTCGTGCCGCACCGACCGACGGCAACGGGACCGCTGGACGTCAGTGAGCTCGCGCCAGCCGCGCCGCAGCGACCGCCGCCTGACCGAACGAGATGCCACCGTCGTTACTCGGGAGCGCCTCGGGGAGAATCACGTGGAGATGGTCGGCCGCGAGGAGCTGAAAGAGGTCGGCCAGGAGGCGGCGATTCTGGAAGACGCTGCCGGTGAGCACCACGGTATCGAGGCCGGTTGCCTCGGCGAGGATCCGTACCGCCTTGAAGGTCGCGATCGCAACGGCGGAGTGCACCCGCGCGCTGATCGATCCGACGGTCCATCCGCGTGCAGCGTCGCGCGCGACGGCGAGGACCATCGGTCGCGGGTCGAGAATCAGCATGCCCTGGGCGTTGTGCTGCACATCGATGGTGTACGACGACCACTCCCACATGTCCGCCGCCGATTCGAACTCGACGACGGCCTGGCCCGGGTACTGCGCGTGCGGAACGAGTCCGGTGAGCGCCGACATGGCGCCAAGCAGATCGGCCATCGCAGTCGTCTGGCGCGCGATAGCGCCGTCATCGCGGCTTGACTCGGCGATGTAGCGCCACTCGGCGGGATCGACGGCGCCACGCAGCGCGGGTGGAACCGGCGCGATGACGGCAGCCGTGGCAGTCAGCCACGCGCACGCGAGCTGCCAGGGCGCCGGTGCCGCGGCGGCGTTGCCTGGTATTCCCAGTGACCGAAGGTGCCCGGCCCGTCGCGATTCTGCGATGCTGCCGACCAGGAACTCACCACCCCACGCCGATCCGTCGAGTCCCCATCCGGGACCATCGTAGATTACGCCGATCGCCGAGTCGATGATGCCATGCTCGGCCAGGCATGCCGCGAAGTGCGCGTGATGATGCTGCACCGCAATTGCCGTGACTTCGTGACTCTCGCGAGCGTACCCAGTCGACAGATACCCCGGATCCATGTCGTGCACGAGCACGCGCGGCGTGACGCCGAAGAGCAGCTGCGTGCGGCGTGCCGACCGGCGGAAAGAATCGAGGATGCTCTCCCGGCGAAGGTCGCCGCTCGGCTGGCTCACGAAGGCGCGGCGCCCTGACGCGAGACAGAAGGTGTGCTCGAGTTCGGCGCCGCAGGCGAGCAGTGGCGGCGTATCGTGCGGCAGCGCGAGCGTCGCCGGGACAACGCCGCGGGCGCGACGGATGATCTGCACCCTGTGGCGGTCGGTGCCGGCGATCGGATGGACCACCGAGTCGTCGATGGCATCCCGGATCGCCAGATCATGCAGCAGGATAAGATCGGCGATCGGACCGAGGCGCGACACCGCGTCGGCATCGTCGAGGATGATCGGCTCCCCGGCCCTGTTGCCGCTGGTGATCGCGAGCGGTTCGCCCACGTCGGCGACGAGGATCTGGTGCAGTGGCGATGGCGGCAGCAGGACACCAAGCGTCATCAGGCCAGGCGCGATCGAAGGCGCCAGGAGGGCGTCCTTGCGGCGTGGCGCCACGACGATCGGACAGGGATGCTCGCCGAGGAGGCGCGTCGTCGCGGAATCGGCGTCGATCAACCGGAGTGCGCCGGCCACGTCGACGGCGAGGACGGCGAACGGCTTGCGCAGACTCTCCTTGCGCTGTCGCAATGTCGCCACCGCGCTCTCGTCGTTGGCGAGACAGACGAGACGGAATCCGCCGAATGCCTTGATGGCGACAATCTGGCCGGCGCGAATGGCGGTGGCCGCCGTTGCAATCGCGTCGAGCTGTGGGGTCGTTGGCATCGGATGGCCGTCGCTCCCGACGAGGCGAAGCCGGGGACCACAGTCGGGGCAGGCGTTCGTCTGCGCGTGGAAGCGTCGACCGACAGTGTCGTCGTATTCCGACTGGCAGGCAGCGCACATCGTGAACGACGCCATCGAACTGCCGCGCCGGTCGAACGGTATCCGGTCGGCGACGGTGAAGCGCGGACCGCACACTGTGCAGCTGGTAAACGGATAGCGATAGCGCCGATTCGACGGATTCAGGAGTTCGGCCCGGCAGTCACGGCAGATCGAGGTGTCTGGTGGGATCAATGGCCCGGGCGACTGCACCTCGCGACTCTGCGACACCGCGAAGGTTGCGTCGCCGGCCGGCGCGATCTCGTCGACGCGAATCCGCTCGATCGCCGCCCGCGGAGGTGGATCGATCGAGAGCAGTTCCACGAAACGATCGACCGCGGCGGAATTCCCCTCGACCTCAGCCTCTACGTGCGACGCGACGTTCCGGACGTATCCGGACAGGCCCAGCGTATTGGCGACGTGCCGCGCGTGGGCCCGGAATCCGACGCCCTGGACGACACCCTCGACGCGCAGACGGATTCGCCGGACGGTGTGGGCGCCGGATCCCTGATCGTCATCGGCAGATCTGCGGCGCAGATCGCTTCGCACCGGAGGTGCCGGTTGCTCTGTTGGAATTGTCAACGCCCCGGCCTCGATTGATCGAACACGCGCCGGGAACCCGGCGGATTGGCGGCAGAGTGATTCGGCTCGTGCTGTGGACGAGGACGGGGCCGGTCGCCGCACACCGGGCCTCGCAGCCTGGCCGGGGGGCGATGCGGCCAGATTCACCCCGTCTACGCCTGCGACGACCGAACAAGTCCCGAACTGATTCGACTATCTTTGCCCGATGCCTGAATTCGAGGTCCGCGCTCCCTTTACCCCGGCGGGTGATCAGCCGGCTGCGATCGCGCATCTGTCCGCTGGACTCGCGGCGAGCGAGCGATACCAGACGTTGCTCGGTGTCACCGGGAGCGGCAAGACGATGACGCTGGCCCATGTCATCGCCGATTGGCGCAGGCCGACTCTCGTCCTCAGTCACAACAAGACGCTCGCCGCACAGTTGTATGGTGAGTTCAGGCAGTTCCTTCCCGGCAACGCGGTCGAGTATTTCGTGTCGTACTACGACTACTACCAGCCCGAGGCGTACGTCCCGTCCACCGACGTCTACATCGAGAAGGACGCCTCCATAAATCAGGATCTGGAATCGCTGCGACTCCGCGCGACGTCATCGCTGATGGAGCGCGAAGATGTGGTGATCGTCTCGACGGTGTCGGCGATCTACGGTCTCGGCGATCCTGCCGCGTACCGGGCCTTGATGGTGAGTGTCGCGGTGGGCGAGAATCGCGGGCGCGACACGATTCTTTCCGATCTGGTGGGGATTCAGTATCAGCGCAACGACGCCTCGTTCGAACCAGGGACGTTCCGGGTGCGTGGCGACACCATCGAGATCTATCCGGCGTACGCCGAACAGGCCGTGCGGATCGAACTCTGGGGCGATGACGTCGAACGGATCACCCGGTTTCATCCGATCACCGGGAATCCAATCTCGCAGCTCGACCGGTGTGCCATCTATCCGGCCAAGCATTTCGTGATGCAGCGCCCCACCATCGAGCGCGCCGTGCGGGCGATTCGCGAGGAGCTCGCCGACCGGTTGCGCGAGCTGAGGACGGCGGGGAAGCTCCTCGAAGCGCAACGCCTCGAATCACGGACCACGTTCGACGTCGAAATGCTTCTCGAGGTCGGCACCTGCGCCGGTGTCGAGAATTATTCGCGGCACCTGTCGGGGCGCGCCGAAGGGGAGCGTCCGGCCTGTCTCCTCGATTATTTCCCGCCCGACTACCTCGTCCTGGTCGACGAGTCGCACGTGTCGCTGCCCCAGATCGGTGGAATGTTCAACGGCGACCGTGCCCGCAAGGAAGTGCTCGTCGAGTACGGATTCCGTCTTCCATCCGCCCTCGACAACCGCCCGCTCCGTTTCGACGAATTCATGTCGCTGGTGCCGAGGATGATTTCGGTGTCGGCGACGCCGGGGGAGTACGAAATCGGATTGAGTGGCGGCCGCGCCGTCGAGCAGATCATCCGCCCTACCGGCCTGATCGATCCGGAGGTCGATATTCGCCCGGTGCGCGGACAGGTGGACGACCTCCTGGGAGAGATTCGCGAGCGGGCGAAGCGGCACGAACGCGTCCTGGTGACCACGCTCACCAAGCGGATGTCGGAAGACCTCACCGACTATCTCCAGCAGCACGATGTCCGGGTGCGCTACCTCCACAGCGACATCGACGCGATCGAACGCGTCGAGATTCTTCGGGGCCTGCGTCTCGGCGAGTTCGACGTCCTGGTTGGGATCAACTTGCTGCGGGAAGGTCTCGATCTTCCCGAGGTGTCGCTCGTTGCCATTCTCGATGCCGACCAGGAAGGATTCCTTCGCAGCGACCGGTCACTGATCCAGACGTGCGGGCGTGCCGCGCGCAACGTCAACGGCCGGGCGATTCTCTACGCCGACCGGATGACCGGGTCGATGCAGCGTGCGCTGGGCGAGATGTCGCGACGCCGCGAAATCCAGCGGGCGTACAACATCGAGCACGGGATCACCCCGATGTCGATCGTCAAGTCGCTCGACGAGGTTCGCCTGTCGACGCACGTCGCCGACCAGCGTACCGAGCGCCAGGAACCGCGTGCGAAGCCGCGTCCCGCGGCCGATCTGCACGACCCGGCGCAGCGCGCCGCTGCGATGGCGGCGCTGGAGCAGCAGATGCGTGAAGCGGCGGCGAATCTCGAATTCGAACTCGCTGCCATGTTGCGCGACCAGCTCAACGACCTCCGGGCCGCGACCGCGCCTGATGTGGCGCGCCCCGGCGTGCGGCTCTCGCGCCGATGAAACCCACCCCGCTCGGAGTCGGTCAGGTGGAGGAGCTCGGTCGCGCCTGGGGGCGCGATCTCGCGCCGGGGAGTGTCGTGTGGCTCGAAGGGCCGCTCGGTGCGGGAAAGACCACGCTCGCCCGCGCGATGGTGCAGGCGCGAGGCATAACCGATGGTGCGACGTCGCCGACTTACGCCCTCGTGCATCACTATCAGGGATCGAGTGGCGCCGTGTATCACGTCGATTGCTATCGCCTTCGCACACCGGATGACGCCGCCGATCTCGATTGGGAAACGCTCGCCGCAGGCGAACTGCTGATCATCGAGTGGCCCGAACGCGCCGGCGCATGGGCGCCGCGCCCCACCGTGCGCATCCGATTGGCTCATGCCGAGGCCGAGACGCGCCTGGTGGAGGTGGCATGATCACGCTCGCCTTCGACACCGCGTCGGAACGCTGCACGGTCGCGGCGACAGACGGAGTCCGCGTGGCCGGGCGGTACATCGACGGCCCGCGGCGCCACGCGGCAGTTCTCCTGACGCTCTTCGACGAGGTGCTCAGCGAGCTGGGCACCAGCCGGGCGCACATCGGCCGCGTGCTCACCGGCGACGGACCGGGATCGTTCACCGGCCTCAGGGTCGCGGCCGCAGCGGCGAAGGCGCTCGCCTGGCACCGTGAAGTCGAATGGCGCGTGGCACCATCGCTCCTGGTGCGCGCCATGGCGCAGGTTCCCGCTGAAGGCGGAGTGATCCTCGCATTGAGCGATGCGCTTCGCGGAGAACTGTACGCCGGCTGCTGGCGAGTGACCGCGCACGCGATCGAGCGCGTGGGAGTCGCACCGAGAGCGATGGCGCCGGCCGCGCTGGCGGAATACGGCGATGTCGATGTCGTTACCGGATCAATTCCCGTCTCGCTGGTCGACGCGGTGACCGCAGCGACCGGGCGGGTGCCAATATCCGGGGCCGAGGCGCTCCCCGATGCCCGGTGGCTGATTGCACTTGATCGACGTTCGGGCGGCACCAGCGTCGTCGACGATCCAGCCGCCTGGGAACCGGAGTACGGCCGCCCGGCCGAGGCACAGGCGGTATGGGAGCGCGCCCATGGCAGAAGCCTGCCAGCTGCGCCCGGCGTCGCGCGCTGATCTTGGCGCGCTAGCCGAACTGGAGCGGGCTGCGTTCAGCGACCCGTGGACGGAGGAGCAGCTTCGCGAGGCGATGAGCTGGCCCGGAGCGATTCTCATTGCGGCTGACGACGAGACCGGCCTCGCAGGGTATGTTCTGGCCCGGGTCGTGGTCGACGAGGGCGAGATTCTCTCGATCGGGACGACGCCCGAGAGGAGGCGTCGCGGGATCGCGCGACGGCTCCTGGCTGCAGTGCTGGAGAAGATGCGAGCCGCGGGGGCCCGGTCCGCATGGCTCGAAGTCCGGGTATCCAATGATGCCGCCCGGACGCTGTATCAATCGATGGGGTTTGTGAACGCCGGGGTTCGCCCCGACTATTATCGGCGTCCGCTGGAGGACGCATTGATCCTGCGCCTCGATCTCGACGAGGCCGCGTCGGCGGGATCCGACCTGCGTTCGCGGGCAACGTCCGGCGCCGACGGAAGCATCAGGTTACCGGCTCCGCAGGAACACTTCGAATCGAACCACCCTGGAGCGCGCCATGAGCAAGAGCCTCAACAAAGTCACCCTGATCGGCAACCTCGGCGCCGATCCTGAAGTCCGCAGCACCTCGAATGGCGGCCGCGTCGCCACGGTGTCGCTCGCCACATCGCGCCAATGGAAGGGCGCCGACGGACAGCGGCAGGAAAAGACTGCATGGCACCGGGTGATTTTCTGGAACGCCAAGGGCAGTGGCCAGCAGCTCGCCGACCTGGTCGAGCGGTTTTGCAAGAAAGGCGACAAGATCTTCGTCGAGGGCGAGATCGACTATCGCACTTGGCAAGACAAGGAAGGCCAGACGCGATACTCGACCGAGATCAACGGGCGGGAGTTGATTCTCCTCTCGGGGAAAGGCGAGGGCGCCGAAGGTGGCAGCTGGAGTGCAACGCGGGCACCGGCCAAGAGCGGTGCAGCCGCGCCGGCCCCCAAAAAGGACGACTCGTTCGACGACCTCCCCGAGGCCCTCGACGCCGAAGACGACGATTTGCCGTTCTGAAGCCGGGTGCCGATACTGCGGTAGATCAACCGTCGCAGCTGTTCTGGCACGTTTTGTGGTGCAGTCCGCGGCATCGTCCGCTCTCCGGAGGCTCCATCATGCGCTTCACCCTCGTCGCGTTGACCGTCGTCCTGGTGCCGCCACTGGCGGCCCAGGGAAATGATCCGCTGGCGTTTCTGCGGCGCCGTCCCGAAACGGTCGACCTGACCTTCTCGGAATATCGGGATCAGCCGTACACACCGGTCCGCACCGGTGAGGTCCAGTCAGCAACGTTCCTGACTGACGGAATGACGATGCCATTCGGCGCCGTGCTCGGCCCGGTGGTTCCACCACAAATTCACGCCACCGAACTCGGTGAGCTGGCCTTCGCCGGAGCGGTGATTGCCGTTCGCCCGCCGGCCGGCGCAAAGTATCAACGGGGCGACACCGTCCTCCTCGCCGACATCGTTCCGGGCCCCAAGGGTTGGGGCGATATCGTGATTCCGACAGGGCTGGCGCGGATTGGCGACTCCTCGCCGCGGCAGACACTGGCGACGGTGCTGGCCAACTACGGATCGATCCATTCCGGCGAAGTCACCCTGCCCCTGATGCCGTTCACCAACCCGGGACGGGTCGCACCGGTGGCGATTTCGGGGCCGAGCGCCGAGGTGATCGCGGGCAGTGAAACCCGCGAGCTCGAGCAGGTCGGCAGTAACCTCTTCGTGACACTGGGGAAGGGGAGCGGAATCAAGATCGGCGACTTCGTCGAGGTGCGACGCCGGCCCGGACCGCAGCCCGACAACGCCGACGCGATCGACGACCTGATGGCCGTCGCCCAGGTGATTCACGTCGGCGAAAAGTCGGCGACGATCCGCTTGACGCGCGTCCTCGACGGCGACATCCGGCCAGGCACGCCGGTCGTGCGCATCGCGACACTTCCGGGCTGAGCGCAGCGCGCTCGCCCGCTTATCTTCCCGTCCCAAATAACTCCAACGCACACGGCGGGCGCTCCGGCGCCCGCCGCGGAGAGTGCGCATGAGCGGATCCGTGCTGATCACGGGCGGGGCGGGATTCATTGGTTCGCATATCGCCGAGGCCTATCTCGAGGCCGGATGGTCGGTCACCTGCCTCGATGACCTTTCGCGCGGCAAGCGGGACCAGGTTCCAGGCGCGGCGAAGTTCGTCGAGGCCGACGTTCGCGGATCGGAGGCGTTCACCGCGATCGCCGATGGCGGCTTCGATGTCGTGATTCACGAAGCGGCGCAGATCGACGTGCGCATCTCGGTGCACGAACCGGCACTCGATGCGTCGATCAACCTGGTCGGCTTCGCCAATGTGCTCGCCGCGGTCGCGGCCGGGCGCGTGAAGCGAGCCATCTTCGCGTCGAGCGGTGGTGTCGTCTACGGTGATCCCGCCGTGGTGCCGACGCCGGAACCGACCGCCAACCTGCCGATCTCTCCCTATGGCGTGAGCAAGCTCGCCGGCGAGCATTATCTCCGGGTGCTGGGAGAACTGCACGGGTTCGAGGGCGTGGCGCTGCGGTATTCCAATGTCTACGGTCCGCGTCAGGATCCGAAGTCGGAAGCCGGCGTGGTGTCGATCTTCGTGTCGCGTCTCCTCGCGGGAAAGCCGCTCACCGTCTTTGGTGATGGCACACAGACGCGCGACTACGTCTATGTCGGTGATGTGGCGCGAGCCAATCTCCTTGCGGCGGATGTTGCTGTGTCGCGCGGCGAACGACTCGACGTCCCCGCGTTCAACATTGCCACTGGGCGGGAGACCTCGGTCAACGACCTCGCCCAGCATGTCGGCCGCGCGCTGGGCCGGACACCGGTGATCGAATACGCGCCGCCGCGGCTTGGCGAATTGTCGCGATCGTGCCTCGACACCGCCAAGGCCGCGAAGGCGCTGCAATGGGCGCCGGCGGTTTCGTTCGATCAGGGCATGCAGGCGCTGGCCCGCTGGTTTGAAGGAGCCGCGAGTTGATTCAGGATACCACCGCTGTGCCGAACGCCGGGTTCGCGCATCTGGTTCTGGACGCGACCACCGGTACCCAGGTCGTGCTGGCAATCTGCGCGCTCTTCTCGATCATCTCGTGGTACGTCATCGCCGCCAAGTGGTGGGAGTTCAGGCGCATTGCATCGCATCGCCGTGAATTCAACCGCGCGATGGACCGGACCCGCTCGTTCGACGAACGGCAGCAAGCCGCGACGCGACTGGACGCGTCGCCGTTCGCCGAGGTGATTCGCGGCACGTCGTCGTTCCTTGGCGACCTGCACTCGTCAATGCAGCGAGACGGCGTGTCGCGCACCGGGCTCTCGCTGACCCAACTCGAGGCGCTGACATTGACCATCGAGGCCGGGATCAGCGACGCTGTCGACACGACGCGCCGGATGATTCCCATCCTCGCGGTAGTCGGTTCGACGGCTCCGCTGCTGGGACTTTTCGGCACGGTGGTCGGAATCATCAATGCCTTCCTCGCGATTGCGTCGGCGGGCACCGGCGACATTCGCGCCGTCGGTCCTGGAATCGCCGATGCGCTCGTCGCCACCGCGGCGGGCCTCGGTGCCGCCATCCCCGCGGTCATCGCCTACAACATCTTCACTGGCCGTTCGGAACGGCTCGAAGGCGAACTCGAGCGACTGGCGCAGGAAACGGTCGGCGATCTCGGCCGCGAAGGGAAGCTCTAGGTGGCGACACTCGGCGGATTGTCGCGGCGGCTGCGGCGGCGCCCGCTCAACGCCGAGGTAAACATCATCAACCTCGTCGACGTGATGCTGGTGCTGTTGATCATCTTCATGGTGACTGCGCCGATCCTGCAGGGGGGGATCCAGGTGCGCCTTCCCCATGCGGCCAGCCGGCCGATGCAGATCCCCGGGGCAATCACCGTCACCGTCGAGCGGAGCGGATTGGTGTCGGTGGGGGATGACCAGCGGATGTCGTGGTCGCAGTTCCAGACCAACTTCCCGGTCCTCAACGCCACCAGGCATCCCAGCGGCGTCTTCGTGCGCGGCGACGCCGGGGCGGCGTACGGCGACGTGATCCGTGTTCTCGGGGTGATCAGGGCCGCCGGCGTCGACAAGGTGGGACTGGTCACTGAACTTCCTGCTGCGAGTCCGCCGTGACTGCGATTCAGCCGGCATCGGTGCGCGCCGGGGTCACCGGCACGGTGCTGGCTCACGGCGGGCTGATCGCCCTCCTGTTCATTGCCGCTCACCGCGCGATTCCGCGGGCGGCGCTGGTCTACGAGGTCAACCTTGTCGCGGCCCCGCCGCCGGAAGCGCAGGTAAAGAACAGCGCGCCGCTGGCGATTCCCACAGCTCCCGAGGATGTGGCGCCGACGGTCGTGAAGCCGAAGAAGATCAAGGCGCCACCCAGGAAGATCCCGCCGCCGCCCGTGGCCAAGCACACCGAAGCGCCGCCCAAGATGACCTCGCCAATCACTCCTGCGCAGGGCGAGAAGCCGAGTACCGGACACGACGCTGTGACCCTGCAGCAACCGGGGATCGCCTTTCCATTTCCGGAATACCTCACCAATATCGTGAATCAGATTTATGCCCGGTGGGATCATGCCCTGTTCCGGCCGGGCTTCGACACCCAGATTGCGTTCGTGATCCTGAAGGACGGCTCCGTGGGAACCAACAGCATCGAAATCGTGAAGAGCTCCAGCAACTACAACTTCGACCTCAACGCGCGCCGCGCCATCGAAGCGGCGGGAAATCTCCGCGCGTTTGGTCCGTTGCCAACCGGATTCAACAGCGCCTCGCTCCCGATCATCTTCGACTTTACCCAGGTCGCCAAGGTGCAGCCATGACGCGGACCGGCTGCTTCGTCGCGCTGGTTCTGGTGGCTGGTGCTGCCGCGCCGGCTCTGGCGCAGCAGGACACGATCCGCCTCGGCGTCCACGGCGCCAGCGTGTCGCAGCCTGGACTGGTGGTCCTCGCGGGCGCCGGGCTCGATTCGGTGAGGGCGATCGTGCAGCGCGACCTCGAGAACTCCGACCGTTACACCGTCGCCCACCTCTCCGACTCGGCGGGAACGCTCCACGGACCCTTCGACCCCAAATTGCTGCAGGCAACCGGCGGCGGATTGACGTGGGCGGTGGAGCTCGAGCCCGCGATCGGCGGCGTCGACATCAAGCTTTACGATGTGGCGACGGGCGTCGTCCGCCAGGAAGCGACCAAGCCGGCCGACCTGAGCGGCGTGGGCGATTCCCGGATCACCGTGCATCGGGTGAGTGACTTGATCGTCAGTTGGACGGGCGGGATCGGAATCGCGGCCACGCGGATCGCGTTCAAGCTCCGGGATGGGAAAGACGATGCGATCTGGCGGATCGACAGTGACGGTGCCAACCTGGTGCGGGTGTCGCGGACCGGATTCATCACCATGACTCCAACGTGGAGTCCCGATGGATCGGCGATTGCGTACAGCGAGACCGACACCGGCCGGTGGAAGCTCTATCTCCAGAAGCTGGGATCGAGCGTCCGGGCGCAGGTACCCACGTCGGGGCCGGGCGACGCCTACGGCCCGGCGTTCTCGCCCGACGGCAAGACGCTCGTCTTCGTGCATGGGATGGAGAAGGGCGCCGACCTCGAAGCGGTGGATATTTCGCGGATGTGCTGCACGCGGCGCATCACGCACGATGCGCCGCTGGCGGATAATCTGTCGCCTGCCTATTCTCCTGACGGGCAACGGATCGCCTTCGTCTCCAATCGCACGGGAACGCCCGAGGTGTATGCGGTCGACCAGGACGGCACCAGCCGGTCGCTGCTGGTCGAATCGCGATTCGACCCGAATGGCAAGGCGCTCCCGACATATTCGCCGGCATGGTCACCTGACGCGGCGCGCGTGGCATTTGCGAGGGAGACCGATGCCGGCGGACGGCAGTTGTACACCTCATCGGTGGGGAGCGGGCAGATCGTGCAGCTCACGGCAACCGGGCGCAACGAAGATCCCAGCTGGGCTCCCGATTCACGGCACCTGGTATTCAAGTCGACCCGGAGCGGGCGCGAACAACTCTGGATCTGGGACATTGTATCAGGAGCGTCGCGGCAACTGGCCACGCCCGGCGGCGCTCAATATCCGGCGTGGTCACATACACTCGGAAGCGGGACGAGCACCAACCCCTAAGTGGAGGCAGCAATGAACCGGCGTCAGCTAGTCGCCCTGTCGATGGGAATCTCCCTGGCCCTTACGGCTTGTCATCATAAGCCGCCAGCGGTCACACCGACGCCGGTCGTCGCCCCTCCGCCGCCGCCACCGCCACCACCCCCGCCGACAGCGTCCGCCCCGCCGCCGCCGCCGCCGAGCCGCGGGCCTGACCTCGACGCGACCGCGGCGGGCCGCGTCGCCACGATGAGCGACCGGATCCACTTCGACTACAACGTGGCCGACATCAAGCCGGATGATCACGCCCGGCTCGACACCAAGGCACAGTTGATGAAGCAGTTTTCGGCGCTGCACATCCGGATTACCGGCCACTGCGACGAGCGCGGTTCGGACGAGTACAACATCGCACTCGGCATGCGTCGCGCCACGGCCGCAAAGGATTATCTGATCCAGGCGGGGATCGACGCATCGCGGATCGAGGTCGCGTCGCTCGGGCGGGAAGTGCCGCTCGATCCCGGGCACGACGAGACGGCCTGGGCCAAGAACCGGCGCGACGAGTTCGAAATCATCGCCGGCACCCAGAGCCTGCGAGCTCCCTGATGCGAGCACAACTCCCCGCGATCATCCTCCTCGCAGGCGTGGCGGCGTGTGCCACCCCGGGGCAGGTGCGTCGCGTGGAAACCCAGGTCGCGGTCCTCGATCGTGATCATGCCCGGGCCGATTCGGCCCGGGCAGCCGAGCTGGCGCGGGTCCAGGTCGCGCAGCGCGAAACGATGGACTCGATCAATCGATTGATGGGACAGCTCAGCGACAATATCCAGCGCGTGAGCCGCGAAGATGCCGGCAATTTCGAGAGCCTGAGGCAGCAGCTCTACCAGGTTGCCAACCTCACCAGCAGTACCCAGTCGCGGGTCGCGAGTCTCGGGACCAAGCTCGAGACGGGGCTCTCGTCGGCGCCGCCGGTCAGTGCCGCTCCGGGCGATACCACCCATGCGGCCGGTAATGGCGTCACCATTCCGCCGCCCGACGTGCTGCTGTCGCAGGGGGCGACCGGGATCGAACAGTCCGCGTTCGGATCGGCGCGGATGGCGCTCAAGGCGCTGCTCGACACGTATCCGTCGTCGCCGCAGATTCCCGACGCGCTCTTCATGATGGGGCGGTCGTACGACCCGAGCGAACCCGACTCGGCCCGGGTGTACTACATCCGGGTCTGGAAGGAGTTCCCCAACTCCACGCGCGCTCCGACCGCGCTATACAAGCTGGCCGAGCTCGAGCGAAAGGCGAACAATTCCGCGGCGGCGCGCGGCTACTACCAGCAGATCGTCGACAAGTACAAGCAGTCGGATGAATACAGGTTCGCGCAGGATGCGCTGCGCGACATGCCGTAGACCCTACCAAGTTCATGGCGAACCCAACTGGCGAAATGCCGTTCCTCGACCACCTCGAGGAACTTCGCAAGCGCATCCTCCTCGCCATGGCCGGAGTGATCGTTGGCGTTGGCCTCGGCTGGTTTCTCACTCGCCACTTTGAACTGATCCAGGTCTTCGAAGCACCGATCGCGCGCTTTGTCCCCAACGGCAAGTTGATGGTGACATCGCTGATCGATCCATTCATGATCGTGCTGCGGTTTTCGGTGGTGCTCGGCCTGATCCTGTCGTCGCCGTGGGTGCTCTACCAGCTCTGGCTTTTCCTCGCGCCGGCGCTCACGCCGCGAGAGCGGCGCGCCATCCTCCCGTCGCTCGGAATCGGCTTGCTGCTCTTTCTGGCCGGGGCCGCGATCGGCTGGTTCTACGTCCTGGGACCGACAGTGCAGTGGTTCGAGACGTTCGAGCCGAACACGTTCAACACGATGATCACCTACGATTCCTACCTCTCGCTGGTGATCAACCTGCTGGTCGCGATGGGAATCTCGGCAGAGCTGCCGCTGGTGATGATCCTGCTGGCGCTGCTGGGCGTCCTCTCCTATCGGCGCTACGTCGCCTTCCGCCGTTACGCCTTCTTCCTGTCGTTCGTCGGCGGCGCGATCCTTTCACCGGCGCCCGAAGTGGTGTCGATGATCCTCTTCTCGCTGCCACTCCTGTTGCTCTACGAGGTGGGAGTGGGCGGTGCTTACCTGGTGGAGCGACGCCGGCTGCGCTCGGCGGCCAAGGCGGTTGCCGCGCTGCTCTTCCTCGGGTTGTGCATGTCGCCGCGGCCGCTCAGCGCGCAAATTCCGCCGCCACCACCGGTGGCTCAGGGGCCCCCTGGGGCTCCGCCGGTAGCGGTTGCCGGAGTGGGGGTGCACGCCGTCGACAGCAGCACATTCAAACGCCTCGGCCTTCCGGCTGGGCCCACGGCGAAGTTTCCGTCCCCTGATTCCGTCATGCAGGCCCTCCTCGATCGGGAGGGCTTTGCCAATACCAGGTTCCTCGCCGATTCGGCGAGCTTCGTGGTCGACTCCCAGAAGATCATCCTGAGCGGGCACGCGGCGACCGACCGGGACGACGCCATCCTGCAGGCCCACCAGATCATGTACGACGACGCCAACTGCCTCGCCACGGCCGAAGGCGCGCCACGGATGTTTCAGCAGGGGCAGGCGCCACTCATCGGCGTCACCATGCGGTTCAACACCTGCAATCCACGCGGGATGATCGGCGCGGCGTACACCTCGTTCAACGAACTCGGATCCAACTGGTTCGTCCGCGGCAATCTGGCGGTCGATTCGAGCGGGAAGCGCCTCTACGCCGGCAAGAGCGAGTTCACGTCGTGCGATCTTCCCGATCCGCACTACCACTTCGTGACGGGGCAGGTGAAGTGGGAATCGCAATCGGTGATGGTCGCCCGCCCGGCGGTGCTCTTCATCCGCGACGTGCCGGTGGCGTGGCTGCCGTTCATGTTCCAGGATACCAAACCGGGCCGGCGGTCAGGGATCCTGATTCCGAGATTCGGCTTCAACGACATCGTGCGGCCGACGCGAACGTACAATCGGCAGATCACCAATATCGGCTACTACTGGGCACCCAACGATTACATGGACGTGACCGGGCATCTCGACTGGTACGCCAACCGGTACACCCAGTACGGCGCCGACCTGAACTACAGCTGGCTCAATCGTTTCGTCACCGGGGGATTGCACGTCAACGAGCAGGTGACCAATACCGGGTCGATCGATCGCACGATCAACTGGGTACACAACCAGCAGTTCAGCGCCAGCACGTCGCTCAGTGTCTCGTTCAATTACGCATCGAACTCCCAGATCCTGCAGGCGAACGCGCTCGACCCGCTCCTCTCGACCCAGCTGATCACCAGCCAGGTCGCGCTCAAGAAGTCGTTTCGCTGGGGGCAGATGACGATCGGCGGCACGCGCAGCGATCCGATCGGCGGGACCGGCGCCGGCAACATGACGCTCCCGACGCTCACGCTGACGATGAATCCGCTGTCGCTCGGCCGGTTCCTGACCTGGTCGCCGTCACTCACCGCGACCAACCACACCGATTTCGGCACGACGCTCAACACGCCCACGGTGTCATCGAACGGGCTCGACTCGATCGTCTCGCCGCTGCGCGACCGGCAGACCACCATCAACCTCAACACGCCCCTCACGATCAAGGGCTTCTCGCTGCCGTTTTCGATCCAGTACGATGACCAGGAGGTGGTGGGGCGGCAGGTGGTGATGCTGCGCCGGCCTGATTCCACGACCGCCGATCCCAATGATTCGGTGAACGTCACCGAAGTCAGGAACGGCGATTACAAGACCGGTCTCGACTGGACGACCTCGATCTCGCTCCCACCGCTGCTGCGCGGCAGCTGGAAGCTCACCCCGTCGATCGGTGTCACGAACATCTCGTCGTCGGGAGAGTTCCTGCTGCGGACGCCCGGGAGCAATGGGCAGTGGGTGGCGCAGGGGAAGAAGGTCGCCCTGGGACTCACCTCGGCGCCGTTCTTCTTCGGGTTCATCAATCGCGGCATCGGGCCCTACTCGCGTTTTCGCTATACACTGTCGCCGCTGCTGTCGCTGCAGTGGTCGCCGGCGGCATCGCTCCCGGCGGACTATGCGCGCGCGCTCAATGCGACGATCGGCGGAGCGCTCCAGTCGGAGGTCCCGTCGAGCAATGTCGCCAGCATCACACTCAGTCAGACGTTCGAAGGAAAGCTGCGACCTTCAGCCAAGGACACCAACAGTGATCCGGCGCACCTCCCCAAGAAATCGCTCCTCAGCATCAACACGTCGAGCATCGCGTACGACTTCGAGCAGGCGAAGCTTCCCGGCCAGACCGGGTGGAAGACCCAGCAGCTCACCAATTCGTTCACGAGCGACCTGGTGCACGGTTTCTCGCTGTCGACCACTCACGACCTCTGGCAAGGGACAGTGGGGACCGACAGCGCCAAGTTCTCGCCCTTTCTCTCGGCAGTGCAGGCGAATTTCCAGTTGACGGGAGGGACTTTCCGTTCGATCGGCGGCCTCTTCGGACTGGGGCGTCACGACACGACGTCAATACCGCCTCCGTCCGGCGTGGCGACCGCACCGCTCGTTGCCGCCGAAGCGCTGCAGCCGTACCGTACCGGTACCACACCGCTGCAATCGCTGCCGCGGACCGGATTCACCGCCACGGTGAGTTACTCGCTCACCCGGCAACGGCCATCGGGTCAGGTGATCCTTCCGGTCTCGACCGAGCCGACCTTTCCAGCCGACCCCACCAATCCCCTCAGCCTGATTTCGATCCTTCCCCCGATTGCGCCGACCCCCCAGAGCTCGATCGGCCTCACGATGGGGTTCTCGCCGACCGCATTCTGGAATGTTTCCTGGAACACCGAGTACGACGTGACCAACCATACCTTCGAGTCGCAGGTGATTACCCTCCAGCGCGACCTGCATGACTGGCGGGCGAGTTTCAACTTCATCAAGAACCCCAACGGGAACTTCGCCCTCACGGTCAGCATCTACCTCATCTCGCTGCCGGATATCAAGTTCGACTACAATCAGACGACACTCCAACAGACGACGGCCCCGACGCCGTGAAGGACCGGGGATCGAATGCTCGACCGGGGGCATCCGGTCAGCGGCAACTTGTGTCCGCCGCCGCCCGGCCCTACACTTCAAACCCCAAGTCACATCAACACTTGCGCCCCTTCCACCTCCCCGGCCGACCATGACGCTGCAGAAGCTGAAAGTCGCCGCACTCCAGCACGAACAACGCGAGGACTGGCGGGGCGCGATCGACCTCTACCGCCAGGCCATCCGCGAGGCCGAGGCGGCGTCCGAGGGGGGCGATCCGTCGCTGTACAACCGGGTCGGCGACCTGGCCCACAAGGCCGGCGACGACGGCGCCGCGTGCGAGGCATGGGAGCAGGCGGTCAACCGGTACAGCGAGCTCGGATTCTTCAACTCGGCGATCGCGCTCTGCGGGAAGATCCTTCGCGTCGCGCCCGATCGGTTGCAGACCTATCTCGAACTGGCGCGATTGCAGGCTCGCAAGCGCGTCCTCTTCGACGTCCGGCAGAATCTGCGGCTCTATCTCGACCGGATGAATGCCGCGGGGCGCAGCGACGCCGCGCGCACGGCGGTTGGGCGCTTTGGCGAGGAGTTCCCGGGATGGCGTGATCTCGACGCGCTTCTCGACGAAATGCTCGGGCGCGAACGTCCGGTTGAAAAGCCGCCCGAAGAGTCCGCCGGAACGGGGACCGCCGCGCGCGGGCTCGTTTTCCTCGATACCGGGCCGCTGCAACTGGAGCGCGCCTCGGAGCCGGTGCTCCCGCTCGACCAGCCGACCGGTCTCGAGCGCTCGGTGGTGGGCGATCTCGAAATCGAAACCCGGCCCGAAGCATCGATCACAGGACTCGAGCCCACCATTGTCGGTCAGCGGGACGATGACAGCGCGGTGCATGTCGAGGGACTGGTCGGGATCGAGCAAGCGTCGCGCGAGATGGCACCGGTCCAGCGGCTGGAGGGGATCGATTCGCTTCCCGAGGCGATCGACGCCGCGCCGATGGCACGGATCGACGGCCTCGAAGGGACGGCGGTCGCCGGCGCCGTCGATTCGGCCGACAGCGCCGAAGGGTCGTCTGCCGGTGGTGACCTGGTCTTCATCGAGACGGAGGCGCCTCCCGCGCCAGAAGCCCCACCCGCGGCGGCACTCGATGACCCGCTCGGCCAGCGAGTCACTGCCCACGCCCTGCTCGAGCACGGCGACCGGGCCGGCGGGATTGCCGCGCTGGAGCGCTCGCTGGCCCTGTATCAATCGCAAGGCGAATGGCTTCACGCCTTTCAGGTTGTCAGCGAACTGATCCAGGCCGAGCCACGCGCGATCGGCCGGCACCAGACTCGGGTCGAGATCGGGGCGCGGATGCGGGATCCGGCGCGGCTCTGCGAGGCGTATGTCGAGCTGGGTGACGCGCTGGTGCGGGAAGGGAGCAGCGAGAAGGCTGTCGCCGTCTACCGCCGCGTCCTCGAGATCGATGACAACAACGCCCGGGCCAGGACTGCACTCCAGTCGATGGCTCCGGGGTCGGCGGCGCGCGAAGTGGCGCCGGGGTTCATCGATCTCGGCGCCGAGCTCATCGATGACCATCCGACCTCGACGCGGATGCGCACCGAGATGCCCGACGTGGCGCCCGATGAGAACGACACCTTCCGCGACGCCCTCGCCGAGTTCAAGCGAGCGCTTGATCAGAACTTGCCGATCGAGGATCACCAGGCCCACTACGATCTGGGAATCGCCTTCCGCGAAATGGGACTTCTCGACGAAGCGATCAGCGAATTCCAGAAGGCGCTCCGCGCTCCCGAGGTGCGGTTGCGGACGTCGGAAGTGCTGGGCGAGGTGTTCTTCGAGCAGGGGCGCCCAGCCGTCGCGGAGGCGGTTCTCCGGGGCGTCGAAGGTGATCCGGGTGGCGATGCCGAGAAGATCGGCGTGCTGTACTGGCTGGCTCGTGCCCTCGACTCGCAAGGGAAGCACCGCGAGGCGGTGGGGTATTACCAGCGGATCATCGCCGTCGACGTGAGCTTCCGTGATGCCAGCGAGCGGCTCATCGCGCCGCACGATGGAGCCGCGCAGGGATGACGGCGCCGGCGCTCGGTTCGATCTCGCTGAGCGATCTGCAGGCGGCGATCGAGCCGCGCCTCGCGCAGGTTGAAATCGAGATGCGGCGGATGATCGAAGCCGACTTCCCGATGATCAGCGACGTCAATCAGCACCTGATGCGGATGCGCGGCAAGATGTTCCGGCCGACGCTTGTCCTCCTCGCCGACGAGGCAACCGGTGGCCCGTCGCCGCACGGCGCCGCGCTTGCCGCGGTGATCGAGCTGATCCATCTCGCCACACTCGTCCACGACGACGCCGTCGATCACTCGGTGCTGCGGCGCGGGATGCCGACAATCAACGCCCTGTTCTCGCATCAGGTGTCGGTGATCATGGGAGATTTCCTCTATTCCCGTGCCGTCGTCGAACTGGTGCGTATCGGCGATCTTGGCGCGCTCGCGATTCTGGCGCGCGTGACCAATGAGATGACCGTGGGCGAGATGCGACAGCTCCTGGCGCACGACCCGCTCGCCTTTACCGAAGAGCAATACGATTTGTTGATCACCTCGAAGACCGCGTCGTTGATCGCCGGTGCGTGCGAGGTGGGCGCCCTCACTGCACCGCGCGATCAGCGCTTTGCCCTGGCGCGCTTCGGCGAGCGTCTTGGTCAGGCCTTTCAGATCGTCGACGATCTCCTCGATTACACCGCCGATGTGTCGAGTACCGGGAAGCCGTCGGGCCTCGACCTGCGCGAGCACAAGGTGACGCTGCCGCTGATCTACGCGCTGCCGCGATTCACCAAGGGAGAACGCCGCCAGCTCGAGGAACTGCTGCAGAATCCCGAGCCCGACGATGCGGCCATCGCGTCGGTGGTCGCGGCGGTTGCTGCCCACGGCGGGCTCGAGCAGGCGCGGGCACGGGCGCAGCGGCTCGCCGCGCAGGCCGACGACGAGCTCGATTCGCTCCCCGAAACGCCGGCCCGCGCCTCGCTGCGCGCTTCACTCACCTATGTGCTGGAGCGCCGCCGCTGATGCCCGCCGGACCGAAGCGCCCTCGCTTTTACCTCGGAGTCCTGATCGTGGGCTTCGTGATCGGCGGATTTGCGCGTGAACTCCTGGCCCGTTTCCTCCCTGACAGCGCCGCGAGGTCATTCTTCACCTTCGCGGTGACCCCGTCGATCGGCCCTGTTTCGGTCAATCTTCTGGTGGTATCCTTCTCCCTGGGCCCGGTGGGTCTGAATGTGTCCATCCTGAGCCTGATCGGCGTCGCAGTAGCGTACTATCTCGCTCGATCGCTCTTCTGAAGAGAGGCTGATATGCCGTTCGGCAAGGATATTGGGTTTGGCGAGATTCTCGTCCTCCTGCTGGTGTTCCTGCTGGTTTTCGGTGCCAAGAAGATTCCGGAGATCGGACACGGACTGGGGAAGGGAATTCGTGAGTTCAAGAAATCGCTCAGCGACACCCAGGACGCGCTGAACACCCCGATGCACGACGATCGTGCTCCGGGGCCTCAGCGGATCATGGATCAGGAGAATCGGCCGGCACCGGGCGGAGATCCCAAGCGCCTGTCGCAGTAGCCCCTACTGCGGTCCGGTTTTCCCCTGCGCGGCCGCATTGCTCGCCTCGGTCTGCGCATTGGTCTTGAAAATGTCAGCGCGGTGGTCGTCGATCTTCGCGGTTTCGCGGAGATCGGCGAGATAGTCGCGCACCCGTTCGCCGCGAACCGACCGGATCGCGTCGGCCATGAACTTGTCCTTGTCCTTGACGAACGCAGCCGAGTCGGCCGGGATGTGCTGCAGGATCTTGATGACGTAGAGACCATCGGGGGTATCGATCACGTCACTGAGCGCCCCCTCGGGGAGGCCGAACGCGGCGCCGACCACCGGTGGATTCTGCAGCGGGGGCGCGACGCGCGTGAACGGATCGAATTCGCGATTCGGCAGTCCCAGCGCCTTTGATGCGTCGGCGAGGGAAGCCCCCCCCTTGACGCGGCGGATCAGGTCCTGGGCGATCTCCTTCGCCCGCGCGGTTTTCTTCTCCTGACGAACCTTGGTCGCGACGATGTCGTGGACCTGCGCCAGCGTCGGCGTCCCGGCGGCCTGGATCGAATCGAGTCGGAAGACGTACGACGCGACCTCGCCATCAATCACCGGCGAAGTCTCGCCGTTCTTCGCTTCGAATGCCCAGGTAGAAGCGTCGGGAATGACGTAGATGCCGAGCTGGACGTGCGAACCCGCGCCCACCGGCCCGGTGCGGCCGATAGGCAGCTTGAGGGCGCGCGCCACTGTGTCGAGCGCCGCGGGATCGAGGCGTTCGGCGGCGAGCCGTTGCAGTGAGTCGGTCTGGGCATCGACCAGCGAGCGGTGCGCGCCGGCGAGTTCGATCGGAATCAGGATATGCCGGACGTTGATCTTGTCGCCGGTCTTCTTGGTGACCTGAATGATGTGGTAGCCGAACGAGCTCAGTACTGGCTGGCTGATCTCGTTCACCGGACTTGCGAATGCCGCAGCTTCGAACGCCAGATCGAGGCCCTTCTGGCCTTTGGTCAGCTCCCCAAGATCGCCGCCCGTCTTGGCGCTCACTGTGTCGGCAGACTCTCGCTTCGCGACATCCTCGAACTTGGCCCCGCCGACGATTTCGTCGCGGACCGACTTGGCGTGGGCTAGTGCCGCGGCCGTATCGCTGGCATCGAGCCGGTGGGGCACCGCGACGAAACTCATGAACGCCGTCTTGGGGCGCGCAAGATCCTTGGCGTGCGCCTTGTAGTAGGCTGCGATATCGTCTTCCGACACCTGCACTGCGCTGTCGGGGACGATGTTGATTCCGATGATTGGCGTGAGCGAGATCTTCACCTTCTCGTTCTGGTCGCGATACCGTTGCCAGAGTGCCGCGTCGGAGAGATAGACGTCCGAGGTGACCGCGCCGAAGAGCTTGGTGCGGACGATCTGTTCGCGGGCCTGGGCTTCCATCGACGGGACGTACTGCTGCCCGACCGGAGACGCGAGCCAGCGCTGGTACTTGTTGAGATCGAACGTGCCGTTGGTCTGGAAGTCGGGGACCGACTGGATCTCCTGCGGCGGAACGTTCCGGATCCACTCGGTGATCTCATCGGGCGACGTGGTGATGTGGTACTTCTTCACCTGATCGTCGACGACCGTCGTCTCGACAAACTGGTTCCAGACGTCATCGCGCAGTTGGTCGGTCTCGTCGAGCGAGAGCGTCCCGCCACCTGACTGTTGTCGCTGCGTTGTCGCGTTCTGGACGGCGGCCTGGAAGGCGCGGATGTCGACCGGTTCACCGTTGATCGATCCCACCGAGGTCTTGGTGAAGAATCCACCCTTGCCGGTGATCCCGCTCAGGTCAAGGATCATCCACGACATGAAAGTGATCGTGATGAGATAGACGACCGGCTTTGCCGCATTACGGAAGGCTTGCATCATAGGCCGCAAACTTAGGCGATCCCCGGGGGCCGGGGCTAGTACCGGTCGCGGCGCCCCTCCCGAGTCGCCTTATCTTATTTCCATGTCCCACAGTCCTGAACTCGACCGGCTGGCCCAGCAGCTCACCGCGAATCCATCGAGCCATGCATTTGCCCCGCTCGCCGAAGGGCTTCGCAAGGTCGGTGAACTCGACGCCGCGCTATCAATTGCCCGGGCCGGAACCGCGGCCAACGCCGATTTTCTCCCCGGCCACCTCGTCCTCGCTCGAATCTGCGTCGATGTGAATGATTGGGACGGAGCCCGCAGCGCGCTGCACGCAGCACAGGCACTCGACCCGGATCACCCGATGGTGATCGATGCGCTTGAGGCGCTGCCCAAGCCGGTCCAACTCACACTGCCTCCGGTCGCCGAACCGGACGCGCTCCCCGCCCCCGACCATGCGCTCTTCAATCCATTTGATGAAGCCATCGTCGCTGACGACGAGATTGAAGCACCGATGGCCACCGAGTCGCTGGCGATGGTCTATCGCGGTCAGGGACATCTCGATCAGGCACTCGAGGTGTATGAATTCCTGGTGGCGCGAGATCCCGCGAATCATCTGCTCGCCGGGCGGCGCAATAGTGTGCGGGCAGAGCTGGCTGCCGGACAGCCCCGCCCCTTCGACGCGGCGCGTTCCGGAGGCCGATCAGTCCGCGAGTGGCTCGGCGCCGTCGCGGCGGCCGGCGCGCCCACGGTCGCCGCAATGTCGAGTTACGACGCCTTCTATCACGCGCCCCCTCCACCGGCCGCTCCGGGTGGTGAGGGCGATATGGTGGCGTTCCAGGCGTGGCTCCGGGAGCTCGAGCGATGACCCATGTCGTGATCCTCAACGGACCGAATCTCAATCTGCTCGGCACGCGCGAGCCGGCGATCTATGGGTCCGCGACTCTCGGCGATATCGAGACGATGGTACGCACGCGCGCCGATCAACTGGGGGTAACGATTGACTCCGTCCAGTCGAATCACGAGGGTGAGTTGGTCGATCTGGTGCAGGGCCTCCGGGCTCGCGCCCAGGGGGCGATCGTCAATCTCGGTGCCTACACGCACACCTCGTTGGCGCTCCGCGATGCTTTTCTCGCTGCGCCGTTGCCATTTGTCGAGGTGCACCTGTCCAACCTGTTCACCCGCGAGCCTGCCCGGCATCGTTCGGTGACCGCCGACCTCGCCGTCGGGATGATCTGCGGGTTTGGTGCGCAAGGATACGTTCTCGCCCTCGAGGGGTTGATCGCTGTCCTGGGGCGGTCGAACTGAGCGCGGCCGGTCGGTGCCAAATCAGCGTCAACAGATTCCGATGACCGACAATCGTGAAGCGCGCCAGCGTTCGGTGGCGGCTGCAGTTCACGCCCTCGGCGCCGACGCGATCGTGGTGACCCACCTTCCCAATATTCGGTGGCTCACAGGTTTTACCGGGTCAGCCGGGATTCTCGTGCTCTCATCTGATCGGGCGACTCTCCTTACCGATTTCCGTTATGAGACCCAGGCAGCAGTCGATGTGGGTGCATCGGCCGCGGTGATCATCGAGCGCGCCAATGTCTGGGAGCGGCTGAAGCGGTGGTTCGAATCGACCGTGCCGATCGGTGCACTCGCCTTCGAGTCCCACGTGACGACGGTCCGCGACGCCGAGCGGCTGCGTGGCGCGTTTCACGGCCAGCTCATCCCCACGATCGAAGTGGTTGAGACGCTGCGCCAGGTGAAGGACGATGGCGAGATCGCGGCGATCCGGGCGGCTGCGGCCCTTGCCCACGAGAGCCTCGCCGAGGTCGTCGATACCGTCGCCGTTGGCGACCGGGAGATCGACATCGCAGCCCGGCTCGAGTCGGCACTGCGGCGGCGGGGAAGCCAGTGGCACCCGTTCCAGACGATCGTCGCATCGGGGCCGCGGTCGGCCTTTCCGCATGCCCGGAGCAGCGAGCGGGAGATCGCGCGGGGAGAGTTCCTCCTGATTGATTTCGGGGCGCAGGTTGGCGGCTATTGTTCCGACATTACCCGTACCTTCGCTATCGGCGTGCCCAACGAGCGTCAGCGTGCCGTCTACCAGACCGTTCGTGACGCGCAGGCCCGGGCGATCGCGGGGTTGCGGAGCGGACTCACGGGGCGGGAAGGCGACGCCCTTGCCCGTGATCTGATCGCCGGGCGTGGCTACGGTGACGCTTTCGGTCACTCCCTGGGGCACGGCTTGGGGCTGGAAGTTCATGAGGCGCCTCGACTTGCAATGACGGCTGAGGCAGTCTTGCCCGCCGGGGCGGTGGTCACGGTCGAACCGGGGATCTATCTTGCTGGATGGGGCGGCGTCCGGATCGAAGATGACGTCCGGCTCACGCCAGAGGGGTCTGTCCTCCTCTCGGATGGCCACACCGAACTGATCATTCTCGACACATAGGCAGGAGCACGGTGGCGACGACCGCGGACATCAAGAACGGGATCGTCATGGATCTCGATGGCCAGCTGATGCAGGTGAGCTACTTTCAGCACGTCAAGCCGGGAAAGGGAAGCGCCTTCGTGCGGACCAAGCTGCGGAATGTTCGCACCGGGGCCGTCCTCGAAAAGACCTTCCCCTCCGGCGAGCGGATCTTCCTGGTCGAACTATCCTATCGGCCAATGACCTATTCCTACCGCGATGGGGAGTTCTATCACTTCATGGACCTGCAATCCTTCGACGACGTCATGCTGACCGCCGCCCTGATTGGCGCCGAGCAGCTGAAGTACCTGAAGGAGGGAATGGAGTGCACTGGACTGGTGCACGATGAGGAGGTCATTCTTGTCGACCTTCCCAATTTCGTGGAGCTTGAGATTGTGGAGACTGACCCCGGGATTCGCGGTGATACGGCCACGGGTGGCACCAAGCCGGCGCGGCTCGAGACCGGTGCGGTAGTCCAGGTACCACTCTACATCGAGCGCGGGACGACCATTCGCGTCGACCGCCGCGACGACAAGTACCTGACTCGCGTATGACGCCCGAAGAGATGCAGGAACTGGCGCGTGCCATCGAGCAGGTCCCCGGGCTCAAGGGGATCGATTTTCGCGACGTCCGAAGGCTGGCGCAGCTGCTGCGCGAGCGGCCTGAAATCGGTTCGATCGAACTCAAGGGATTCTTCGGCACCGGTGTCGTCATCACCCGGACGAGCCAGGTCACGACCGCTGCGTCGGTCCCGATGCCGCAGCAGTTCATGGCAGCGCCGGCAATGGCCCCGCCGGCGGCCGGGACAGAGGGATCGAGCGGCACGGGTGGGCCCGCGACTGCCAGCACGCTCAAGGAAGTGCGCTCGCCGATGGTGGGAACCTTCTATGCCCAGCCCGAGCCGGGCGCCGAGCCGTACGTGCGCGTCGGCTCGCGCGTTGCCTCTGGGCAGACGGTGTGCATCATCGAAGCGATGAAAATCATGAACGAAATCGAGGCCGAGGTCGCCGGCGTGGTGCGCGAAGTCCTGGTCGACGATGCGTCACCGGTGGAGTACGGCCAAGTCCTTTTCCGGGTGGATCCCAATGGCTGACGACAGTCTGGCGACGCCGAGCGGGGATGTCCTTTCGGGCGAGGTGAATCCGGGCGGCTTCCATTTCCGGCAGGTGATCGTCGAGATGATCCAGCGCAGTGCGTCGGATCTTCTTCTCAAGGGAGGACGGCCGCCGACGATCCGCGTCAACGGGCAGCTGCACGCCCTCTCGATGCCGCAGGTCAAGGCCGACGAGCTCAAGGCGCTAGCCGAATCGCTGATGACGCCGCGGCAGTTGCGCGAATTCGGCGAATCCAAGGAGTCGGATTTCGGCATCGGCGTGCCGGGCATCGGACGGTTCCGTACCAACGTCTACCTGCAGCGCGGCAGCGTGGCCTTCGCGTTCCGCGCCATCCCGTACGAAGTCCGCACCATCCGTGAATTGCTGCTGCCGCCGGTGCTCGAGGAGATCGCCTTGAAGCCGCGCGGCCTGGTGCTCGTGACCGGCATCACCGGGAGCGGCAAGTCGACGGCGCTCGCGGCGATGATCGATCACATCAACCGGCACCGCCGCGCCAACATCATCACGATCGAGGATCCGATCGAGTTTCTTCATCGCGATCAGCTGTCGAGCGTATCCCAGCGCGAGATCGGCAGCGACACGGTGTCGTTCGGCGATGCGCTGAAGCACGTGCTGCGCCAGGATCCGGACGTGATCCTGATCGGCGAAATCCGCGACATGGAAACGATGGACACGGCGATCAAGGCGGCCGATACCGGCCACCTCGTCCTGTCGACGATTCACACCACCGACGCGACCCAGACGATCTCCCGGGTATTGTCGTTCTATCCGCCGCACCAGCACATCGAGATGCGGATGCTGCTGTCGACCGCGCTCGGCGCCGTGGTGTCGATGCGCCTGGTGCCGCGCGCCGATGCGAAGGGCCGGATCCCGGCGGTCGAAGTGCTGATCAATACCGCCGCGGTGGCCGAAAACGTTCGCGACACGCAGAAGTCGCTCAACATTCCCGACCTGATCAACGAGGGCGGGATGAACTACGGCATGCAGTCGTTCGATCAGTCGCTGATGCGCTGGTATCAGGACGGGGTGATCACGTATGACGACGCCGTCTTCCACGCGACGCATCCGAGCGAGTTCGCGTTGCGCGCGTCCGGTGTGAGTGGCACCTCCGACCGCACATTCTCCGACCTGACAGGCGGAGATCGGCGCTGATGTTCCGCAAGGTGATGATTGCCAACCGCGGCGAAATTGCGCTGCGGGTGATCCGTGCATGCCGTGAACTCGGCATCAAGACGGTGGCGGTGTACAGCGAGGCCGATCGCGAATCGTTGCACGTCCGCTTTGCCGATGACGACGTCTGTATCGGCCCGCCGCCGGGACGCCTTTCGTATCTCCGCATTCCATCGCTCATCGCCGCGGCCGAAGTCACCGGAGCTGACGCGATTCACCCGGGCTACGGATTCCTCGCCGAGAACGCCGAGTTCGCCGATACCTGTCGCGCCTCGAACATCGTCTTCATCGGCCCGACCGGCGACCAGATCCGCGCCATGGGCGACAAGGCCTCGGCACGGCGGCTGGCCGCGGAGGCCGGGGTTCCCACCGTGCCGGGATCAGCCGGCGTCCTCAAGGATGCCGACGAGGCCGTTGGCGTGGCCGAGGGGATCGGCTTCCCGGTCATCATCAAGGCGACCGCCGGCGGTGGCGGCAAGGGCATGCGGATCGCGCACGACGCCGAGCAGTTCGCCCAACTCTTCTCGCTGGCGCAGAACGAAGCGCTTTCGGCGTTCGGCAACGGCGATGTCTACATCGAGAAATACCTCGCCCGTCCGCGGCATGTCGAAATCCAGATTCTCGGCGACCAGCACGGCACCGTGATTCATCTCGGCGAGCGCGACTGTTCGGTGCAGCGCCGCCATCAGAAGTTGATCGAGGAGTCGCCGTCGCCGGCGCTGAATCCCGATCTGCGCGAGCGGATGGGTTCGGCCGCGGTCGGACTCGCCGCCGCGATTGGGTACACCGGCGCCGGGACGATCGAATTCCTGCTCGATGCCGACGGGTCATTCTACTTCATGGAGATGAACACCCGGATCCAGGTCGAGCATCCGGTCACCGAAATGGTGACCGGGCACGACCTCGTCAAGGAACAGATTCGGGTCGCCGAGGGAAAGCCGCTCTCGTTCGGCGTGACGCCACTGGTGGGTCACGCGATCGAGGTCCGGATCAACGCCGAAGATCCCTACCGGAACTTCCAGCCGTGTCCGGGCTTGATCACGGCCTATCATCCGCCCGGCGGCCCTGGCGTCCGGGTCGACACCCACGTGTACGCCGGCTACACGGTGCCACCGTACTATGACTCGCTCCTCGCGAAACTTATCGTCCACGGGCGCGATCGCGCCGAGGCGCTGGCGCGACTGGGGCAGGCGCTCGACTCGTTCATCCTCGAGGGCGTGAAGACCACGATTCCATTCCTTTCGCGGGTGATTCGCCACCCCGATTTCGTCGCGGGCGACGTGGACACCAAGTTCCTTGAGCGCGAGTCACATCTGCTCCGGCCGGAGCATCTTGGCGAGATCCGTCACGACCGCAGCGAAGGTGCCCAGGCCGAGCAGCATACATCATGACACTCGACGTGGTCTTCTCGCCGCGCGAGCTCGCGGCGGGCGAAGTAAGTGATCGCGTCGTCCTCGTTGTCGATGTGCTGCGGGCAACGTCGTCGATCTGCGCCGCGCTGTATCACGGTGCCCGTGCGGTCATTGCCGCGGCAGATGCCGCCGAAGCCACTCGGCTCGAGCAGGCGCTTGGCCCAAGCGACGTCGTCCTCGCGGGCGAGCGCAACATGGTGCGGATTCCGGGATTCCATCTCGGAAACTCGCCCGGGGAGATGACCGCAGAGGCGGTGCGCGGGAAAACCGTCGTGATGACCACCACCAATGGCACACTGGCGCTCCTCGCGACAGCTGGAGCGCGTGAGGTAGTCGTTGCCTCGGCGGTCAACCTGACTCGCGCCGGTGAGTTCGCCCAGCGCGCACTCGAACGGGACGGCGACCTCCTGATTCTCTGCGCCGGTCGGCAGGATGGCTTTGGTCTCGACGACGCCTACATCGCGGGGTGTCTCGCCGCGCGAGCGCTGGGCGGACGCCGACGCCGCAAGGGACTCAACGATGCCGCGCTCGTTTCGGTCGATCTGGTGAGCCGCTATCGCGACCGGACCGGCCGGGTTCTTTCGCTTTCACGCGCGGGGCGCGAGCTGACGGCACTCGGCTTCCGGGGCGACGTGGAACTGGCCGCGACGGTCGATGCATTTCCGGTCCTCCCGATCTTTCACGAACGCCGGATCACGTTGGCGCCCGACGCGCCGGTGCCGGCGTGATGCGCGAGCACCGGCGCCGCTTCGGTGCCGTCGTGGCACTGGTGATCGGCGTGTTTCTGGCGCTCACGCTGCTGCCGTTCAATGTCACCGGTCCATTCGGCACCGTTCTTGGCCCAGGACTCTGGCGGATGTTCGGCCTTGGCGCGATTGGGGCGCCGCTCCTCGGCGTGCTGATCGGCCTCGCTGGATTTGAACGGCTCCCGCGCCTCGACATGAAGCGCACTGCGATTCTTGTCGTCGGATTGTCGCTACTCGTTCCCTATGTGATCGGTGTTCTCTCCCGGGTCGAGAGCGCCTATTTCGATCCACCCACCAGCCAGTGGCCGTGGCCGGAAATCCTGACCGGATGGCTCCCCGGCTTTCTGGCGCGGACCGCAGTCGACCTGGTTGGCGTCGCCGGCGGCCTCCTTGCCGGATTCGTGGGACTCACCGCCGTGACGCTCGGGACGCTCGCGTGGCATCCGCTGCAGCGGTTTGAAGGGGGCGAAGGCGCGGCGGCTGTCCCACCGTGGAAGCCCGCGCCATCGCTCCGGCCCAGGCCGGTGGAGGCTGTTGTGGAGGCCGCCGCCGAAGAGGCGCCGGTGACCCAGGAGGATCTTTTCGGCGGAGCTGCACGGCGGACCAGACGGCGCGCTGCCGAACAGATCGACATCGAAGAAGTCATCGCCCCGCGGCCGCGCCAGCAGGATGACGCGTTGCCGCCGATCGATCTTCTCACCGCGCCGCGCGGCAGCAACGCCGACGCCGACCAGGCGGAACTGCAGCGCCTGGGAGAGAAACTCCTCGCCACGCTCAAGACCTTCAAGGTTGACGGCACTCTCGCCGGATTCACCTCGGGACCGACGGTGACGCAATTCGAGGTCGTGCCGGCCGAAGGCGTCAAGGCGGGAAGGATCATCGCGCTCGCCGACGACCTCGCCATCACGATGCGGGCGACCTCGCTGCGCGCGGCACCGATCCCCGGGCGGGGCGCGGTTGGCGTCGAGATTCCCAATCCGTCGCCGCGCATCGTGACCATCCGTGAGCTCCTCGAGAGCGACGCCTGGCGGTCGACGACTGCGCTCCTCCCGATTGCGCTGGGGCGGGATGTCGAGGGGAAACCGGTAATCGCCGACCTGGCGCGGATGCCGCACCTTCTGGTCGCCGGCGCCACCGGGTCGGGGAAATCAGTCGCGATCAACACGATCGTCACGTCGCTCATCTATCAATACACCGCGACGCATCTGCGCTTGCTGATGATCGATCCGAAAATGGTCGAGCTCTCGATGTACAACGGGCTGCCGCATCTCCGCAAGGAAGTCGTCACCAACAATCACGACGCGGCGAAGGTGCTCAAATGGGCCGTGGGCGAGATGAATCGCCGGTACGCGCTGTTGCACGAGAACGGTGTGCGGCAGCTGTCCGAATTCAATCGCAAGCTCGCCGACGGGAAGCCGCTCCGGAACCCGAAGAGCGCGAGACCCACTCTTGCCACGGTCAACGATGAAGCGCCCGACACGCCGCCATACGAGTGGAAGGAGGAATACTCCGACGGGCCGCTCCCGATGATCGTGCTGATCGTCGACGAACTCGCCGACCTGATGATGACGGTGCAGGGCGAAGTGGAAACGCCGCTCGCCATTCTCGCGCAGAAGTCGCGTGCCATCGGGATTCATCTCATCCTGGCGACGCAACGCCCCAGCGTGAATGTGCTGACCGGACTGATCAAGGCGAACTTCCCGAGCCGGATCGCGTTCCGTGTGGCAAGCAAGGTCGATTCACGGACGATCCTCGACCAGAATGGCGCCGAAGCGCTTCTCGGCAACGGTGACATGCTCTTCCTCCCGCCGGGCCGCAACGAACCGAACCGGGTGCAAGGCGCGTACATCTCCACGGAAGAAACCGAGCGGCTGATGGAATGGCACCGCAATCGCGCCGACGCGGCGGCGGCCACCGAAGCGGACATCTTCGACGAGCTCGAACTTGGCGCAGCCGGAAACGGCGGCGCTGACGACGGCGGGCCTGGTGATACGCGCGACGCGCTCTTCCGGCAGGCCGCCGAGTTGTGCATTCAGCATCAAGGCGGATCGACTTCGCTGCTCCAGCGCCGCCTCGGTGTTGGATACGGCCGAGCTGCGAGGATTATCGATCAGCTCCACGACGCCGGCATCCTCGGTCCCCCCAACGGATCGAAGCCGCGCGACGTGATGGTCGGACTCGGCCAGCTCGACGAGTACGCGTAGGCGCAAGACGGTGCGCGCTCTGCGACCGTCGGTAGTGCGCTCTCCTTTCACGTTTCGATCTTCGCGGTAACCGGCGCCGCGCTGCGTTGATGCGGCCCATTCGCCGCAGATGGTTGCTCCCATCATTGGCGCGTGCATACCCCGCGCATTCCTCCCGGACAGTGGACTGACGAGCGCCAGCGGCACGGCTGGGACGCCGAGATTGCCGCGAGTCGCTGGCTCGTCGCTCGAGGGTGGCAAATCGAGGCGCATCGTTTCCGTCTGGGCCGTCATGATCTCGACCTGATCGCGCGGCGCGGCGACCTGGTTGCTTTTGTCGAGGTCAAAGCCAGGCGATCGGGGCGGTGCGGAGCGGGCGAGGAATCAATCGGAGGACGCAAGCGCCGGACGATCGAGCGAGTTGCCTGGTCTTGGATCCTGCGCCATTCGAAGCCGCACGATCGCTACCGATTCGACGTGATTGCGTGGCGGGGCGCCTTGGGAGTCGATGCGGCACCGGTGCACATCGAGGACGCGTGGCGACCAGGATGGCGGTGATCGTATGAAATGTGGAGCAAAACGCTACACCGTAATCCACTTGTTTCGGATCGTATTCGGTTGTATTGTGTGTTGTGGAGCAAAATCAGTCAATTTGTGACTAACCAACCATCACCAGATCAAGGACCTCTCCATGCCGACCACTGATGAAGCCCGTCTCGACGCCGACAAGCGCAAGGCGCTCAACCTGGCCATTTCCCAGATCGAGAAGCAGATCGGCCGAGGAGCGATCATGCGAATGGGAGCCGATCGGCCCCGGGTGAAGGTCGCCGCTATTTCGACCGGCGCCATCAACCTCGACGCCGCGACGGGCATCGGCGGGATTCCGCGTGGCCGGATCACCGAGATCTACGGTCCGGAATCGAGCGGCAAGACGACGCTCTGCCTCCATCTCGTCGCTAACGTGCAGCGCGCTGGCGGTGTGGCGGCCTTCGTCGACGCCGAGCACGCGCTCGATATCGAGTACGCCAAGCGTCTCGGCGTCGACATCGAGAATCTCCTCGTCTCGCAGCCCGATACTGGCGAACAGGCGCTCGAAATCGTCGAGATTCTGGTGCGATCGGGCGCGGTTGACCTGGTGGTGGTCGATTCGGTCGCGGCGCTCGTTCCCAAAGCCGAAATCGAAGGCGAGATGGGTGATTCGCACATGGGACTTCAGGCGCGCCTGATGAGCCAGGCGTTGCGCAAGCTTGCCGGTGCGATCAACCGGACCAACTGTGCCGTGGTCTTCATCAACCAGCTGCGCGAGAAGATCGGGGTGATGTTCGGCAATCCCGAAACGACGACGGGCGGGAAGGCACTCAAGTTCTACGCGTCGCTGCGTCTCGACATCCGGCGCATCGGCCCGGTCAAGGAGCGCGAGGCGGTGATCGGCTCGCACGTGCGCGTCAAGGTCGTCAAGAACAAGGTGGCGCCACCATTCAAGCAGGCGGAGTTCGATGTGATGTTCGATGAAGGGATCTCGCACACCGGCCTCGTGGTCGACCTCGCCAGCGAAGCCGGGATCATTCAGAAATCGGGGGCATGGTATTCGTACGGCGACCAGCGGATCGGTCAGGGCCGGGAGAATGCCAAGCTCTTCCTCAAGGACAACACCGCGCTCCTGGCGGAGGTCGAGGCGCGAGTGCGCGATTCGCTCGGCGTCCTTGCCGCCGCGGGTGCCGGAACTCCGCCCGACGAGGATGAGGCGGAGTGATCGTCGAGGGACTCCTTCGCGACCCGCGCCGTCCGGGGAGCACGCGGGTGATGGTGGGAGGGAAGCCGGTATGGACGGTGCCGGCCGACGTGATCAGCGCGCTGGGGCTCGAAGCGGGGAGTGCGCTCCCCGGCGACATGATCGACCGGCTCAACGCCGCCGCCGACGAAGAGGGCGCCTTCCGCGCCGGGCTGCGCGCGCTCGAGCGCCGATCACATGGCGAACGCGAACTTGCCGCCAAGCTCGAGCGAAAGGGGCATGCTCCGGGCGCCATCACTCCAGCCCTCGCCCGGCTGCGCGTCCTGGGCCTCCTCGACGATCTTGCCCATGCGCGCGCCTACGTCGCGAGCCGCGCCGACCGTGGGCGGGGTCCGACCAGGCTGCGGTACGACCTGAGCCGGCTCGGCCTCGCGCGCGACATGATCGATCAGGTGCTCGCCGAGCGCGTGGCCGGAGACGACGATCCTCTGGCGCGGCCACGCGAACTCCTGGCCCGCCGGGTTCGCGCCCTTGGTGGTCTCCCGATCAATGCGCGCCGGCGGCGACTCTTCGCTTTCCTCGGGCGCCGGGGATACCGCGGTGCCCAGGCCGTCGCGCTGGTCGAAGAGGCGCTCGGAACGGGACCGCCCCGATAGATTACGGTGATGCAATCGTCAGTCATCCGGCGCAAGTTTCTCGACTTTTTCGTGGGTCGCGGCCACACCGAGGTTCCATCCTCACCGCTCGTCCCGGCCGATGATCCCACCCTCCTCTTTACCAACGCCGGAATGGTGCAATTCAAGCGCACCTTCCTCGGTCAGGATCCGCGCGCATATGTTCGCGCAACTACCTGTCAGAAGTGTGTTCGCGCCGGCGGGAAACACAACGACCTCGAGCAGGTCGGGCTGACCCGTCGTCACCACACGTTCTTCGAGATGCTGGGCAACTTTTCCTTCGGCGATTATTTCAAGCGCGATGCGATCAAGTATGCCTGGGAATTCGTGACCTCGCCCGACTGGCTCGCCATCCCGGCCGATCGGCTCCACGTCACCGTGCACCACACCGATGACGAGGCTCGCGAGCTCTGGCGCGAGGTTTCGGGTCTCTCCGACGACAGGATTTTCGGTCTCGGCGATGCCGACAACTTCTGGCAGATGGGCGATACCGGGCCGTGCGGTCCCTGCTCGGAAATTTTCGTCGATCTTCGCTGGACCGCTGGCGCCGGACCCGCGCAGCTCTCCAAGGCGGAGTTCGAAGCCGAAGCCGAAGCCGGCCGCTTCCTCGAGATCTGGAATCTCGTCTTCATGCAGTTCGATCGTGCTACCGACGCGACGTTGACGCCGCTCCCCAAGCCGAGTGTCGACACGGGCGCTGGCCTGGAGCGGATTGCGGCCGTCATGCAGGACAAGGACGACAATTTTCACACCGATCTCTTCATGCCGCTGATCGAGCGTGTGGCAACGCTCGTCGGCACGCCCTATCCCATGGGCCCGCAGGGGAACGGTGTTTCGTATCGAGTCCTCGCCGATCACGCCCGGGCGGTGACCTTTCTGATGCTCGATGGTGTCTATCCTGGCAATGAGGGACGGGGCTTTGTCCTGCGGCGCATTCTCCGGCGCGCGGTGCGGCATGCCTGGTTGCTTGGTCGCAAGGAGCCGACACTGGCCGAGCTCGTGCCCACCGTGGTCGCGCTGATGGCCGATGCCTATCCCGCGCTTCGCGCTGAAGAGAAGCGGATTGTCGAGGTGGTCCGCCGTGAAGAGGAAAACTTCTACGGCACCATCGACGCTGGTCTCACGCGCCTTGAGGCGATTCGCCAGCAACCGGGGCTCAAGCAGGTGGGCGGAGATGATGCGTTCAAGCTCTTCGATACTTTCGGTTTTCCGCTCGACCTGACGCAGCTGATCCTGGCCGAGTGGGGAATGACCGTCGATGTCGACGGCTTCGAGCGTGCGATGGATGAACAGCGGGAACGGAGCCGCGCGGCGCGGCATGGCGCAACGCGAGCGAACGAATCGGCAGCCGCCGATGCCGGCGCAATGCACTGGCACGAAGGTGCCCAGCGTTTCGTCGGGTACGGCACGCTTGACGTCGAGACAGAGCTCCTCGCGCACGCTCACGCCGGCGATGCATTGGTGCTGCGAGACAATCCGTTTTACGCCGCCGGTGGCGGGCAGGTGAGCGACACCGGGATCGTGCGCGGCGACGGGTGGACCTTTGCCGTGCAGGACGTGGTGAAGGACGCGGAGCGTGGCAACCGGTTGATTGGTACGATGGAAGGCCGATTTACTCACGGGCCCGTGCACGCCAGTGTCGACGAATCGCGCCGGCGCGACATCGAGCGGAATCATTCCGCGACGCATCTTGTCCACCTAGCTCTTCGCCGCGCGCTCGGCGCACACGTGCGGCAGCAAGGCTCGCTGGTAGACGCGGGACGTCTCCGATTCGACTTCTCGCATCACGCGCCAATCGATCCATCCCAGCTCGTGGACATCGAGGGGATGGTCAACGAACTGATTCTCGCCAACGCCGAAACGTCGACGCGCGAGCTGCCGCTCGATCAGGCGCTCAAGCTTGGCGCGATGGCATTCTTCGCCGACAAGTACGGCGACGTCGTCCGCGTGGTCCAGATCGGCGATTCGATCGAGCTCTGCGGCGGGACCCATGTGCGCAGCGCCGGCCAGATCGGCCTCTTTCGCTTCACCTCGCAGGGCGGCGTGGCGGCTGGCGTCCGCCGCATCGAAGCGGTCACGGGGCGGGACGCGTACGGCGGTATCAAGGACCTCGACCATCGGGTCGCAACCATTGCGAGCACTCTGCGATCGCAGCCCGATCAGCTCGAGCGACGGCTCGAAGCGCTCGTCGCCGAGCGTGACGCGCTCGAGGCGCGCCTCGCCGAGGCAATTCGTGAAGGCGGCAATACGGAGGGCCGCCAGTTCGATGCGGGCGGTGTCACCCTCTTCGTTGCACCAACGGTCGCCGAAGAGCGGGCGCAGCTCGGCGCAATCGCCGACGACTTCCGCGGCGAGCGCAAACGCGCCTCGATCCTGGTTCTCTACAACCCGATGGTACCTACGGCGATCGCCGTCGCCGTGACCGACGACCTGATTGGATCGGGGCGCGATGCCAATGCGTTCGTCAAGCTGGTGACCGGTCGCTTCGGCGGACGAGGCGGCGGGCGGCCGACATTTGCCAGTGGATCGCTGGCCGTCCCGAGCGTGGAACAGGTTGCCACGGCGGAGTTCCCGGGGATCGTCCGCGAATGGATGCAGGGATGAATGCTGCGATCGCGGCCGTGTGGCTCGCCGCGCGAACCGAAGGCGCGCCGGCGCAATTGAAGGAGCGAGCTGCGGCGTTCTTCGCCGCCACGCCAGCGTGTGGTGATCTGGTGGCCCGACTGTCGGAGGCAGGTGGCGCTGCTCTCGACGCCGCCATCGATGGCGGTGCCGATCGTGCCGCGGCGCTGGATCTCCTCGCGGCCGATGCCCTGATCACCCTCGCGCTCCTCGCCGCCGCTGAACACAACGCAGCGACTCTCGGCACCACGGCAACGGCATTGCGCCTTCGGGCGAGCACCGCGGCGTGATCGATCTTCACTCGCACCTCCTGCCGGGCGTCGATGACGGGTCGCGCAGCGTCGAGCAATCGGTGCGTGTGCTCCACGCCTTCGCCGCCAAGGGGATTACCGACGTCGCCTGCACGCCGCATGTGCTGGCGTCGAATGTTGCGCAAGGCTGGCCCGACAATTACCTGGCGGCGTGGGAGAAGCTCGCCCCACAAGTCCCCGAGGGAATCAAGATTCATCGCGGCGCAGAAGTCATGCTCGATCGTCCCCTTCCGGCCGCGGCGGCCGAGCGCAAGCTCACGCTGGGAGGGTCGCGGTATCTGCTGGTGGAATTCGCGCGGATGGTGCCGGCCGAAATTGTCGGGCGCGCCTTGATGGAAGTGATCAAGGCCGGTCTCGTGCCCGTCCTCGCCCACCCAGAACGGTACTCATCGTGTTCGGTCGAGGCGGTCAAGGCATGGCGCGATCTCGGCACGGTGATTCAGGTCGACGCGACAACAGTAACGTTGCCACGGAGCCGCGGCGACCGCGCTCGAGATCTGGTGCAAGCCGGATTGGCGGATATCCTCGCCGCTGATAATCACGGCGACGATCGAAATGTTGCCACCGCACTCGACTGGCTTGCCGATCAGGATGGCGCCGATCAAGCGGCGCTTCTCCTCGATACCAATCCGCGGGCGATTCTCGACGACCTGGCCATCTACGAGGTGGATCCCCTGCCGATGAAGCAATCGATGTGGCGCGCCATGCGCCGGTTGTTCGGGTCGGAATGAACGACACCGCGCAGATTGGCGCCGGCCTGCGCGCCTTGGCCACGCTTGCCGCGGACGCTGCCGCGGATCTCACGCCGCTCGAGCCCATCGTGCGCGCGATGCGACACTGTCTCGCCTCGGGAGGGACGTTGTTCTTCGCCGGCAACGGTGGTTCGGCGGCCGACGCTCAGCATATCGCCGCGGAGTACGTGGTGCGGTACCGCCGCGGAGCGCAGGCTCCGCTCCGCGCCGTGGCGCTCACGACTGACACGTCGATCCTCACGGCCGCCGCGAATGACTTCGGCTTCGATCAGGTCTTCGCCCGGCAGATCGCGGCACTCGCGCGCCGCGGCGATCTCCTGGTGGTGCACTCCACGTCGGGAGACAGTGCCAATTGCGTGGCCGCCGTCGAGACGGCACGCCGCATCGGCGTGGTCACTGTCGGATTTCTGGGAGGTTCCGGCGGGGCGCTTGCCTCGCGGGTGGACCATCCCTTCGTCATTCCTGATGGCCGGGTCAACCACGTGCAGGAGCTGCACCTGGCGATTCAGCATCAGATCATCAGCATCCTTACAGCGGAGTACGGTGGATGATTTCCCTGAACGGCAAGCGGATCCTGATTACCGGCGCATCGCGTGGCATTGGCCGGGCGGTCGCACTCCTCTGCGCCAAGGCCGGCGCCGACGTTGGCATCACCTACAACACCCGTCGGGCCGATGCCGAAGCGGTTGCACGCTCGATCCGCGCGCTGGGACGGCGCGCATACGTCGGGGGCGGCGATCACGGCGACCCGGCGCGCGTCTCACAGATCTTCGCCGAAGTGAAGGCGGCGTTCGGCGGCCTCGACGGATTCGTTGCCAATCACGGCGTGTGGCCGTCGGCGGATACGCCGGTCGTCACGATGGCTCCGGAGCGCTGGAACGAGACGATGCGCACCAACCTCAATGCTGTCTTCCTCACCACTCGCGCGGCACTCGGCATCATGGCGCCCGGCGGGCGGGTCGTGCTGGTCGGAAGTACCGCTGGGCAGCGGGGTGAAGCATTCCACGCCGACTACGCCGCCACCAAAGGCGCCGTCATTTCCTTGGTCAAGTCGCTCGCCATCGAATGCGCGCCGGAGATCACGGTCAATTGCGTGGCGCCCGGATGGGTCGACACGGAGATGTCGGCCGCACCGTATGCCGGTGAAGGAAAGGAACGAATCGCGGCCGGGATTCCTCTCAAGCGGATCGCGTCCGCCGACGACATCGCCGGTCCGATCCTCTTTCTGCTGTCGGATCTTGCCCGCCATGTCACCGGCGAGATTCTCAATGTCAATGGCGGCAGCGTGCTTTGCGGGTGACCGGTCCCACCGACATCTCCGTTCCCGCCGCCGTCCTCGAGATTCTCGGCCGGCTCGAAGACGCCGGTTTCGAGACATGGTGCGTCGGAGGTGCGATCCGCGATGCACTCCTCGGCAATCTTCAGCAGGATGTCGACCTGGCCACCGCCGCCTCGCCCGAACAGGTCCGCGGCCTCTTCCGGCGCACGATTCCAGTGGGCGTGGAGCACGGCACCGTCGGTGTCCTCGACGAGGTCGGCGGATTGCACGAAGTCACCACTTTCCGGCGTGACGTGCAAACCGATGGTCGCCACGCCGTGGTCGAATTTGGCGTGTCGCTCGACGACGACCTCGCCCGGCGCGACTTCACCGTCAACGCGATCGCCTACCACCCGCTCCGTCACGACTGGCGCGACCCGTTCGATGGCCGATCGGATCTCGCGCGCCGGCTGATTCGCTGCGTGGGCGATCCCGCTGCGCGTTTTCGCGAAGATCGGCTTCGCATTCTGCGCGGACTTCGATTCGCCGCACGATTCGATTTCGAGATCGACGCCGACACCTGGGAGGCGGCACAAGCCCAGGCGACTGATATCTCGCATCTCTCCGCCGAACGCGTTCGTGAAGAATGGATCAAGGGGATCGACACCGCGCAGTCGCTCGGCCGGCTGATTCGCCTCTGGCTCGACAGCGGTGTGGCATCGGTGTGGCTTCCTGAATGCGTGCCGTCTCCGGGGCACGATGCCACCAACGATCCCGCGGATCCCGGAAGTCGTGACCCCGTGCTGGTGACCGCCTTCTATTGCGCGCCCAGCGCGCCCGCGTGGCGGCGCCTCAAAGGATCGGCCGCGGAGATTCGGCGGGCCGAAGCGATCGATCGCGGGCCGCCGCGTCCGCCGACGGACGATCCGCGGGAGGTACGCCGCTGGATGGCGCTGACCGGCGCTGCAGCGGACGATCTTCGGATCCTTGCGCTCTGGCGCGGCGAGGCCGCCGCTGGATGGCCGGCCGCGATGGACGCGGTGAGGGCGCGAGGTGAGGCAACGGCGCGAAGCGGCCTCGCCGTCACCGGCGACGATCTGGTCGCGGCAGGAATCCCCCGAGGTCCAGCGGTCGGCCACGCGCTGACTCGATTGCTTGATGCCGTCCTCGATGACCCGGCGCGCAACACCCGCGACGCGCTCCTTGCGATCGCGCGCGACTCCGCGTGACGCAGCCCGGGCTCTTCGCACCTCCCGAACCGCTGGCAGCGCGGATGCGACCGCGCATCCTCGACGAGTTCGTCGGGCAGCACGACCTCCTCGATCCCGGCAAACCTCTGGGGGACGCCATCCGGCGCGGCGACGTGGGGAGCATGATCCTCTGGGGACCACCGGGGACGGGAAAGACCACCCTCGCGCAGCTCGTCGCGCGATACACCGAGCGCGAGTTTGTCGGCTTCAGCGCGGTGACCGAGGGAGTGGTGCGCGTGAGGGAGATTCTCAAGGATGCCGAGGACCGGCGGCGACTCGGTCGCGGCACCATTCTCTTCTGTGACGAGATTCACCGCTTCAATCGCGCGCAGCAGGATGCCTTTCTCGGCGCCGTCGAGCGCGGCATCGTCACCTTGATCGGCGCCACGACGGAGAATCCGTCGTTCGAACTCAACGGCGCGCTGCTGTCGCGTTGCAGGGTCTGGGTTCTGGCTCCGCTCACCCCGGCCGAGCTGCGCCAGGTCATCGATCGCGCGATCGACGATACCGACCGTGGCCTCGGGGCTCTCGGCCTGCAGGTGCCGGAGGACGCTCGCGCGCTCCTCGCCGAACTCTCCGATGGCGATGCGCGGCGCGCCCTCTCGATCCTCGAAGCTGCGGCACAGCACGTAGGGATTCGCGGGACGATCGATCCCGGTGTGGTGACCGAGACATTGGCGCGCCGCGTCCCGATTTTCGACAAGGACCGCGAGCAGCATTACGATTTGATCTCCGCGCTGCACAAGGCCGTGCGCGGCAGCGACCCGCAGGCCACGCTGTACTGGCTGGCGCGAATCCTGGCCGGCGGCGAGGACCCGATGTATATCGCTCGCCGCCTGGTTCGCATGGCCACCGAGGATATCGGCCTTGCCGACCCGCAAGCGCTCCCGCTGACGATCGCGGCACGCGATGCCTGGCATTTTCTCGGCAGCCCCGAGGGAGAACTCGCCCTGGCCGAGGCGGCGGTCTATCTCGCTACCGCACCCAAGTCGAACCGGATCTATGCGGCGTGGTCATCGGCCCGGGAAAGCGCCGCCGCCACACCCGCAGCGCCAGTTCCGCTGCATATCAGGAACGCACCGACCGGATTGATGAAGGAGCTCGGATATGGCGCGGGATACCAATACGCGCATGATTCGCCGACCGGTTACATCCCGCAGGCCTATCTCCCGGATGCCGTGGCCGACGCTGCGTTCTACGAACCTGGACCATTCGGCTACGAGAAGCGGATCGCCGAGCGCCTTCGCTGGTGGAAAGAACATGGATGATTGAACTCACGCCGCCGCGCGAACGCGTGGTCATGGTGGCCGCGCCGCGCAAAGGATCGAGCGACGCGCAGAAGGTCGGCGAACATCTCGACGAGCTGTCGCGGCTGGTCGATACGGCCGGCGCCGAAATCGTCGGCCAGCTGACGCAACAGATCGCTTCTCCGAATCCTGCGACGCTGATCGGAGAAGGGAAGGTGGAGGAACTCCGGCAGCTCGTGGCCGGACTCAAGGGAACACTCGTCGTGTTCGACGAAGAGTTGACTCCTGCGCAGGGACAATCGCTGGAAGAAACCCTCGGCACGCGTGTCATGGACCGCGCCGAGGTGATCCTCGACATCTTCTCGACCCGGGCGCGAAGTTCGGAGGCAAAGCTCCAGGTCGAACTGGCGCAGCTCCAATACCTGTTGCCGCGGCTCACGAGGATGTGGACCCACCTTTCGCGCACGCGCGGCGGCATCGGATTGCGGGGGCCGGGCGAAACCCAGCTCGAAACCGATCGCCGGATGATTCGCAACAAAATCGCGATCCTCGGGGACAAGCTGCTGGACATGGCGCGGCATCGAGACACGATTCGTTCGGGACGCACGCCGCTCCTGAGTGCGGCGCTGGTGGGCTACACCAACGCCGGGAAATCCAGCATCCTGCGCGCCCTCTCAGGCGAACACGACATTTTCGTCGAGGATCGGCTCTTTGCCACCCTCGATACGCTCACCCGCGAAATCGACCTCGGCGACAACCTCCGCGTCCGGTTGAGCGATACGGTGGGCTTCATTCGCAAACTGCCGCACCACCTCGTCGCATCGTTCCGGGCCACGCTGGAAGAAGCCGGGAGCGCCGACATCCTCCTCCACGTGGCCGACGCATCGCATCCCGAGTGGGAAGATCACATGCGCACAGTCGAAGAGGTCCTCGCCGAGCTCGGCCTGGAAGCGCGTCCGACCCTGCTCGTCTTCAACAAGCTCGACGCGCTCCCCGACCCGGTGGAGTTTGCCGAGGTCGCCCGCTCCCGCCATCCCGGCGCGATCTTCACCACCACCATGCGGACTGACGGTCTGCAGCCCTTGAAGGCCGAGCTGCGGGGCCGTGCCGAGGCCATCCGCCCTGTGGTACGGGTCCTGCTGGATCCTGCGGACGGGAAGCGCCTCGGCTTCCTCCATCGAATCGGCGATGTCGTTGCGCAGTCCGTGGTCGGGGACCAGCTCGCCGTGGACGTCCGGCTCGAACCGTGGCGAACCGAGCAGCTGCGCCGCGACGGGCTCGATGTCAGAGGGCGTGACACCGATTCAATTCAGGCGGGTGGGAGCGAATGAAGCATCTCGTGACGGGCGCGGCCGGGTTCATCGGTTATCACGTGAGCGAACGACTCCTCGCACGGGGCGATGAAGTCGTCGGGCTCGACAACCTCAACCCCTATTACGACCCCGCACTGAAGCAGGCCCGGCTCGATCGCCTCGCCAGGCATCGGGGGTTCCGGTTCGTGAAGGCCGACCTCGCCGATCGCGGTGCGATCGAGGGGCTCTTTCGCGCCGAGCGGTTTCCACGAGTGATTCACCTGGCGGCGCAAGCTGGCGTTCGCTACTCGGTGACCCATCCCCACTCGTACATCGCCAGTAACGTGGTGGGGTTTCTCCATGTGATTGAAGGATGCCGGCATCACGGTGCGGAGCATCTCACCTACGCGTCAACGTCGTCCGTCTATGGCATGAACACCCATATGCCATTTTCAGTCCACCAGAATGTCGATCATCCGGTGTCGCTTTACGCCGCGACCAAGAAAGCCAACGAACTGATGGCGCACTCGTATGCCCATCTCTACCGGCTTCCGACGACCGGCCTGCGATTCTTTACCGTGTATGGTCCCTGGGGGCGTCCTGACATGGCGCTCTTTCTCTTCACCCAGGCGATTCTCGACGGGCGACCGATCGACGTCTTCAACCACGGCAGGATGCGGCGGGATTTCACATATATCGACGATATCGCCGAAGGGGTGGTTCGCGCGTCGGACCGGCCGGCGACGCCGAATCCAGCCTGGTCTGGAGATGAGCCCGATCCCGCCACGAGTTCGGCCCCATATCGGATCTACAATATCGGGAACAACGAGCCAGCGGAACTGATGGATTTCATCGGCGCTCTGGAACGCTCGCTCGGCAAGACGGCGGAAAAGCGCTTCCTGCCGATGCAGCCCGGGGATGTTCCGGCGACGTGTGCCGACGTGTCGGACCTCGCTCGAGACTGCGGCTTTCATCCCGGGACGCCGATTGAAACCGGTGTGGCAAGATTCATCGAGTGGTACCGCGAGTATCACCACGTCTGATTGCCGCGTCGATCATGACCGCGCCGTGATCGCGCGCCGCCAGAACTGCACCATCCGGTCCGCCACCGCGCTATCGGTATACTGCTCGAGGATTCGCTGCCGCGCGGCGGCGCCAACCGCACGGCAGCGCCAGGGCTCCGCAAGGAACGATTGAATGGCCCGCGCCAGCGCGGGCACGTCGTTTTCCTCCACGATCAGTCCTCCATCGGCCACTACGTCGGGAAGTGCACCGCAGCGGCTCACCACTGGCGCAACCGCGTGCGCCATCGCCTGCAGGACCGTCCGTCCGCTTGGCTCGACCCATTCTGCGGTCGAACGGGAGGGGGCGAGCAGGACGTCTGTCGTCGCCCAGATCTGCGACAGATCGTCGCGCGGCACGGCGCCGAGCCATTCGATCCGCGACGATAGCCCCAGCCGCTGAGCCTGTTCCTCCAACGCCTCGTGGACTGGTCCCGTGCCGACGACGCGGAGCCGCCAGTCGCCATGATGGACGTTGAGGGCATCAACGATGAGGTCCACCCCGCGCTCGGGTACCAGCCGTCCGACGACGGCGAAAACGACCGGTCCTGGATCAGGGCGCGGATCCCACGGTGCCGGAATCTGAAGCCCGCCAGGCGGGATCACTGCGGTGGGTACCGCAGCAATTGCTCCATCCACCAGGTGCTCGAGCGCCGGCCGGACTCCTCCCGCGAGTGCGGCGGCACCATCTCGAACGCGGTCGGCCTGCCAGCGCGACGCCAGCGCTCTCGGCTTCCCGACCGACGACATCCCGACAAGCACGTAGGGGATCGTGAGCTGCCGCGCGGCGGCCGCTCCGGCCTCTGCCGTCGGCGACCACGGATCGCCAACAATGTGCAGCAGATCGGGGCCGACGTCGCGAACGGCGCTCCGGAGCGCCCGGCGTGACCACCGCAAGTCGATCGGGTTTCCGGCATCGCCTCGCGTCGCGACGCGGACTGATTGCGCCGGCCCGGTTTCGGCGGGACTGGACGACGGTTCTGCGACCACCGGTTCCACGCCCATGGTCGCGAGGGAGCGGAGAATTCCTGGCGGTGTTGGATATGGTGACAGAATGAGAACGCGCACCGGACAAAGATGGGTGGGTCGGCGCTAACTTCCACCCCATGCGGATCTTGCACCTCGCGAAGTATTACTGGCCCCGTTCGGGCGGGATGGAGCGCGTGGTGCAGGGCCTTGCCGAAGGAGCCGCGGAACACGGTCACGAAGCCGAGGTCGTCGCAGTCACCTCCTTTGGTGACCCCAGGGCCGGACAGCGCCGGCGAGCGTCGGTCACGCGAGCCTGGTCGTTTGCACCAGTCGGTTCGCAGGAGCTGGCACCTGGGTATATCCGGGCGGCTTGGAAGCGCGCCGACGTGATCCACCTCCACCATCCCAATTCGCTCGCCGACCTTGCCTACGCCTTTCGCCCCTCGCTTGCGCCGCTGGTTGTCACCCAGCACGCGGACTATCCGGGCTTCAAGTACCGGATTCCGTCGAAATACGCCCTCTGGCGTGCCGAGGCGATCGTGGTTCCGAGCAAGGCCCACATTGCCCTCTCCGCGGAGCTCCGCGGGTTCGAAGACAAGGTGGCGGTCATACCATTCGGAATCGACGAGCGTCGCTGGGAGCTCGTCCCCCCGCCGCCCCCTGGAAACCCGCCGCGCGCGCTCTTCATCGGCCGCCTCGTCCCCTACAAGGGTGTCGATTTTCTCCTTCGGGCCCTCGAGCTCGTTCCCAATCTCCGCCTCGATGTGGTCGGTTCAGGGCCCGAACTCAACCGGCTGCGAACCCTGGCCCGGGCTCTGGCCATCGAGGACCGAGTCAAGTGGTGGGGCGAGTATCCTGACGAAGACCTTCCCCGGCGCATGGCCGACGCTGACTTCCTGGTCCTCCCGTCCGTCAGTGTCGATGAGATGTTCGGGATGGTCCTGCTGGAGGCGATGGCGGCTGGGCGGCCCGTCATCACGACGGCGGTCCCGTCGGGGGTGCGCGAGGTGAGCCGGGCTGACGTGACCGGCCTCGAGGTGCCGATCCGTGATGTCGAAGCCCTAGCCGATGCGATGAAGACCCTGGCCCAGGATCCCCGCCTCCGGGAACGGCTGGGTGCGGCAGGGAGGACCCGGGTCAAAGAGCGGTTCACTGTCGATGCAATGGTCGAGGCGCACCTTGACCTTTATCGCCGGGTCCGAGGCCCTTCGAGCCGCTAAGAAAGCTAAAGAGACAGCATTTTGATGGGGGTGGGGGTATCACCCAGCAAACACCGTAGAAAGTTTTTACTTAACTTGTTCGCCATAACATATTGGCAATACGGCTTTTACGGGGCTTAGCTGAAGTACTTTAGCGATACGTACAGCAGGCCAAAGCGGACGATTCCTGGCGCGAATGGGCGCCAATTTCTGAACTTGCTTGGCGGATCGGCGCGCCACTGTCGCCTTGAACCAGGCATGGATGTGGATAAGTTGGCGCTCGTTCGGTTGGGAGAGATGGACGGTCAGGCAGTGTAGATGGATGGGAAATCGGACACATTCTGCGATCTTTGGCAGTGTCGGCCCTGTAGCTCAGGCGGTTAGAGCAGCGGACTCATAATCTGAAGGTCGAGGGTTCGAATCCCTCCGGGGCCATTCGGTTGCTAGGGGCGGATTAGCATGGTATCATCCCGGTCCGCGAGCGCGGGCGATTAGCTCAGCTGGTTAGAGCGCGCGCCTCACATGCGCGAGGCCGGGGGTTCAAGTCCCTCATCGCCCATCGGTCCGAACCACCCCGCTGGGTGGTGTAGGGTCGCCGAGTCAGTCAGCGAGTGGAGCCTCCCGGGCTGGCTCGGAACGGTAAGTGAGATCGGCGGCCGCACCAGGAAACTGAGGCGGCCGCCGTTCTTTTCGCCACGCCTTACCGGCCATTGAGCTGGGCGACGTGGGAATGTGGACATTGAAGCTGTGGACAACCTGCGCGAGTCAGATCCCGTCTGCGGCTTCCAGCGTGGCCAACAGCTCGGCCGGCGCCACGGTCGCAGTCCCCCGCTTCGCCACTTCGATTCCGGCCGCCAGGTTCGCGAGCCACACCGTCTCACCGATCGTTGCGCCCGCCGCAAGCCCGAGCGCCGTCCACGCCGCCACGGTATCGCCGGCGCCAGAGACATCAAAGACGTCGCGCGCAATGCTTGCCGCGCGACGAAGCGGATGCGAGGGCGATACCAGCGCCACACCCTCCGCGCCAAGTGTAAGCAGGAGATGTTCGGTGCCGAGTCGCTGTCTGGCATCCTCGAGATCGGTATCATCGCCGGTAAAATGACATCCGAGCGCCGTTTCGAGTTCGCGTCGATTTGGCTTGAACACGGTGGCGCCGGAATACGCGAAGAAGTTTCGCAGCTTGGGATCAACGACTATGGGGATCCCACGCTCGCGGCCAGCGGCGACCAGTTCCCCGGCCATTGCCGCGTCGATGGCACCCTTGTCGTAGTCTTCGATCAGGAGGACGTCGCTCTCGGCGAGTGCTCCGAGGGCTGCCCGCAGCAACGCGTCGCGCTGTCGGCCGGGAAGGGGATTGACGACCTCTCGATCGATCCGGACCACTTGCTGGCCGCGCGCAATGATACGGGTCTTCGATGTCGTCGGCCGGCCCGCAACGGTTACGAGCCCGTTGATCGGGATGCCGAGCACCTGGATTGCCTGGGTAAGCGAGCTTCCCGCGCCGTCATCGCCAATGATACCGACCAGCGTCGGCCGGGCCCCCGCCGCCGCGATGTTCGCTGCGACATTGGCGGCTCCCCCCGGGGCGAGCCGTTCGTCCTCTACCGTAATGACTGGTACGGGTGCCTCGGGGGAGATACGATCAGCGTCGCCGGACAGGTACCGGTCGAGCATTACGTCGCCGACGACGGCGATCCGCTTCGACCGCATTGCCGCGAGCAGCTCCTCGACTCGTATCCGATCGACCGGCGGAAGAGTAGACGTCATGCCGGGAAGGTAGCGCCGGCGGGAGGACCACCGCGACCGCGCGCCGGCCTGATCGTCGCCGCGGGGGCGCTCGATCCGGGTATCTTGCGCGCCGATGGGCGACCTCAATGTGATTGTGACCCGCGGTTCGCTGGTCGAATCGGTTCACCACGTCTCGGCGGTGATCGTCAACGACCGTGGTGACCTGATGGGTCATGCAGGTGACCATTCGCTGGTGACATATTGGCGCTCGGCCGCGAAGCCGTTCCAGCTGATGCCGCTCCTCCTCGACGGCGGCGTCGAGCGTTTCGCCATCGACCGGCAGATGATTGCGCTTGCCTGCGGTTCGCACAACGCCGAATCGGTTCATCGCGAAGTCGGCTCCCGCTGGCTCAATGCGATCGGCGCGACCGAAGCCGATCTGGCCTGCGGGGGGCATCCGTCGCTCTGGCCCGCGCTTGCCGACGCGATGGTTCACGACGAGGTGGCCGCGACCCCGCTGTGGAGCAACTGCTCGGGAAAGCACGCGTCGCTTCTGGCTCTGGCGCGACTCCACGGCTGGGGAACCTCGGGATACGAGGAACGATCCCATCCGGTCCAGCAACGGGTCGCCGAGACGATTGCCGCGTGGGCTGGGCTCCCTCTCGACACGCTACGCTGGGGAGTTGACGGATGCACGGCGGCCGCAGTCGCCCTCCCGCTCCGCGCCATGGCCGCAGCATACTCCCGGCTGGGAACGGCCACCGATCCGGTGCCGCGCATGATCCGCGAAGCGATGATTGGTGAACCGTATCTGGTCGCAGGGGCCGAGCGACTCGACACCGTGCTTATGGAAGCGTGGCCCGGTGAGGTGATCGCGAAAATCGGGGCGGAGGGCGTCTACTCGGCGGCGTTTCCGCGGGCGGGGCTTGGCCTGTCACTCAAGGTTCACGACGGCGACATGAAGGCCGCCACCGTCGCACTGATCGGTGTCATCGACCAGGTCGTCCACCGAATGCAGCTGACCACGGAGTGGCCTGATCAGGTGCTCGAACCCTGGCGGAGGCCTCAGATTCGCAATACCCGCGGCGTGGTGACCGGACAGTTCGAACTGCAGGGGACGCTGCGATGGAGCTGACAAATCCAGCACTCGATCGATCAACCGCCGCGATTGTCATCCTTGCCGCTTCGGCGGCCGTGGCCGACCGGGAAGCAATCGGCCGCGCGGTGGCTGCGGCAATGGCGGCAGATCTGCCGGCCGTTGCGATCGATGAACTGGTCCTCCAATCGATCCTCACGATCGGCTGGCCGCGGGCGCTCGTGATCGCCGAGGTCTGGCGTGCGGCGAGCAATGAGCCCGCGACCGGCGGCGACGATGGCCTCGACTACGCCGATCATCTCGAATGGAGTCGGCGGGGCGAAGCGACCTGCAGGATCATCTACGGTGACAGTTACGACAAGCTGCGGCGCAACGTGCGGCGACTCCACCCGGCGCTGGAATCCTGGATGATCGTCGAAGGATATGGCCGTACCCTGTCGCGACCGGGGCTCGATCTGGGCGTGCGTGAGTTGTGTACGGTGGCACAGATCGCCGTCCTCGACGCGCCGCGACAACTTCATTCCCACCTTCTTGGCGCATTGCGGGCCGGTGCATCGGTCGACGCGATCGACGCCACGCTCGAGCTAGTGCGTCCGATGATCGACCCGCGCGGCCGTACCGAGACCGACGAGTTGTGGCGCACCGTGCGATCCTCGGTCCCGAGCGGTTCATGAGTTTCGTCGACAGCGCTGTCGTTGAGGTCGTTGCGGGTGATGGCGGCGATGGTGCCTGCTCGTTTGCGCGATTCAAGTACCGGCCCAAGGGAGGGCCCGACGGCGGAGATGGCGGGAGCGGAGGATCGATCTACGTCCGAGCCGATGCCAACTTGTCGACGCTGCTCGACTATCAGTATCACGCGGTCTGGCGATCGGAACGCGGGGTCCACGGCAAGGGAAAGACCAAGACCGGCGCCACCGCGCCTGATATCGTCCTGCCGGTGCCTCCCGGGACGGTGGTTGACGACGAAGCGACCGGACGGCGCCTGGGAGACCTCGTCAACGCGGGAGACCAGGTTCTCGTTGCCCGCGCCGGACGCGGCGGGCGTGGCAATGCGCGCTTTGCGACCGCCACGCACCAGGCACCGCGGGAGTGGGAAGCTGGCGGGAAAGGCGAAGCACGCCGCCTGGTATTCACCCTCAAGCTGATCGCCGATGTAGGGTTGGTCGGTGAGCCCAACGCGGGAAAGAGTACCCTCCTCTCGGTAATCAGTGCCGCGCGGCCGAAGATCGCCGACTATCCGTTCACCACACTGGAGCCCAACCTCGGTGTCGTTGGCCTGTCTGGATCCCGGACCTTTGTCGTCGCCGACATCCCGGGAATCATCGAAGGGGCACACGCGGGGAAGGGGCTCGGGCTGCGATTTCTCCGGCATGTCGAACGCACCCGGGTGCTGGCGTATCTCGTGCCGCTCGATCACGACGACGTCACGACAGCGTACCACCGGCTGCGGCGCGAAGTGGCGCTGTACAGCGAGGAACTCGCAGGCAAGCCGCATATCGTCGTGCTGACGAAGCGGGACACGCTTGACGCGGCCGCTTCGATCGTCACGCTCGACGCGCCAGATGCGCTCGGGGTGATGACGATCTCGAGTGTGTCGAGACAGGGCCTCGAGGAACTGACTGAATTCCTGTGGACGGTCGTGCAGCACGCGCGCGCCGCTGAAGAAGATGGCGAGGATGACGGAGATGATAACCGGCACGAATCGCGGAGGTCCGCCAGCGCCGGCGAGTGACGCCGACGAGCGCCTCGCCTACGTCGCGCTCGGCCTCGTGCCGGGCCTGGGAGCCCGCCGCGTGGGGCGGCTCCTCTCCGCGTTCGGCGGCGCGAGCGCCGTCATTCGCGCCAAGCCGCGCGAACTCCTCGCCATTCCCGGGATGACACCTGCTGCAGCGACCGCGGTCAGAACTTCGCGGCAACGTGAAGCGAGCGCGCTCCTCGCAGCGGCCGAGGCGTGCGGCCAGCAAACACTGGTTCCCACCGACGCAGGCTATCCAGCTGCACTGAGATCGATCCCCGACCCGCCGCTCGTCCTCTTCGTCCGCGGAAAGTTCGAAACCCTCGCCCAACCTGCCGTCGCCATCGTCGGGAGCCGCGACCACACCAGGTACGGCGCCGAAGCCGCCGTACTGATTGCGAAAACGGCCGCCCGCGCGGGAATCGTCGTCGTGAGTGGCATGGCGCGGGGCCTCGACGCGGTCGCGCAAGCTGCGGCGCTCGACGTGGGAGGGCTGTCCATCGGCGTCCTCGGCACCGGCGCCGACCTCATCTATCCGCTGGAGAACGCCGCGCTCTTCGAGCGAATGGTGCGCGAAGGGATGCTGCTCACCGAGCATCCACCGGGAGAGCAACCATCTCGCGGAGCGTTTCCCCGGCGCAACCGACTGATCAGCGGCCTCGCCCGCGCGCTCGTCGTGGTCGAAGCCGCGGAAGGTTCAGGCACGCTCGTCACGGTGATGTCGGCGCTCGAGCAGGGGCGGGAGGTGCTCGTTGTTCCCGGCCCGATCACCAGCCGGACCTCGGCAGGAACCAACCGGCTGCTCCGCGACGGCGCGACTCCGCTCCTTTCCCCGGAAGACCTCCTCGGCGTTTTCGGATTGTCATCGACGACGGTCGCGGAGCCCCGGCACGACACGCCACCGTGCACTCTCTCTCCAGACGAGGCACGCGTACTGTCGGCGGTATCTGGAACTCCGCGTTCCATCGACGAAATTGCCGAGAGTGCCGGTCTTCCAATCGGAACGGTGCTCGCCACATTGCTCGGCCTTGAACTCGGCGGATTGATCGTCCAGTTGGCCGACTCGACTTATCAGCGTCGCTAAGTCCGGCGAAGTGGGAAGTATTATTCGACTGTGCACGTCTACATTCACGTTCCCTTTTGCGCTCGCCGCTGCTCGTACTGTGATTTCGCGATCGCGGTGCGCCGCTCGACGCCGGACAGTACCTTTCTCGCAGCGATCGTCCAGGAAATACAGTTGCGGCGTCACGTCGAGCACTGGCCCGATGAGCCTGCGGCAACTGTTTATTTCGGTGGTGGGACGCCTTCGCGACTCGACCCGCCGACAATCGAGCTATTGATCGATGCGGTCCGCGGAGTCTGGCCACTGGCCGCCAATGCGGAGGTGACGCTCGAAACCAATCCCGATGATGTGACGGCGGACCGTGTGGCGGGGTGGCTGCAGGCTGGCGTCAACCGGATTTCGCTGGGAGTCCAGAGTCACAACCCCGCGGTGCTGGAATGGATGCACCGCACCCATCGAGCCGACCAGGTTCCCGACGCGGTCGCGGCTCTCAGAAGCGCGGGCGTCACCAATATCTCGGCCGATCTGATCTTCGCGCTCCCGCCGGAACTCGAACGTGACTGGAACGACGATCTCGAGCGAACGCTGGCGCTCGAGCCGCAGCACATTTCGCTGTACGGACTCACCGTCGAACCCCATACGCCGCTCGCTCGCTGGACGGCCAGACGCGAAGTGATTGCGACCTCCGATGAGCGCTATGCGGCCGAGTACGTTACGGCGCACGAGCAATTGGCGACCTCGGGTTACGAGCATTACGAGGTGTCCAACGCCTCGCGCGCCGGATTCAGGTCGCGGCACAACGCAGCCTACTGGAGTGGCGCGTGGTACGTCGGTCTCGGCCCAGCGGCGCATTCTCTCCTGGGCCAGAGGCGGCAGTGGAACCTTCGGGAGTGGGAGGCGTTCCGCCTTCGGGTCAGCGCCGGCGGGTCTCCGGTGGACGGATTTGAGGAGATCGACCGCCCCGCCAGAGAGCTCGAGCGCCGATATCTCGGCCTGCGTACTATCGATGGATTACCTGAGGCGATGCTCCCGAAAGGAACGGTGCAGGGATGGATCGATGCCGGCTGGGCTTCTCGCATTGGCGATCGAATCAGGCTGACGGTCGAGGGATGGCTACGACTCGATGCGCTGGTGGGAGGTGCCGGGGATTCCTAGCTTTCACTCATGGCTGACGCTGAGGACCTGACCGAGCGGGAACGCCGCATACTCGAGGCGGTGATCGAGACCTACATTGCCACCGCCGAACCGGCCGGGAGTCATCGGGTGGCCCGGCGGTCGTCACTGGGAATGTCGCCAGCGTCAATCCGCAATACGATGAGCGACCTCGAAGAGAAGGGATACCTCTATCACCCGCACACGTCGGCGGGGCGGATTCCGACCGACCGTGCCTACCGGCTCTACGTCGATACATTGGCGGACCGCGCCCTTCCCGATCCGCAGGCGTGCGAGCATCTCGAGATGGCACTGTCATCGGGTCCGTCGACCGACGACCTCCTGGCTCGGGCTGCGCAGATGCTCGGCATTCTGACGCAGGAATTGGGAGTCGCCGTGGCACCCGCGCTCGAAGAAATCGTCCTCGACCGCGTCGACCTTGCGCCCGTTGCGAGTGACCGGTTGCTGCTCGTGCTGTCACTCCGAAGCGGAAACATTCGTTCGATCTACGTCCGGTTGCGGGGAGCGCTCACGCCGATCGACGTCGACGAGGTGCAACGAACCCTGAACGAGCGGCTCGCCGGGCTCACCCTTCGGGAGATCCGGGCCACGTTCGCCGAACGGCTCCGGGACGCACGATCGCAGCCGGATGGGAGCGAGCTCCTCGACATCATCCTCGCCGAGGGCGAGGGTTTATTCGATGTCGCCGAACCGCACGATCCGGTCGTGCTCGGAAACCAGTCGGTCCTGATGGAGCAGCCCGAGTTCGCGTCGCAAGATCAGATGCGATCGCTGCTGACGCTGACCGACCGTCGCGGACTGCTGCGCCGCGCTCTCGCCGACCGCAAGCGCGAGGGAATCACCGTCTCGATCGGCGGCGAGCACCGGGAACCGGGGCTGGCCACCTTCACGTTGGTCACCTCGACGTACCGGCGCGGCGGTGCCACCGGGGTCATCGGTGTACTCGGGCCAACCCGGATGGCCTATGACAAGATTGTCGGACTGGTTGAGCACGCCGGCCGGCTGATTGAAGGGTTGAGCCAGTGAGCGATCTGTACGCGATCCTCGAAGTGTCACGCGACGTGAACGACGAGGACATCAAGAAATCGTATCGTCGCCTGGCGATGCTCTATCACCCCGACCGCAATCCGTCGCCCGATGCCGAGGCGCGGTTCAAGGAAATCGCCGAAGCGTATCAGGTACTGAGCGACCCGGAGAAGCGGACGCACTACGACCGGTTCGGCAGCACGCCGCCGTCGAGTGGCGGATTCGGCCCGGGATTTCAGCACATCGATCTGTCCGAAGCGCTCAACATCTTCATGCGCGATATCGGTTTCGGCGGGCTCGACGGGATTTTCGGCGGCGGCGGGCAGCGCGATCCCACGCGAGGGCAGGACATCCGCGTTACCGTCAAACTGTCCCTGCAGGAGGTCGCTCTCGGCGCCAAGCGCAGCGTTCGACTCAAGACGCTGGTGCCCTGCACCAATTGCAACGGCACCGGCGCAGCCAAGGGGAGCCGACCGGTTCCGTGTTCGACGTGTGGCGGATCGGGCGAAGTGCGCCGCGCGGCCCGCTCGATGTTCGGTCAGTTCGTGCAAGTGGGGCCGTGTCCGACCTGTCACGGCGAGGGACACGTGATTGCGACCCCGTGCGAGGTTTGCCGCGGCGAAGGACGGATCAAGGGTGAACGGACTGTCTCGGTGGACGTCCCTCCGGGTGTTTCACCGCAGCACTACCTCACGTTGCGGGGTCTCGGCACGCCCGGACCTCGAGGGGGCGCTGCCGGCGACCTGATCGTGATGATCGAGGTCAAGGCTGACGATCGTTTCGAGCGAAACGGCGACGACCTGCACCTGGAGTTGCCACTCTCGTTTTCGCAGGCGGCGTTGGGAACAACGGCGCGAGTTCCGACGCCGTATGGAGATGAATCGCTCCCGATTCCCGCGGGGACGCAGTCTGGAACCGTCTTGCGCCTTCGCGGCAAGGGATTGCCGCGCCTGGGCGGAGCCGGAGTCGGCGACCTCAACGTGATGGTTCTCGTGTGGACGCCGGATGATCTGACCGAGGTCCAGCGCGAACTCTTCATCGAACTCGCCAAGCACGAAGGTGAAGGGCCTACCCGCCGGGGCGGCTTCTGGTCGAAGCTCAAGGAAGCGCTGGGCGCATGACGGCTGCGTGGTGGCGCGTCACCTTCACCCCGCCACTCGACACCGTCGACGCAGTCGCTGGCGCAATCGTCACCGCTACGGGAGCTGGAGTCGAAGAGCCGGCCGCGGGCACGCTTATCACAGTGCTCGAGTCGGAATCGGAGGCGCGCGACCTGATCGAGCGTATCGCCGAAGCCTTTCCCGGTACCGGCGCAGCGTGCTCTACGGCCCCATCGATTGACTGGTCGACCCGCTGGCGCGACGGAATCGTCACGCGGCATTTCGGTCGTCTTGTCGTGACGCCAAGCTGGCTTCCTGTCGAACTCGAAGGCGACGAGGCGGTGATCACCATCGATCCTGAATCGGCGTTCGGGAGCGGCGAGCATGGTTCGACCCGCGGCGCATTGACCCTCCTTGAACGGCACCTCTGTCGCGACGATCGCGTCCTCGATCTGGGAAGCGGGTCGGGGATCCTTGCGATCGGCGCGACGGTGCTCGGTGCGCGATCGGCAATCGGGATTGAAATCGATGAGTTGTCGATTCCGATTGCCGAAGCCAACGCCGCGCGAAATTGCGGCGAGGCCGCCGTGAGCTTCCTCACGGGCGACGCGGCAATGCTGGCGGAACTCGCCGGCCCCGCGGAGGTGATCTGCTCCAACATCCTGCGGACGGTCAACGTGACGCTGTTGCCGGCGATCGCTCGCGCGCTCGCGCCCGGTGGAACAGTCATCTTCGCTGGAATGGAAGAACGCGAAGCGCCGCTCTTCGAGCCGGTGCTCGGTTCCCACGGTTTCGCGATCGTTGACGTGGCAGTCGATGCTGCGTGGTGGTCGGTCGCGGTGCGTCGCCAATGAGCAATGCCGCGGTCCTCGTCGCTCCCGGCCTGCTCAAGAGCGGCGCGGTCGTCGAGCTCGACGACGATGAGGTCCATCATCTCCACGTGCGGCGCGTGCCGGACGATGCCATGGTGCGAGTCTTCGATGGCGAAGGAACGGTCGCTGTCGGGCAGGTGCGACGTCGCGGGAATTCGGTCGTGGCGACGATATCCGACGCGCGATCAGCCGCGCGCCCGCCTACAACGATCCTGGCTGTCGGGGCGGGGGACAAGGATCGATTCCTGCCGCTCGCCGAGCGCGCCACCGAACTCGGCGTCACCCGTCTCGTGCCGATCGAAACCGGGCGATCGCGCGACGTCGGCGGACGAATCCGCGTCGAGCAGATCGAACGGATGCGGCGCCGGGCGCGTGAGGCGTGCAAACAGTGCGGCAGTCCCTGGGCGGCCGTGGTGGGGGAGCCGATTCCGCTTGCAGCGCTCGGCGAGACCCACGGTGGCGCGCGCTGGCTGCTGGCCGACGTAGGTGGGGCGGTGGCGCCGCAGATCGGCGCGAAGACTCCAATCGGTTGGATCATCGGCCCTGAAGGCGGTCTCACCGCGGAGGAGATCGCCTGGTGCAGCGATGCGCTTGGTGCCACCCTGGCGGTCCTCGGACCGAGCATGCTGCGCTTCGATACCGCTGCGATCGCCGCCGCCGCGGTGACGATCGACCGGCGTCACACCGCCCTGGAGGGATGATGGACTGCATCTTCTGTCGCATTGGGTCGGGGGACATTCCGGCGACGATCGTCACTCGCAACGAGCATGCGATCGCCTTCCGTGACCTTCACCCGCAAGCGCCCACCCACGTCCTGGTGATCCCGATCGAGCATGTCGCCTCGACCGCCCACCTTTCCGGCACTGACATCGCCCGGGTCCTGGGCCAGGTAACAGCCCTCGCGGCGCAGGTAGCCTCGGATCTGGGCCTCGGGGATGCCGGGTACCGGATGGTGGTCAATACCGGTCCCCAGGGTGGCCAGACCGTGGACCATCTTCACGTCCACCTCCTCGGTGGCCGCCAGATGCACTGGCCTCCGGGGTGACCGCCGAGTTGCCGGAGTTCCCGGGAGGGCCTAGTTTTGAGGTCTGTTGTTCAACCGCCCCATGCGGGGGCCGAGAGGGGTGATTTCAGTACATGTCGGAAGTCATCATCCACGAGGATGAGAGCTTCGAGCGCGCGCTCAAGCGTTTCAAGAAAAAGTGCGAGAAGGCTGGTATCCTCTCCGACTTGCGCAAGCACCGGCACTACGAGAAGCCGAGTGAAAAGCGCAAGCGGAAAATGAACGCTGCGCAGCGCAAGAATCGCCGCGGACGCTCGGTACATGTCTGACATTGTCACTCGGCTTCGCGTCGATCAGGTGATGGCGCGGAAGGCCGCTCACAAGGACCGGACCCTGGTACTGGGGACGGTCCTTGCGTCGTTGAAGAACAAGGAAATCGAATTTGGGCACGTGCCCACGGATGTCGAATCGATCGACGTCCTGCGGAAACAGATCAAGCAGCGACTCGATTCCGTCGACCAGTACCGCAAGGGCGGTCGTGACGATCTCGCCGACAAGGAAGCATTCGAGATCGGTGTGCTGCGCGAGTATCTCCCGGCCGAAGCAGATCCCGAAACGATCCGTGCCGCGGCGCGCGAAGCGATCGCGGCGGGTGTCACCGATATCGGCAAGTTGATGGGAACCCTGATGGGTCGCTTCAAGGGGCAGGCGGATGGCGCCGTGATCAATCGCATCGCCCGCGAGGCGCTGCAGCAGGGATGACCGCTGCGCCGCCAATGGAGCCCGGGGTGCCGCCTCGTACGCGAGACGGCACCCCGGCGTGCGTGGAAGCCGAGCATTCCGCCGCCGGTCTCGCCGCGATCGAATTCGATGCCGTCCTCGACGTCGTCGCCGAGTTTGCCAGCGGACCGCTGGGCGGCGATGCGATCCGGGCACTCCGGCCGTCGTGCGATATCGAATGGGTTCGGCGCGAACTGACCGAGGTCGGCGAACTGCTCGACCTCTTCAAACGGGGGGAGCGACTCGACGTCGCGCCGGTGCCCCCGCTACGGACCATCCTCGGCCGGCTCCGTGTCGAGGGCAGCGTGCTCGATATCGCGGAACTCGCGGCGGTCAAGGCGACGCTCGCGGCCGCGAAGGCCGTTGGCGGAGAACTGCTTCGGCACGCAACCAGCTGCCCCCGGATCGCAGCGCACCGTGCAGCGCCGGCTGACCGGGCGATCGAGCGGACGCTCGAGCTTGCGATCGGCGATGACGGCGACCTTCTCGACACGGCAAGCCCGGCTCTCGCGGCAACGCGGCGCGAGGTCCACGCCGCACGCGAGCGCCTGGTGCGCCGCCTCGATGCGCTGATGCGTGACCTCGATCCGTCGAGCGTGGCCGGCAACTCCACCGTCACGATGCGGAGCGGTCGCTACGTCATCCCGGTACGGCGTGATTCCCGGCAACGCCCCGAGGGAATCATCCACGACGAGTCGGCGAGCGCGGGCACCCTCTTCATCGAACCGACCGCGGCGATCGACCTGGGGAACGCGCTCCGATCGGCGATCGCCGCCGAAGAACGGGAAACCCTGGCGGCGCTGCGCGAACTCACCCAGCGGTTGCGCCCGATCGAGCCGACGATCGCGGCACTGCACGCGATGTGCGTGGCCGTGGATTCACTGGCAGCGCGCGCGCGCTGGTCGCACGACGTCGACGCGGTGGTGCCGGCGGTCGACCTCGCCGGCGGCGAGCTCCGGCTCAACGTCGCTCGACACCCGCTCCTCATTGCGCGGGGAATTGCTGTCGTCCCCTTCGACCTGCGAATGATGCCGGACGAGCGCACGCTGCTGCTGTCGGGTCCCAACACCGGCGGGAAGACGGTGCTGCTCAAGACTGTCGGGCTGATGATTGCGCTGGTCCAGTCTGGGTTCGTTCCGCCGCTGGGCCCCGACAGCGTCGTCCCGATGATCGATCGCCTCTTCGTCGACATCGGCGACCATCAGTCGCTCGCAGCCGACCTCTCGACATTTGCCGCCCACGTGGCGGCGCTTCGCCAGATTCTCGGGTGGGCCGATCGCGGCACGCTGGTCCTCCTTGATGAGATCGGGTCGGGGACCGATCCCGCCGAAGGAGGCGCGCTCGCCGCTGCGGTTCTCGAATCGCTTACCGCTCGCGGCGCGCTCACACTGGCAACCACCCATCTCGGCGCGCTCAAGATGCTGGCGACGCGTGTCGCGGGGGTGGTCAACGGGTCACTTCATTTTGACGCTGATACGTTGTCGCCGACGTACCGCTTCACCAAGGGACTGCCCGGCCGGTCGTACGGGCTGGCGATCGCCAGGCGCCTCGGCGTGTCATCGGATGTACTGCGGACCGCAGAGGCGCTGGTCCCGGAGACGGAGCGCAACCTCGACCTTCTCCTCGCGAGCGTCGAAGCGCGCCGGCAGGCGCTTGACGCCGACGAAGCCCACTTTCGCGAACGACTGGATGACGTGGAGCGCCGGGAAGCGGGATTGGAGGCGGCTCGGCAGTCACATGACGCTCGTGACGCCGCGCTCCGCATGGCCGAAAAGGGAGCTGAGCGCGAGCGCGCCCGCACGGCGAAGGCGTACCTCCTTGAAGCACGCAAACAGGTCGAGGCGGCGTTGTCATTGGCGCGGGGCGCAGCCGATGAAGCAGCGGCCAAGGATGCGCGTCGGATGATCGAGGACGGGATTCGCGAGCAGGCCGATCGCCTTGACGAGCCGGACCAGCCTCCACTTGGCGACAGCGATGGCGTCACCGTTGGCGATCGCGTTCGTCTGAACACTGGAGCGACCGGCGAACTCGTCGAGCTTCGCGCCGACGGCAAGGGCGTGGTGCTGGTGGGAACGATGCGACTGGTTATTGCGGCCAGGACGCTGACACGGATTGCCGGTGGCGGGACCCGCCCGCGGCGAGCCGCGCCGATGCCGGACGAATCGCCTGCCGTGGCAGACTATGAACTCGACCTTCGCGGCATGCGCGCGGACGAAGCCGAATCGGCCGTGCTCCTTGCGATTGACCGGGCCGTCCTCGCCGAACAGCCGCACCTCGCCGTCATTCATGGAATGGGAACCGGTGTACTTCGTGATGTTGTCCGGCGAATCCTCGCCGATGACCGGCGGGTGGCGACTTTCGAGTTCGCGCCGAGAGCCCAGGGCGGCGCCGGCGTCACCGTCGCGGTCTTTCGCTGATGGCGCGGATTCCCGATGAGGTAATCGAACAGATCCGTGACGCGGCCGATCTTCTCGAGATCGTGCAGGAGCAGCTGTCGCTCAAGCGAACCGGAAACGACTGGCGGGGGCCGTGTCCATTTCATGGCGGCACGCACCGCAACTTCGCGGTGATTCCCAAGCAGAACCGGTATTACTGCTTCGTCTGTCACGCGACGGGTGACGTTTTCACCTGGTATCGTGAGCGCTTTGGCATGGATTACCCAACTGCGGTGCGCGAAGTGGCTCGCCGCTGCGGGATTGCCATCCCCGAGAGTACCGAACGCATCGGGCCCGATCCGCGCGAACCCCTCTTTCAGGCGTGCGATGCCGTGCAGCTCTGGTTTGCGGCGCAGCTGCGCGATGCGCCGGAAGCCGAAACGGCGCGTCGCTACCTGCTGCAACGCGAGTTGTCGCTCGACACGGCGGCGACGCTGGGTCTCGGCTATGCTCCGCGCGGCGGCGAATTGCTGGCGATGATCAAGCAGTTGGGGCTTGCCGACGATGTGGCCGTGGAGGCAGGGCTGGTCGTCCGGCGGGACGACGGCTCGCTTGCGCCGCGGTTTCGCGGACGGCTCATCTTTCCGATTCACGACCTCCGGGGACGCGTCGTCGGGTTTGGCGGACGGATTCTCGGATCCGGAGAACCCAAGTATCTCAACTCGCCGGAGACGCCGGTCTTTCACAAAGGCGAGCAACTCTACCATCTGCACCTCGCCAAGCACGCCATCAGGAAGGCTGGCGTCGCGATCCTGGTGGAAGGGTATTTCGACGTGCTGCGCGTGGCACTCGCCGGCATCGAGCACGTCGTCGCGCCGCTCGGCACCGCGCTCACCGAGGCGCAAGCCACGCTTCTCAAGCGGTTCACCAACGAAGTCATCATCCTGTATGACAGCGATGCTCCGGGACTGCGGGCCACCTTCCGCGCTGCGGATGTGCTCCTCGCGCATGGCGTGCGAGTCCGCGTCGCGACCTTGCCCGCCGGCGAAGATCCCGACACCCTGGCGCTGCGTGGCGGCGCGGCAGCCGTGGAAGCAATCGTCGCCGACGCGATCGACGTCCTCGAACGCAAAGTGCAGTTGCTCGAGCGCAAGGGCTGGTTTGGTGATGTGCGGCGTTCGCGGGAGGCACTCGACCGTCTTCTCCCCACGCTGCGAGCCGCGAGCGATCCAGTGACCCGGGAGCTCTATCTCAGCCGCGTGGCCGAGCGCCTCGGCATCCCGCGCGAAACGGTTGCCGCCGAGATTGCGGCGCAACGCCCGGTGGCTGCAGTCGCGGCCGGCACGGTGACGCGCGCCCGCACTCCGCGACCGGACGTCGCTGCCCGACGGGCAGGAGCCGAGATCGAACGCAAACTGTTGCGCCTTCTTCTCCTCCACCCGCTGTGGCTAACGCGTGCCCGGGACGAAGTCGGGGCTGATCGCTTCGAGCTCCCCGCCTGCCGCGCGATTTACCAGGCCCTGCTGACACTCCCACCCGACGCGCCGATCGGCGACGCTTTCGCGTCGCTCGACGAACGGGCCCGCGACGTGTGGACCCAGCTGGTCGAATCGGAGCAGCCAGGAGAGGGCTTCAATATTGATCGGGAATACACTGGGGCGCTTGAATGGCTCGCGGAGAATGCGGAAATACGGGCGATCGCCGCCGAGCCGGATCCAATAATCAAGCGCCGACGCTTGAACGCACTTAGCGCGGATGGGCAGAACCGGTATACGTTCTACGTCGCCACCGGAGCGCGGAATCGCTCGAATCGCGGCGCACCGCCAGTCGAGGAGTAAACTGATGCATCCAGATCTCCCCAAGTTGCTCGATGTGCAGGTCAAGGATCGCCGGCTCGCCGAGCTCGACGCTCGCGCCGCCGTGGTCATGACCGAACGGGCCGAACTCGATGCGGCCCTGGAGCAGGGGCGGGATGCGGTGGCCAGCGCTGAACGTGCGGCGGCAGAGGCCGGGCGGCGCCGCGAAGAGGCGGAGAAGAAACTCGAAACCCAGCGGGGACAGCACGAGCGTCGCCGCCTGCGGCTCGAACAGGAGCGGAATCCCCGGGTCGCGGCACAACTTCTCGCCGACGTCGAACTCGGTCGCAACATCCTGGCGCAGGAAGAAAGCGATTGGGTCCGGATGGCGGACGAGGTGACAGCTCGCGCCAACGCCGTTCGTGCGGCGACCGAGCGGCTTTCGGCGTCACTCGCGGAGCAGGCCGAATCGCGGGCCGCACTCGACGTCCGCATGGCGGATGTCGACGCCGAACTCGGCGTCGCGCGCGCCGATCGCGAGGCGGCTGCATCGCATCTCGACCGCACCCTTCGCCTCCGATACGACCGCCTCCGCAATTCCCGGAAGACCGAGATACTTGTGCCGGCACTGAACGGGACCTGCACCGCGTGCTTTACCGCGATCCCCCGCTCGCGAATCGGCCGCCTGCAATCCGACGGCATCCTGATCGACGGATGCGAGATGTGCGGGGCGATCATTTATCTGGCCGAGGCGGTTGCCTGACCTCGATACCGCGATGGCGCATCGCCACCGCGCCGGACCCGGTCGAAACCGCCGACTTTGCTTCGGCACTCGGCCTGCCGCAACCACTCGCGGCCCTCCTCCTCCAGCGCGGCATACGGGATCGCGAAGCCGCGCGAGCATTTCTCCAACCGCAACTCGCGTCGCTCTCCGATCCCCGTTCGCTCGCCGGAATGGCGGCGGCTGTCGAGATCATCGCATCGGCGATCCACCGCGGTGAACGGATTCTCGTCCACGGCGACTACGATGTCGACGGGCAATGTGCCGCGGCACTCCTGACTCGCGCGCTCCGGATGGGCGGAGCCGACGCGCACGCGTTCCTGCCGCACCGGATGACCGACGGATACGACCTGGGCCCCGCAGGGCTGGCCGAGGCGCAACGAATCGGCGGGCGATTGATCATCACCTGCGATTGCGGCATCACGGCCGTCGACGCCGTCGATCGCGCCAGGGCGGCCGGAATCGCGGTGGTGGTGACGGACCATCATCTTCCCGGGCCCGAACTGCCGCGTGCGAATGCCGTGGTCGATCCGCAACGGAGCGACGATGAGTCGGGGCTCGGTTTCCTCTCGGGGACCGGCATCGCGTTCAAGCTGGTGCAGGCACTGGTCGATGCGGTGCCGCTTCCGGCCGCGTTTCCGTTCCATCTGCTCGATTACGTCGCCCTTGCGACAGTGGCCGACGTCGTCCCCCTGGTCGGCGAGAACCGGATTCTCGTCAAGCATGGGTTGCGACTCCTCGCGCAAAGCCGCTGGCCCGGTCTTCGCGCCCTGGTGGAGCGAGCGGAACTCGGCGGGAAGGAACTGCGCGCGACGCAGGCCGGATTCATCCTCGCACCGAGGCTCAATGCGGTTGGCCGCATTGCCGACGCCAACGACGGGTTGCGCCTTCTCCTCACCGACGATTCAGCCGAAGCTGCGATCCTGGCAGACCGACTCGAGACACTCAATCGGCAGCGTCAGCAACTCGATCAACGGATCCTCCAGCAAGCGCTCGACGAAATCGCGGTGACCCACGCCGACCCCGCCGTTGCAACGTCGATCGTCCTCGCCGGCGACGGATGGCATCCGGGGGTCGTGGGCATCGTGGCGTCGCGCGTCGTCGAACGCTACGGTCGCCCGACTTTTCTCATCGCGCTCGACGGCGAGATGGGGCGGGGAAGCGGACGCAGCATCGATGGCTTCGATCTGCATGCGGCGCTCTGCGAGTGTGGCGATCTCCTCGAACGCTTTGGCGGCCACCGCATGGCGGCCGGGCTCACCATCCGACGCGACCAGGTCGCGGCCTTTCGCGACCGGTTCAACGCCGTGGCACAACGGCAGCTCGGCGTCAACGATCTGGGCCCCTCGCAGCGCGTCGATCTCGAAGTCGGTCTTGACGAGCTGACCGACGACCTTGAGCGCTGGACCCGGCATCTCGAGCCGTGCGGCATGGGAAATCCCGGCGCGGTTCTCGGCGTGCGCAATGTTCGTCTCGAACGTCCGGCCGTAGTCGGCGCCAATCACGTCAAGGGACGCCTGACCGATGGCGGCCGCGGCATCGATGCCATCGCGTTTGGCTGGGCCGATCGCGCCGCCGACTTCCTCGACGGTTCGCTCGACGTTGCCTTGCGACTGGAACGCAACGAGTGGAACGGACGCTCGGCGCTGCAGGCACGCGCGCTGGCACTGGCGCCCGCGGCCTGCGGATGACATCGACGCGCCGGACGCTGCAGTGACCCGGATCGTGAGTGGGCGATGGGGCGGCCGGCGTCTCACGGTGCCCCGCGATCGCACGGTGCGCCCCACCGCCGAACGAGTCCGCGAAGCATGGCTCAATATCCTGTCTCCGCGTCTCGCCGGTGCGGCTGTGCTCGATCTCTGCGCCGGGAGCGGAGCGCTCGGGCTCGAAGCGCTCTCCCGGGGCGCCGGTCACGCCACATTCGTGGAGTTGCACGCGGGCCCGCTGATCGCGTTGCGCGCCAACATCGCGGCCCTCGACGCCGGATCGAGCACCACCGTCGCCCGAGGCGACGCGATTCGTTTTGTCGGCGCCCTCCGACCGGGGGCGTACGACGTGGTGCTCGCCGATCCGCCATTCGCGTCGGATCTCGCGCAGCGGATCATCGACGCCTGGCACGACGTACCATTTGCTGCGGTGCTCGCCGTTGAACATTCGCGGCAGCGCGAATTTGCCGGCGTCCATACTCGCCATTGGGGCGACATCGCCGTCTCGTTTCTGGAGGCTGCATGACGCGCATCGCCATCTATCCCGGATCGTTCGACCCTCCGACGCGCGGACACGAGGATCTCATCCGCCGGGCGCTCGCGCTCGCAGATCAACTCATCGTCGCCGTGGCGATCAACCCCAATAAGGAACCGCTCTTCTCGGTGGAGGAGCGCTTGCAGCTCCTGCGCTCCGGACTGGGCGACAGTCCTGCCATCGAGCTGGCATCATTCTCGGGATTGCTCGCCGACTTCGCGCGCGGTCGCAACGCCACCATGGTGATTCGTGGCCTGCGCGCGGTGAGCGACTTCGAATACGAGTTCCAGATGGCGTTGATGAATCGCAAGCTCAACGAACAGCTCGAAACCGTCTTCCTCGTGCCCGCCGTCGACCTCACCTATCTGTCCTCGTCGCTGGTGCGCGAAGTGGCGCGGTTCGGAGGACCCCTCGACGGCCTCGTCTCCCCGCCGGTTGCCGAAGCTCTTCAGCGGCGCTTCGGCGGGTGACGTTTCGCGAACAGCTGCGCGCGCGGGCCGCCGGGCTCAAGGCACGCATCGTCTTTCCGGAAGGTTCCGATCGACGAATTCGAGAGGCGGCGGATACGCTGGCCCGACTTGGGATCGCCAACCCCATCCTCCTCGGCCCGGGAGCGCTCGATCCGGCGACCGATCCGCGGATCGGTCGCGTCGGCGATCGATTGCGGGCGCGCCGGCCGGCGGCAGTTCGCGACGGTGTCCACGCCCTCGACCTTGCCGCCGATCCGATCCGCTTCGGCGCGGGGCTCGTGGCTCTGGACGAGGCCGACGGGTGTGTCGCCGGTGCTGTCACTCCCACGGCCTATGTGATTCGTGCGGCGCTCTGGCTGATTGGTCTCGCCCCCGGCGTGTCGACGTTGAGCGCTGCGATGTACCTCGGCCTGGGTGACCGGGTCCTCACCTACACCGACATCGCGGTCACGCCGAATCCGACGAGCGACGAGCTGGCGCAGGCCGGCCACGCCGCCGCAATCGACCGGCGCGCCCTGGTAGGTGATGAACCGGTAGTCGCATTTCTCTCCTACAGCACCGCGGGGAGCGCCGGCGGCGGCGACGTCCTTCGCGTTCGCGACGCCGTTGCCCGCTTTCGAGTCCTTGCCCCCGGCATGGTTGCCGATGGCGAACTCCAGGCCGATGCGGCGCTCGTTCCCGAGGTGGCCGCGCGGAAATCGCCCGATTCTCCGGTAGCCGGCCGCGCCAACGTCCTGGTCTTTCCGTCACTCGACGCGGCCAACATCGCCTACAAGCTCACCGAGCGGCTCGGCGGAGCGACGGCGGCAGGCCCGCTCCTGCAGGGACTGGCAGGTCCGATGTCCGACCTGTCGCGCGGGGCGGCGGCCGATGATATTGTGGACGTTGCCGCGATGGTGGCGTTGCAATCGGCCGTGCGGCGGAATTGAACCCCGGGAGAACCGATGTCGTTTGCGGCGAGCCAGGTTGCCAACCACGTCACCGTTGTAACGGTCGAAGGTCAGTTGATCGTGGCCAACCGGCAGGACCTCAAGCAGGTCGTCCAGGACGCCCTCGAAGCGGGCGCACGCAAGTTCGTCTTCGATTTCACCCGGACGGCGTACATCGATTCCTCGGGGCTCGGCGCCCTGGTATCGATCAGCAAGCGCGTCCGCGAAGCCGGAGGCGACCTGCGGCTCGCCGGCCTCAATGAAGACCTCAGGTCGCTCTTCGAGTTGACCAAGCTCGATACGCTCTTCGCCATTTCCGACACGCCCGCCGAGGCGCTCGCCGGGTACTGAGAGCGCCAGATGGCTGCACTGGCCCGTGTACTCCCGCATGCTGCCGGCGACGGCGACCGGTTCCGGATCGAGCTTCCCAGTGACCTGGCGCGTGTCGGCGATGTGGTCGATGCCGCATGCGCCTGCTGCTTTGGCGATGGCCTCGCCAGCCGCCGCACGCGATTCCGGCTCTGCACCGTCCTGGCCGAAGCGGTCGCCAACGCGATGCTGTACGGCAACCACGGCGACCCTGCGCTCGTTGTGACCATCGATATCGCGATCCGTGACCACGAAGTGATCCTCTCGATCTCCGATCAGGGCGACGGCTTCGATCACACCGCCATTCCGCTTCCGATCGGTGACGAGTCGGTCGAAGCGACCCGCGGTCGCGGCCTCTACATGATTCATCGGCTCGCCGAACATGTCGCGTTCAATGAACGCGGGAATACCATCTGGATCACGCTCCCCCGTCACTGAATCGCCTCATCACCGTCCTTGCTCCGCTCGGCGCCCTCGCCGGTGCGGCGCTCAGGGTCTGGCGCCTCGACGGCGAACACTGGGTCCTCCTTGCTGGCAGCACCGACGGCGCAGCACCGCATGCCCCCCGGCGTGGTACTGCAGGCGATCATGCGTCGTGGCTCGCCCTTCCCGAACTCCCCGGCGTCTTTCTCGAAGTCGTGGCCGAGCCAGGTCCTCGACACGAAGACGTGGCACAACGCCTCATGCCGATCGTGGAGAGCCTGCTCGAATCGGAGCGCACCACCGCAGCGCTCACGTCCGAACTCGCCGCGCGATACGAGGAGATCGACCTCCTCTACTCGATTGGTGAATTGCTCGGGCGAGCGCACGCGGTCGGGGAAGTCGCCTCGGTGATTCTGCGGGAAGTCACTGCGGTGGTCGGCGCACGGCGCGCCGGACTCCGCGTGTACGATCCCAAGCGCGGCGTCCTCCACAGCGTGGCCACGCTCGGCACCGATCCAGGTGCCGTCCCCGCCGATGTCACCCTCGACGATGGCGACGCCGTTGTAGCGCGCGCCTTCCGCAGCGGGCGAGTCGAAACCGGAACCCAGCCAGGGTGGGTTCCGGGCGAGGTTGTCGCTGTACCGATCAGTTACGCGGCATCGGGTCAGCCGTCGCGGGTGATCGGGACGCTTGCGCTCGCAGACCGCGCCGGAGGCGGCGCCTTCACCCGCGAGGAAACCAAGCTGATCACCGCCATCG
>DASYAK010000060.1:0-24739 GCA_036501385.1 Gemmatimonadales bacterium | reverse complement strand
CACTGATTCTCTGGTACGAGCATCGCCTGGTGCAGCCCGGCAACCTGGCCCGTCTCGACGCGGCGTTCTTCACCATGAACGGCGTGATGAGCCTGACGGTGTTCGGGTTTGCGCTGGTGGACCGAATCGTGGCGGGCTGAGTCGGGCAGATCACCAAGGCCGTCACCCTGAGCCGAAGGCGAAGGGGCGAACCCCGGCCGACGATGGGGTCTTGCGTCCCTGCGTCGACAAGCTCTTGGCCGCACGAATCCGTACCCCGCCCAACTGACAATCCACAGACACTTCGTCCGCCAGCGGCATGCACGTTGTGAACTCGCGTCGCAGCAACCGGAACCATCAAGTGCCAGGGGATGGGGCGGGTGTGGCGGAACTGTAGACGCGACACCATCGCAAGGTGTTGGGCGAGAGCCCGTGGGAGTCCGAATCTCCCCACACCCGCACTCTGGCGTTGACTCGGCACCAGCTTGCCGTCAAGTTCGATTTACCTTGCGAGGGTGTTGCGTGGCAGGACCGGCACGCCAAACGGGCCGCGGAATTCCGCGGCCCGTTTGGCGTCTGTCATCCCAGCACACCGCATGAGCCCGGCCGAGCAAACGTCGTGCGACGCTCCGCCCCTTCGCTTCGCTCGGGGCGACAGTAGCTTCCATCCGCCATGGCCGACCTCCCCATCGTCCTCGCCGTCACCGGCGCCAGCGGCGCCCCGTATGCCGTGCGCCTCCTCGAGGTGCTCGCGACCAACCAGGTCCCCGTCGAGCTGATCATCTCCGGCCACGGCTGGCGGCTGCTCGAGACCGAATGCGGCATCGTCGACGATCATCGCCTCAAGGCCCGGACCGGCGGCGACTGGTCGTCGGTCACGGTGCACGCCGATGACGATCGCGGCGCCCGGCCCGCGTCGGGTTCGCACCGCACCGCGGGAATGGTGATCTGCCCCTGTTCGATGGGGACGGTCGCGGCGATCACGGCCGGGACGTCGCGATCGCTGGTCGAACGCGCGGCGGACGTGGTTCTCAAGGAGCGCCGCAAGCTCATTGTCGTGCCGCGGGAAACTCCGCTCTCACTGATCCATCTCCGCAATCTCACCGCGCTGACCGAGGCCGGCGCCGTTGTCATCCCGGCCGCGCCGGGGTTCTACCATCGCCCCACGACGATCGACCAGCTGGTCGATTTCATCGTGCAGCGGGTGCTCGATCAGCTCGGGCTCGACATTTCGACGGCGCCGCGCTGGCAAGGCTGAGATGCGGCTCGGCGTGATCAGCGATACCCACGGACTGCTGCGTCCCGAAGTGTTCGATGCATTCTCGGGTGTCGACCAGATTCTCCACGCCGGCGACGTCGGCAACATCGACATCCTGACCGAGCTCGAAGTGATCGCTCCGGTCACAGCAGTCTACGGCAATACCGATGGTGGAGAGTTGCGGGCGCAGCTACCGAGGGTGGCGCGCGTCGAGCTCGACGGGTTCATCATCGTGGTGACGCACGGAGATCAGTTCGGTCGTGATGTCACGCCCGCGCAACTACAGCAGGCCTTCCCCGATGCCGATATCATCGTTTACGGGCATACGCATCGGCCGCTGCTCGAGCTCGCCGATGTCGTTGTGACGGTGATGAATCCGGGGTCCGCGGGGCCGCGCCGACATGATCTGCCGGCCTCAATCGGAATCATGGAACTCGAGGCCGGGATTCCACCTCGCGCGCGCCTGGTACCGCTCACGGCGGCCGACGAGGACTGACGGGCCTCCTCAGTGCCACCCTTCGAGCGGCGCAGTCCGGCGCCACGCCTCGGGGTGGTTGCGAAACCACGACATCACCAGCAGGCGCTCGTGCAGGCGTTCAGGGTCGACGCGTTCGATCGGTGGAAGCGGCTTCTGCAGTTCGGCGGCGACCGCGCCGGCAAACATCTCGCGCTCGAGCGGCGACACCGGATCGGGAAACGATGCCCGCACCTCACCGCAACGGATCAGGTAGATCCGATCGTCGCCGTGAGCGCCGGGGTCGCGATACGCGAAGGTGAGAAGATCGAGTGCGGCACGAGCCCTGGTCGTGGCCGCGAGCAGCCACTCGAGCACTTCGAATTTCTCGCGCCAGCGCACCGCACCCTCGAAATCATCGGCGTCCGCGCGCGCGGTCATCTCGGTCACCACCCGGTCGACCGGCTGCAGCGCCCGTCCCTCGCAGAAATCCGCAGCCGATTCAGCGCGCGCGCGGTACTGCCACTCCGCCACCATCCCCGCGCAGGGGCCAAGGCAGGTCTGGAAATCGTAGCGCGGGCACGCTGCCCGCCGCGGTTCGCTGAAGAGCTCGGCCTGTTCGGCGTAGTGGACCGGCATGTCGGCGCGACAGTCGCGGAGGCCGAGCAGATCGGAGAGGGTGCGGGCGGCGGCATTGGTCCGCATCGGCGAGGGAAGGGGGCCGTAGATGCGGCCGCGCAGCCGTTCGGGTGTGGTGGTGGCCAGCAGGCGCGGCGCCGCTTCGTCGGTGAGGACGAGGAACGCCTGTCGTCGCGCCCGATTCATTGCGACGTTGAACGGCGGTCGATGCTTGCGGATCAATCGCAATTCGGCGAGCGCGGCCGCGAATTCACTCGGACTGTAGTCGAAGGCGATGTCGCTGGCGGCATGGAGGATCCGCGCCTGCTTGTCGTCGGGATACTCGGCGCGGAAGTAGGTCATGAGCCGCGTCCTGACCGCCTTCGCTTTGCCGGCGTAAAGGACGCGGCCGCTCGCGTCGAGCATCCGGTACGTGCCGGGACGATCCTCGGCGAGCCGCTGGATGCGGAATCGGAGTGCAGGAAGATCGGTTGCGGGGAGGGCGAGCGCGAGCACGACGCGAAATGTAGCGGCAGGCTCAAAGGGGAGAGGTACCCGATGTCACCCTGAGCCCAAGGCGAAGGGGAGATTCTCTGCCGCGCGCAGTCCCGCCCCTTCGCTGCGCTCAGGGTAACCTCACCGCTGGCACCGCCAGCAGAACACGGTGCTGCGCCCGTCGATAGTGTGCGTCGCGGCGAGCCGGGTGCCGCACGCCATGCATGGCAGTCCTTCGCGACCGTATGCGGCGATCTCGAGCTGGAAATTTCCCGCCTCGCCGCGCCCGGTTACGTAATCGCGGAAGGTCGTTCCGTCACTCGCGATCGCGGCAATGAGAATGCGGCGGACTTCCTGGTAGAGGATGATCAAGTCTTCGCGAGCAACCCGATTCGCCGCCTTCGACGGATCGATCTTCGCCGCAAAGAGCGCTTCGTTGGCGTAGATGTTTCCCACGCCGACCACGACGCGCTGATCCATCAGCACCTTCTTGACCGGCGACCGCGAGCGGCTGACGCGATCGGCAAAGGCCAGGGCGGTGAACGCGGGATCGAGCGGTTCCGGCCCGAGGCGCGACTGGTATTTCGTCCATGCTGCAGGCGTGAGCCACCGCAGCGTTCCGATGCGGCGCACATCGCGATAGACCAGGATCGCGCCGTCGTCGAGCCGGCACTGCAGTACGGCGTACTTCGCTTCGCCGGCGGTGAGCGGGCGATCGTAACGAAGCAGTGCGCCGGTCATCCCTGGCTGGACCGCGAGAATCTTCGTGTCGGTGTGGATCAGCGCATGTTTGGCGCGCCGGGTGACGTCGACGATGCGTCGGCGCGGCAATTCCCTGACGAGCACCGTCCGCGACACGTCGTCGAGCAGGTCATCATGGGAGAGCCGCGCCGTCGCGATCGTCCGGCCCACGAGATGCGGACGCAGCTGGCGAACGATCGTGTCGACTTCGGGAAGTTCGGGCACCCAGGGAAAGATAGGTCGCCTGGCGCGATCACTTCCCCCGGGCGCTGCTCAGCACGAACTGGTTCCCCTCGCCGTCCATGAATTTCGCGAAGGTGCCGCACCGCAGTTCGATCCAGCGCTGGTTCCCCATCGGCTGGTCGGTGGTGACTGCGAAGCCGAGCTTCCCGGTGTAGAACGCGAGGGCCCGTTCCTGGTCGGCGACCGGGATGCCGACGAACTTGACCTGGGTAATCATGATCGCTCCGGAGTGAGAGTTGGCGCCCAATCTGTTGCGCCGCCCCGGGGGTGTCCAGCATCTTATCGAACACTATTCCAACGGATACTATAGTGACACGCCAGACGATCCGCCTCGACCGGTACATCCTCACCACGCTCCTGCGCGACCTGGTTGGCCACGACCGCCACCCATCGGCCTTCCTGGTCTACCTCCACCTCGCCGTCGGCGCGACCGGCGGCCGACACCCGCGGGCCGCCGCGTCATACGAGGATCTCGCGGTGGCGACGGGGCTGTCGAAGAGCGGGGTCCAGCAGGCGGTGCGCACGCTCAAGCGGCGCAGGCTGGTACGGGTGGAACGGGCCACCCCGACCGCGGTGCCGGTATACGAAGTGATGGCGCCCTGGCGGCGATAATCGCCGGCCTCCGTCTTACTCGGAGTGCCCGCGCTGGCGCTCCATCTCCCGCCATCCGATATCGCGGCGGAAGTACTTCCCCTCGAACGCGACCCGCTCCGCCGCGTCACAGCTCGATCGCCGGGCGTCGGCAAACCGGTCGGCGACTGCAGTCAGCGCCAGGACTCGCCCGCCGCTCACCACCAGCGCGCCATCATCGCGCCGGGTCGTGCCGGCGTGGTACGCGGTCACGCCCTCACCGAGGTCTGCGGGAAGCATGATCACCGCGCCCCGTTCGGGCGCATCGGGATAGCCGCGCGCAGCGACAATCGTTGTCACCGCAGCGGCAGCACGCGTGGTGATCGCCGGCAGCGGCTCCCCGCGCGCTGCCGCGTCGAAGAGCGCGACCAGCCCTGATGCGATCAGCGGGACAACAACCTGCGTTTCGGGGTCGCCAAGGCGACAATTGAATTCCACCACATTCGGCGTGCCATCGGGATGGAGCATCACCCCAGCGTAGAGGATGCCGCGATACGGCTCGCCTTGTCGCGCGAGTTCTGCCAGGGTGGGCAGGAGCACCTCGTTGGCGATTCGTTCCAGCACCGCCGGCGTCGCGGTCGACACCGGCGCGTACGCTCCCATTCCACCGGTGTTGGGTCCGTGATCGCCGTCGAGCAGGCGCTTATGATCCTGCGCCGCGGGAAGGAGGCTGACGTCGCGGCCATTGGTCACGGCGAGGACCGAGAGCTCTTCACCCACCAGGAATTCTTCGATTACCACGATCGCGCCGGCGTCGCCGAATGTGCGATCGCCGAGCATCGCAGTGGCGGCGCGACGTGCTTCGTCGCGCGTCGCGCAGACGACGGCACCCTTGCCGGCCGCGAGCCCCGACGCCTTGACCACCAGTGGCTCGGCGTGGGAGTCGATGTAATCGAGCGCTTCCACCAGATCGGTGAATGTCCGGCTCGTTGCGGTCGGAACGCCCGCCGCGCGCATCAAATCCTTGGCAAACGCCTTCGACGCCTCGATCCGTGCGCCATGGGTGCCGGGACCGAAGACGGTCCTCCCCTCGGCGCGAAGGCGATCGGCGAGGCCCAGGGCGAGCGGCAGCTCGGGACCCACGACAACGAGGTCGATCGCGTAGGCGTCGGCGGCGTCGCTGATTCGATCGATGTCAGCGGCAGGAATGTCGAGGTTCGTGGCGAACTGGGCGGTGCCCGGATTTCCTGGTGCGGCGTACAGGAGGTGCGACGGATCGTCGGTGGCGAAGGCGTGAACGAGGGCATGTTCCCGGCCGCCGCCACCGACGACGAGAATCCTCACCCGACGCCTTTCTGGCGCGCTTCGCTGAAGGCGTCGCGGGCGCGCTCGGCGGCGCGCTTTGCCGCGGTCTTGAGCTGGTCGGCGAAGACGTCGAATTCCTGCTTGTAATGCTGCGCCGCTTCGCGGACGTCGTCCCGAAGCGGACGGTCGTCGGCCTGTGAACCCCGGCGCACGTACTCCCCGCCAATGATCCGCTCATACGCGCCGCTCCGGAGCCACTTCTGCACTTCGCCGGCGCGCACCACGTTCATCGGATGAGTGAGTGCCAGCGTGTTGAGCACCTTGTAGATGATGTCGAAACCATCATGCTGTTCGGCGTACTCGCTCGCCTGCACCATGAACGGCTCGAGGTTGAGATCGCCCGGCCGCACGTTCGCGGTGTTGGCGCCGCCGGCCATTTTCATGAAGAGGCGCATCGTCGCGGCGAGATCCTGCGAGCCGAGGAGGCCGGCGCGATCGGCCGAGAGTTCCGACTTGCGCGACCATTCGAGGAATGCCAGACGCACCGGAAGGACAACAAGCTCGACCGGAAACGGAAGCGCACCGATGCTGATCAGCAGCATGATCGCCGCGATGGTGCTGTAGAGCGCGTGTCCGCTCATCACGTGGCCGAGTTCGTGCGCCAGGAGGACGCGCTGCTCGTCGACGTCGAGGAGTTCGAACGCCGAGGAATGAATCACGATGAAGGGATCGTCGACGCCGTATGCACCGGCATTGAAGATCGGCGTCTGGGTGACGTACACCTCCGGAATCCGCTCCCAGCCGAACGTGGCGCAGTTCTCGATGTGCATCGCCCAGAGCTGCGGGAACTGCGTTGGCCCGACGCGGACCGCGTTCCCCTGAAAGAGGAGGCGGATGCCGCGCTCGCCGCCGAGCATCGCCACCATCTTGCGGATCACCTGGTCGACGCCGGGGAGGGCGCGCAACGCCTGAAGCGCCGCGCGATCGGCCGGATGTTCCCACGAAACAGGAGCGATCTCGGGGAGAGTGACGCGCGGGCGTGCAGCGGGGAGCGAGGTCATGATCGGCTCGACGGAAAGAGTGCGGGGACCATACGCGCGCCTCGCGAACGAGTTTCAGCGTGCATCGTCGCTGCACCTGGTTTTCCTTTTCCCTTTTCCCTTTTCCGTTCTCTGTCCGTCACTTCAACGCCCTTTCCAGATCTTCCATGAGATCATTCACGTCCTCGATTCCCACTGACAGCCGGACCAGCGAGTCGGTCAACCCCATCTCGTCTCGCATTGCCTTGGGCACGGAGGCGTGGGTCATCGACGCGGGATGGCCGATCAGGCTCTCGACGCCGCCGAGCGACTCGGCAAGGGTAAAGACACGGGTTCCTTCGGCCACCTTTCGCGCGCGGTCGACGCTGCCGAGTTCGATCGAGATGATGCCGCCGAATCCGCTCATCTGCCGTGCGGCAAGCTCGTGCTGCGGATGGCTCGGCAGGCCCGGATAGTAGACGTGGGGGACGTCCTTGCGAGCCGCGAGCCATTGCGCCAGTTGCATCGCGTTGTCGCAGTGGGCGCGCATCCTGAGCGGCAGCGTCTTGACGCCGCGCAGCGCCAGCCAGCAATCGAATGGTCCGGGGACCGCGCCGCTGGCGTTCTGGATGAAGCCGATCCGTTCAGCGAGATCGTCGCGCGAGGTGATCAGCGCGCCGCCAACCATGTCGGAATGGCCGTTGAGATACTTGGTCGTGGAATGCAGCACGATATCGGCACCGAACGTCAGCGGTCGCTGCAATACCGGCGTCGCGAAGGTGTTGTCGGCGACGAGCACCACTCCGGAGGCCTGCGCGAGATCACCGAGGCGCGCCAGATCGGCGAGGAACATCATCGGGTTGGTGGGAGTCTCGCAGTAGATCATCCGCGTGGTGGGCTGCATCGCCGCTTCGACGAGGCTGATGTCGCGCATGTCGACGAAGGAGAACGAGAGACCGAATCGCTGGTAGATCCGCTCCATCTGGCGATGACTGCCGCCATAGATGTTGTTCCCGACGACCACGTGATCGCCGGAGGCGAGAAGCTTGAGCACGGCGTCGAGCGCGGCGAGACCCGAGGCAAACGCGAAGGCGTGCGTTGCCCCTTCGAGCGCGGCGAGATTGCGCTGCCAGGCGTTGCGCGTCGGATTGCTGGTGCGAGCATACTCGTAGCCATTATGCGGTCTGCCGAGGCCGTCCTGCGTGTAGGTCGACGTCTGGTAGATCGGCGGCATCACCGCGCCGGCCACCGGATCGGGCATGGCGCCCGCATGCACTGCAAGGGTCGCGAACCGTTGCTCGGTGCGATCGTCGTTGGCCTGAGTCATCGGGCATGCCGGGTGAGGGAAGAAGGGAAGCGCGTCGTGCGGCCGGCGAACCGGCGTCGCATCACGTCGACGGCATCGGGGTTGTTGTCGATCAGGACCACGTCGCGGCCGAGCCGGTCGGCCGCATCGCCGAACGAACCGCTCCCGGCGAAAAAGTCGCCCAGCAGCATTCCCGGTTCCGAGTGCACTTTCACGATCCGTTCGAGGATCCCGAGCGGCTTCTGCGTGGGATAGCCGGTGCGTTCCTTACCGGTCGGACTCACGATGGTATGCCACCAGGTGTCGGTGGGAGTCTTGCCGCGCGCGGCCTTGGCCGGCCCGACGAGCGCCGGCGCCATGTAGGCGATCCGGTCGGCTTCGTCGAGTCGGAAGGTGTAGCGTCGCGGGTCGCGGGTGTACCAGAGAATGTTGTCGTGCTTGGCCGGCCAGCGCGTGGTCGATCGCGCGCCGTAGTCGTAGGCCCAGATGATTTCGTTCTGGAAGCACGACCGCCCGAAGATGCCGTCGAGGAGGACCTTCACGTAATGCACTTCGCGGTAGTCGAGATGGACGAAGAGGCTTCCTGTTGGCGCGAGGAGCCGGTGCGCTTCCTCGAGGCGGGGCGCCAGGAATCCGGCGTAGTCCTCGAATGCATCAGGATAACTCCGGGTCCCGAGACGGACGGTGCGGTAGCGCCGCTGCTGAAAGCCGGTGCGGTCGCCGGCGTCGTCGCGAACCGTTGCGGTGCGGGTGAGGCGCCTGGTGGTGCCGGTATTGAATGGGGGGTCGATGTAGATCAAGTCGAAACGTCGATCGGAGAAACCGCGCAGCACGTCGAGATTGTCGCCCAGATGCACTTCGATCACCCGGCCTCCGCGTTCGTGCCCGGGACGAATTTACTCCCGATCACTGCCTGGTGCTGCCGGCCGGCCTTAGCTTTGGCGTATGGCGAGCGACAGCGGTCCGCATGAAATCCCGGCACCACGGGTCCTCGTCGTCGACGACGATTTCCGGGTGCGCGAGGTTCTCGCGCGACTTCTCAAGGCGCAGGGATACGGAGTGACCGAGGCGGGCGACACCGACACGGCGCTCGCCACCCTCGACCGTGATGGCGAGATGCCGCTGGTGCTGAGCGACCTGCATATGCCGGGTCGCGACGGGATGGAATTGCTGCGCGAGGTCCGCGCCCGCTATCCCGACACGGCGGTCGTCATGCTCACCGGTGACGGCGACGTCGCGACGGCAGTGGAGTGCCTCAAGATCGGCGCGCGCGACTATCTCTCGAAGCCGGTGCAGGCGCAGGAAGTTCGCGCCCGGATCGACAAGGCGCTCGCCGAGCGCCGCATGGCGATCGAGATCCGGCGTCTCCGGGAGAGTTATCAGCAGGATCTCGAACGACAGGTGCACCAGCTGTCGCGGAAGAACCAGGCGATGTTCCTGGCGCAGGTGCAGATGGCCGTGACGATGCTCGAAGCCAAGGATCCCTACACGCGGGGCCATTCCGCGCGGGTATCGATCTATGCCGTGGCAACCGGGCGCGTCCTTGGCCTCGACGACACGCTGCTGGAGCAGATCCGCCTCGGTGGCGAACTGCACGACATCGGCAAGATCGGCACGCGCGACGCCGTGCTGCACAAGGCCGGGTCGCTCACTCCCGAGGAATTCGCCGAAATGCGGCGTCACACGGTGGAAGGCGAGGCGATGCTGAGCGTGCTGCGAGCCGACCACCCCGAGGTGCTTCACATCGTGCGGTGGCACCATGAACGCCTCGACGGGACCGGCTTTCCCGACGGGCTCGTGGCGCACCAGATCCCGATCGCGGCGCGCATCGTGTCCGTGGTCGATGCCTTCGACGCCATGACGTCGACGCGCGCGTATCGCGAGCATCAGGGCGCCGAGGTTTCGATCGCCGAGTTGCAGCGCTGCGCCGGACGCCAGTTCGATCCCGTCGTCGTCGAGGCGTTCCTCGCGGCGTACCCAGGTCACGACGCGCTCCCGATCCGCGTGTGACGAACAGCGACGGGGCGCTTCGTGCCGGGACGTTGATGATCTCGGTCTCGGGGATGCGTGGGCTGGTGGGGATCGATCTCACGCCCGAGCTGGTCGCGCGTCATGCGGCGGCACTCGGAGCCTGGGTACGCGGCAGTGGCGGAACTCATGTTGTCCTGGGCCGCGACGCGCGGACATCCGGTGAGATGTTCTCCCGCGCGGCCTCGGCGGGGTTGCAGTCGGTGGGCGTCGATGTGATCGACGTGGGGATCGCCCCCACGCCGACGGTGCAGATGGCGGTCGAGCACCATTGCGCCGGCGCCGGGCTGATCATCACGGCGAGCCACAATCCGATCGAATGGAACGCGCTCAAGTTCGTCGGCCCTGACGGGATCTTCCTCGATGCCGACGCCGGCGCCGCGGTGCGCAACCTCGCCGACCACGGACCGGCGCGCGCAGGATGGGACGAGATCGGTACGGTGACGGTCGATGACAGCGCGATCGCTCGCCATCTCGACGCGATCCTGGCGCTCCCCGACATCGACGCCGAAGCAATCCGCGCGCGTGCGTTTCACGTCGCACTCGATTGCGTCCGCGGCGCCGGCGCGCCGACGATGCTGGCGCTCTTCGATCGGCTCGGCGTGCGAGTGAGCGGTATCAATCTCGAGGTCGATGGCCACTTTCCCCGGGCTCCCGAGCCGGTGCCGGAGAATCTCGGCGGCCTCGGCGAACTGGTGCAGCAATCGGGTGCCGATATCGGGATGGCGGTCGACCCTGATGTCGACCGGCTCGCTCTCGTCGACGAAACCGGATCGCCGATCGGCGAGGATTACACCCTCGCCCTCGCAATTCGCGCCGTGCTCGCCCGGTGCGGGGACGGAGCGACTGTGCCGGTCGTTGTCGCCAATCTTTCGACGTCGCTGGTCGTGGCCGACGCGGCGCGGGCGGGCGGAGCGCGCTTCATTCGGGCGCCGGTCGGCGAGGCGAACGTTGCCCGGGCCATTGTCGAGAACGATGCGGCGATCGGTGGCGAAGGGAACGGCGGAGTGATTCTCCCGGCGCTCCACGTGGGCCGCGACGCGCCGCTGGGTGCGGCCCTCATCTTGCAATACCTCGCCGGGCTGGGCCGGCCACTATCGCAGGTGGTGCGGGATGCGCCCCGATACATCATCGTCAAGGCGCGCGCCCCCCGTGGCGGCGATCTCGACGCCCAATACCGGCGGTTGGAGGCGATCTTTCCCGACGCGGAACGTGATCACCGCGACGGGCTCCGATTGGGATGGCCCGATCGCTGGCTTCACGTCCGGCCGTCGGGGACGGAGCCGATCGTCCGGCTGATCGCCGAGGCGCCAACGGCGGCCGAAGCGGATGCACTGATCGCGCGCGCGCGAAGCGTTGGCGAGGAATAGCGGGTCCACTGCACCACCGAGGAGCAGACGAGGATGTGCGGAATTGTGGGATACGTCGGACCCAAGCAGGCGACGCGGATCCTGATGGAAGGGCTGCGCCGCATGGAATACCGCGGGTACGACTCCGCCGGCATCGCGGTGCTCAACGGTGGCGGGCTCGAGATTCACAAGGCGGCGGGCAAGCTCAGCGTGCTCGCCGATCAACTCTGCGGCCACGAGCCGGTGGGAACGCTCGGCATCGGGCACACCCGCTGGGCCACGCACGGCGCGCCGACCACGCCCAATGCGCATCCGCACACCGACCAGTCGGGCAGGATCGCGCTGATTCACAACGGGATCATCGAAAACGCCACCAGCATCAAGAAGGCGCTGCTGGCGCGCGGCCACGTCTTTCATTCGGAAACCGACACCGAAGTCCTGGCACACCTGATCGGCGAGCTCTATGACGGCTCGCTCGAAGACGCGGTGGCGGCTGCTCTTCGCGACGTCGATGGCGCCTACGGCATCGTGGTGATTTCGGCCGACGAACCGGGCACGCTCGTCGCCGCGCGCAATGGGTCGCCGATCGTCCTCGGGATCGGCGAAGGCGAAAATCTGGTGGCGTCGGATCAATCGGCGCTCCTCGATCACACCCGTTCGGTCGTCTATCTCGACAACGGCGAACTGGCAGTGCTCACCAGGGACGACTTCCGCGTTCGCACGCTGACGAGCCGGCACGTCGACAAGCCGGTCAACCAGATCGAATGGGACCTGGCCACGATCGAGCGCGGCGGATTCGACCACTTCATGCTCAAGGAGATCTTCGAGCAACCCGACAGCATCGAGAACACGATGCGCGGCCATCTCCTGGAGGAGACCGGCAATGTCCGCGTCTTCGGCCTCAAGCTTTCCGACGCCGATGCGCTGAAGGTCAAGCGGATCATCATCACCGCCTGCGGGACGTCGTGGCATTCGGGGTTGATCGGCAAGCACATGCTGGAGGAACTGGCGCGGCTTCCGACCGAAGTGGAATACGCCTCGGAATTTCGCTATCGCAATCCGGTGGTCGATTCCGACACGCTCGTGATCGCGATTTCACAATCCGGCGAAACGGCCGACACGCTCGCCGCGATGCTGGAGGCGAAGCAGCGCGGTGCGCGCGTCCTCGGACTCGTCAACGTCGTCGGCTCGACCATCTCGCGCGAAGTCGATGGCGGCCTCTACCTGCGCTGTGGCCCCGAGATCGGCGTCGCGAGCACCAAGGCGTTCACGTCGCAGGTGGCGGCGCTCGCCCTGCTGACGCTGCGATTCGCCCGGCTGCGGACGATGTCGCTCCTCGAGGGGCGCCGCTACATCGAGGCACTGCAGCGCCTTCCGTCTCAGGTGCGGGATATTCTCGATCGCGCGCCCGAGGTCGAGGCGCTCGCGTCGCGCTTTGACGGGATGACCAACGCCCTCTACCTGGGCCGGGGGGTCAACTTCCCGGTTGCACTCGAAGGCGCGCTCAAGCTCAAGGAGATCTCGTACATCCACGCCGAGGGATATCCCGCGGCCGAGATGAAGCACGGGCCGATCGCGCTGATCGACGAGAACATGCCGGTCGTGGTGGTGGCGCCGCGCGATGCGGTGCACAGCAAGATCGTGTCGAACGTGCAGGAAGTGCGGGCCCGCGGCGGCAAGGTGATTGCCATCGTGAACGCCAACGACGAGGAGATCGCGCGGCTCGCCGAAGCGACCTTCATCGTTCCCGAAACGCTCGATCTGCTGACCCCGGTGCTGACGATCATCCCGCTGCAGCTGCTGTCGTACTACGTCGCGGTCAATCGCGGATGCAACGTCGATCAGCCGAGAAATCTCGCCAAATCGGTGACCGTCGAGTAACGGCGGTCACATCGCGCCGGCCAGTCAGTTCCCGCCGCGTACGGCGTAGATCACCAGATAGCCGAAACCCAGCCCCACCGGCAGCATCAGGAACCAGAGACTTTCTTCGGGCCGTCCCACTTTTGCATCGGCCACGCGCGACAGCGGATAGGTCACGCGGCACGAGTCGCAGGTCGGGTGCCGGAGCCAGGGGATTCCCACGATCGAATCGGCGGTGAACTGGACTGCATGGAGGCGGACTCGCTCTCCCACGAAGTCGAACTGTACCACGTCGCGCTCCGCGAGGACCGGCTGCGTCGCGGGCTCGATCGGACGCCAGTTGGCACACGCCGTGAGGATGGTACAGATCAGGAGCGATGTCGTGATCGGGGCGCGTCGCATCATCGAATCTATCACCGCGGTACCGGTCGACCCTCACCATGTGCGGCGGATTCCGAGCGCGACGCCGCGACGCCACGCAGCCCGCGCCTCGAATCCTTCGGGGAGTTCGTCCGCCCGGAAGATTGATGGGGAGCGGGTGACTTCGCTCCGCGCGACGGCATCCCAGCCGCGGCCGATCGGGAGGCTCGCTTCCAGCGCACCCCGGATCGCGCTGCGCCAGCGCGGCGTGCTCTGGTCAAGATCGAACGACCATCGGTCGGCGCCGGCGCCGAGCGCGGCATACAGCGACGGGCCCGCGGCTCGACCCACGACGCGAATGGCGACTTCGAGTCCGGCGCCCCACGCGCTCAGGACGCCCGGCGTGGTGATCACCGCGGCGTCGCTCGCCTCGGCGAGATCGGCACCGGCATGCCGCGCTTCGAGACCGATGCGCCACCGGCCCAGCGATTGGGCCACGGTCGCGGTGACAACAACGAGCCGGTCGGCGCGAATTTCAGGATGGTCGGGGTCGAGCGCGTCGCGGGCATCACCGCGCGACACGATTGTGCCGCCGAGGATGGCGGCATGCCACTGGGCCGACAGCGAGGCCGGCGGAACGAGCAACAGCGCGAGAATGAACGTACGACGCATGACACCTTCAGGATGGAGTGGCCACACGATCGCACCACGCCATCAACCGACGATCAACGCGAAAGGATTTACTCCTTCCCGGCCCGCTGCACGTACTTCCAGTTCCGGGACTTACCGGCGCCGATCCACTCGATCGCGGTGGCGAGCCGCTTGCTCCGGGTCGCTGCCGTCTTCGCGTCGGAGATCCACTCCACGTATTCTCGCTGGTGGCTCGGCGGGAAGTCCTGCCACGCAGCCAACGCCTTGCGGTCCTTCTTGAGGGCAGCCTGGAGGTCGGCCGGCGCGCGGGGTGCTGGCCTTGGCGCTCGCCTGGGCCGGGGAACCTTGACCCGCTCGCGGTTGAGGCGGGCAGCCTGCCGCACGTACCCCACCAGCGTGTTGGCCGGCGGAAGGTCCGCCAGCGATTCGATCCGTCCGAATTGTCCCATCGATTGGTCGGCCCGTCCGCCGGACGTGGTCAGCACCAGCGAACTCTTCCAGAATCCCAGGGTCGCGTGCCGCTTGAAGGCGGCCATCCCGCAGAGGAGACCATGGTAGGTGAACGATGGCATCCCCCACTTGATCGTCTCCTCGACGTCAGGGCAGCCGCGATGGACAGCCGCGCGAATTCGCGTGAGAATCGGCTGGGCAAATTCGGGTGCGCGGTCGATGTAGGCATCGACCCGGGGGTCGCGGAGTCCCATGGCACATCCTGTCGGAGGTGAGGAGAAAAGCTACGGCGTCACGAGGCGGCGCCGCCACTCCCGATCCCATTACCTTGGTCGCGTGCGCGCCCTGGTGCAGCGGGTTACGACAGCGACGGTGACGATCGGCGACGCGGTATCGGCCGCGATCGACGGCGGTCTGGCCGTGCTCGTTGGCTTCACCCACACCGACACTCCCGCCGATGCAGCCTGGATGGCGACAAAGATCGCCGGACTCCGCGTCTTCAACGACGACCAGGGGAAGATGAACCTCGACCTCGCCGCAACCGGCGGCGCCATCCTCGTGGTGTCCCAGTTCACGCTCTACGGTGACGCGTCGGCGGGGCGCCGCCCGTCGTTTGTCGCGGCGGCACGCCCCGAGACTGCGATTCCGCTCTACGAGCTATTCATTGCCGATCTGCGGGCGACGGGGCTTACCGTGGCGACCGGAACCTTCGGAGCCGACATGAAAGTGGCACTCACCAACGACGGGCCGGTGACGCTGATGCTCGAGTACCCGCCGGCATGATGATTCCCACCGTCGTCCTCGCGTCGGCATCGCCTCGACGCCGTCAGCTGATGGAGATGTTGCACATTCCCGTCATCATCACGCCGGCGAATGTCCAGGAAATCCGCCTTCCGGGCGAAGCCCCGCGCGCCTACGCGCGGCGCCTGGCTCGCGACAAGGCCCGCGCCATCCCGGGCGAACTCGTCCTCGGCGCCGATACGATCGTCGTGGTCGACGACGATGTTCTGGAGAAACCAGTCGATGATGCCGATGCGCTGCAGATGCTGCGCCGGCTTCAGGGTCGAGCTCACGTTGTCGTGACGGCGGTCTGTCTCGTCGCCGGCGGCCAGGAATTCCACGCGGCCGACGAGACCCGCGTCACCTTCTATTCGTGCGACGACGCGTTTCTCACTGACTACATCGCAACCGGTGAACCTCGCGACAAGGCGGGGGCCTACGGAATCCAGGGATGGGGAGCGGCGCTTGTCGAGCGAATCGAAGGTGATTTCTTCGGCGTGATGGGATTGCCCGTCAGGCTGGTGCTGCAACTCCTGGAGCAGGCGGGGTACCGGTACAGCTTTCAGCGATGACTCATACGCTTTTCCCTTTTCGCTTTTCCGTTTCCCCTTGCCCTTCCGCCATTCCCAGCGCCGCCAGCATTGCACCGGCCTTTGCAGCGGTCTCGTTGAGCTCGCGCTCGGCCACCGAATCGGCGACGATCCCCGCGCCGGCCTGAACGCTTGCCGTTGCGCCATTGAAGACTATGGTGCGGATCGCAATCGCCGTATCGAGGGTCCGCGCTCCCCATCCCACATAGCCCACCGCGCCGGCATAGGGACCACGGCGCGTCGGCTCGAGTTCGTCGATGATCTCCATCGCGCGCACCTTGGGCGCGCCGCTCACTGTTCCCGCCGGAAATGCCGCCGCGAGCGCATCGAGGGCGTCGAGTTCGGGGCGCAGGACTCCGTGTACCTCGCTCACCAGGTGCATGACGTGTGAGTAGCGTTCGACCACGAACTGCTCCACCACACGCACCGATCCGTATTGCGCAACGCGTCCGACATCGTTCCGGCCAAGGTCAAGGAGCATCATGTGCTCCGCGACTTCCTTGGGATCGGCCCGCATCTCGGCCTCGAGCGCGAGGTCGGCATCGGCCGTGGCGCCACGCGGTCGCGTCCCCGCAATTGGCCTGACCGTGACGCGGTCATGCTCGACTCGCACCAGGACCTCCGGTGACGCGCCGGCGATCGTCACGCCGGCGAGACGGAGGAAATAGCAATACGGGGCAGGATTGAGCGCGCGCAACCAGCGATATGCCAGGAATGGGTCGGGAGCCGGGGTTACGTCGAGCCGTCGCGAGAGGACGATCTGAAATGCGTCGCCAGCCGCGATGTATTCCTGGCAGCGTTCCACATCCCGCCGGTAGTCCGCGTCGGCGTAGTTCGCCGTGGCCGCTGCGACTCGCCGTGTTTCGGGGATTGCGAGCGGCGCCAGTGTGTTCGGCGCGCCGAGGCGATTCACCCATTCGTCGCAGCGCGCCTGCGCGGCGTTGATTCGCGATTCGAGTTCGTCGTCGGCGAGATCATCGGCAACGGCGACATTGGCGATCACCGTTGCGCGATGGAAAAGGTTGTCGAGCACGAGGAGGGTGTCGACCAGCATCACCACCGCGTCGGGAAGCCCGCGATCGTCGCGCGGCGCGTCGGGAAGCTCCTCGATGGTGCGCACCACATCGTACCCCCAGAAGCCCACCGCGCCGCCGGTGAATCGCGGCAGCCCAGGGAGATCGACCGACCGGTCGTTGCGGAGGAGACTGCTGAGGTGGTCGAACGGCGCCATCTCCTCGCCGAGCGGCTCCCAGCGATCACTACCGGTCGACTGCTCGCCGTGCCGACCGTGGTAGCGATAGATCGCAGCCGGCTCGGTGGCGAGGAACGAATACCGCGCCCATCGTTCGCCCCCCTCGAGTGATTCGAGAAGAAAGCCGTAGTCGCCGCGGTGGAGTTTCGCGAACGCCGATACCGGAGTATCGCCGTCAAGCACGACCTCGCGCGTCACCGGGACCCGGGAAAATCCGGCGCGGGCAGCGTCGCGACATCTCGCCCTGAGGTCAGTCATCGCAGTGCCACCAGGGCGTAGGTGCCCGCAGTGGTCAACGGAAAGCGCATCATATCGGCCGCCACTCGAGTCCCTTCGAGGAACTTGACGCGCGTATCGGTCACCACTGCCGGCGCGAGGAGCTGTTCGAACTGGCCCGGGCTTCGGTGCGTGGCGACGGCCGCAGCCGGCGTGCGAAAGTGCATCGCATACGAGAATGTCGCAGTCGAGCCGGCTGGAATATTCGCCGGGAGGTCGAGCGTCACCTCGTATTTCCCGGCAAGCGGATGGACATCGACCCTGATGCTGTCGGTCGACCGCGTACTGTCGTGCGCAGCGGGAAAATGGAGGATCAGGAAGATCGCGCGGTCGTCGGGGTGCTGCAGGACAATCGTGCGTCCCGCGGCGGCCGCGAAGATCACGGCGGTGTCGCGTACGGCCGCTCCTGATGCTTCGAGAACCCATACCTTGTCGGTGGTGGATTGCGTTCCGGGCGAAATCGCCATCGTGGCGGGAACGCTTCCCACGTTCACCTGATTGCCGTGACACCCGGCGAGGCACACTGCCGCGAGGCCTATCTTCCCCCAATGCAGCCTCGATCGATCGGAATGGCGGCGATCTTCTGCCTCTCTGCGACCGCGACGTCGCAACTCGGCGCGCAGCGCTGGGTTTCCGGCGATTCGTTGCCGCTCATCCGGGCGGCCGTGACGCATCGCACCGCCCGCGATGCCGACACCCTCCTCGCCTCGTGGCAAGCCGCAGCGCACGGGTTCCTGCGGTTTGCGTCGATAGTCGATCACGGCGATGGTCCTGTCGAACGAGTCATCCGGGCTGACGAGTTGCGGGTCGAAGTGTACGGGGAGTCCCCGAACTGGAGCAAGCAGAACATCGTCGCCTGGCGCGACACGTCGTTCCTTCCCAACGAAATGGAGTACCACCGCGACCATCTCGGCATCGTCGCCAACGACTTCGGTCCCGCGATCCGCCTGGGCCAGGGCGATGAGGTTCGCGACGTCCCCCACCCGCTCTCGGCGGCCGGTCTCGGGCTCTACCTCTTCAGTCCCGGCGACACCCTCCTTCTCAGCGCGCCGCGCGGCACGGTGCGGGTGGTCGCGGTCGAAGTCCGCCCGCGCGATCCGAAGAGTCCCGGTACGGTCGGCACGCTGTATATCGACATCGACCGCGCCGCGCTGGTCCGCTTCCAGTTCACCTTCACGCCGGCAGCCTATCGCGATCGGACCGTTGAAGACATCACCGTCACCCTCGACAACGCCCTCGAGGAAAACGCCCGGTGGCTTCCCTGGCGACAATCGATCGTGATCCGGCGAGCGGCGCCCTGGCTCGAATCCCCGATCCATACCGTGATCCGCGGAGACTGGATCATCGATGATTACCAGTTTGGGGCCAGCCAGGGCGTTGGGCGCTTCGCCGGGCCGCCGATCGGCGGACTCCGGAGTCCCATCGACTCGGGATGGAGTGTCCCGATCGCAAGCGAAATCGGCGAACTCCCCGCCACCGAGGGCGACGTGGCTGACGTCGCCCGCCGGGCTTCGCAGGCGATCGGCGGTCGCTCCCTCGACGGGTTGCCGCGGTTCCGGATCGTGGATGGAAGTCTCAGCGACCTGATCCGGGTGAACCGTGTCGAGGGGGTCACCGTCGAACCGGGAAGCTCGCTCGATCTCGGCCGCGGGATCGCGCTGCATGGACGCGCCGGAATCGGCTTCAGCGACGACCGGGTGATCTGGTCGGCGGGGATGAGCCGCGCGACGGGCTCGATCCGCTGGTCAATCGACGAAACGCGGACGGTGCTCGATATCGGTGACGCGCCGGTGATCAGTGGCGTGCTCAACTCGGTCATTACGGCATTCGATGGGAACGATCACGGCGACTACACCCTGATCGATCACGCCATGGCCTCGGCGACGATCCCTGCCGGGGGTACGCTGTTCACGGTGGGAGGCGGGTGGGAAGAATCGAGGCCGGTTGAGACGAGATTCACGCCGCTCACCGATTCGGCGGCACCCAATCCCCTCCTCGCGAGGACTAGCGCGGCGATGGCGCGGGTGGTGGTCTCCCGCCGAAACAGTGCCGGTCACGGGTGGACGATCGACGGGGAAGGAGGCCTCGGGTCGAACGACTGGACCCGGATTCGCGCCTCGGGCGACGCCGACCTTCCGCTTTCCGTGGGGTCAATCATCCTCCAGGGCGAAGCTGGCTGGGGAAGCGCCGGCCTCCCGGCGTATCGCAGCTTTGTGCTGGGCGGAAGGGGCACCCTTCCGGGTCTGCCATTTCGCGAACTTGGCGGGCGGAGTGTGGGGCTCGTTTCCGCTGGCTGGTCGATTCCTGTGCACCTGCCGACCCCGCCCTTCCCATATTCTCGCTACGTCGCCCTGCCGAGCACGCTCGAGCCATTCGTTGCCGCTGGCGTCGCCGGGGGAGAAATCGTCGCCGTACCCTGGCGGGCGACCGGGCAGGTCGAGCCAGTTGCCGGGGTGCGCCTCGACCTCTGGGGCCCGCTCCTTCGCGTCGAGTCGGGAATCTCCCTCCGAACCGGTCACGCGGCGATTTCGCTCGACGTTCACCCCGACTGGTGGGGGGTGCTGTAAACCGTCTCACCGATCGACGGGGCGGCGCGACGATCAGGTCACCCCCTGTCAGCTATATGTCATGTAGACGAGAAGGCACCTAGATTGCACAGTCCGATGCAAACCCGCGCCGAAGGGGCTCGTGCGTAACTACAACGACGAATGGACAGCCGCGGTCCTGGGACCACTTCTCCCGGCAGACAGGCTTGAGCGGCTCCAGAATGACAACGAATCGACAACCTCGCTCTGGGAGCGGATCCTCGACGCGCGCCTCCTGACCGAGGCCGAGGTTCTCGACGCCGTCGCGGCCCGCTGCAAGCTTCCCATCGCCGACCTGAAGCTCGCCGGCGACGCCGGCCGCGACGCCGTGCCCGAGCCGTTGGCCCGCCGTTACAGTGTCGTCCCGCTCACGGTCAACGACGTGCTCCTCGAAGTGGCCACGAGCAATCCGTTCGATATCGGCGCCGAGCAGGCGCTCGCCTTCGCCACCGGACGCGAAGTGCGGATGCTGCTCGCTTCGCCGCCAAGGATCCGCGAGAAGCTCGATCAGTTGTATGGCGCCGCCCGGCGCGAGGGGAGCGTCAAGGACATCCTCACCGGGATGGACGCGGCCGACGTCCGCACCGTCGATGAGGAGCAGGACGAGATCGACGCCGACGCGGCTGCGGCCGAGGCGAGCTCGCGGCCGATCGTCAAGCTGGTGAATGTGCTCCTCGACGACGGCGTGTCGAGCCGGGCCAGCGACATCCATATCGAATCGGGCGAGCAGGCGGTGGTGGTGCGTTACCGCATCGACGGCGTTCTCCGTCACGCGATGACGATTCCGCGCAAGGCGGGGACGCCGCTGATCTCGCGCATCAAGATCATGTCGGGGCTCGATATCGCCGACCGCCTCCGCCCGCAGGACGGGCGCGCCCGCGTCGAGGTGAAGGGGAACCCGGTCGATCTCCGCGTCTCGACGCTACCGGCTACGCACGGCGAAAAGGTCGTCATCCGGATCCTGAATACTCAGTCGACGATGCTGTCGCTCGAGTCGCTGGGCCTCTACGATGACGAGCAGACGCTGATCAAGCGGCTCCTCAACAGCAAGGAAGGGATCCTTCTCTGCACCGGGCCCACCGGCTCCGGCAAGACGACGACGCTCTATTCGTGCATCCGCACCATCGAGGGCGAAGGGATCAACATCGTCACCGTCGAGGACCCGGTCGAATACCGGCTCGGCAAGAATGTGGTGCAGGTCCAGACCAACGAAAAGACCGGCCTCACCTTCGCCGCGGCATTGCGGTCGATCCTGCGCCAGGACCCCGACATTGTCCTCGTGGGCGAAATCCGCGACATCGAGACGGCGCAGGTGGCGGTGCAGGCGTCGCTCACCGGCCACCTCGTGCTTTCCACGCTGCACACCAACGACGCGCCCAATACGGTGACGCGCCTCGTCGACATGGGACTCGAGGCGTTCAAGATCGGCGCCGCATTGCGGGGCGTGATCGCCCAGCGGCTGATGCGGCGGATCTGTTCCTCGTGCCGCATCCAGCAGCCGTATGCCGAGCTTCCCGAACGGCTGCGTCCGTTCGTTGCGAGAGACGCCACGCTCTGGAAGGCCGTGGGATGCGGTCAGTGCACCCAGACCGGATACCGCGGGCGCTTTTCGGTGGTTGAGATCCTGGCGATGACTCCCGAGCTGGAACGGCTGGTCGGCAACAACGCCAACGCCGACCAGATCGGGCACGCCGCGCATGACAACGGGATGCGGACCCTCTTCGAGTGCGGATTGAAGCATCTCCTCGACGGGCATACGTCGGTCGACGAACTGCTGCGGGTGACCGACGTGCCGCAGCCGGCGGAAGCTCCGGCCGCCAAGGGCCGCGGCAAGACCCGCGAGAAGAAGGGGAAGTCGTCGCAGGCATCGTCAACCAGCGAGCACCAGGTCGACACCGAGACCACCGGTGAGCACAGCACCGACGAGGAGCTTTTCGCCGGGCTCGAACTGGTCGACGAACCGGAGGCGCCAGCTCCCGTTGCCGGCGATGCGCCGCCGTCGCGCGCGACAATTCTCCTGGTTGAGGACGAGGATTCGCTGCGCCGGGTGATCAAGGATCTCCTGGAACAGGAGGGGTACACCATCTGCGAGGCGCGCGACGGCGCCGAGGCAATGGAGCAGGTCGACCGGCATAACCCCGATCTCGTGCTCCTCGACCTCAACCTGCCCAACATCGACGGCTACACGGTGCTGCAGAAGCTCCGGGCTCATCCGCGCACCGAGCATCTTCCGGTGGTAATCCTGTCGGCGCGCGGCGACGAGGACAACGAAGTCAAGGTGCTGCGACTCGGCGCCACCGACTTTCTCGCCAAGCCGTTCCGTCCCAAGGCGCTGTCGGCGCGGCTCGAAGCGACGCTGGCGCGCCGCGGCCGCTAGGCGTAAGCAGTGCCGGTGCATTGCATTGATCGATCAATGCAATTCCGATGACCACCATCGCGACCACGTTCGTCGACGTCTACGTCCTGCGCGGGCGTGAGGACGCGCTCGAGGTCCTGCTCCTCAGGCGGGCGCGCGACCGGGTCCGCGCCGGAACCTGGGAATGTGTTCATGGCAGGATCGACCCCGGCGAGTTGCCGGCCGAATGTGCCCGTCGGGAACTGCTCGAGGAAACCGGGTGCCATGCGCTGGCGCTCTACAATCTCAGCCGCGTAGAGCAGTTCTATCTCCATCACGATGACCGGGTCGCGCTGATTCCCGTTTTCGTCGCGTTCGTGACCGGCGACGCGGTGGTGCAGTTGAGCGACGAACACGACACCTGGCTCTGGCTCAGTCCGGAGCAGGCGCGAACGCAGTGGAGCTGGCCCAGGGCGGAGCGGGCGATTGCCGATGCGGTGCGGCTGCTGGGGCGGGGGAATGCGGGGGAACTGGAGGATGTGTTGAGGGTGAGGTAGGCCTGCCTGTGCGCAGCATTTCGACCCTGCGGTCATCCGGTCTTCAGCAATCGCGCAATCGCGGTGATGATGTCGGCCGATGGTTCGTCCAAGTCAATTGTAATCTCAACAATCCGGTGCGGCATATGCACGGCGACGACGTCGGCACGGCGGGGCGTAGCCGCGAGATCTTGCCACCGAGTCCGACGCCGAGCGAGCGGGCCAGCGCCTGCGTTTCCCGATACAGCTTCTCGAGTCGCGCCGTGTCGTGTCGGGCACGCGCGACGCCGGCTTGCCGGAGGATCTGCTGCCGGAGCATCATCACTGCTGAGGTCGTTGGCAGTTCTTCGAGCAGCGCGAAGACGCGGTCGTAGGCTTTGTCCCCTGTTGCAGTCATCTTGCCATCCTTTCAACAATACCGGTCGACCACACCGGCGCGGGCTTAACCGATTGTTCACAACCTTTCGTTGCTGATCTGCGACCGCCTCACGGGGTTTGCGCTGCAGGTCCTCCGACCGCAATGGCTCTCATTGCCTGCGATGTATCGGAGCTGCCTCCGCAATCATTGTCCAGCAGATGTCAACAATCCACCGTCAGCCAATGTTCGGGCGATTCGGCGAGCGACATGGTCAAAGGGACTAACCACGTCGACCGTTTCATCGTGGTGTTTGTACACGAAGTAATCGCCGGCGGAAGGGACGATGTATGAATCCCATTCAAACCCGAGCGCGATCAGTGCGTTGGTAGCGGCCGGGAGGCATTCTGTCGAATCAAACAATCTCCCGAGGCCAGGGGAGTTCATTCCGGTCGGCGCCGCTTGCGTCCAAAGCAATTCGGCCATTCGATACAACGGCGTTTCTCCCAGGCTAAACGCTCGCTGCCAGAGTAGCACACCGGCGAAATCGCTCTCTTCCGGAACTGTCAGCAAGACGAGCGAATAGCACAGGTACGCCAACCTGGTGAAATCGCGCGGTGGGGCAATCCGGACCGACGACACATTGTCGGCCCGGAATTTCAGTTGCCGGTCACGCCCGAGCGAGAGTTCTCGCCTGTCCAACCATTTCAGGAGATCCTCCTCATTCAGGACTTGCATATGCGCCCGCCGATCATGGGAGGACCACCGGAAAGCTCTCGATACTCTTCTACGTCAGGCGCCCTGCAACGCAGCTTCCCGTACCGGAGCACCGAATTCCGGCTCACGTCCACCGCTCCGCCTCGCGCAACGATTGCCAGGGCACTTGCCGTTACGGTTCGTAGTTGAGGATCAGGAGAGGCCGCCTGCTTCGAAGTATCTCTACCCCCGAAGCTGTTATCGCTGGACATCCCGCGATCGTAAGGCTCCGTAACATGTGTGCGTCACCGAATGCGTGGATCGTCCGATCCGAGATGTTACGGCAAGAGACAACTTTAACGTCCTCGATGACCGGCGCCTGCGCAATCCTGCTCCACCCCACATCGGTGACATGATCAAGCTTCGTGCATCCAAGGCTACGTAGCCGAGAGGCGTTCTCACCTAATGCAACGATCCCTCTGTCGGAGATGTCGGCGAACTCCGGAAGTTGCAAGTTGGTTAGCTGAACGCTCTGCGCGAGAGTTTCCAACCCATCGTCTCCGACGCGTTCACACCCAAGCAGCGACAGAGTGTCGAGTGTGACGCAGGATGCCAACGCCGCCATCGCACTATTGTCAAGGCCATAAC
>DASYAK010000059.1:0-60736 GCA_036501385.1 Gemmatimonadales bacterium | reverse complement strand
ATCAAGCGTCTCAAGGAATCGGGGCGGCACCTCCTGACCGAACAGCACACGCACAGTTATCCGCACTGCTGGCGTTGCCAGAGCAAGCTGATCTATCTCGCACGGGATTCATGGTTCATCCGCACCTCGGCGATCAAGGACCGGATGTCGCGATTGAACTCGGACATTGCCTGGCATCCGCCCGAGATGGGAAGCGGACGCTTCGGCGAGTGGCTGGGCAACAACGTCGACTGGGCGCTGTCGCGTGAACGGTACTGGGGAACCCCCCTGCCGATCTGGGTCAGCGATCGCGACGCATCGGTGATCGAAGTGATCGGTTCGTACCAGGAGCTTGAGGCGAAGACCGGCTTTGTCCCGGCCAACGATCTCGACGTGCACAAGCCCTGGATCGACGAGGTGACCTGGCCCGCGCCGGATGGCGGCACGATGCGTCGAGTGCCGGAGGTGATCGATACCTGGTTCGACTCTGGGTCGATGCCGTACGCGCAGTGGCACTATCCTTTTGAACACCATAGCGAATTCGCGTCGCATTTTCCTGCGGACTACATCTGCGAAGGCGTCGACCAGACCCGCGGCTGGTTCTATTCGCTCCTCGCGATCGCGACGGCGGTCCTCGACGTTGCGCCGTATCGCAACGTGATCGTCAACGAACTGGTGCTCGACGCGAGCGGCCACAAGATGTCGAAGAGTCGCGGCAATGTCGTCAATCCGTGGGAGCTGATCGCCGAACACGGCGCCGACGCGGCGCGGCTCTATCTCCTGCTTTCGAGTCAGGTGTGGCAGCCGAAACGCTTCGACACCGGCCAGCTGACCGAGACGGCGGGAAAGTTCCTCAACACGCTGCGGAACACGTACCAGTTCTTCGCCCTGTATGCCGGTGCTCCGACCGCGGCTCCGCCTGAACTGACCGTCGCCGATCGCTGGATTCTGGGCCGGCTCGATGCGACCGTTGCCGCGGTGCGCGCCGGATTCGACGATTACGACGTCACCACCGCGACCCGGGCGATCGCCGATTTCGTCGACGCCGACCTGTCGAACTGGTACGTGCGGACCAACCGCGGCCGCTTCTGGGCTCCCGACAGCGAAGCAGATCCGGCGGCGGTCGAGACGCTCGGCGAAGCGTTGCGCGTCACGGCCGCGCTCCTCGCTCCGGCCGCGCCGTTTGCCAGTGACTGGTTGCACCGGGCAACGACTGGAATGTCCGTCCACCTGACGGCGTTTCCGGCGGATCGCGGCCGGCTTGATGCCGCGCTCGACGTTGCGATGGATGCCGTCCGGCGGCTCACGTCGCTGGGGCGTGCGGCCCGCGAAACGGCCGGATTCCGGGTGAGGCAGCCGCTGGCGGTGATGAAGGTGGCAGTGCCCGCCGGAGCCGGGGGCGTGGTGTTCGAATCACTCCTGCCGCTCCTCATGTCGGAGACCAACGTGAAGCGGATCGAGATCGTGGCGAGCGACGCCGACCTGGTGCGGCTCCGCGGCAAGCCGAACTTCCGCACGCTGGGGAAGCGTTTCGGATCGCGGGTCAAGGAGGTCGCCAACGCGGTCGCGACGCTCGAGCGCGCCGGATTGCAGGAACTCGAGCTGGGGCGTGCATGGGAGACCACCATCGGCGGTGACCGCGTGGAATTGCTGCCGGAAGACGTGGTGGTCGAGCGCGATGTCGCGACCACATGGCCGGTTGCGAGTGACGGTCCCTTCGTCGTGGCACTCGACCCTGAGCTGACGCCGCCGCTGGTCCAGGAAGGGCTGGCGCGCGAGCTGGTGAACCGCATCCAGCGACTGCGCAAGGACGCCGGCTACGATGTGTCGACGCGGATTGCGGTATCCGTCATCGGTGATCCCGCGCTGGTTGACGCGGCGCGTCAGCATCACGACCATATCGGAGCGGAAACACTGGCGCGGGAATTCCGTACCGGCGAGGCGCTGGAAACGCACGATCGCAGGGCAGAGATCACGATTGACGACCTCACCGCCACACTCGCCGTGCGGCAGGTCGGGGACGGCCGGACCCTCTCCGGCCCACCACATCCGGACAGCCTGTGACGAAGACCCAGTTGAAGCATCTCGAGAAGCGGCTGCTCGAGGAGCGTACTCGCGTAATGAAGGAACTCGGCTACTACGACGAGTCGTTCAACGCGACGCTGCAATCATCGGACGGTGATCTGTCGTCGTACTCCTTCCACATGGCCGATCAGGGAACCGACGCCATGGAGCGGGAGAAACAGTTCCTCTTCGCGTCGCAGGAGGGGCGGTACCTCTGGCACATCAACGAGGCGCTGCGCCGGATGTACAATCAGCCCGACAAGTTCGGGCACTGCCATCAGTGTGGTGTCGAGATCGATTTCGAGCGCCTCGACGCGCTGCCGCACGCCCGGTTGTGCATCGCCTGCAAGGAGAAGGAAGAGGATGCCAAGCGGCGATGAACGGGGCCGCCCATTCTGGGCGGTGATGCTGATCACCGTTGTCCTCGACCGCATCACCAAGATCATCGCCGAGCGAATGCTCGGCGAACGGGTGGTGTCGGTGATCGGAGACGCGGTGCAGTTCCGGCTGGTCCACAACCAGGGCGCCGCCTTCGGACTCGACCTCGGGCTCTGGCAGCGGTGGATCTTTCTCGCGATTGCGATCGCCGCGATCGTCTGGCTCTACCTGGCGGCGCGGCAGGCGTCGCCGGCCGACCGCTTGCGACAGCTCGCCGTCGCGTTCGTCGCCGGTGGTGCGGCAGGGAACGCGATCGACCGAGTCCTCTCGGCGCGGGGCGTGATCGATTTCATCGACATTGGTGCGGGCACGCTGCGCTGGCCGACATTCAATGTGGCCGATATCGCGGTCACTTGCGGCGCGATCGCCCTGGCCCTCTCTCTCTGGCGCGAAGATGCGCGCCGCGCCGCCGCGACCCGCGCCGCAGCCTGAGGCAGGTCGCGGTGTGACCTTTTCGGTCACTGTCGCGCGCACCGAGCGTCTCGATCGCTTCCTTGCCGACCAGCTGGGAATCTCACGCACGCAGTCGGCACGTCTCCTGGCCGCGGGGGCGTTCACGGTCAACACCGCGGTGGCGCGTGCGTCACACACGCTGTTACGTGGCGACGTCGTCACCTTGGACGAGCCGCCCGCCGAGCCGGTGCGTCGCCTCACGCCGAACCCGATTCCGCTGCAGGTGGTCTTCGAGGACGAATACCTCGCCGTAATCGACAAGCCGGCGGGTCTGGTGGTGCATCCAGCTCCGGGTCATTGGGACGATACCCTCGTCAACGCCCTCGTTGCCCGCGGAACGACACTGGCCAATGGTGCCGAGGGGCGCCCTGGGATCGTCCATCGGCTCGACCGGGATACCTCCGGACTGATCATCGTCGCCAAGGACGATGTCGCCCATCGCAAGCTTGGCGCGATGATCGCCGCGCGGCGGGTGAGCCGGGTCTACGCTGCGCTGATCTGGGGTCACCTCGACCAGGCCCGGCTCTCGATCGAGGCTCCGATCGGCCGGGACCTTCGTGACCGGACCCGGATGGCGATACTTCCGGGGGGGAGGGGTGCCAGGACCGATGTCATTGCGGTGAGCCGATTTGGATCGACCGATCTGGTCCGGCTCGAACTCCACACTGGGCGGACTCATCAGATCAGGGTGCACCTTGAGTCGATCGGCCACCCGGTTGTGGGAGATCCGGTATATGTGTCCGGTGGCTGGAAGCGAATTGGCGGCACCGGGAGGTTGGCCGCCCGGCGCCTGGAAGGGCTGGTCCCGCGGCAGGCGCTTCACGCAGCACTTCTGGCGTTCCGCCATCCGATGACCGGGGTCCCGTTGCGACTGGTGTCGCCGTGGCCAGCGGATCTCTGGCCGGGACTCGAGGAAGCCGCCGGCGCCGGCGTGCTCGAGGGCCCAGGTGATGCGCTCGAGGCCCTGGGTTTTTTCGGGTCGGATGACTGACCCCGGACAGCGGGTTGGCGGCCTGGTGGTACAGATGGCCGGAGCTCGCTGGTATATCCCGGTCGAGAGTGTCATCGAGGTACTTCGCGACGCGCGGATGGTCCGGGTTCCGGGTGGGTCGGCAGCGGTGCGCGGGATGGCCAACCACCGCGGCAGGATCCTGGTCGTGGCCGACGCCGTCCGCGCCCTCGACCTTGGCGGCGGGGGAGCAACCGGGTCGGAGGTGGTGGTCGTTGAATGGGAAGGGCGACGGTTCGGCCTGGTGACCGATGCCGTCGTAGAATTGGTCGGCGAGGCGCGCACGGGCCTTGCAGAAATCGACCTGGGCCAGATCGCGACCGCGATCTTCGCCTGAATCTTCAGCCGGAGGACATTGCGTGGCGCACCGGATCCTGATCTGCGATGACGCGATCTTCATGCGAACGATGATCGCCGACATTCTCGTTGGCGCCGGCTACGAAGTCGTAGGCGAAGCGGAGAGCGGCCTGCAGGCGGTCGACCGGTACAAGGCGCTCCGCCCTGACCTCGTGACCATGGACATCGTGATGCCCGACATGGGCGGCATCGACGCTGTCCGGGCGATTATCGCGGCGGATCCGGCGGCCAGGATCCTGATGTGCAGCGCGATGGGGCAGCAGGCCCTCGTGGTCGAAGCCATCCAGGCCGGCGCGAAGGACTTTGTGGTCAAGCCATTCCAGCCGGCGCGGGTCCTCGAAGCGGTTCAGCGCGTGCTCGGTGGATGAACGACCCACGTCGTGCGCGTTACGTGGCACTCTTCGCGTCGGAAACACGATCGCTCCTGAGCGGCGCTCGCCGGGCTCTTGAACTCTGGACGAGCGACCCCGCCGAGCGCGAGCCGGCGGAAGAGATCTTCCGCGCATTGCACACGGTGAAGGGAATGGCCGCGTCGCTCGAGTTCAACGCGGCGACCGACCTGGTTCACTCCACCGAAACGAGTTTGAGCGAGGTTCGCCGCGGCGGTCAGCCGGCGACGGTGGGCTGGCTGCGCGCGTTTGGCGTCGAGCTCGATGCCGTGGCGATGGCGTGCGAGGCGGCAATTGCTTTGGCCGAAGGTGCCGGCGCGGCGATGGCGGCACCGGCGCGGGGAACGCCGATCGTGCGCGTCGATCTCGACCGCCTCGATGCCCTCCTGGGTGATCTCGGGTCGCTGGTGACGGCGCGGCAGGAGCTCGAGCGTCGAGCCGACGCCGACACCTTTTCGCCGATTGCGCGCGCGGCGCTCCAGATGGCGCGCCGCCTCGACACGCTGCAGTCGCGCATTCTCGACGTGCGGCTCGCGCCGCTGGCCGAGGTGCTGGAACGGGTGCCACCGATGGCGCGCGATCTTGCGCGGCATCTTGGACGGGAGGTCACCGTCCAGGTCAGCGGCGAAACGCTCGAGGTCGATCGCGCCATTCTCGACCAGCTCGCCGACCCGCTCCTGCACCTGCTTCGCAATGCCGTCGATCACGGCATCGAGCCGGCTGACGAGCGACGCGCGGCGGGGAAGCGCCCAACGGGGAAAATCTCGGTGACCGCTCGCCGCGACGGCGATGCTGTCGTCGTCGAGGTCACCGATGATGGCCGCGGGATCGATCGCGACGCTGTCGCGGCGCGGGCGCGGGCGATGGGGATTCTCGATGCGCGCGCGGTGCTGACCGATGATGGTCTCCTCGCGGTACTCGAGCGGCCGGGGTTCAGCACTGCGCCCCGAGTCACCGAAATCTCCGGGCGAGGAGTCGGTCTCGATGTCGTGGTGGCGCGGCTCCGCGAAATCGGGGCATCGCTGTCACTGTCGACCGTGCCGGGACGCGGGACGATCTTCGGGATCCGCCTCCCGACGCGGCTCGGTATCGTGCGGTCACTGATCGCCGGAGTCGGCGCCGAGCGCTACGTCATGCCGCTGACGCACGTGATCGAACTGGTTGCATCCGAACCGGGGTCGATCGGCCAGCAGGATGGGCGCGCCGTCCTCTTTGTTCGCGGTGACGCGTTGCCCATCGTCGACCTGCGACGGCTCCTGCAGTACCATGGCGACGATCCGCCTCGGCGGCGCCCCGCGATCGTCGTCGAGGCGAATGGTCAGCGGGTCGCGCTGCTGGCCGACGCAGTCCACGGGCAGGTCGACGCTGTGGTCCAGCCAATCGACCGGCCCGCCGGCATGGCGCGATGGATTACCGGCGCCACGGTGCTCGACGACGGGCGGCCGGCGTTGATGATGGATCTTGCGAGCGTGGTCTGACTCGCAGGATGACCTCTGAACCGGGATTTCTCATGACCTCGAGCACCAACGACATTGAAGCGCTCCGCCATGACGGACTTCGCGAGGTTGCGACGATCGGGGCCGGACACGCGGCCACGGCACTGTCGCAGCTGACCGATCAGCGGATCATGATTTCGGTGCCTCACGTGCGGCGAGTGCAGTACGGCGAAGTCCCGGCGATGGTCAGCGCCTTCGGCGATCACGTGGCGGTCGTCGCGATGCGAATGCTCGGTGATCTTACCGGTCGCGCGTTGCTCACGTTCGGTGAGTACGACGCCACCCGCCTCTGCGACCTGATTCTCCGGCGTCCTCAGGGCCCGCCGCGCGCCCTGGGCGAGCTCGAGCAATCGGGGCTCAAGGAAGTGGGGAACATCGTCTGTTCGGCCTATCTCACGGCACTCAGTAATTTCATGGGGATGATGCTCCTTCCGTCGGTACCGTCACTCACGATCGGTCCGACGACGCAAGCGATTTCCTCGACGGTCGACCCGCGCGAGTCGCAGAGCGACCTGGTCTTCTGCGTCGACACGTCGTTCCGCGCCGAAGGGACCGGAGAGCCGCTCACCGGTGCCTTTCTGCTGATGCCTGATCAGGCCTCGGTGCGTGCGATTCTCGAGGCGATCCGGATCGACTGACGTGGCCGGCGAGCGTGATCAGGACGTCGGGATCGTCGCCGCGCTCGGCCGCAGGCTCGCCTCCGCCAACGCGACTACCCTCAATAACTTCGCCTGGTTCGCCGCCCGTCATGGCGAGCATGCGGCGGCGCTTGATGCCGCGCGGCGAGCCGTGTCGATGCCCGATGCGCCGCATGCCGCGCTCCGTGCACTGGAACGTCTGGCCGCCGGGCGGACTGACGGGATCCTTCTTGCCGCCGACGACGCCGCGCCAGCCGGTCGCCGGCCCGCGGGAAGCCCGCTCGCCGCCGCTGTGGCGGCGCACCGGCAGATGGAAGCAGTGATGGCCGAAGCCTGCTATCGCGCGGCCATCGACGATCCGCGACTTGCGGCGGCGGCCTGGAACGGACTGGCCGTGCTGCACGAGCATCGGCACGAACGCGTCGCTGCCGATGCGGCGTGGGGGCGTGCCCTCGCGTCGGGAAGTGTCGCAGCGGCGCACAATCGAGCGCTCGCGATGCTCCGCCGGGGTTTGCCGCATCGTGCCCGCGCCGCGCTCGCTCCGTGGCTCGAACGGACGCCCGTCCCTGCGGTGCTCCACTTTCTCGCCGGCTACGCCGCCCTCGCCGATCAGGACCCCGGGAGTGCACTGCCGTTGCTCGCCGCCGCGGCTGCCTCCGACCCGGATTCGGCTCGCGCACAGTTCACCCTGGGGCTGGCGTTCGAGCGTACGGGACGCCATGACGACGCGCTTGCGGCGATTCGGCGGGCGCTCCTGCTCTCGCCCTGGTACCTCCCACAGGTCTGGCTTCTGGAACGCGACGCGACTGGGACGCTGGTTGAACTGCCGGCGGACAGCGTCGACTCCGACCCGGGGTTACACACCGACGACGTGCTCCTGACGCTCGGCCGTTCGCTGCTCCAGACTGCACACCTGGGCGAAGCGCTGGCGGTATTCGACCAGGTCCTGGCGCATCAACCGTCGCAGCCGGCTGCGCTCTTTCATCGCGGCGTGGTGCTCGCCAAGCTGCGCCGCTACGACGAGGCATTCGACGACTGGGAGACCGTGGGTCGCGTCGATCCAGGAACCGAAATCGGGAGCGCCAGTCGACGGCACGCTCGCTCGGCACGCCAACTCGCCTCGCTCTTTGCGGGGGGATGATGCACGGCCCGCTGAGCGAGATCGGCTTGATCGAGGTGCTCCAGCTTCTGGAACGGGGAGGACGTAGCGGCGTGCTCCGCGTGACGCGAACCGACGACGATCCGCCTCACCTGATGCGCATCACCGGCGGCGCGATCGTCGCGATCGAGCCCGACGCCGGCGATCACGCGACCCGGAACGCGCTGGTCGATCGCCACGTGCTCTCCGACACCGACGCACGTGACGACACCGGAGTCCTGCTGCGCCCGCAGGCGCGCGCGATGCGGGCCAAGTTGGCGGTGCGGGCGGTGACCACGATGCTGCACTGGAGCCGTGGGCGCTTCGACTTCCAGGAGGCGCCACCAGCCGAAGGCCCTTTGTCGATTTCGACCGACGACCTCGTCTTTGCGCTCGTTGCCGCCGAAACCCGGCGCGTTGAACTCGCGTCGGAGCTGGCTGAATTTCACCTCGTGCCTGCGTTCGCTCCGGCCGACCTCCTGGCATCGGGCGTCGCGCCATTGTTGTCGCCCCTTGACTGGCGAATTCTCGACCGGGTTGATGGCGTGCGCGATGTCGCCGAGCTGGCCGCTGTGCTTGACGAGCCACTGGAGGAGATTGCCGAGCGGGTTCAGTCGCTGCAGGCCGCCGCTATACTTGAGCTGCAGGCTGCTCGAAACAATCCGGCGGTCGCTGCACGGATGGCCCTTGAGGCCGGCCGGTACGAAGAAGCGGCGCAGCTCCTCCGCGATCGACTTGCAGCGCATCCGCACGACGCCGAGGCGTGGCGAGCGCTCGGGCTTGCCGAGGTCGGCGCCGGACGGTTCGAGAACGCCATCGACGCATGGCAGAGCTGGCGTTCCGATGAACCCAGCCGCAGCGATGAAGCGCAGGCATTGATGCAGGCAGCCCGCACCATGGTGGAGGCGCTCCGCGACGCCCGTGACTGACGTTCTCCTTCCCGGCACCATCGTTCACCCGCACGGCCTCGCATTCCTCGAACTCGGCGAACGCCTGCGGCAGCGGGGCCAGTTTGCGGCCGCCGCGGCCGTGGCACTGGCTGGGCTCGGGCACTATCCGGCTGTGGCAGACGCCCACGACCTCCTGGGCCGGATTCGCGCCGACCAAGGCGACGACGCCGGCGCGGTTTCGGCATGGCGGGCCGCACTTGAATGTGATCCCGCACATATCGGTGCACGAAAGGGGCTCGCGTTCGTTGCGTTTCGTGCTCGCGATTTCCCGGCTGCGGAGCGAAACCTCGAGATTGCGGCAATGCGGGCGCCGCACGACGCCACGGTGCTCGCGGCACTCGACCGAATCCGTGCGTTGCGTCCGTCGTCGATCGCCGATGAGACGCCGCGCCTTGCCGATTCGATGACCGGAACGCTCCTCTATGACCTGCAGGGGATGCGTCTGACCGGTGGTGCCGGCGACGAGGCGGCGGCGGATACGCTGGCGGCCGAGGGCGCCGGTCTCAGCCGTGAGACGGCACGCGCGGCGCGCCTTCTCGATCTTGGCGAGGTGCGATACCTCGCGATCGAAACGCCCAGTGCGATGATCGCGATGCTTCCAGTTACCACGGAGACCTCACTGATCCTGCACCGGCCGGCGGCAACGCCGATCGGCAGACTCCTCGCGCAGGCAGAGCATGCGGCGCAGGCGGCCCGGCATTGGCTCGAGCAGATGCGATGAGCGGCCAGCGCTGGGAGTCTGCGATGCGCGAGGTAACCGGCGTTCCCGGGGTCGTCGGCGCGCTGATCATCTCCTCCGACGACGGTCTCGTGGTGGCGGAGAGCGCGATGGAAGATCTCGTCACGGCCAATGTCGCGGCACTGTCGGCAGCGCTCATCGCGCGCGCAACCCGCGCCGCCGCGGCCGTGAACCCGTCGGTCCCAACGACAATGCAATTCGTGGCGGAGCGTGGCGCCATCTTCGCCGTTGCCGGCCCGGCGCCGCTCTGGCTCGTGGCGGTGGCGCGTCCAGATGCCGAGCTCGGCCGGCTCCGTCTCCTGCTCCGCGATTTCGCGGGTGCCCTCGGCTGATGCGCGTCCTCGAGCCCTGGGTCGGTGATCCCCTCGCAGAATTGCTGCGCGAATCATCGGCGCGCGTTGCGTTGGTGATGACCAGCTCGGGACAGGTGATCGCACAGCACGGCTTCACGCGCTCGCTCGACGTGATGGCCGCGGCCGCGCTCGGCGCCGGAATCCTCGCCACCACCGGCGAACTTGCCCGGCTCCTCGGCACGCGTGACGGATTCGGAGCGGTGGTGCATCAAGGAGTGGGCCGCGGTGTCTGGCTCGCGGGGTTTGACACGCCCCGCGGGCGATGGATCGGACTGGTCGTCTTCGGCACCGAGTCGTCAGTTGGTCTCGTGCGACTCTTCTTCGCGCGGTTCGCCGAACAGATCGCAGCTGCGGCACCGCCCCTCGGGCCGGTGCGCGAGGTGCTCGCCGAAGGCTTTGAACGCGAGCTCGATGATTCCTTGCGCGCTCTCTTTGGAGCGCACTGACATGGCTCGTGTCGATGCTGACCGGCACGATATCGCCGCCACCCTGGTCGTCTATGGCGCGCCGCAGTCGGGGAAAACCACGATCCTCCACTGCATCCAGGATCGCGTCACGCCCGAACGTCGCGGCGCCTTCACTCCGCTCGGCACCGACGTGACGGTGGCGCCCCTCCTCGATTGGCTGCCGCTTGACCTCGGCGACATTGGCGGATGGCGAGTACGGGTGCACCTCTATGCGATCCCCGATCAACGGCATGCTGATGCAACTCGCCGTTTGATCCTCGCGGATACGGATGGAGTCCTTTTCGCCGCTGATTCCCAGGCAGGCCGCCTGGCCGAGAACGTCACAGCGCTGGCCAGTCTGCGGGAAAACCTCGATGATCATGACGGTCGCCGCCGTGATGTGCCAATCGTCTTCCTGCAGACCAAGCGGGACTTGCCCGAGGAACTGCTGCTGACTCCGGCGTCCCTCGATGCCGAGCTCAATCCTGAAGGGCACCCGAGTTTTCCCGCGAGTCCGCTTCGCGGCGACGGTGTGCTCGAGGCGCTTCATGCCGCGGTCGTGCTGATGATGCGACAACTTGCGCCAGCGCGCGCGCGGACCCGGTGATCTCGCGATGCTGAATCCCCACGCGCGATTCGCGTCGTTCGTCGTCGGTTCGTCCAACCGCCTGGCTGCGACGGCGGCCAAGGCGGTCGCCGAGGCTCCTGGTGCGGCCTACAATCCGCTCTTTTTCTACGCTCGCCCGGGATTGGGAAAGACCCACCTGCTCAGCGCCATCGGCCACGAAGCGCAGGCGATCGATCCGGCACGCATCGTCGAGTATGTCACCGTCGACGACTTCGTCGAGGCGTATCACGCGGCGCTCGCCGCGGGGCAGGCCGAAGCGTATCGGCGGCGCTTCACCGAGGCACACCTTGTGCTGGTGGACGATGCCCAGCTCCTCAGCGACCAGCGCGAACTGCAATCGGAACTCCTACGGTTGATCGACGTGCTGATGGCCGCCGATCGGCAGATCGTGCTCGCGAGCGATCGGCCTCCAGAAGAAATCCAGTCGCTCGACGAACGATTGATCCGGCGTTTTGCTGGTGGTCTCGTGATCGACATCGGCGCCCCCGACTATGAGACGCGCCTCGCAATCCTGTCCCGCCGGACCAGCGAACGTCAGGTCGATTTCCACGCCGAAGTTCTTGCGGCGGTCGCCGAACTGCGCATCGGCACGGTGCGAGAACTCCTCGGTGCGCTCAATCGCCTCATCGCGCAGCAAGCGGTAACCTCGTCGCCCATTACCGCGGATGAGGCGCGTCGCGTGCTGGCCACGCTTGGGCATCAGGAAGCGCCGATCGTTCCGGCGGGACGGGCTGGTCCCGGAACAACGCCGGAGATCGCCGCGCTCGGTGCAGCGACGCGCTATCCGGGCGGACCGCCGGGTCCGCGCGACGTCACCTTCCGCGGCGCCGACGTCGGCGGCGAATTCGACTCGTTTCTCTCCGATGTATCCAGCGCCGTCTCGCAGCAGGTCGATCGTTGGCGCCAGCGGGTCACCGAGGCGGCGCTGCGATATCGTGGCGATGGATTCCACACGGCTCGGCTCGACGCGATCCTGGCTGCGGAGATCTCGGTCGACCCGGCCGAGGCTCTCACGGCGTTCGAGGCCGATGTCAACGCCCTGCGGCAGCTGCAGGCGGAGATCGAGGTCGCCGCGCCGTCGTTGTTGCTCGAGACTGCGCTGCACGACCCCGACCGGGTCGCGGAGGCGGAACTGCTCGTCGTCGAAGCGCGCGAGGCTGGCGACCCGCTTCCCGGCCCGTCGCCGCGATATTCGCTGGCCCAATTCGCCGAGGGTCCGTCGAGCCGACCGGTGCTCGAAGCGATTCGCCAGGCCGCATCGGCCCCAGGACAGCGTTACAACCCGCTCGTCATCGTCGGCCGAGGCGGGGTCGGGAAGACCCACCTCCTGCATGCGCTGGGGCACGCGCTGCGAGGCGCCGGGCTCACCCGTGTCGCGGTCTTTGACGGGAAGGAATTCGTCGACGGTCTCGTGACCGCCCTCGCCGACGGCGCAATTGCGCGTTGGCGGCAGCGCCTTCGTCGCTGCGAGGCATTGTTGATCGACGACGTAAGTGCCGTGGCGGGAAAGGAGCGGAGCCAGGAAGAACTCTACCTGCTCTACAATCTGATGCTCGAGTCGGGATTGCAGATGGCATTTACTGCGCCGGCCCCGCCAGCGCAGATCCCGGGGCTCGAGCCCCGCCTTGCGACACGCCTTTCCGGCGGCCTCGTCCTCGAAGTCGGCGCCCCCGATCGCGAAGCTCGCGTGTTCGAGGCCGAGCGCCTTCTGGGTCCGTCTCCCGCCGATCCCGATCTCGTTGACTACCTCGCCTCGCGCCCGGCGACATCATTGCGTGAAGTCCAGCAATTGGTCCAGAGGCTTCTGGGCGCGGCCGAAGAGCGGCAAATGACGCTGACCGTCGAACTGGCTCGCACCATCCTCGAGGGAACGACAGTGCCGCATCCGCGCACCGCGCGCCGGGGAAGCGGCCTCCTCGCTCCGGGAGGCGGTGCCATCCGTTCACGGGAAAAGATGATCGCCACCTGGCCCGACATCGCCGAGCGCCTGCTCGAGGAGTGGAGCTGATGGCGATCAAGGGCTCGCTCAAGGAAGCATCCCTTCCGGACGTTGTGCAGCTCCTCTTTCTCGGTCGGCGAACCGGGTGCCTTTCGGTTGCCAGCGAGCACAACTTCGGGTCGATCTGGTTCGACGAAGGATGGATCACCTTTGCCGGAATGGTGTCACGCATCGACCGGATCGGTGAGCGGTTCGTTGCGGCAGGGCTGATCACCGCGATGCAGCTGGAGGAAGCCGTCGCGGCGCAGGTCGCGATGCCCGGCCGCCGGCTCGGCGAGATGCTGGTGCATCTCGGCCTCGTGACCGCGGGCGAGCTCGAGGCCGAACTGCGGCGACAGGTCGAAGAATGCATCTACACGCTCTTCAGCTGGACCAGCGGGACCTTTTCGTTCGAGGTCGGTGCACATCCCGACGTCCCCGACGCCGTGTTGCGTCTCAATCCCGAGGGACTCCTCCTCGAGGGTGCCCGGCGAGTCGACGAATGGAGTGTGATCGCCAAGAAGATCACGACGGTCGACGCGGTGTACGCCGTCGACGGGGGCCCGCGGACGGCGGCCGACGACGACGCCCACCTGGTCGAATCGGAACGCCGCGTACTGCCGCTCATCAACGGCATCAACACGGTGCGCGAAATCGTCGACGGCACCGGGCTCAGCGAGTTCGAAGTTTGTCGAGTCCTCTTCGGGCTCCTGTCCGCTGGCCGTCTGCGGCGCGTTTCGACAGCCCCGCCGCCGCCCCAGCGCGAGGACCTCTCGCGGATCGACGAGCACCGCAATCTCGGCATTGCGTTCTACCGGACGGGCATGTTTGCCGAAGCGGAACGAGAGTTCAGGCGAGTCAACGAACTTCGTGCCACCGACCCGATGGCGCCGTTTCATCTCGGCCTCATCGCGTTGCGCCAGGCCCGGTGGAACGATGCCGTCGATTTCTTCCAGCGCGCGGCCGAACGCGATTCGTCCCGTGTTGCTGTATTGCACAATCTCGCCCTCGCGCTCGAAGCGGCCGGGCGCCTCGATGACGCCGAGACCGCTCTCGCCGAGGCGTTGCAGCGCAACACCCATGACGCTCGTCTCTGGACCGCGTTCGGACTCCTTGCGCTGCGTCGTGATGAACCGGCGCGCGCGCTCGAACGCTTTGCGCGGGCGCGCGATCTGCTCGGCGGGATTCGGCCTCCCGCCCACTGGTACTGGGGATGTGGTTGGGCACAGGGTCTCTCCGAAGCCTGGCCCGATGCGGTCGGAACGATGCGCGAAGGCGTGAAAGCCTTCCCCGATCACCCCGTGCTCCGAACGACACTCGGCGTTCTGCTCGAAGGAACCGGAGAGGTTGGCGAAGCGGAGGCGCACCTTCGCCACGCGCTTGGTGAGGATCCCACCATTCCGCAGATTTCCAAGAATCTCGGCGACCTGCTCTATCGCGCCGGACGGTGGGACGAGGCCGAGGAATCGTTCGAACGCGCAACCAAGCTCGCGCCGGGACTTGGGGACGACATCTATTTCAAGCTTGGAAACCTGGCCTGCCGGCGCGGCGATCTCGTCGCTGCGCGACTCCGCTGGGAAGAAGCGATCCGGCTGAATCCCGAGCATGCCCTTGCCCGGGCCAACCTCGCCGGCGCTGGAACGTCACCGTGAGCGACGACGAGTTTCCCGGACTGCAGGCGGAGTTCGACCGCCTCGACGCCCTGTTGCAACAGTCGGTGTCCCGCGCCGATCGTGCCGCGGCCAAGTCCTCGATTGTCGCGCTCTTCAAGCGGACCGAAGCTGCCATCACCGATCTCGCCGCCTTCAAGGAGCGGATCCGGGAACTGGTCGACCGCTTCAAGGCGTTGCCGCGGGACGGAGCACCTGCGTCGGCGCGGTACGACCATATCGGCGCGTCGACCCATGTTGAGCGGGGATGGAGTGCGCTGGCGACTGGCGACTGGGCCATGGCCCAGACCGAGTTGCGGCACGCCATCGCCCTCGACCCCACGAGTACGACGGCAGAAGCGTTGCTGGGATGGGCGTTGATGTATCAGAATCGCAATGACGAAGCACTGCAGCTTTGCCTTCAGGTGCTGCTGCGCGAACCGGAGCAGGGACTCGCGCGCGTCGCCGTGGGCGCCGTCTGCCTTCGCAAGGGGATTCTTGGCGAAGCGATCGAGCATCTGTCGCGGGCCGCGGCCCGCACTACCGACGCGCGCGCCGCTCTCTACGCGAATTTCTGGCTTGGCGTGGCATACCTCGAGCGCGAGATGCACGGCGACGCAGTTGAATTTCTCCGTCGCGCGGTCACGCAGGGCCCCAACTTGGCGGAGGGGTGGGCCGAACTCGGGCGGGCGCTCTGGCTCAAGGGCCAGCATCCGGCAGCACGCGAGGCGTGGATGGCCGGTGCGGTGATCCGCCATTCGCCACATGCGGTGCGGTGCCGGCAGCTCCTCGACATCGTCGCCGACGGAGGGACTCCCCCACGTTTGTCCTTCGCCTGATCGGCATTCTCCTCCAGATCAGCGGACCCAATGACGCCGTTCGGCACGTCACTGTGGGTGACGTCACCGTTGTCGCCGACCCCGCCCACCTCGCCCTCGGCACGTCGCTCGCCGAGGCGGCCTCGGAACCGCACGATTGGCTGGCAATTGGGCGAACTGACGCAGGCCCCCTGATCATCTTCCTCGCGCGGGACCGGGATGATTTCGTGCGTCTTTCGCGCGGGCGAGTCCCGGGTTGGGGAGCGGGCGTCACGTTTCCAGGCAGTCACGTGATCATCATCCGCCTGGACGCCGGCGATCCGTACCAGACGCTGCGGCACGAACTGGCGCATGTCGCACTCCATCGTGCGGTTGCGGAACGAGTTCCGCTCTGGTTTGACGAGGGATTCGCCGTCCTTGCGGCGCAGGAATACGGCAGGTTTGCAAGCCTCCGACTCAACCTTGCTGTCGCGACCGGCCATGTTCCGGAACTCCGGGCCCTCGATGGCGCGTTACGAGGGAGCAGCCTCGACGCCGAAACGGCGTACGCCCTCGCGGGTTCCGCCGTAGCCGAACTGGGGCGCCGCAGCCGCAACGGCCAACTCGGCGAATTCATGCATTTGCTTGAGCGCGGCGTCCCGTTCGACGACGCGATTTCGATCGGCACCGGGCTCAATACCGACGCCTTCGAGGAAGCATGGCAGCGATCGGTCCGGCAGCACTACAACTGGCTTATCTGGCTTGCGACCGGCGGCCTGTGGCTTCTCGTGACACTGGTTCTGAGCTGGGCTGCCGCGACCCGACGCCACAGGGAGGCACCCCGCCGCGCCGCGCTCGATGAGGGCTGGCCAGAACCACCGAAAGATGACGAAACGATTACGATTCAAGGGGTTGGACCTCATTCAACTTGACCGCCCGCTCTTGAGGCGCTAGCGTCCAAAGCAATGCCACCAATCAATCCGTCTGGTGAAGTTCGGCCCCGGCGCTTCGGGGGCCGCAATCTGGCCCTGCTTTGCGCGGCCCTCGTGACCATCATAGCCGGGTACGTTGTGCTCGGTTCTGGGAGTGGGGCTGCCGAGGCTGCATCCGTCCTATTGGTGGCAGGGTATTGCGTGCTCTTTCCGCTGGCATTGCTGGCCTGAAGTCGGGCGAATAGCTCAGCTGGTCAGAGCGCCTGCCTTACACGCAGGATGTCGGGGGTTCGAGTCCCTCTTCGCCCATCGCTGTGCGCGAAGCCAACGCCGTTCGAGCATGCGTCAGTTACTGACCTAAATGCAATTCTTATCGGGGGTCATCGGGATGCTGCAACAGGTGCTGTCGCTTTCATTACTGGCCGCCATGGCGGTGCCGCCTGCCTCGTCGCAGGGGATCGCCCGCAATTCGTGTGTCAGCTGCACGTCGGTGATTTCGGCTCCGGCCACCAAGGTCCTTGTCGCGACGCCATTTCCGTCGGTGTACCCATCGGCGCCGGCTGATTCGACCAACGCAGTTCTCCTGGGCAACGGAATGCGCGACAAACTGGCTCGCACGATTGACGGTGGCGAGTGGCAGGTCATCACGCGACTCCAGATGAACAGCAGTCTGGTGCAGTGGGGATACAGCGCTGACGCGCTCCTGCCCCCTGATCTCGCCCGGACGGTCGAAGGGCAACTCAGCGCGCGCGTCCTGGTGACGACCGCATTGTCGAAGGGGGCCGATGGCCGGTATGTCGCCAATACCCGCTTCAGCGGATTGACTGACGGTGCTGGCCACATGCTCAAGTCGACCCAGGCGCCGGGCCAGCAGTTGGCCGATATGGGCGGGAAGATCGCCGATCAGATCGCCATCCTCTTCAAGGCGTACAACGACGCCAAGGCGTGTAACGACGCCGAGACGGCGGCCCCGGCCAAGGCGATCGAGTCGGCCAACAAGGCGCTCAAGACCGTGCCCGGATTCGGCGTGGCAGAATACTGTCTCGGTGAGATCGCCCGGGCCAAGGATTCGGCGTCATCCGATGCGCTGCAGCATTTCAAGAACGCGGTCACCGCCGACCCGATGTCGCTCAAGGCAGTTGGCCAGGTCGCCGCGATCGACATGATCAAGCGTGACTCGGCGGGCGTGGTTGCCGATTACCAGCAGATGATCACCATTGCGCCGACCAATACCCCGCTGGCCAACGACGCGATCAAGGTCTTCCGCCAGTATGGCCACCCCGAGGCCGCCGAGCAGGTGGTCGAGCAGCAGAGCAAGCTCGATCCCACCAACCCCGATTGGCCCGACCTCAAGGGCAATTCCTGCGCGGCACAGGGTGCGGGCGACACCATCCCGGCCGAGCAGAAGGTCAAGTATCAGTGCGCCTTTGACGCCTTCTCCCACGAGTACGAACTCGACCCCGCGCGCGCCGACACGACGTTCTTCCAGAAGATCGTCTTCGTCGCGCAGACCCGCGCGGATTCGATGACGTGGGCGAAGCAGTACGTGAAGAAATATCCCAACAACACCGATCCGCTCAACCTGGAAATGCAGCTGTACGCCGGGGCCGGGCAGGTCGATTCGGCGCTCACGATCGTACGGCTGTTGACCCGGATCGATCCGACCGACAGCAAGCCGACGCTGATCATGTCGAAGGCGCTTATCGACGCGAAGAATCCCGACGCCGCAGTGCAGTTTGTCGATTACTTCAAGAAGAATGGCGACGAGAACGGCAGGAATACCTACGCGGGGCTGCTCATCAACGCACTCCAGGCAATGGCGAACCAAACGCCGCGTCCCGATTCGGACCTCATTGTTCTGGGCCAGGCGGTCGTGGACGTCGCACCAACCTCCCCGAATTTCATGATCTATGGCAACTACTTCATGTCGATCGGTCTGGCGGATCAATTGGGGGTCGTCTCCACCGCGCTTCGCCAGAACAAGACGTGCGATGCTGCGAAGGCGGAGGACACGCTCTTGAATCGTCTCGAACCGGCGCTGAACATTGCCGCGACGAGCCCGACGGCCGGTATTTCCGATTTTGCCAAGCAATTTCTTGCGAAGCTCCCGCCCGAAAAGCAGTTCGTCAGCGACATGATGACCAAAGAGCTGAAGTGCCCCTGACCCCTCGCCAACGCCGCCGGACGCGATTAGCTTCGCGTCCGGCGGTCGAGGGGCTGTAGCTCAGCTTGGTTAGAGTGCCGCACTGTCACTGCGGAGGTCGCGGGTTCGAGCCCCGTCAGCCCCGTACCCACCCCGTTCGATGTCGGACGGGGTGATCTGTTTCCGGACCCCCGATGCCCGACGCGCCACTCCACGTTCCGGTCCTTCTCGCTCCAATTGCCGACCGCGCGCGCGGCTGCCGACGCGTCGTCGACGCCACCGTTGGACACGGCGGCCACGCGGCTGCCTTCCTCGACCACGGCGCCACAGTCCTCGGGATCGACCGCGATCCCGACGCGCTTGCCACCGCCCGGGAGCGACTCGCCGGCCGCAACGTGACCTTTCTTCAGGCTCCCTATTCGTCCGATCAGGCGATCGCTACCGTCGAGGCGTTCGGTCCCGACTTCATCCTCCTCGATCTCGGCGTCTCGTCACGCCAGCTCGATCAGTTCGATCGCGGCTTCACCTTCCGGACCGGGGCGCCGCTCGATATGCGGATGGGACCCGATGCTCCGACAGCCGCCGACTGGCTCTCCGACGTCGGCGAAGACCACCTCGCCGAGGTGCTCCGTGATTATGCCGACGAGCCCCGTGCGAAGCGTCTCGCTCGCGAGATCGTCCGACGTCAAGGCAACGCCCCGCTGATCACCAGTGACGACCTCGTCAACGCCATCCGTGCCGTCCTCGGCCCGCGAAGTGGACCCGGCGATTTCGCCCGCATCTTCCAGGGGGTTCGCATCGCGGTCAACGACGAACTCGGCGGGCTTGAGCGCGCCCTCCCCGCTTTCCGCGCCGCACTGACCGATGGCGGTACGCTGGCAGTGATCAGTTATCATTCGGGCGAGGATCGACTGGTCAAACGAGAGTTCCGGGCGTGGCAGCAGGGATGCATTTGTCCACCCGGATTACCGCGATGCATTTGCGACAAGGTTCCGCTAGGCTCGTCCGATCCGAGAAAGGCGATCATCCCGCTCGCGGCGGAGGTCGCATCCAATCCGCGTGCACGCAGTGCCAAGCTCAGATTCTTCCGGGTCGATCATGCAGGTTAAGGGACGCTACCTCGTTCTCGCCTGGACCGCGGTCTTTCTCGCCGCCATCGGTGTCATCGTATGGCGCGATACCCGCGGCTTTCCGGCACAGCACCACGTTGACCAGCTTGACAACCAGATCAAGGCGCTGTTGAGCCGGCAGGGTGACCTCCAAGCGCGCATTGCCGCGCTCGAGAGTCAGCAGGAACTCGCGCCGCGCGTTCGCCCGCTCGGACTCCGGGTCGCACTCGACACCGAAATCATCCAGCTTCCTATCGCGGGCGGACACTGATGGCCAAGCCCGCCGCCCGGATCCTCTTTCTCGAAGCTGTGCTCGGCGCTTCCGTCCTCCTGATTCTGGGCCGAAGTTTTCAGGTGCAGGTCATACAGCACGCGACGTGGCACGCGCGAGCCAGCAAGCGTCGCGGCGGCGACTGGATCGTGGCAGCGCGTCGCGGCAGGATTCTCGACCGTAACGGCCATCCCCTCGCCGTGACCGGCGAGGAATACCATGTCTCGGTTGCCCTCGACCAGATCCGCGACACGGCCGGCCTGCGGTCTCTCCTCGTGCGCCATCTGAACGTTCCCCTCGCGCGGGTCGATGCCGAGTTCCGGAACGACTATCCGTACTTCAATGGACCGTTCAGCGCAGAAGCGATCGAGCCGCTGCGCCAGGTGCGCGGTGTATCGTTGCCGGTGATCTACCACCGGATCTACCCGATGGATGCGCTCGCCGAACGGATCCTCGGCCGGCTCGACGAGAACGGCACCACCGGAATCGAGGGAATGGAGAAGGCGCTCGACACACTGCTGCAGGGGAGTGCCGGGAAGACTCATTACCTCGTCGATGCCAAGGGAAATCGCCTGGAAGCCCCGGGGCCTCCAGTCATCACGCCGATCGCCGGCGACGACGTCTATCTCACCCTCGACGCCAACCTGCAGGCGATCGCCGAGGGCGCGCTCCGCCAGGCGGTCGACACCAGTCACGCGCGCGGTGGCGATGTCGTCATCGTCGATGTCCGGACTGGAGAGTTCCTCGCGGCCGCCTCGCTTCGCACCGACAGCGTGTCGAGCAAACTGGTGTCGACGTCGTCAGCGTTCGTGGAACCGAACGAGCCCGGGTCGACATCGAAGCTGTTCACCATCGCCGCACTTCTTCGCGCTGGCCGGGATACGACTCCGGTCGAAGGCGAGAACGGCGATTGGGTGATGCCGATCGGGCGCACCACGCGGCGCATCCAGGACGAGCACAAGCTCAGCGGCCCCGTCACCCTCGGTGAGACGGTGCGCTTCTCGAGCAATATCGCGATTTCAAAGTTCTCCCTCCGCCTGACCCCCGCCGAGCAGTTCGAAACAATTCGCGATTTCGGGTTCGGCACCGCACCGGCGACGGGCTTTCCCGGCGAAGCACCCGGGAAGCTTCAGCGGCCGGCTCTGTGGGCAAATCATCTCTACTCGCAGCCTTCGCTCGGCCAGGGTTACGAATGGGAGGCGACCGCGGCACAGCTGGCGCTCGGCTACGGCGCAATTGCTAATCACGGCATTGTGATGGCGCCGACTCTCGTTTGGGCGGTTCGCGATCCGCGGGGAACGGTCATCTGGCGCCATCGTCCCGACACGTTGCGCCATGCGGCTCCCGAGAGTGTCGCCCGGCAATTGATGGCGTACCTCGAGATGGCCACCGACAGCGGGGGCACCGGTTCCAAGGCGCAGATCACGATGTACGACACACCGGGAAAGACCGGCACCGCGAAGACGTCCGATCACAGCTACCGGGCTTCGTTCGCGGGCATTTTTCCGGGGAACAACCCGCAGGTCGTGATCTACGTGATGATCGACCACCCCAAAGGGCACATCTTCGGCGGTGACGTCGCGGCACCAGTCGTCCGATCAATAGTGCTGCAGGCGCTCGCATCGTCCGAATCGCCATTCGACCGCAGCCGTCTCACCGCGCATGTCGCGATCGTCGCGGCGCGCCCCGCGCCAGCAGAGACTGTATCCGTTCAGACGGTGACGCTGCCGCTCGGGCACTCGCCGGTACCGGCAACCCGTGAGCCGGTTCCCGTGATCACCGGATTCAACCTGCGCGACGCCGTCGTCGCACTGCAGCGCGCCGGATTCGAAGTGCGGCTCCAGGGCCGCAATCGCGTCCGGTCCACGGCACCGGCTGCCGGCGATTCTCTTCCGCGCGGAGCAACAGTGACCCTCTACGCCGATTCGACCTCGTGAATCTCTCCGATATCGTTCGCGTCCTTCGCGAGCACGACCTCGTCGCTCAGGCTCCGGAACGCGACGTTGCCATCACGCGCGTCGACGTCGATTCGCGCGCCATCGTTCCCGGCGCGCTCTTCATTGCAGTGCGTGGCGCCATGGCCGACGGGCACAAGTTCATTCCGCAGGCCCTTGCCGGCGGAGCATCGGCGCTCATTGCTGAGGTGCCGGTCGAGACTGCTGTTCCTGTCGTCGTCGTTCGCGACGGAAAACGGGCGGCGCAACTGATCGCCGAGGCATGGTACGATCATCCAGCACGTCTCCTCGACATCGTCGCCATCACAGGAACCAACGGGAAGACCACTACGACCGCGATGATGCGCCATCTTCTCAATGCCGCCGGTGATGCCGGAAGCATCGGGACCCTCGGCGCCTTCGGCGGCACCGGTGAGCGCGTCGACTCCTCGGCGGGTTCGCTCACCACGCCAGGCCCGCTCGATCTTCAGGCGACCTTCCGGGCCCTCGTCGATCGGGGCGCTCGCCACGTCGCGATGGAAGCGTCGTCGCACGCGCTCGACCAGGGACGACTCGATGGGGTCACGTTCCGGGCTGGTGTCTTCACCAATTTGACCCGCGAGCACCTCGACTACCATGGCACGATGGAGCATTATCTCGCGGCGAAGCTCCGGCTCGCCGACCTCGTGGCAACCGACGGTGTCCTCTCGATCAATGCAGACGATCCCGCGTGGCATCCGTTGGTCGCCGACCGCCGCGCGGTGACCTGGGGAAGTGCACCCGGGAGCGACGTGACCGTTGCTCATCCGGTCTTCAATGCCGCCGGATCGCGCTTCACGCTCGGCGGACGATTCGGAAACCGGGACGTTGCCATCCCGTTTCTCGGCGAGTTCAACGTTGCCAACGCCGTCGGCGCCGCGACGGCTGCCCTCGGTGGCGGGATGCCGCTGGACGTTGTGGTCGAACGCCTTGCCACTGCGCCTCAGGTCCCAGGGCGCATGGAGCGCGTGGCCGATGCCCCGTTCACCGTGCTGCGCGACTACATGCACACGCCCGACGCCTTCGAACGGGTGCTGGCGATGCTGCGCCCACTCGTCCCGGGAAAGCTCTATATCGTCTTCGGATGCGGTGGCGATCGCGACAAGGGAAAGCGTCCGATCATGGGGCGCCTCGCCGCGCAGGGGACTGACCGCGTCATTCTTACGTCGGACAATCCTCGACACGAAGATCCGGAACGGATCATCGACGACATCGTCACAGAGATGCCCCCGGAGTCGTACGACCGGATTCTCGATCGTGAAGCGGCGATCGCCCACGCGCTCACCCTCGCGCAACCGGGCGACACCGTTCTCCTCGCGGGGAAGGGACATGAGACGTATCAGGTCGAAGGCAGCACCTACCGCCACTTTGACGAACGCGAGATCGTGCGGTCGCTACTCGCATGAGCCGGCGATTCAGCGATGCCTGGATTCGCCGCGCGCTCTCCCTCGAAGGCGCGGCCGGGATCGGCTACGACGCGATCGTCACCGACTCCCGTACCCTGGGACCCCACTCGCTATTCGTCGCGCTCGCCGGCGAGACATTTGATGCACACGACTTTCTTGGCGCCGCCCGCGATGCCGGGGCCACTGGCGCCGTCGTGCGGGCCGGCACCGCGGCGGTTGACGGGCTCGAGCTCTATCACGTTCCCGACACCCTGCATGCCCTCGGCGATCTCGCGGCGGCGCACCGCAAGAGTTTTCCCGGGCCGGTCGTCGCGATTACGGGTCAGAACGGGAAGACGTCGACCAAGGAGATGGTGGGCGCTGTCATCGCCACCCGGTGGCGGACGCACCGGACTCGCGCCAATCTCAACAACATGGTCGGCGTTCCGATGACGATCCTCGAGGCTCCGCCGGAAGCCGAAGCGCTTGTCGTTGAGGCGGGGGCCAATCTCCCCGGAGAGATCGCCCGCTATCGCGAGATCATCGACCCCGACATCGCGCTGGTGCTCAACGCGGGAGCTGGCCATCTCGAAGGATTCGGCTCGGTCGAAGGAGTGATCCGCGAAAAGCTGTCGCTGGCACGCAATGTCCCGCTTGCCATCATCGGAACCACGCCGCCATCGTTGGCGCCCCGCGGTCGCGCGCTCGCTCGCCGGGTGATCACCGCCGGCCTTCGCGACGCCGATGTCCTCCCGGCCGCCGTGGTGATGACCGCCGACGGACGCCCGCGGATCACCGTCGATGACGTGATATTTATCCTCGCGGCGCGCGGGCGCCATCAGGCCGGGAACGCCATGTTCGCCTGGGCACTCGTCCGTGAACTCGGGCTCGATCATCAGACCGCAGCGGATGCCCTCGAGCGGTTCACTGTTCCCGGCGGGCGAGGCGAATTTTCGCAACACGGCGGGTTGACCGTGGTCAACGACGGATACAACGCCAATCCGCAGTCGTTTGCCACCGCGATGGCGCTCGCCGCCGACTTGCGAGGCGGCCGCCGTCTCGTATTCGTCGCAGGGAGCATGCGGGAACTTGGTGAACACTCCGAGTCGCTTCACCGCGAGGTGGCCGCGGCACTCGCCGGCCTCGCCCCGGAGGTCCTCGCCCTGGTGGGGGATTTCGTGCCGGCCTTTGCCCCGGTCCGGGACCGGTTCTCTGGCGTCCTCGTCACCGCCCCCGACGCCGATGCACTGGCGCCGCTTCTGGCTGCCGAACTCCGCGGCGACGAGCTCGTGGTCCTCAAGGGTTCACGCGGCGTGACTCTGGAACGTGTTCTTCCCGCTATTCTCGCGCGCGCCGCCACGACACCCTGAGGCCGGATGCTCTATCATCTGTTTGCCCCGCTCGGGAAAACCCACCTTCTCTTCAATCTCTTCACCTACATCTCGTTCCGCGCCGCCGGAGCGATGGTCACTGCATTGATCATTGCCTTCGCCGTCGGTCCGTGGATTATCGGCCGCCTTCGCGCGCTGAAGATCGGCCAGGTGATCCGCGCGGAAGGGCCGGCGAATCACCAGGCCAAGCGCGGCACGCCGACAATGGGCGGCCTGATCATCATCGCGGCGACGGTGATTCCCACCTTGCTGTGGGCCCAGGTCGACAACCGGTTCATCGAGGTGACCGTCGTCGCGATGCTGTGGACCGGTGCCATCGGTTTCGTCGATGATTATCTCAAGGTGGTCGAAGGGCGCTCGCGCGGATTGGTCGCCAAGTGGAAGCTCGTCGCCCAGGTCTCGTTCGGCGTGACGCTCGGCGTGATGCTCCTTGTGTGGCCGGTCGTTTCGCCGGCCACGATGCCCGCGTCGGCCACGACCGTGCCGTTCTTCAAGTACCTGGTCGTCGTCTTCGTCCCGGCGGTGTTCGTGATCTTCGTCGCCGGCGTGGTAACCGGATTTTCCAACGCCGTCAATCTCACCGATGGCCTCGACGGCCTGGCGACTGGGCTGTCGCTGATTTCAGCGGCCGGGTTCGCGCTCTTCGCCTACGTCCTTGGACGGGTCGACGCGACCACTTATTTCAACCTCTTCTACCTGCCGGGATCTGGCGAGCTGGCGATCTTCTGCGCCGCACTCATGGGCGCCTGCCTCGGTTTCCTCTGGTTCAACGCCTACCCGGCACAGGTGTTCATGGGAGACACCGGGAGCCTCGCGATAGGAGGTGCGTTCGGCACAGTCGCGATTCTGCTGAAGTCGGAATTTCTCCTGGTGATCATTGGTGGCGTCTTCGTGGCCGAGGCCGTCTCGGTGATGCTGCAGACCGGGACCTACAAGTACTTCAAGCGTACCCGTGGCCGCGAATATGCCGACGCCCACCGGTTCTTTCGCATGGCACCGCTGCACCATCATTTCGAGAAACTCGGGTGGAAGGAATCGACGGTGGTCGTTCGCTTCTGGATCCTGGGGATTTTTTGCGCCCTCGTAGCCCTCACCACGCTCAAGCTTCGATGAACCGGCTCGATCAGTGGCGGGCGTCGGGACGGGAAGTGAGCGTCGCCGGAATGGCCCGAAGCGGGCTCGCGGCAACCCGGCTCCTCCATGAGCACGGCATCCCGGTCTATCTCTCGGATCAGGGCGATACCGGCGTCCTTCGCGCCGCCGCGGACGCGGCGCGCCAGGAATACGATACTATGGTAGCGATTGATATAGCCGAACACGACCTCGGCCGCGTGGCCCGGAGCGCGGCACTGGTGTTGTCGCCCGGAATACCCCCCGCGGCACCGGTGATCCGGGCCGCCGTCGACGCGGGTATCCCGGTCCTCGCCGAGGCGCAGCTCGGGCTCGGCGCGATGGCCGACGTGCCAGCCGTCGTCGTGACCGGAACGAACGGCAAGACCACGACGACGGCGATCGTCGATCATCTCCTCAAAGCCAGTGGCCGCCGCAGCGTCGCCGCGGGGAACATCGGCCACGCATTGTCGGCTGTCGCCCTCGTCGAGCCGCTCCCCGAGTGGCTCGCGGTCGAACTGTCGTCGTTCCAGTTGCATGATTGCCCCGACGTCGCGCCCGCTGTGGGCGTCCTGACCAACCTCGCCCCCGATCATCTCGACCGCTATCCGACGCTGGATGCGTATTACGCCGACAAGGCGCGACTCTTCGCCAACGCCGGGCCGGCGTCGATCTGGGTGAGCAACCTCGACGATATCGATTCGCGGCGAATGATCCGGGGCGTCGCGGGACGGCATCTCGCCTTCTCGACGCTGGTCCGCGCCGATGGCTGGTACGATCGCGACACCGATCACCTGGTCCTCGCGGGCGAGCCGCTCCTCGCGCGCGTCGACTTGCCGCTGCTCGGCGATCACAACGTGGCCAACGCGCTCGCGGCGGCACTTGCGGTGCATGCCACCGGGATCGACCGGGCGTCGATTGCGAACGGGCTGGCGTCCTTTCGCGCGCTGCGCCACCGGATGGAGCCGGTCCGCGAGGTCGAGCGCGTCCTCTGGATCAACGACTCCAAGGCGACCAACGTCGCCTCGACCCGGGTTGCGATCCAGGCGATGGAGCGGCCGTTCGTCCTCCTCCTCGGCGGGCGGCACAAGGGAGAACCGTATACCGACCTCGTCGGGCCGCTTTGCGCACGCGGCGTCGCGGTCGTTGCCTACGGTGAAGCCGGCGACCTGATCGAGCACGACCTGTCACCGGCGATTCGCGTGGTTCGCGGCACCACGTTCGAGGATGTGGTGGCCAAGGCGCGCGTGCTGGCGCCCGCGGGCGGGGCGGTGCTGCTGTCGCCGGCGTGCTCGAGCTATGACATGTTCGACAATTACGAACAGCGCGGTGCGGTCTTCCGCGCGCTCGTGGAGGAAATGTGAGCGCGCCGGCGGTTCGCCATCCCGGTGAGTACCGCTGGGAGACTCGCCTCCTGGCAGTCGCCACCCTCCTGCTCACGGCGATCGGGATCGCGAGTTGCTACGCGTCGGGAACGTACCTCGCTGCATGGTATCACGAAGCGACACAGCAAGCGGTTGCTGCGCTCATCGGCGGCGTCCTTTTTCTCGTCGTGGCCAAGCTCGACTATCACCTCTGGCGGCGGGCGGCGCTGCCGCTCTTTCTCGCCACGGTCGCGGGGCTCATTGCGCTGGCGATGGTGGGAGTCGTGTGGAGAGGGCGTCGCGCCAGCGGGGCGCTCGACGGGATCTTTCCATACCTCAATGGTGCGCATCGCTGGGTGAAGATCGGGATTCAATTCCAGGTGTCCGAGCTGGCGCGGTTCACAATGGCAGCGTGGGTTGCCGCGTTTGCGGCAGCACTTGGTAACCGGGTCAGGAATTTTCGGGACGGCTTTGCACCGCTCATGGGGATCATCGGTGCTGTCGCGGTGCTCGTCTACCTGGAGCCGAGCCTGTCGATGGCGATCGTCCTCACCGTGATCGGCCTGGCGGTGATCTTCACGGCGGGGGCCCGCGTGACCCACCTGGTGGCGGTGGCAGCGCTCGCCGCGACCGCGGTCTTCCTGGTACTCAAGTTCGACGCGGTGCGATCGAAGCGCGAGCGATCGTTTCGCACGGCGTCGATTCAATGCACGAACGAACAAACCTGCGAATCGCTGATCGGCTTCGGCAATGGCGGCGTAATCGGCGTCGGGTACGGACGCGGGACGCAGAAGCTCGGACCGCTCCCCGAGGCCTACTCCGATTTCCTGCTGTCGGTGATCGGCGAGGAATGGGGATTCCTGGGCGTCTCATTCGTGGCGCTCTGTTACGTGGTCTTCTGCTGGATGGGTTTCCGGATCGCCAGGACAGCGAAGGACCCGTTCGGTACCTACCTCGCGTCGGGGCTCACCGTGGCAGTTGGTGTCACCGCCTTCATGCATGCCGCGGTGGTGACCTGGCTCATGCCGCCCACCGGACTCACCTTGCCGTTCATGTCGGTCGGACGTGTGTCGCTCCTGCTCTACCTCTTTTCGGCGGGAGTGATTGTCTCGATCGGCCGGCGCCGCGGCCGGCCGGCGCGCGCGGCGTGACGACGATTCTGCTCGCCGGGGGCGGTACCGGTGGCCACCTCATGCCGGCGATCGCCGTCGCGCAGGCAACGCGTGAATTGCATCCCGAGTGGCGTTGCGTCTTCGTGGGCGCCGAGCGCGGCATCGAGGCATCGGTCCTTCCCGAGCGGCACCTGCCGCATCATCTCCTGCCATTTCATCCGCTTTACCGCCGGCAGTGGTGGAAGAATGTTCGCTGGCCATTCCTGCTTCCGGCATTGATGCGCGGCATCGATCGGGTGCTCGATGACGAGTCGCCAGCCGCGGTGATCGGAACCGGTGGATATGTCAGTGCGCCGGTGCTTCGCCGTGCAACGCGGCGCGGGATTCCCACTGGAATCCTGGAGCTTGATGTCCTTCCCGGGCTCGCGACGAGGCTCGTGGCGAGGCGCGTGCGCGAAATCTGGGTTGCCGCACCGGAGGCGCTCGACGCGCTGCCGCGCAGCGCGCGGGAACATGCGACACTCACCGGCGCCCCGATCGAAGTCCCCGATCCCGGGCGCCGTGCAGCAGCGTCCCGGCGCTTTGGCATCCGCGGCGGGAAGGCGGTTGTCGTCGTGACTGGTGGCTCGCAGGGCGCACTGGCGGTCAATCACGCCGTGGCCGAGTGGATCCGCCGCGGCGGCGCGGCAAACGTCCAGGTCATCTGGGCGACCGGACGCGGGACGCACGCGCAGTTCGCCGCGCTCAACAATCCGCCGAACGTGCACGTCATTCCGTTCATCGATCCGATGGCCGATGCATGGTCGGTCGCCGACGTCGCGGTGGCGCGGTCGGGAATGATGACGCTGGCAGAGCTCTGCGCCTGGGGGATTCCATCGATCCTCGTTCCGCTTCCCACCGCAGCAGCCGATCATCAGACGCACAACGCCCAGGCGATGGAGCGTTCCGGCGCGGCGCGCGTCGTGCCGCAACGCGCGCTTGCAAGCGGAAGATTGTTCGATGCGATTGCCGGACTCCTTGGCGATCCGGCACGCCGAACGGAGATGGCCGTGGCGGCGAGGGCGCGGGGCCGGCCCCGTGCAGCCGGAGTGATCGCGCTCCGGGTGAGCGCGCTGGCGCGATCCCCGTAGCGCCCATGCTCGCCATCCCGGCGACGGGTTCTTATCTTGCCCCTGTGGCCGGCCTGTTCGATCCCGACGATCCACGTCCCATTCATTTTCTCGGCATCGGTGGCGCCGGGATGAGTGCGCTGGCGCTCGCTGCTCGCCGGCGCGGCGCGGCCGTCACCGGTTGCGACCCCGACAGCGCCGCGTTTCCCGATCTCGCCGCCGCGGGCGCAGTCACCTGGCCGGCACCCGATGTCGCGCATGTCGGGGGATCCCGGGCAGTGGTTGCGACCGCGGCGGCGCCCGATGACCATCCCGAACTGATAGCAGCGCGCGCGGCCGGAATCCCGGTCATCCGGCGCAAGGCGGCGCTCGCCGAGCTCGTCAACGGAACGCGTCTGATCGCGATCGCCGGAACGCACGGCAAGACGACTACCACCGTGATGACGACCGAGGTGCTCCGGGCCGCCGGTTTGCACCCCTCGGGATTGGCCGGCGGACGAGTCGACGCCTGGCAGGGGAACGCCTGGCTCGACGGAGACGAGACGTTCGTGGTCGAGGCAGACGAGTACGACCAGGCTTTTCTCACGCTCGAGCCGGTGGTTGCTGTCGTGAACAATGTCGAGGCCGATCATCTGGAATGTTACGGGTCGGTTGCGGCGCTTGAGGCGGCGTTCGTCGAGTTCGCCGGCCGCGCTCGCCGGGCAATCATCGGGACTGCCGACGCCGGAAGCGACCGGGTTGCCCACGCGGTGCGCACGCCGACGTGGCGATTCGGCACCGCAGCGGCCGATCTCACGATCACCGCCAGGGAACTCGATCCCTCGGGCTCGGTCGCCGAGGTGACTCTGCCGGGCGGGCGCTCGGTGATTCTCCGCCTTCAGGTGCCCGGCGTGCACAACCTCCGCAACGCGACGGCGGCACTCGGCGTGGCGTTGGCTCTCGAGGTCGACCTCGCGCCGGCGCTCGATGCGCTCGCGGCATTCACCGGCGTCGGTCGCCGGTTCGATCGGCTGGGCGACGTCCGTGGCGTGACCCTGGTTGACGACTACGCACATCACCCCACCGAATTGCGCGCGACCCTCGCGGCCGCCCGGCAGGCATTTCCCGGTCGGCGCGTCATTGCCGTCTTTCAGCCGCATCTGTTCTCGCGAACCCGCATGCATGGGAGCACGATGGGACAGGCGCTCGCCGCCGCCGACGTGGTGGTGGTGACGGATGTCTACCCCGCGCGCGAACTGCCGGAGCCCGGGATCAGCGGGAAGCTCGTCGCCGACGCGGCGGTGGCCGCGGGCGCCTTCGTGCTGTATGAGCCGCGCCGCGCCGAACTTGGCGCCGAGGTCGCGGCCCTCCTCCGCGACGGCGACGTCCTCCTCACCCTTGGCGCCGGCGACATCACCCAGGTGGGCCCCGAAGTGCGCCGCCTCCTGGACGCCCGGTGACGCGCACGCAGCGATGGGTCGCGGCCGGAGTCGCTGCTATAGTGATCATTGGGATAGTTGTTCTGCTGCCGCGCGGCCTGCGCCGCCTGCGATTCTTCCAGGTCCGTGCGGTCGAGGTCGTTGGCGCCCGCTACCTCGACCCGGCCGAGGTGGCGCGCCGCCTCGCCCTGGAACCGGGCCGCAGCATCTTCGATCCGTTGACGCAGACCCGGCGCGCAGCCAGTGCCATTCCCGGGGTTCTTCGGGTGACCATCACGCGCCGTCTTCCCGGAACGCTCCGTGTCACGGTCGAGGAGTCGACGCCGGTGGCGCTGGTTCCCCTCGCCGACCACCTTGTGCTGATGGATTCTCGCGGCCGGTTGCTCCCGTTCGACCCGGTGCGGCTCCCGGTCTCACTTCCCATTGCCGATCACGATTCCGCGACCGCGGCGTTGCTCGATCGACTGCGACGATCCGATCCTGATGGATATGCCGCTGCTGAATCGGCTCGACGCGATCGTGGTGATGTCGTCCTCCAGGCCGGTTCGCACCTGGTCCGCTATCGACCCGGCGCCGATGACGACATTCTGCGCGCGGTGGTCGGCGTGCGCAGCTATCTGACTGAGCATGGTGTCGCGTGGAAGGAAATCGACGCGCGGTATCAGGCGCGAGTCTTCGTGCGGACCGGGTCCGCATGACGGTGCCAGTGCAACGCCTCGTCGCCGCCGTCGACCTCGGCAGCAGCAAGATCACCGGCCTGATCGGTGAGGTCACTGGCGACGCGCGCTCGTGGGGACTTCGCATCCTCGGCGTTGGGGTCGAGGAATCGGGCGGGATGCGGCGCGGCGCCATCCGCGACTTCGACGAGACGGTTCGCGCGGTCACGCAGGCGATGAAAGGCGCCGAACGAATCGCCGGACTCGAGGTGGGAACGGTGTATTGCGGCGTGTCGGGCGTGCATGCCGCGCAGCGCATCTCCCACGGCGTAGCGAGCATCCCTGGAAGCGAGGTCCGGACCATCGATCTGGCGCGCGTCAACGATGTGGCGTGTGCCATCTCGTTCGGCCAGGACCAGGAGCTGTTGCACGCGATTCCGCACGACTACCGCGTTGACGGCGCACCGGGCTACGCCGATCCGATCGGCATGTCGGGCGAACGCGTTGAAGCCGAGGTGTACCTGGTCACCGTGCGCTCCAGTGCGATCGCACACCAGCGCAAGGCAGTCGAGAAGGCCGGGTGGCATGTGGGGGAGTTTGTCCTCGAACCGCTGGCTGGGTCGCTTGCCGTTCTGACCGGTGCCGAGCGCGAGGCCGGGGTGGTGCTCGTCGAGCTTGGCGCGGGAAGCACCTCTGTCGCCATCTTTCAGGGGGGGAAGCTCCGGCATACCGCAGCCCTGCGGTTCGCCGGAGGCCACGTGACCAGCGACCTGGTTCACGGACTGCAGATTACCCAAGCCGAAGCTGGGCGGATCAAGGAAGCCTACGGGAGCGCCTACGAGGCGATGGTGCCCGAGGTCGAGTTGATCGAGTTGCCAGGATCGGGGGGGGTGCAGTCCCGTCGAGCGCCACGCAAGCTGGTGGCTCACATCATGGGCATGCGCTTCCAGGAAGTGCTGGAACTCGCGGCCGACGAGGTGACCCGGGCGGGGTGGGGCATGCCCGGACTGCCGGCCGGGGTGGTGCTGAGTGGCGGCGGTGCTGCGACACCGGGGATCGTCGAATTGACGCGGGACGTCTTTGCAGCACCGGTCCGGGTCGGATTTCCGGCCGACGGTTTGCGGGGATTGGTGGATCGGGTGGCTGCACCGGGACTCGCGGTTCCGGTGGGGCTCGCTCTCTGGGGCGCTCGCCAGGTGGCGACCGGCTCCGGATTTGGCGCTGGCGGCCGGGCGTCGCCGGCGGTTGATCGAGTACTGGGACCGGTGAAGCGCTGGCTGCAGGACTTTTTCTGAACGCCTCTCGGGGAGGCCCATCGTGTCGGACATGACCTTCGAGCTGGAAGAGCAACCCGGGCAGAATGCCCGGATGAAAGTGGTTGGCGTGGGCGGCGGCGGCGGGAATGCCGTCAACCGGATGATCGAGGAATATCTCGCCGGGGTGCAGTTTATCTCGGTCAACACCGATGCTCAGGCATTGGCGGGCTCGCGCTCCGACGTCAAGGTGCAGATCGGGAAGAAGCTGACCCGCGGTCTCGGCGCCGGCGCCCGGCCGGAGATCGGGCGCCAGGCAATCGAGGAGAATCGCGACGAGGTCCTCGAGCATCTGCAGGGTGCCGATCTGGTGTTCGTGACCTGCGGCATGGGGGGCGGCACCGGAACGGGGGCGGCACCGATTATCGCTCAGATTGCCAAGGACATCGGCGCGCTGACCGTGGGGATCGTCACCAAGCCGTTCCTCTTCGAAGGCCGCAAGCGGATGAAGCAGGCCGAGATGGGGATCACCGAGCTGCGTCGCAACGTCGACACGATGATCGTGGTACCGAATGAGCGATTGCTGGCGGTCGTCGGGAAGGGAATTCCGTTCCAGGATGCCCTCAAGAAGGCCGACGAGGTCCTGCTCAACGCCACGCGGGGGATCGCATCGCTGATCACCAGCACCGGGATCATCAACGTTGACTTCGCCGACGTCCGGACGGTGATGCAGAACGGCGGCGCGGCGCTGATGGGGACCGGGATCGGCCGGGGCGAGAATCGGGCGCTCGAGGCGGCGCAGCAGGCGATCTCGTCGCCATTGCTCGACAATGTTTCGATCCAGGGCGCCAGCGGCGTCCTGATCAACATCATCGGTGGACACGATTTGACCCTGGGTGAAGCGACCCAGATCAGCGAGATCATTCATGACGCGGTTGGCGATGAAGCACAGATCATCTTTGGTGCCGGGAGCGACGCCCGGATGGACGGCGAGGTCCGCGTGACGGTGATCGCCACCGGGTTCGATCGCGCGGTGACCGGCGAGCCGGTGGTCGAGCGCGCCGCCAGTTCGCAGGTGCTGCCGTTCACTCCGCGTCGTCCTGCTGCTGCAGCCCCGGCCGCTCAGGCTGCGCCGACTGCTCCGCCACCGCGCCAGGCCCCGCAGCAACCGTTTGTCCGCCCGGCGCCGACACCCGGGCGTCCGGCCTCACCCGATGTCTCCGACATGGAGATTCCGACCTTCATCCGGCGGCAGATGGACTGATGATCCGACGCGCAACGTTCTTCATGTTCGGGCTGGCGGTTCTGGTCGGAGCCGCCGCATTCGGGATCCGCGGCAACTGGCCGTGGGCCCGGCTTTCCGACGTGCCGATGACGCGCCCGGTGCTGGTCACCAGCTCCTTTCGTGAAGTGCGCGACACACTGCGGCGCGGCGAAAACGTCAGCACCCTCCTTCGCCGCCAGGGAATCACCGGACTTGATCTGCGAGCCCTCGCCGGACTGCTCCGGTTCGATCCACGAAAAATTCAGGCCGGCCTGATTTTTTCCGTGCGTCGCGACGCCAGCACCGATTCGGCAACGCACGTCGAATTCCGTCCCAGCGCCGATCAGCGTCTTCGTTTCGTCCGGACCGCCAACGGCTGGACCGGCGAAACGATTCCGATTCACTGGTCGACCGACACGATCGTCGTCTCGGGCGAGATCAGGACCAACCTGTACGACGCGCTCGACCGCAGTGTCTCCGACCTGACCCTCGACAAGAACGAGCGGACCCGGCTCGTCTACCAACTTGCCGATGTGAATGCGTACACGGTCGATTTTTCGCGCGACTTGCAGCCAGGTGATCCGTTCGGATCGGTGGTCGAACGGCAGGTCTCCGAAGACGGCGAGGTCAGGTTCGGCCGAGTCCTGGCCAGCCGATTCACGGTTGGCCGCAAGGTCTTCCAGGCGTTTTCCTATCCCAGCCCGAACGGCCAGGACTCGTACTACGACGCGGATGGCTTGGCGCTCAAGCGCGCCTTCCTGATGTCGCCGGTCGATTTCCGTTACATCTCCAGCGGTTTCTCACTCTCGCGCTTCCACCCGATCCTGGGACTCTTCCGGAAACACGAAGGGATCGATTTTGCCGCCGCGGCGGGTTCGCCGGTGCGAGCCGCGGGCGATGGCGTGGTGACGGTAGCGGGATGGTCCGGCGGGTATGGCAATCTCATTGAGATCCAGCACCGCAACGGCATCGTCACGCGATATGGTCACCTGAGCAAGATCGGCCTCGGCATTCACTCGGGGACCCGCGTCACGCAGGGTGAGGAGATCGGACTCGTCGGCATGACCGGTCTCGCGACCGGTCCGCATCTCCATTACGAGTTCCGCGTCAACGGCGTCGCTCGCGATCCGCGGTCAATGCATTCGGAACCGGGAGCGCCGTTGCCGCCGTCGGAACTCGCCGCATTCCAGCATCGCCTCGCGCTGCTCTCCGAACTCCTCGGCGGCCCGCCGCCCCCAGTCACGCCAGTTACCGAGTAAGGCGCAGCCGTTTCGATGCTGCAGTTCATGCTCGCCGTGGCCCTGGCAACGGCGCTGTCATGGTGGAGCTGGCGTGACCGTCTGCCTGAGCCGCAAGCCCGGCCCGCCGCGGCTGCGCGTGCAATCGGGCTCGCGGCACTGCTGCTCCTCCTCTTCGATCCGGCCATTCGCGCCGGCGGCGTACGGCGCCGACCGCTCGTTCTCCTCGACAATTCGATTTCGATGCACGCGACCGGGGGCCGGGCCGTCGAAGCGGCTGCACTCGCAGCGTCGATCGGCGATACGACGACATTCGGCGAACTGTCGCCCGGCCTGGCGGGCGATCGTTCCGATCTCTTCGACGCGCTGACAGGTGCAGTCGCCGCCGCACGTGCCGTGACCATCGTCACTGACGGCGAAATCCCTGACGCCGCGACAATCCCCGCCGACCTCCTCGCCCAGGTCTCGGTGAGGACGTTGCCGCGGCCCGTGGGCGCTGACATTGCGATCACGACGGTGCACGCCCCATTGAGATTGTCGGCCGGTGACACTCTCACCGTCGATATCGAGGCCTCGCGAACCGCCGGGGCTCCGGACTCGGCGCGCATTACGGTGGGGGATAGCGCGGCGATCCTGTTGCATGGCGTCCTTCATTTTGGCGCGAGCAAGCGAGCAGGGTTGCGCCTGAGCGGTCCTCTGCCGCGAGGGTTCACCGGCGAGCACTGGCTACAGATTGCCCGGATCGGAACCGCGGATGCCGAACCCGGCGACGACGTTCGCTGGTGGAGGCTCATCGTGACGCCGACACCGGGGATCATCGTCCTTGCCGAATCGCCAGACTGGGACGCGCGTACCCTCTACCGCACACTGACCGACGTGGCCGCGATCCCGGTTCGCGGCTTTGTGCAATTGCAGGCGGGAAACTGGCGACGAATGGAGGACTTGACGGCGGTGACACCGGATGTGGTCGCCAACGCCGCCCGGCGGGCAGATCTCCTTGCCGTGCGTGGCGACGCGACGCCGTGGCGCGGGGCAGGCCGCGCGCGTCTCCTCTGGCCTTCGGCGGACCAGGCCGGAGACTGGTATATCGCCGCTGGGGGCGCGTCACCGATCAGCGGGGCGTTTGTTGGCGTCGACGCCGATTCGTTGCCGCCGGTCGTTGCCATCCACCCCCTCCCGAGTGATTCGGCCGCCGGATGGATCGGTGCCACTGCGCGCCGGTCACGCCGGGGGACGCCGATCGCGATGATCAGCGGTGGCGACGACCGTGCCGGCAGGACCGTGACCATCGCCGCCGACGGTCTCTATCGCTGGGCATTTCGCGGCGGCGTCGCCGATCAGGTATGGCGGACGATGATCGCTGACATGGTGTCGTGGCTCCTCGCCGAGCCGGAAGGGGACAGCGCGCGCGCGCGTCCGGCGGACCCGGTGACACAACGCGGCCGCGGCGTCCGCTTCCGATGGACCGGGCGCGGATCGCCTGTCCCCGTCACCCTTGAAATCAAGGGACCGCGCGGAACGCTGAGCGACACGCTGAGGTTCGACGGGAGCGGCGATGCGATGCTGGCGCTCGACGTGGGGCGCTATCGCTACACGTTGGGCGGCGGCGGAGGCGGAACCTTTGCGGTCGAGCCGTATGCCGACGAACTTGTGCCGTCGCCGGTGACGCTTCGCAGCCGCCCGGCGTCGGTGCGCCCGAGTGGGCCCACGCGACCGCTGCGCGACGCCGTCTGGTTATTCGGAGTGGCGATCGCGGGGTTCGGTGCGGAATGGATGCTGCGACGGCGGATGGGGCTGCGCTAGTGGATCGTCTTGCGGAGAAGAAACTCTCACTCTGGTCGCGACTCAAACAGCTCGCACTCACCGACGTGCGCGCGCTTGCGCGCGGTCTCAACGCGGCGGACCTGGAGCAGATCGAACGACTGCTGATCGAAGCCGACTTCGGTGTTCCCGCAACGCTCGACCTGGTCGAAACGCTCGAGGCCAGGGTTCGTCGCGGCACCCTCAAGACGGAGGACGACCTCCGGGCGGCGCTCACCCAGCGGCTGGCCTCGATGTTGAATGGTCCGACTGATCCGGGGACGTTGGCGCGCCCGGCCGATGGTCCGACGATCGCACTCATCATCGGCGTCAACGGGGTCGGCAAGACGACCTCAGTGGCCAAGCTGGCGCATCGCCTCAAGACGCAAGGCCGCCGCGTCCTTCTCGGAGCCGCCGACACGTGGCGCGCCGGTGCGATCGCCCAGCTCGAGGTGTGGGCCGAGCGACTGGATGTTCCGTGTGTCGCCGGTCGCGCCGGCGGCGATCCGGCCGCGGTAGCCTTTGACGCGGCGGAAGCTGGTGTGGCGCGTGGGATGGATGTAGTCCTGATCGACACCGCCGGCCGCTTGCACACGCAGGATGGCTTGATGGCCGAACTCGGCAAGGTGGTTCGAGTCGTGGGACGAAAAGTTGCCGGCGCGCCGCACGAGGTGCTACTCGTGCTCGACGGATCTGTGGGGCAGAACGCCGTGCAGCAGGGTCGCCTCTTTGCCGAAGTGGTCAGGCCCACCGGATTGATCGTGACGAAACTCGACGGGACGGCGCGCGGAGGCGCCATCGTGGCTTTGCGCCGCGAGCTCGACGTGCCGGTGCGATTCATCGGAACCGGCGAGACACTCGGCGATCTCGAGGTGTTCGACGCACGACGGATGGCGACGATGCTGCTGAGCGAGGACCAGTGACGACTGTAGCGAGCCATCGTGACGTCGCGACGACAACGGCACTCGCGGCGCTCTTTGTCGGTACCGCGGCCATTGCCGTCGCCTTCGGCTCCGCGTGGCTTCCCGGCGGTGCGCCGATGTGGGGCGTGTGGTGCATGATCGTCGGCTCGGCGCTCAGCATGTCGGGCATGGTGGGCATTGGCGCGTTACGATCGCGAGTGCGCCGGCGCAGTATCGCGGTGGCCGTGATCGTTCTGCTGGCGGTGATCATCGCCGGATTCGGTGCCGCGCTCGTCCTTCCCGCCGAAACCGTGAACGGCCCGTTCCTGCTGGGCCTTCCGCGCCGCGCGGCGATCGAGATCTTCGGTGTCGGGCTGCTGCCGCTGGTCGTCTTGCCCGGCCTGTTTGCGCTCGAGTTCAGATCGGATGGACTCGATGAGCGGTCGCTGGCGGCGTTCCGCGCTCACTGTGCCCGCCTTCGCGGCGAATAGCGTCTGCCGCACCTGGTGATCCTGATGCAGACGCATCCAATCCCGGCGCCTGGCGCGCCGGTGATCGTCGCCGTGGCGGTGATCTATTTCGCCGTCTGCGGTGTGATCGCCACCTGGGCGGCGCGGCGGACGCACACCGCGGCGGATTTTTTCGTCGCCGGCCCGGGCATCGGCCTCTGGACGATGACGCTCGCGGCAATGGCGGCGACGTTGTCGGGATTCATTTTCATTGGCGGCCCCGGACTGCTCTATTCTGGCGGGATCGGCGCGCTCTTCATCTCGCTGTCGGCCTCGATCACCACGCCAATGAGCGCCTGGGCGCTGGCGCGGCGGATGCGGTTGCTGCGCGAGGTACGCGGCGTCATCACGGTCCCCGACGCGGTCGGCGCGCGCTACCGCTCGCCTGCGGCCCAGGGTGTCTGTGCCGCGGCCCTCCTGATCGCGACGACCGGCTATGTCGCGACCAATCTTCTCGCGCTCGGGCTGGTGCTCGATGCCATCTTCGGCATCACGCTGACGCAAGGCGTCCTCGCCGGCACCGCCGTGGTGCTGGCGTATTCTGCCACCGGCGGCATCCTTGCCGGTGTCTACACCGATGTCTTCCAGGGAACGATCAAGGCGGCGGCGTCGGTACTCGTCTTTGCGTCGGTGCTGCATCGCGGCGGCGGGCTCACGGAGATGTCGCGAGTGATCCTGGCGCGCGAACCGGGTTTCCTGGCGCCCTGGGGGCATTTCGCGCCGCTGGCCGCGCTCTCATTCTTCTTCGTCTTCGGGCTCGGCACGCTGGGACAGCCACACGTCATCAGCAAGTACTACATGCTGCGCGATCCGGTGCAGCTCCGCTGGTATCCGCTGCTGATGACGCTGGTGCTGCTGGTGACACTCCTTCTCTTCTTCGGCATCGGCATCGGCGTCAAGGCGAGTGTCCTCTCCGGTGCAATGGCGCCGCTGATCCACGCCGACGATGCCACGCCGGCGTTCCTGCTGCAGCGCACGACACCACTCCTCGCCGCTATCGTATTCAGTGGGATAGCGGCGGCCGTGATGGGCACGGTGAACGCGTTCCTCAATGTGGGGGCTGCGGCGGTGACCCACGACCTGCCAGTTGCCTTCGGCCGGCGAATCGGGAACGAGCTCCTGACAGGTCGGCTCGCCACGATCGCGATCGCGGCGATCGCCGCGTGGCTGGCGTTGCGCAATGGGGTGCTGGTCGCCGTGCTGGGAATTTTCGGCTGGGGCCTCTTTGCCTCGACGCTGATGCCGGCGCTCGCCATCGGGCTCAACTGGCCTGGCGCAACGCGTCGCGGAGCGCTGGCGTCGATGATCGTCGGGCTCACGGTGACGCTGGTCTTCGAGACGCTCAATGCCTTGAAGATCTACTCCTTCCCGGCGGGCGTGACGGCGTCGGGGCTGGCGCTGGTCCTCGCGGTGCTGACCTTTTTCATCGTGTCATGGATCACCCGACGCGAAGCTCCGGACGATCTCGACGCCGACGTGCGCGCGGTGATGGAGGCCTGAGCGTCGCGCCTGCTAGCGAAGCAACCGGTCATCGAATGCGAAGGTACGAGATCCGGCGCGCCTGATCAGGTGAAAGTCCTGGTGACGTGGATTGAGGAGGTAGTTCCACTCCTCGGGAACCGGCGCCGACGGGACGCGCAGGACCGCGGTCTTGCCGGCGGCGAGCCAGGCATCACCGGCTTTGCGACAGGCGACGGGCGCCGGATATCGGTACCACCGCGTCGGCAAGGACTCCGTGGCCACGGTCGCGATGGCCAGGTCGTCCGGCAGATCGAGCCGCGTGGCGACGAGATCGCGTGGCGCTTCGGCCTGATCGAGGTGAACGAGGTATTCCAGCGCTGCCAGCGCGATCGTCGACGACGTGTAGACCACCGGAACGCCCGGACTGTTCCAGCGGCCCCCGTATAACCGGGCCCCCTCTCCATCGAGGGCGCGATGACCGCGCCGGCAGATGCGATGACAGAGCATCAGGTTCAGCTATAGACGCCGTGCTCGATCCGGCCGAGCACTTGTTCGACGGCGAGCGTTCCGGCGTCGCTGTCGAGGAGCGACAGCGGGGTGCTCCCGCCGAGGGCACGATTGGCCTTGGCGAGCCAGTGATATGCCACGGGCGCGCTGCCGAGGGCATCCCCGGCCCGAACGACAATGCGCGCGAGGCGGGCGAGGCGGTCGGATTCGTCGGGTGAGAGCCGGGTGTGGGCGGTGCGCTTACGCTGCAGCGTCCGGATGTTGCCGACGACGCGGTAGATGTCGGCCTGCGGGGCCACTGCCGGGGAGAGTTCGTCGAGGACGTGGTCGAGCGACTGGGCGGGGAGTCCGGCGCGGACCAGTTCGGCGAGCTGCAGATCGGTGGTGACGGTTTCGCGGAGGACGCGTCGTCCGCCGAGGAAGGCCGCGATGGATGAGGGCACGGATCACTCCAGTCAAATGACGCTTTGAACTTACGTAAACTGGTTGGTGCGGTCAACCGGGGGCGCCGCGAGGGCATCGGCTGGGCGCGGGCGCCGGGTCGGCCCGGGGCGGCGGCCCCTTAGTTTTCGGTGTGCCTCCACTCCGACTCGACACGCCGGTGCAGTTTCTCAAGGGGATCGGCGAGAAGCGCGCGCAGGCGTTCGAGCGACTCGGTGTCGTCACGGTCCAGGACCTCCTCTTCCATCTCCCGCACCGGTACATCGACGCGTCGAGCGTGACGCCGATGGCCAGGGCACGCGTGGGCGACGACGTCGCCTGCGTGGGAACGGTGGTCACCACCGGCGTCCTGCCCACCCGGAAGGGGCTGCGGATCTTTCACGCGGTACTCCGCGATTCGAGTGGAACGCTGGAATGTGCCTGGCCGGGTCAGGCGTTCCTCGACCGCGTGGTCGTCCCGGGGCAACTCGTTCTCGTGGCCGGCCCGGTCCGCTTTTACCATGGCCGGCAGATGGCCCCGCGCGAGCTGGTGATCCTCGGTGACCCGGCCGACGCCGACGCTGGCCGGATCATTCCGATCTATCCCGCGACCGACGGTCTCAGCCACAAGCAGATTCGCGCGATCCTCGCGCAGCATCTCGATGCGATGGCGGCGCTGGCGCCCGACCTCCTTCCCGAGCCGCTCCGTCGCCGCTTTGGCCTTCCGGTGGTCCGGGACGCGCTCTTCGCGGTGCACCGGCCCGTGTCGGTGATCGACGCCGAGCTGGGCCGGCGACGGCTGGCGATCGACGAACTCCTCGACTTGCAGCTGATGCTGGCGCGAGCGCGGCAGATCGCGCGCGAGGGCCAACGAGGGACGCAATTCGACGTGAAGCGAACGCTGACCACGCAACTCCGCGAGCACCTCCCGTGGGAATTGACCGCGGATCAGAAGCAGGCGATCCGCGAGATCTTCGACGACATGACGAAGGTCGAGCGGATGCATCGGCTGCTGATGGGAGACGTGGGCACCGGAAAAACGGTCGTGGCGCTGTTTGCCATGCTGCTCGCGCTGGAGAATGACTATCAGGCCGCGCTGATGGCGCCGACCGAACTCCTTGCCGAACAGCACTACGCCTCGCTGTCGAGGCTGGTGGCGCCGCTCGGCGTGGTTCCCGAGCTCCTCCTGGGCCGGCTGGGTGCGGCCGACAAGCGCGCCGCGCGAACCCGTCTCGCCGATGGAGAGACACGTCTGGTGGTCGGGACCCACGCACTGGTCCAGGATCAGGTTGCCTTTCACCGGCTCGGCCTCGTGGTGATCGACGAACAGCATCGCTTTGGCGTGGAACAGCGGGCGGCGCTGATGCACAAGGGCGACGCGCCCGACGTCCTCCTGCTCACTGCGACGCCGATTCCGCGGTCGCTGGCGTTGACGAGGTTCGGCGATCTCGACGCGTCGGTCCTCAAGGCAAGGCCACCGGGGCGCGGCGTGGTGCGCACGGCGCTCAGGACGCCGGCCCACCGCAACCGGGTCTTCGAATTCGTCCGCCGCACGGCGCACGAGGGCGGGCAGGCATACGTTGTCCTGCCGGTGATCGAAGAATCGGAGCGGGCCGATCTCCGTGCCGCCGAAACGATGGCGGCGTCGCTCACGACGCAATGGCCCGATGTGCGGGTCGGGTTGGTGCATGGTCGGCTCAACCCGCTTGAGCGCGACCAGGTCATGCGCGCCTTCCGTGACGGAAGCGTGCAGGTCCTGGTGGCGACCACCGTGATCGAAGTAGGGATCGATGTCCCGAATGCAAGCGTGATGGTGATCGAACACCCGGAGCGCTTCGGACTGGCCCAGTTGCATCAGTTGCGCGGACGAGTGGGACGAGGCGAGCGCGAGTCGCATTGCATTCTTCTCACGGCGTCCGGCGACGTCCCGGAGCGACTGCGGGCGTTCGCGCAAACCGATGACGGGTTCAAGATCGCCGAACTCGATCTCGCCGAGCGGCGACACGGCGACCTCCTCGGCGCGCGCCAGTCAGGGGGAATCGATTTCAAGATTGCCCATTTCCCGGATGATACCGACCTCCTGAGTGAAGCCCGGGCGCTGGCGCGAGCGCTGCTGGAGGATGACGCGATGCTGGTCAAGCGCGAGAACCGGCCGATCCGTGAACGGGCGCTGGCGCGCTATCCGCGTGGCGACGTGCTCTTCCGGGTGGGCTGAGCGATGTACTCCACATGCCTCTTCTGTACTCGCGACATGGGAAGAAACGAGGTCCTGGAGACCTTGCCAGTGGGACGGCGCGTCGCGTTCGACGCGCCACAGGGGCGGCTCTGGGTCGTGTGCCGACACTGCGAGAAGTGGAACCTCGTTCCCTTCGACACCCGGCTGGAGACGATTGACGTATGCGACCGGCTCTTTGCAGATGCGCGCTTGCGCTATTCGACGGAGCACATCGGGATTGCACGTCTCGCCGAGGGGCTGGAACTGGTACGAATCGGTCGGGCGCAGCGCCCCGAGTTTGCCGCCTGGCGATACGGTGATCAGTTCGGGTGGCGGCGGCGGGTAGCTGCGCTCCAAGTTGCTGGTGGAGTCGCGGCGGTGGGGGCGGTCGCGCTGAGCTCACACCTGCTTCTCCCGGCGGTCGGCGCCACGTTCACCTGGCAGGCATTCAACGTCGCGAACTCCGCCTATCGTGCGCGTCGTGCGATCGTTCGGCTACCGGAGCAGGACGGTGCGCGTGGCGCCGTGACTCGCTCGCAGCTGCGGAATACGCGGATTGTGATGCGGCCCGATGGGAACTGGCGCGTGACCGTTGCAATGTATCGCGATGCTCGTGCGGGGTTTGTCACCGGAACGTGGGGTCAAGAGGCCGACTTCGAAGGCGATGACGCGATCGCCGCGTTGGGGCGTCTCCTTCCCGCCATCAACGTTCGAGGGGCGTCCCAGCGGCGAGTGCAGGAGGCGGTCGCGATGCTCGCGGACAGGCCGTCAGTGTTCCATCTACTCCGGCTGCGCGATCCCGAGAGCTCGAAGGTGGAGGACTGGGCGGCTGCCCTCGGCTTCCACGCCGCGTCGAAGATCTACCGTCCGCCGACATTGACAGTGTCGCGATCGCCTGCACTCAGAGATTTTACCCGCACGTATCGTCTCGTGCGGCTCCGCCCGTCGGAACGCCTTGCCCTCGAAATGCTGGCGCACGAAGACGCCGAGCGGGCTGCGCTCGCCGGGGAACTCAAGCTCCTCGAACGGGAATGGAAGGCGGCAGATCAGCTGGCAAAAATCGCCGATGACCTGGCGGTTTCGGACGAGGTTCACGAACGATTCGACCGCTGATGTCATTGGCGCAATCAGGTCCCCGCCGCCTTACTTTCCTTCGTGTATTCGACCTGTCTTTACTGCACCCGGAACCTCGGTACCAACGACGTCCTCGAATTGCTGCCGATCGGGCGGCGGCTGGCATTCGATGGCACGCAGGGACGGCTCTGGGTCATCTGTCCGTCGTGCGCTCGATGGAATCTGGTTCCGTTCGAAGGTCGACTCGAGACGATCGATGCCTGCGAACGCACCTTTCGCGACACCCGGACACGGTTTTCCACCGACAATATCGGCCTCGCGCGAATTCATGGTGACCTCGAGCTGATCCGGATCGGTCCGGCGTTGCGGCCCGAGTTTGCGGCCTGGCGCTACGGCGACCGTTTCGCCAGCCGGCGGCGCCGCAATATCGTGATCGGTGCGACGGCCGGTGTCGCGCTTCTGGGCGGAGTGATCGGGCTGCAGGTTCTGGCCGGCGGAGTGGGTGGCATGCAGTTCGCCCTGCAGGGCGCTTTTCATACCTACGAGCGCCGTCGTATCGCGACCCGGTTTGTGCGCGAAAGCGGCGGAGAGCCACTCACGCTCACTCGCGCGGACGTCAAGTTGTCACGGCTTCAGCGCATAGAAGGTCCGCCCGCGAGCTGGGGACTGGCGGTCCCGGCGCGCGCCGGCTTGACCGGGAAGTGGACTCGTGGCCAGACGATCAAGGAGACAATCGTCCTCACGGGGGCCGACGCTGTCGCAGCACTGGGGCACGTGCTCCCGGTCATCGCGGGGACGGCGGGATCGCAGAAGCAGGTGCGCGGGGCCGTCGAACTGGTCGAACAGCACATCACACTCGAGTCATTGATGACGCGAACCCGTCTCGAATGGAGTGACCACGGCCGCGCCCTCGGGAAGCTGTCCAAGCTCGGCCCCGAACCACGCCTGGCGCTGGAGATGCTGGCGAATGAAGATGCCGAGCGTCGCTGGCTCGAAGGGGAATTGCGGCTGCTTGAACGGCAATGGAGGGAAGCGGATCGCCTTGCCGCGATCGCCGATGGTCTGGCAGCGACCGACGTTGACGCCCAATTCGACGCGCTCAAAGCGGGGAAGTGAGGCGGCCGATCGCTTGGCGGCCGTGAAGGGCACGTGGGCCGCCGGACATCCCGGCGGCCCACCGACGTCACGCCGCGCTCGCCATCGCCTGCTGATTGATGCCATGTGTTGCCAATGAATTGAGCGTTTCATCGGCGGCCTTCTCTTCGGCCAGCGTCTGCTCGAGCAGCTCGACCACCTCATCGTGCCCCATCATTCGAGCCCAGGTAATCAGCGTGCCGTACGACGCGATCTCGTAGTGCTCGACTTTCTGAGCCGCGGCGATCAATCCGGCGTCGACGACCGGGTCAGGCATGTCGCCCTTCTCGTCGATGATCTCGCCCCCTTCCTTCACCAGCCCCTTCATCGCGTGGCTGTCCTTGCCCTTGGTCTTTTCCCCGAGGGCTTCGAACACCCGCTCGAGGCGCTCGAAATGTCCCCTGGTCTCTTCGAGGTGACTTTCGAATGCTTGCTGCAGCTGCGGGTCGGCGGCGGCTTCCGCCAGCTTCGGCAACGCCTTCGTCAGTTGGTCCTCGGCGTCGTACATCTCCCGGAGCTCTTCGAGAAACATTTCATGCAGTGGTCCCATCATGATCTGGCTCCTTGTGGCTGTGCCGCGCGATGGCGGCTGGTTGGCGCGGTCCCGCCTGGGTTAATCGGCGAAGTGTCGTTGAGACGAGGGCAGCGAATTCCAATGCACAGCCACGGGTTTGCTCGTCGAATGGGCGGCATCCGGCGTTGGCCGACGCAGGATGAATGTGATCCGTGTCGACCCACTCGCATCGCTCGTCCCTCAGGGCCCATTCGCGCCGACCGTGGCGGGGGGCGTCATCAGGGTCGTTGGTGAGCCAGCAAAGACAGCAGCGACGCCCTCGATCGTGAACACGGCGTATTCGCTCGATTCGATCCGCGAGCGATTGCGCGGTCGCTGAAACGATCGGCAGAATGGAGCACCCGGCGGAAATCTGGGGCGTATCGGTCGGCGAAGTCGGTGCTGACTTTCTACGTCAATCACGCCGGGAGGCAGCTTGGGGCCCGGCGGCGAAGACGGCTGGAGCCGGCCAAGGAAGAGCTCCACGAGCTGTATCATCGGTCACCGAGGAGTGCCAAAGGGGACCGCGCGCACTGATGACAGGCGGCGAGGATCCGGCCCGCCGCGGCGAGTTGATGGCGGGCAGGGTCTGTCATGGGGCTGTTACTCACCTGTAACGTCGCCGCGAGCGCCCCGTCATCTCGAACCAGGATGTTGGGTCAGGAGGTGCTTCGTGTATCACACCTGCCTCTACTGCGGCGAGGAACTTGGCCGCAACGACCTGATCGAAGTCCTCGCGGTGGGGCGGCGACTGGCGTTCGACGGAATTCGCGGGCATCTCTGGGTCGTCTGCACGTCGTGCGTCAAATGGAACCTGGTTCCGTTCGACACCCGGATCGAAGCAATCGACGAATGCGAGCGCCTGTTCCGGAGCACGCATACCCGGTATTCGACGGATAACATCGGGCTTGCCCGGCACGCGAGCGGGATCGACCTGATCCGAATCGGTCAGGCGCTTCGCCCGGAGTTCGCGGCATGGCGTTACGGATCGGTGCTCCGCAAGAAACGTCGTGGACTGCGCGGCCCTGGCGCCGATGCGATCGGCGTGCTGCACTGGTTCGTCGCGGCGTTCTCGAACGGGCCGCTCGAATCACTCCCGTTCCTGGAAGTGACCAGTGGTGCGGTACGTGCCATCCACCATCACTGCGTGTTGCGCGATCCATGGACCGACCAGCTGGTGCACGTTCCCTTCGTCGCCTTGATGCAGGCGTCGCTCGCCGCGAATCCCAGCGGGGAGTGGCGGCTCGAGGTGCCCTATCGGACCGGCGAAGAACATCTTGTTGCCCCGGCGTTGCCGAGCATTCGAGATGTCCCGACGCTCGGCCTTTACCGGGGGTCAGCGCTGCTGCCCACGCTGGGGCGAGTCCTTCCATCGATCGAACAGAAGGCAGCCGGAGCAGGGCAGGTGGCTGAGGCTGCACGGCTGGTGGAGACCTCGGGGTCCGAAGAGCGGCTGTTCGAGTACGTGGTGGGCCGCCCGCTGCGATTCGCAACCCAGCGACAATTCCAGCTCCGCGAAGTGCCGGTCGAAGTACGGCTGGCGCTTGAGATGGCGGCGCACGAGGAGACCGAACGCCGGGCGATGGAGGGTGAACTCAAACTTCTCGAACGGCAGTGGCGCGATGCGGAACAGGTCGCGGTGATCGCCGATCGACTGGCGCTGGAGCACGGCGGGTAAGTAGTATCTGCCATGCCGACGAGCTTCGCTGCAATTGCCGATCTGCACGTACACCAGGGCGAAACGGTCTCGGTCCGCGGCTGGGTGATGACAACCCGGTCGTCGGGAAAGATCGCCTTCGTCGTAATGCGCGACGGCAGCGGGTATCTCCAGGCCGTCTTCCCCCGGAACGAACTCGTCGACGGTGCGTGGGAACGACTCGGTACGCTCACCCACGAAGCCAACATCGTTGTCACCGGGACTGTGCGTGCCGATGCACGTGCTCCGGGCGGATACGAATTGACGGCGCAGGACGTGACGGTGGTTGCCCCAAGTGTCGATTTCCCAATCACTCCGAAGGAGCACGGGACCGCGTTTCTCTTCGAGCATCGCCATCTCTGGCTGCGATCACGCCGGCAGGTTGCGGTGGCCCGGGTGCGCAACGAAGTCGAGCATGCCATTTCGGATTTCTTCTATGATCGGGGGTTCATTCGCATCGACACACCGATACTCACGGGCTCGATCGGTGAGAATGCGGGCGAACTGTTCGCCACCGACTATTTCGATCTCGGGCAGGCATATCTCGCGCAGACCGGCCAACTGTACGTCGAGGCTGCGGCCGCTGCGCACGGCAAGGTCTATTCGTTCGGTCCCACGTTCCGGGCCGAGAAGTCGAAGACCCGCCGTCACCTGACCGAGTTCTGGATGTGCGAACCTGAGGTCGCGTTTGCCGACAGCGCCGGCAACATGCGGTTGCAGGAGGAGTTCGTGACGTATCTGGTGGCACGGGTGCTCGAACGTCGACAGGAGGAGCTCAAGGAACTCGAACGAGACACATCACGTCTCGAAAAGATCACGGTGCCGTTCGCGCGACTCACATACACCGAAGCGATCGATCGCCTGAAGGCCCACGGGACGGAGATCAACTGGGGCGACGACCTCGGCGCCGACGACGAAACCGTGCTGGGCGAAGCGTTCGACACGCCGCTGCTGATCATGAACTACCCGAAGGCGATCAAGGCGTTCTACATGAAGGAGAATCCCGACGATCCGCGCACGGTGCTGAGCAACGATTGCCTCGCGCCCGAAGGATACGGCGAGATTATCGGCGGGTCACAGCGCGAGGATGACCACGACAGGCTGCGCGCCCGGATCACCGAGCAGGGGCTCGACCCGGCGACGTATCAGTGGTATCTCGATCTCCGGAAGTACGGGGGTTTTGTCCACTCGGGATTTGGCTTGGGGCTCGAACGTACCGTGGCCTGGATCTGCGGCATTCCGCACATTCGCGAGGCGATCGCCTTTCCGCGGCAGATTCACCGGCTCTATCCCTGAACGGTCGGCCGACGCGCGCCGGAAGGACGGCTGCGCCGGGGAGTGGACTGTCAGCATGATCGCCGCTTGACTTCCTCCCAGAGTTCGTCGAGGCGCTGGAGTCCCGCGGACTCGAGACCAATGCCGCGTTGACCGGCAAGCGCCTCGAGTTGTTCAAACCGATCCCGGAACTTCCGGTTGGCGCGGTCAAGGGCAAGGTCGGGATGGACGCCGGCCTTGCGGGCGAGGTTTACGACGGCGAAAAGCAGATCGCCGAGCTCGTCGGCGAGGTCGTTTGGTGGTTGCATCTCGGTTGCTCCAGGCCGGCCGAGCTCGATTTCGACCTCGGCCAGTTCTTCGCGAACTTTGTCGGCGGGACCACTGGTGTCGGGCCAGTCGAATCCCATCGCTGCGGCACGTTCCTGGAGTCTGAACGCAAGAAGTAGCGCGGGGAGCGCGGTCGGGAGACCGGCGAGGGTCCCGATCCCGGAGCGTCGCTCGCGCGCCTTGAGATTGTGCCACTCCTCTTTCGGACCGAGCGCGAAGAGATGGGGATGACGGCGGCGCATCTTGGCGACGAGACGATCGGCGATTTCGTCAGGGGAGAATTCGCCGAGTTCGGCGCCGAGGACGAGTTGCCAGGCGAGATGCAGCATGAGGTCGGCGACTTCGTCGCGAATCGCCTCCCGGTCGTTCGATGCCAGGGCGGCATCGAGCTCGTGGATCTCCTCAACCAGGTAGGGCCGCAGGGTTTCACGGGTCTGCACCCGGTCCCAATCGCACCGATTGCGCAGGTCCTTCACCATCGCCACGGCGCGATCGAGCGCCGAATCATCTTGCATCCAATCCCCCGGGGTCCTAGTCTCCCACCGTGCGCAAACGCCTGACTCCCGACACCGCACGCGCCTGGGTCGACGTCGACCTCGATGCGCTAGTGCGAAACGCTCAATCGTTCCGCGCCGCCACGCGGGTTCCGATTCTTCCGATGGTCAAAGCCGACGGCTACGGTCTGGGCGCCCTTACTGTGGCTCGCGCGCTCGCCGAAGTCGAGCCATGGGGCTTCGGCGTCGCGACGGTGGACGAAGCCCGGGAACTGCACGTCAACGGGATCGTGCGACCGATCGTGATCTTCTCGCCGCTGGTCCCCTCGATGATCGAGTTCGTCAACGCGGTCGCGGCACGTCCCAGCGTCTGCGACCTTGACGCGCTCGATGCGTGGCTGGCGCAAGGGAGCGGACCGTTCCATCTGGAGATCGACACCGGAATGGGCCGATCGGGATTCGTCTGGAACGACAGCAAGACGCTCGCCCAGGTGCGCAATCTGCTCACCGACGCCGCTGGATGGGAGGGCATCTTCACGATGTTCCACTCGGCGGGCCACGACACGGAGGCGACTGCCCAGCAGTGGAAGCGATTCCAGCAGGCGCTCGCGACGCTTGGCCGGCGCCCGTCACTGGTGCACGCCGCCGCTTCAGGCGCCGGCGCCTACGGTACGGCATACGCCGCCGACCTGACTCGCCCAGGAATCCACCTCTACGGCGGCCAGGTTACCGGACTCGACAGCGTGCCGGTCGCCGCCGTGCGAGCCCGCGTCGTTGCCACAAGGCGAGTCGGGGCCGGCACGCCTGTCGGCTACGACTCGACGTGGCGGGCGCCCAATCAGACGACGATCGCGACGGTCGCGATCGGCTACGCCGACGGCGTACATCGTCAACTCTCGAACGCGGGTGCGGTCGAACTTCTCGGCCAGCGGGTCCGCGTGGTGGGAAGGGTGATGATGGATCATCTGATGATCGACGCCGGCGACCTCCCGGTGGCGATCGGTGATGTGGCGACGCTGTTCGGCGGATTGGTCACGCTGGAGGAGCAGGCTGCTCTGGCGGGGACCGTCGGTTATGAACTGCTGACCGCACTCGGACCCCGTCTCCCGCGTCGCTACCACCAGCACGAATGAATCCCCATTTTGCGTCGCTGATACTCGGGCTCGCGGGACAAGCGAGCGCAGCACTCGATGGGGAGCTGCCGCCGGGTGCGGAACAGGCCGGCGCGACCAACGCGCGACAGCTGGCGCAGGCGCTGATCGACACGCTCGCTGCGCTGCAGGAAAAGACGCAGGGGAATCTCGATGCCGACGAAACCCGGCTCCTCGATCAAGCGTTGACGGCGTTGCGATTTCGCTTCGCGACCGGGAAGTCGACATGACCCGCCGCGCCGCACTGATTGTCCTCGATGGAATGGGCGTGGGGCTCGCGAGTGACGCCGATGCCTATGGCGACGCCGGTAGTGCAACCCTTGGTCATGTGTTGCGGGCGAAGCCGGAGTTGCACCTCCAGCACCTGCAATCACTCGGCCTGGGATACTGCGGTGACAGCGGACTTCCTCGAGCGGCGCACCCGCGCGCGGCGCATGGTTGGGCACAACCACGCAGCGCTGGAAAGGACAGCACGACCGGCCACTGGGAATTGTGCGGCCTGATCCTCGAGAAGCCCTTTCCCGTCTTTCCGAACGGTTTTCCGCCGGCATTGCTGGCCGAGTTCGCCGGCATCACCGGCCGGGCGGTGATCGGCAATAAAGCCGCATCGGGAACCGCGATCCTCGATGAACTTGGTCCCGAACATCTGGCGACCGGAAAGTGGATCGTCTACACCTCGGCCGATTCGGTATTCCAGATCGCGGCGCACGTCGAGGTCGTGCCGCTGGGTGAGCTGTATGCGGCATGCCAAGTGGCACGTACCCTCCTGACCGGGATGTACGGTGTTTCACGGGTGATCGCCCGACCGTTTCGCGGTGCACCGGGGCAGTGGGTGCGAACTGCCGATCGGAAGGATTACTCGCTCGAACCATCGGGACCTACGCTCCTCGACAATCTGGCGACAGCCGGCGTTCCAGCTGTCGGGGTCGGGAAGGTCGACGATCTTTTCGCCGGCCGCGGCATCTCCAGTACCCATGCGGCGACAAACCCGGAGGCCTACTCCCTGATCGAATCGCGGATGGCGACTCTGGAACACGGTCTCCTGTTCGCCAATGTGATCGAATTTGATCAGAGCTGGGGGCACCGCAATGACGTCGCAGGATTCGCCGGCGGACTCGAGGATCTCGACCGGTGGGTTCCGCAGTTTCTGCGCGAAGCCGGCGACGAGGATCTGATTATCTTCACGGCAGACCATGGTAACGATCCGACGACCGCTTCGACCGATCACGCGAGGGAATGCGTCCCGATTCTGGCCACCGGTCCGCGAGTGCGCCCAGTCGATCTGGGCGAGCGCAACACGTTCGCCGACGTGGGCCAGACCCTTGCCGAGTTTCTCGGTGTTCCCGCGCTGGCCGCTGGCCAATCCTTTCTGAGCAATATCTGGTCGGCATGAATTCGTTGCGAGCAGCAGCCGAAGCGGCGCGCGACCGGGCGTACGCGCCGTTTTCGCATTTCCGCGTCGGCGCTGCGCTCGAAGCCGACGACGGATCGGTCTTCGTCGGATGCAATGTCGAAAACGCTTCCTACGGTCTCACCATCTGCGCCGAGCGAAGCGCCGTGGTCTCGGCGGTCGCCGCAGGACACCAGCAATTCCGCCGGATGGTGCTGGTGAGCGATGCCGAGCAGCCGGTGGCACCGTGCGGCGCCTGTCGCCAGGTCCTGGCCGAGTTTGCTCCCGACCTCCCGATCGAGAGCTGTGCGGGGAACATGTCTCAACAGTGGACAATGCGCGAGCTGCTCCCGGCGGGATTTACCGCGGAGATGCTGCCGTGAAATGGCACGTCGTCGCAGTGGTCGCGACTGCCGTGGTTGCGGCGGCCTGCACCGAGCATCTGACGACGCCGGGGACCTGCCCGGCCTTTTGCCCGGGTGGGCAGTCAGTCTTCCGCGATACGATCATATCTCCAGTCGCCAACGGTGACTCGAGCTTTACGGGGTACGTCGAATCGTCGAGCCTCACCTCGGTGCTCACATCGAGCGGCGGCGTGTACGGGCAGAATCGCGCCGTGATTCGCTTCCTGCCGCGGACCGACTCCGTGCTGGTGTCGGATACGAGCCGGGCCTTCACTGTTGATTCAGTGACGATCGAAGTCGGGATCCAGGATCGGGATACCACGTCGGACAATTTCGTCCTGGAGATCTACCGGCTCCCGAAGACGCTTGATTCGACCGCGAGCCTGGCGACAGTCGACGCATTGATGACGCCGGACAACCTGATTACCGAAGTCCCGGAGGGGGTGTCGGCGCGGAACGGTATCGTCCACATCGTGCTGTCGGGGGATTCGCTCTCGCGGGTGGCATTTGCGCCCGCCGATAGCACGATCCTCCAGATCGGACTTCGGGTGCGCGCCGATTCTGCCACGGCCGCACGGATCGGTACGCCCGCGTCGGGGACCTTCGCGCCGCTCTTCACGACCTACGTCGAGGCCATCGGCGTCGACGACACATTGCAGCAACAGGCGCTGGGCCGCATCTCCGATCAATTCTTTACCGTGTCGACCCCAGCTCCGCCGCCGCCGGCAGACCTGCTGGCGGTGGGCGGGATTCCTGTGTCCCGGAGTTTCATCCGATTCGCTCTCCCCGAATATCTGAGGGATTCAGCGACCATCATCCGCGCGACGTTGCAACTCCACGCTGACGCGCCGGTAATCGGGATTCCGGCCGACACGGCGCAGCTGGTGGCCGGGACTGAATTGACGGATTTCGGCTCGAAATCACCGGTGATCATCGGTCTGACGGTACAGACGCCGCTCTTGCCTGGATCGCAGGATGCATCGCTGGAGGTTGCGCCGCTGGTTCAGGCGTGGCAAGGAAAGACGCCGACACCTTCCGTGATCCGGCTCTCGCTCGCGCAAGAAGGCGGAACGTTCATCTTCCCGCTCTTTCGGTCGACGCGTTCGGCGTCCGGGGCACCGACGCTGCGGATTACGTATCGGCCGCCGTTTGCCTTCGGGGGTTTCTAGGTGCTTCGCCGAATTGCAGCTCTCGCGCTCGCAGGGCTCGCCGGCCTCACCGTTCAGGCGTCGGCCCAGGCGTCGGAGTTCGGGATTCGAGGCCTTGGCGTCCCCGGGCGCGAGGCATCGGCGTACTCCCTCGGACTCGGTGGGGCGCCATCACTCTTCGATGGCCAATCGTCGGTCAATCCTGCGGCACTTGGCACGCTGTCGACCGCGACGGCGCTCTTCACGTCGAGCGGCGACTGGCGCAGCAGCACCAATCCCGCGGGGACGCTGTCGACCCGTGACACCCGGTTTCCGCAGATGCTCATCGGCGGTCCGATCGCGCACCGGCGCTTCGCGATCGGCGTGAGTTATTCACTGTACACCGACCGCGATTTCACCGTGGTCAGCGACGGCATCGAATCGCCGAGAGGCGTTCCGGTTGCCGTGCATGACACGTTGTCGTCGCGCGGCGGGATCGACGACTTGCGGATCGGCGGGGCGTGGATTGCGAGCCCCCGACTCGCGATCGGTGCGGCGCTGCACTTTCTCACCGGGTCGAACCGGCTGACGTCGCGACGTTTCTGGGAAGACACCACGTATCTCTCCCCAGCCGAAACAGCCGAGCTTTCCTACAGCGGCGCTGGCGTCTCCGTGGGAGTACTCTGGAATCCGACGCACAGAATCGAGTTGGCCGCCTCGTTTCGCCACGATGGCTCCGTGGGGATCGACCGCGACTCGACCGGTAATGGCCAGGTCGCCTTCCCGACCTCGGCGATCGGCACGGTGCAGTTGCCCACCACGATCACGGCTGGGGTGCGGGCCGTGCTCACCCCGCGGGTAGCGCTCTCGTTGTCCGGGATCTCGCGGAACTGGTCGGTGGCCGATTCGAGCATCATGGCGCAAGGTGCGCCGGGCGCGCGCAACACCATTGGCATCAACGGCGGACTCGAACTGATCCGCAACGCGCATCTGCCGCTCAAGTATCCGATTCGCCTCGGCGCCCACTACACCACGCTCCCATTTCTCCTGATCACTGATCCGCAACCACGCGAATACGGCATTTCAGTCGGGACCGGAAGGCGGTTCGCCGCCGATCGCGGCGGGTTCGATATTGCGGTGGAGCGGATCTGGCGGTCCGAGGGTAGCAGTTATACCGAAGGAGCGACGGTGATCACGATCGGGATTTCGGTCAGGCCGCCCGGTATCGGGCAGTAATCGCACCCAGAACGTCTGTAATCCGCCGCGGGTGTATAATCCCATCGACATGACCAGGCTGATATACCTCGAGACATACGGCTGCCAGATGAACGTGGCGGACTCCGAGCTGATGCTCGGTGTTCTCGCGCACAATGGCTATGACCAGACTGCGACCCCGGAAGGCGCGGACGTGATCCTGGTCAATACCTGCGCGGTTCGCGACAATGCCGAACAGCGGGTGATTGGAAGAGTAGGCGAGCTGCAACGCCACAAGCGCCCGGGATCGGTTCTCGGCGTGGTCGGGTGCATGGCGCAGCGCCTGGGACCGATACTGCTCGAGCGTGTACCGGCAGTCGACCTGGTCGTGGGACCCGATGGATACCGGAACCTGCCGGAGCTGCTGGCGCATGCCGGGTCGGGAGAGCGGCAGGTCGACGTGAACTATCGCAGCTGGGAACATTACGAAGAGATCCCGCAGCTGCGCGAAACGGGTCCAACAGCGTTCGTAACGGTACAGCGTGGCTGCGATTACCGCTGCACCTTCTGCATCGTGCCGACCACCCGCGGCGTCGAGCGGAGCCGGCGCCTCGACGACGTGGTGTGCGAGGTTCGCCGTCTCGCCGACGCCGGCACGAGCGAAGTGACGCTGCTGGGTCAGACCGTCAATTCGTACCATGATGGCGATCACGGTTTCGCCGACCTTCTCCGGGCGGTCGGTGCGGTCGACGGAGTGCGCCGGATCCGGTTCACGTCACCGTATCCGACCGATTTCACGCCGGCAGTGATCGACGCAATGGCGACGACCGCGGCAGTATGCGAGCATGTACACCTTCCGGTGCAGAGTGGCTCCAACGCCGTCCTTCGGCGAATGCTGCGCCGCTACACCCGGGAGCGTTACATCGAGGTGGTGGCGGCACTCCGTGCCGCGATCCCGACGATCACAATGTCGACTGACATCATCGTTGGATTCCCCGGTGAGACCGAGGACCAGTTCGAGGAGACCATGACGCTGGTCGAAGAGGCGGGCTTCGACGACGCCTACACGTTCAAGTACTCGGTGCGTGACGGAACGCCCGCCGAGCGTCTCCGCGACCGCGTGCCGGATGTTGTCGCGAGTGAACGACTCGATCGATTGATCGAACGAGTTCGCGGACAGGTGCGGCGCCGCAACGCGTCGCGTGTCGGAGCGGTGCACGAAGTGCTGGTGGAGCGTCCGGCAAAACGGGGCGGCATGATGCTGGCGCGGACTCGACAGAATTTCCTCGTCCTGTTAGATGTGCCGCAGACTGCGATCGGCGAGTATCGCTCGGTGCGCCTGACCGGGACAACCGGATCAACTTTCATGGGCAGCGTGGAGCAGCACGCGCTGGCGGTGCTATGATCGTCAATGTGATGGAACGGCATGTCCGCGATGCATACGACCGACTCAAGGCGTCGGTGAACGGTCTGGCCGATTCGCCCGGGCACCGGGAGGACGTGGTCGTGTATGCGCTCAACCGGCTTCCCCCGCGGTATGTCGTGACTGACGCGGGAATGGCAGTGACGGAGGTCGCGCTCGACGGAGCGCAGCAGCGTACCGAAATCGACGTCAAGGTCCTCGAGGCGATGCGTCATATCGCGGCCCGACCGCGATCGGGACCGTAGCGCCGATGCCCCGACCACCGGGGATCGCGATGCTGACGATGGGATACGGGGCCGGTCTTGCGACCGGCCTCGCGCGTTTTCCGGATCCGGTTGCCGTTGTCGTGGTCGTCGTTGTCGCTTCCTGGCTCTTGCGGGACGAATGGTGGATTGCCGCGCTCCCCGCACTGGCTGCTGGCGTGCTCGCCGGAACGCACGGCCAGGTGGTCGCGCGGCGGTCGTGTGCTGCCAGGCTGCCGCTGGGAACCGGATCGTACGTCGTCCGTGCGATCGATCCGGGAGAGGGTACCGGGCGGGTCGACGTTCTTTCTCTGACATGTGAGGGATCGGTGATCGCGGCGTGGCCCCGAGCCGCGCGGATTGACGCGGGTCGCACGGCCAAGGTGTCGGGACGTTGGATCCCTGCCGCACGCGCGCTGGACCGTCCCGACGGTGTCCTCATGATCGCGAATGTTGGGGTGACCGGCGGCCACCCGACCGCAGTGGAGCAGTTGCGGACCACGCTGGTCCGTCGAGCCCGGGAACGCTTCGGGCCCCGCGCTCCACTGGTCGATGCCTTGATGGCGGGATGGCGCGGTGAGCTCGATCCCGATCTCAAAGCCGCCTTCGCGTCGGCCGGACTGATGCACCTCCTGGCGATTTCGGGATTCCACCTCGCGTGCCTCGGCGGGTGGATTGTGCTGCTCCTCCGTCTCTGCAGCGTTCCGCGTCACCCGGCCCATGCCGCTGGCTCGATCGTGATGCTGGGATACGCGGCGTTTCTCGGCTGGCCGCCGGCCGCGACGCGTGCCGCCGTCCTGCTGATCGGGATCGGGTTGTGCCATTGGCGGCAAAGACAGGTGCGCCCGGCCGCGCTGCTGGGCGGAAGTGCTCTGGTGGTGCTCGCCTGCGATCCGTGGTCGATCACATCGGTTGGCGGCTGGATGTCGGTGCTCGGCCTGATGGGGATGACACTTGCGTTGCGCTGGAGCGATCGTGCGGTCGGATCGCAGTGGTGGGTCCGAGGGCTGGCGGCTTCGGCCGGGGCGTTGCTAGCGACCGCTCCGATCGCGGCTGGCGTATTTGGTCAAGTCGCGCCGATTGGCATCGTCCTGTCACTCGTCGGGATGCCTCTGGTCGCTGCCGCGCTTCCAGCCGTGGCTGCGTCGTTGCTTCTCAACGGGGCATTCAGCGCAGTGGCACATCCGCTCGCTGCATCGGCGAACGGGCTCCTCGCTTTGCTGGAGACGCTGGTGCGAGCAGGCGCTGGAGTGCCGGGATCGGGGCACCCGGGCGCGGAAGGATGGGCCGCGGCGCTGCCTTGGGCTATCGCTGCGGGCTGCGCCGCATGGGTCGTCCACGGACCAACCACGCCGAAAGAGGGAGTTCGCCGGATCAGTTGGGTCGCAGCTGCCGCGGCGTGGGTCGTGTTGATCCTCGGCGACAGATCGGGCACGGCGGGGGACGGCCATACGCTGGCGTTACTTTTCCTCGATGTGGGGCAGGGCGACGCGGCGCTGATCCGGACGCCGAAGAACCACTGGATCGAGGTGGACGCGGGGCCGACCGGCGATGGATGGGACGCCGGACGCCGAGTGATCGCGCCGTATCTCACAAGTCACGGGGTGCGCCGGATCGATCTGTTTGTCCTGTCACACGCGCACCGGGACCACGTCGGTGGCGGTGTCGCTGTGGTCGAACGTGTTCCGGTTGACCTGGCCATCGAGCCTGGCGAGCTCTTCGCCGACAGCGCCTACGACGCATGGCTCGGCGCCCTGACGGGGCATCATACCCGGTGGCGAGCGGCACGTGCCGGTACACACTGGTCGCTGGACGGTGTCGAATTTCGCGTGATACATCCGCCCACGCCGTGGGCGCGCGAGGGGGAAGATCTGAACGAGGATTCGATCGTCCTCGAAGTGCGCTTCGACTCCTTCGACGCGCTGCTGATGGGTGACGCGGGATTCGTGGCGGAATCGGCGATGGCCGCGACGCTGCACCCGGTCGATTTTCTGAAGGTGGGACATCACGGATCGAAGACCGCCAGCGGTGATGCGTTTCTCGACCTGGTTCGTCCGCAGGCTGCCGTGGTAAGTGTGGGTCGCAATCACTACGGACATCCGGCACCGGAGACACTCTTGCGGCTGGCGCATGCCGGCGCGGGAGTATGGCGTACCGATCAGCAGGGATCGGTGACCGTTACGACCGACGGCCGGACGTTCACGGTGCAGGGCGCGCTCACGACGGCGACCTTTACCACGCGGCACTGAGCGACTCGGAGGACAGACTGTGCTCGATCGTACCATCGTCACGACGCTCGAACGATTCATCCTCGAGCAGGAAGCCTTGCATTCCGATGCCACCGGTGAACTGACCAACCTCCTCTACGACATTGCACTGGGCGCCAAACTCGTCGCAGCACAGATCCGGCGGGCGGGGCTCACCAGCATCCTCGGGAGCGCGTCGGCGATCAACGTGCAGGGCGAGGAACAGCAGAAGCTCGATGTATTCGCCAACGAGACCCTCAAGAACGCGCTGAATCACACCGGTCGCGTCTGCACCATGGCGTCCGAAGAAGACGAATCACTGATTCCGATCCCGGACGGGTATCCGGCCGGGCGCTACGCCGTGCTTTTCGATCCGCTGGATGGATCGTCCAACATCGATGTGAACGGACCGGTCGGCACGATCTTCGGGATCATGCCCCGGGTGACCACTTCCGGACAGGGCACGATGGCCGACGTGCTGCAACCGGGGACCCGGCTCGTCGGTGCGGGGTACATCCTGTACGGGTCGAGCGTGATGATGGTCTACTCCATCGGCCACGGCGTGCATGGGTTCACCCTCGACCCGACGATCGGCGAATTCCTGCTGTCGCACGAGGAGATCACCACGCCGGCGAAGGGGAAGTACTACAGCGCCAACGAATCGAATTACAGCCGCTGGCCGAAGGGGATTCAGCGCGCAGTGCGCGGATTCCACGGCGACGATCCTGGACGGATCGAGGGAAAGACGTCACGGTACATCGGTTCGCTGGTGGCCGACTTCCACCGGAATCTCATCGCCGGCGGGATCTATCTCTATCCCGCCGACAGCCGGAACCCGCACGGCAAGCTTCGCCTGCTGTACGAATGCATGCCGATGGCGTTCCTTGCCGAAGCTGCCGGCGGCAAGGCGACCGATGGTCTGCGGCGCATCGTCGAGATCGTCCCGACCTCACTGCACCAGCGGACACCGTTCGTGATTGGTAACGCCGCCGATGTCGACTACGTCGGCGCGGTCGTGGCTGAGGTCGAGGAGACCGCGTGACCGACGACCTGCACGTGCCGATGCCGGCGCTGGCGCATCCGTCCGATTGGCGCGGTGATCCGGTGCAGGAGCTGGGTGAGCCGGGAGCGTTCCCGTTCACCCGCGGCCCGTACGCCGGGATGTACACCCGCCGGCCATGGACGATGCGGCAATACGCCGGGTTCGGTACCGCCCAGGCGACCAATGAGCGATTTCGCGCATTACTCGCGGCCGGACAGACTGGGCTGTCGACGGCCTTCGATCTCCCGACGCAGATGGGATATGACTCGGATCACCCGATGGCCGCGGGCGAAGTGGGGCGGGTCGGGGTCGCCATCGATACCGTCGAAGATCTCGGGCTCCTCTTTCGCGACATTCCGCTCGACCGTGTAACCACCTCGATGACGATCAACGCGACGGCGGCAATTCTGCTGGCGATGTATGTCGTGGCCGGCGAGGAACAGGGTGTCGCGCGCTCGGCGCTGGGCGGCACGGTGCAGAACGACGTGCTCAAGGAGTACATCGCCCGCGGGACTTACATCTATCCCGCCGAGCCGTCACTGAGGCTGGTGACTGACATCTTCCGTTTTGTCGCGGCCGAAGCGATGAACTTCAATCCGATTTCCATCTCGGGCTATCACTTGCGGGAGGCTGGCGCCACCGCGGCACAGGAAGTCGGGTTCACACTCGCCAACGCGCTGGAATACGTGCGCCGGGGGATCGACGCCGGCGTGCCGCTGGCGGCGTTCGGGCCGAGGCTGTCGTTCTTCTTTGCGGCACACAACGACCTCTTCGAGGAGATCGCCAAGTTCCGGGCGGCGCGCCGTCTCTATGCCCGGCTGATGCGGGAACGGTTCCAGGCCGACGATGCGTCGGCGCGGCTTCGCTTTCACACCCAGACCGGCGGTGTCACCCTCCAGGCACAGCAACCGCTGAACAACG
>DASYAK010000058.1:0-46730 GCA_036501385.1 Gemmatimonadales bacterium | reverse complement strand
TGCTCACCGAATGGGGACATCGGATCCTCGCCAATTTTCTCGGCGTCGGGGAGGCCCGGGCCAGATATCCGCGCGATGGATCACGTCACGACGCATTCGATCGCGAGGAGAGTGCAGCCGCTGCGCCATTATCCTTCAATTCATGAATGGTGTCTCACTACGAATTCGCTGGATGATCGCGCTTGGGGGAGTCGCCACCGTGCTGCTGGTCGCGCCAATTGCGGCACAACAGCCGCGCCGCGTTGCACGGCACCGGCGACCGGCTGTCGACTCGATCCGCCCGCGCCCGACGACGCCACCCGTCCCCGTCCTCCCGGGGGCGCTGCTACCGAAATCACGCATCGTAGCGTACTACGGCAACCCGATGTCAACGCAGATGGGGATCCTCGGCGCTCTTCCTCCAGGGCAGATGCTCGCGAAGCTTGCCGCCACCGCGAATCAATGGGCCGAGGCCGACACGACGCACACGGTACGCCCGGCGCTGCAGTTGATCGCCACCGTGGCTCAGGGGCATAGTGGTCCTGACGGGAAGTACCGGGTTCGCCATCCCGATTCGCTGATCGCTCGCGTCGCGGGATGGGCGGAAGAACGAAACTGGTTGCTGATCCTCGATGTGCAGGTGGGGCAAAGTACCGTTCCGGCAGAACTCGAGCGGCTCATCCCATGGCTCAGGAAGCCCTGGGTGCATCTCGCGCTCGACCCCGAGTTTGCGATGTACGGCGGTCGGATTCCAGGCAAGAAGTTCGGCACCCTCGACGCGCGCGACATCAACTACGCCATCGACCTCCTGGCGCGGATTGTCGACGAGGACCATCTGCCGCCCAAAGTCCTGGTGGTCCATCGGTTCACCCAGGACATGCTTACCAATTACCGCCTGATCAAGCGCGACCCGCGAGTGCAGGTGGTGATCGACATGGACGGCTGGGGCGTGCCGGCGGTCAAGAAACACATCTATCAGCTGGTGATCACTCGCCAGCCGGTGGCGTTTACCGGCTTCAAGCTGTTCTATCACAACGATCGTCCGATGATGTCGCTCGCGGATGTCCTGGGACTCGACCCCGTCCCGCTCTACATCCAGTACCAATGATCGTTCGACCCTGGATTCACCTTCCGATGTTGCTAGGCACGTTCGGCGCCGCACCGGTCGCCGCGCAAGGGTCGAACGCGACCGGCGATACGGCGGTGATCGCACTGGGACGAAAGCTCTTCGACGGAAAGGGGCTCTGCTTCTCCTGCCACGGCAAGGATGGCGAAGGCGTGCTGGGCCCAACGACCCGGCTTGCCGGTCGAAAGCTCGTCCATACCAATGCGACTGCCTCCGCAATCGCCGGATTGATCAAGGCAGGGGTCGATAGTGCCCATTCAACCAGTGGCCAAGTAATGCCCCCGAAGGGAGGGTCACGGCTCTCCGACGGAGAGATTGAGGCCGTAGCCGTGTATGTAATCGAACTCCAACAATCGGATGTCAAGAAACCTCATAGTGAGTAGCATTCACTACTTACCATCGCAAGACTCATAATAACAATATGTTAGATGCCAATTCAGCGTATTGGTAGTAAACCCGACAACCTGGCTCGCTGGTAGTTGGTTATTGGACACCAAATCGCTAGATTGTGTGCCGCTGGACACCGAACCAGACTTCCGACCACTTCCGAGGAGTCGCGCCTGGACCTGCCCACCACACACCGCGTCCCCCTGACTTGGTTGACCGAGCATGGGGGCCCTGCTGTTCGTTACCGGACCCTTGCCGAGTTGGCACCCAAAGGCGCCTTCGATGTTCCGACGCTGACCGAGGCGCTGCGAACGCTGGTCCTCTCCGCGGAAGTATCCGCCGTCACCACGCGACAGGCGGAGGATGGAATCTGGGGCGACAACTTTCTCGCATTCCAGCCGTTGGATCGCGACGGGATCGAGGAAGTCGGGACGGTGGCGCAATACCGTCGGTTGGTGCAGCTCGGTGTTCCCAATTCGACGCGCCCATTCCGGTTGGCTGACCGCGTCCTCTTCAGAACATTATCACGCGACCCCGACCCGCTCCTCCTCGGCGAGTTTGCAGACACCGTCGCCAGGGATCCTCGCTGGACCGAGGCTTTCCGGAACCTGATCCGCGAAGGGACGTGCGCGGCGTTGGCGGAGGCCGGGCATGATCACGATCCTCGACTGCGCGGTGCGGCCCACAAGGTCGTGAGTTCTGTATCGGCGTTTCTGCGATCACCGCTGTCAGAGGACCCGTTCATCAAGAAAGGCGGCGGCTTCCAGCTCCATCCCGAGGCCACGCCGCCGACGTGGTGGTCGCTCGCAATGATCGCCGCGATGCCTTCATTGCAGCGCGAGCGCGCCGGATTCCTCGAGCGCCTCGGCCAGTATCTCGCGCAGCCGGCGCCGGAGCGTTCCTACATGGCGGCGATCGGGGGTCACACGATCAAGCCGCTGCATGTTCTGCTCGGCGATCCGATCGAACTCGATGCGAAGGCGAAGGGTTTGCCGAAGGACATTCCGCTGGCTCTGCATTATGTCGAGTTGCTGGCGGGGATCGGTGCCGCACAACTGGAGGCCGCACCGAACGCCTCGCACGGATTCCTGAGGCTGCTGGAGGACGTCGATGCCGACGGCATCTGGCATCCCAAGAATCTCCGGTCGCAACCCAAAGCGAGCACGCCGATCACCTATCACTGCTGGCCACTCGCACCCGACGATGGCGAACTGGCGTCGCGGCAGGCCGACATCACCTTCCGCCTGGCCTGCATCGCAAAGCGTCTCGGCTGGCGTCTCGAGTATTCGTGACATGGCGGGCGGGATCGATCTCACGCCGTTCGGTTTTACTCCGACCGAAAGTCTGATCTACGAGGTCCTCCTCCGCGGCGGCCCCGGAACGGGATACACCATCGCCCGCGCGGCAGGGCTGGCACGGGCGAATGTGTACGCCGCCCTCGAAGGCCTGGTCACCAAAGGTGCAGCACGGATGGGCGAGGGGCGACCAAAGCAATTTCGCCCCGAGCCGCCGAGTACCCTGCTCGCTCGCTTGAGCGACCGTCAGGGCGAGGCGCTTGATCGGCTTGGCACTGCGCTCACCGCTCTCGCCGCGCCGGACACGCCGACGCTGGTAGAACTTGCTTCGCCACGGGGAGCGGTCCAGCTGATGGGACATGAGATCGCTCGCGCCGAGCGGAGCGTCGACCTGATCGCGCCACCGGATGGAGTCATCGCGCTCGGACCGCAATTGCGGCACGTGGCTGCCTCGGGCGTGACGGTGCGGGTCGCGTCGACCGCCCTCATCCCCGTGGGCGCGATCGCGGTCGAAGTGATCGCCCCGGAGGAGTGGCCCGGCGATCCGGTGATTCTTGTCGTCGACGAGCGGGCCGCCCTGATCGGCGCGCGCGACGGCGATCGATTCTCGGGGCACTGGGGAACCGGAGCTGCGTTCGTCGCCGCGGCCCGCCATGTGTGTGACGCACTTCGCATCCCATGATTCCAGACATCGAGAAGACCGACGAAGCGCTCAGCGCCCTGCGCCGCGACTATCTCCGCGACGCGCCTGAGCGGCTGGCCGAGTTGCGGAAGGATCTGGCCGCGTTCCGGGCTGGCGAACCCGACGCACTTGATTCACTGCGTCAGCGCTTCCATCGCCTCGCCGGATCGGGCGGCGCGTATGGCTTCCCGCGAGTCACCGTGGTGGCGCGGGAGATGGAGCACGGGATCCTTACTCCGCCGATCCCGACGCCGCAGGACGCTGACCGCTTCGATCAGGCGATCCACGACCTTCGCGCCGCGTTCGACGAAGCCGCGACCGACCTCGACATGCCGATGGTGCTCGGCCGCCTCCCGGGCTTTGCCTATCGAGCGCTGGTGGTGATGAAGCCCGAGCCTCTGCGAGACGTGATCGCGGACGCGCTGCTCAAGGTCGGCTATGAACTCGACGTCCACGAAGGGAATGTCGACCCGTGGGACGTGCCGCCATCACGGCGTCCAGATCTGGTGGTGATCGGCACCAGCATTGGCGAGGACGCGCTCGTCCTGGCGCGGTACTGGGCCGCGGCCACGCCCGAACGTCCACGCGCTGTAGTATTGGCTGATACAGCCGAGCGGCTCGACCGGCTGCGAACCGCCGCCGCCGGCCTCGACGCCGTGTTCGGGCTGGCGGGGCTGCCCGGGGAGCTGGCGCAGTTCGCCCGCGGCCTGGCGCGAGTCGGAGCGCCGCCGCCAAATGTCGTGGTCGTCGAGGACGACCCGGCGCAGGCGCAACTCTTCGCCACCTGGCTGGGCGAACTCAACGCCCGGGTAGCCCTGTGCAGCAGCGCGCAGGCAGCCGCCGAAACGCTGTCGCGCGAGATACCCGATCTGGTGCTCCTCGATGTCGATCTCCCCGACGTCGACGGCTACGCGATCGCCCGCCTGATCCGCCAGGATCCGCGACTCGCCCTGGTGCCGATTGTCTTCCTCACGGCGCGGCGGACGCTGGCTGACGAAATGGAGGGGCTGCGCGCCGGTGGCGACGACTTCCTTGCCAAGCCCGTGGAACGCAGTCACCTGCTGCAGGTGGTATTGACCCGCGGAGAACGCGGACGGCGGATCCGCGAACTGGTGCACCGCGACGGGCTGACCGGTGCGCTGAACCACTCCACGCTGATGGCGGAACTCGAGTATGCCATCGCCTTCGCGACCCGGCATCGCGAGCCGCTCTGTTTCCTGATGCTCGATCTCGATCACTTCAAGCGGATCAACGACACGCACGGGCATCTCACCGGCGACCAGGTGCTGATGCACGTCGCCAGCGTCTTCCGCAAGTCGATCCGGCAGTCCGACCAGCTGGGCCGCTACGGCGGCGAGGAGTTCGGCATCATCCTGCGGCGCTGCCCGCCGGCCAATGCGCATGCAATCGCGGACAAGCTCCGCCTGGCGCTGGCCGAAGCGCCGATCAGACTGGCCAACGGGAGCGAAGTGTCGCAGCGGGTGAGTATCGGAATCGCCAGCTTCGCCGGAGACGGCGAACCGACGGTGACGGACATCACCTCGGCTGCGGACCGCGCCTTGTATCGAGCCAAGACGTCGGGCCGCGACCGGATCGAGATGGGGTGACGCGCCGGCGGATCGTCTCCGTCAGTGCGGAAAGTGCGTCGTCAGCGGTACCACGTCACGGGGATTCTCGTCCCCGAAGAGGAGTTTCCCTTCCGAGTAGCGGGCGTCGCGAAGCGCGAGCGCCAGCACCTCGCCAAGCTCTTCGACCGGGTGCACGTCGAGGCGCTTCCGGGCCTCGGCCGGCAGGTCGTCGAGGTCGGGTTCGTTGTCCTTCGGGATGATGATCCGGGTGATCCCTGCGCGGAGCGCACCGAGCAGCTTTTCCTTGACACCACCGATGGGCAGCACGCGGCCGCGCAACGTGACTTCGCCGGTCATGGCAATGTCATGGCGCACTTCGCGTCCTGACAGCGCCGACACGAGTGCGGTGGCCATGGTGATCCCGGCGCTCGGGCCGTCCTTGGGGATGGCGCCCGCGGGGACGTGAATGTGCACGTCACGGTCAAACATCTCCTCCTTGATATGCAGCGCCGCGGCGTGCGACCGGGCGTAGGTCCACGCAGCCCGTGCCGATTCCTTCATCACGTCGCCGAGCTGTCCGGTCAGGACGAGTTCGCCCTTGCCGCGCATCGTCGTCGCTTCGACGAACATGATGTCGCCCCCCATCGGCGTGTAATACATGCCGGTGGCGAGACCGACCTGATCGGCGGCGGTCTTCTCCTCGGGATGGAGCTTGGGCCGACCGAGGAATTCACGAATTGCCGAAGGAGTCAGTTCGACCTTTGAGGCAGTGCCGCCGGCGATCTGCCGGGCGGCCTTGCGGGCCACCTTTCCGATTTCGCGCTCGAGGTGCCGGACACCGGCTTCACGAGTGTAGCGCTGTACCAGCTCGAGGAGTGCAGGCCCGGTGAAGTCGATCTGCTCGACCGTCAAACCGTTCTCCTCCAGCTGCCGCGGCACAAGATACTTCTCGGCGATGGCGACCTTCTCCGCCTCGATGTAGCCCGAGAACTCGACGGTTTCCATCCGGTCGAGCAGCGGCCCGGGAATATTCTGCACCAGGTTGGCCGTCGCGATGAAGAGGACTTCGCTCAGGTCGAACGGAATGCCGAGGTAATGATCCGTGAAGGAATCGTTCTGGGCCGGATCAAGCACCTCGAGGAGCGCCGCCGCCGGATCACCCTGGAAGGAGACACCGAGCTTGTCGACTTCGTCGAGAAGAAAGACGGGATTCTTGGTCCCTGCCTGCTTCATTCCCATGATGATTCGACCCGGCATGGCGCCGACGTAGGTGCGCCGATGGCCACGGATATCTGCCTCGTCGCGCGCGCCGCCGAGCGAGATCCGGACGTATTTCCGTCCCATCGCTCGTGCAATGCTCTTGGCGACCGATGTCTTGCCGACGCCGGGCGGGCCAACGAACAGCAGAATCGGCGAATGCTTCCGGGCTTCGGCCGTGTCCTCGATCGCGGGCGGCGGCACGATGGCCGCACCCGGGACACCACCGGTCGGTGGCACCTCACCCGATACCTGTGACGCCGGAGTCGTCGGCTTTGCCGCGGGAGCCGCCTCGTTCTCGCGCTCCTTCTCCTTCAGCTTCCGCATCGCCCGGACGGCGAGAAACTCCAGCACGCGGTCCTTCACATCGCCGAGGGCGTAATGATCCTGATCGAGAATCTTGGCGGCCTCGATCATGTCGAGCCGCTCGTCGGTCCGGTTGTTCCATGGCAATTCGGCGACGTGTTCGAGGTAGGTCCGAATCACCTGCGCTTCCATCGATTCGCGGCCGGTACGCCGAAGGCGGGCCAGTTCGCGATCGACTTCCTTGCGCGCCTCCTGCGGGAGTTCGAGGGCTGAGAGGCGCTGTTCGAGCTCATCCATCTCGCCCGCCTCATCCTCGTCGCCGAGTTCGCGCCGGATTGTCTTGAGCTGTTCGCGCAGATAGACCTCGCGCTGACGCTCGCCCAGTTCTTCCTGGACCTGGTTCTTGATGTCTTCCTGGGCGTCAAGCACGGCGATCTGACGCTGCACGTGAACGAGGACGCGCCGCAGCCGTTCGTCGACCGCGAGGGTTTCGAGAAGTTCCTGCCGCTGGGTCGTGTCGAGATCGAGATACCCGGCCACGAGGTCGGAGAAGCGCCCCGGATCGTCGATCCCATTCAGCACCTGCTGCACGACTTCTTCCGGGAGTCCGGATTTCTGGCCAAGCTCGGCTGAGCGGGCCCGGAGCTCCTTGTGAAGCGCCACGAACGACGGGTCGCTGGCGTTGATCGGTGGAAGGTCATCGAGCGGACGCACCACGGCGACGAGATGCCCATGCTCCTCGGTCACGTGCATCGTCATCGCTCGACGTTCGCCGTGCAGGAGGAGCTGCATTCCCGACATGCCGCGCTGGAGCTGGCCGATCCGCGCAATGGTCCCGACGGTGTGGAGCCCGTCGGGGGTGACACCTTCGATGTTCTCGCGCTGGGCGACTGCAAAGACAAGCTTCTCGGTTGACGAGAGGGCAGCTTCGATCGATTTGATGGTCATCGGCCGGCCCGCGCCGATGGGGGCAGTTACGCCGGGAAACAGTACGACGTCCCTCAGGGGGAGGACGGGAATGGTCAGTCGATCAGTCACGGGGGTTCTCCTTCCGCGGTCCACTCGAGCGCCATAGGATATGGCTAGCTCGCCAAGTGGTGCCGGTTCATGGTTCACCGGGGCATCTGGCGTGCCACGGCAGGGGGTTATCATCTGCCGGGCTGACCGATGGGAGACGCCCCGATTGCGCCAGACGGGCACGGGCTCCGGACGAATGCCAGGAAAGCTGTCGCCACGGCAGGGGCGCGTGGCACGTTGCTCGCCCACGCATCTACGTACAGATTCAACGGTTAGTACGTCCGCAGCCTCCCCGCCTCAGGATCCGGATGAGCGATTCGTCTCAGCACGCCCTGCCGACGCTCCTGAAGGAGGCGCTTGGCGACTCCTATACTATCGAGGGCGAAATTGGCCGGGGCGGGATGGGGGTCGTGTACCGCGCGCGCGACGAGCGGTTGCAGCGTCGCGTCGCGATCAAGGTGCTGCCCCCCGAACTCGCCTTCTCGTCCGAGATCCGGCAGCGTTTCACCCGCGAGGCGCAGACCGCAGCGCGCCTGTCGCATCCGCACATTGTCCCGATCCATGACGTTGGCGAAGGGCACGGCCTCGTCTATTTCGTGATGGGGCTGATCGAGGGAGAGTCACTCGCGGCGCGCATCCGGCGGCGCGGCCGGGTCCCCGCCGAAGAGACTCGCCGGATCATGCGCGAGACCGCCGACGCCCTGTCTGCCGCACACGCGGTCTCGGTCATCCATCGCGACATCAAACCCGACAACATCCTGCTCGAAGGAACCCGCGGCCGGGTGATCGTGACCGACTTCGGAATCGCGAAGGCGATGTCGGCGACTAGCGGAGCCACGCTCACGAGTGCAGGGATGGCGATCGGGACGCCGTCGTACATGTCACCCGAGCAGGCGGCAGGGGAACGGGAGATCGACGGCCGAAGCGACCTCTATTCGCTGGGAATCGTGGCGTATCAGATGTTGTCTGGCGAGTTGCCATTCAATGCGCCGACGGTTGCCGGCATCCTGATGAAGCAGATCACGGAACCGGCACCGCTGCTGCATGAGCGCTACCCCGATATTCCCGAGGACCTCTCGCTGGCAGTAGCCCGATGCCTCGAAAAGGATCCAGCGAATCGCTGGCCGTCGGCCGACGCGCTGCGGCGGTCACTCGAAAGCCGCAACATGGCCGGATACCGGCCTACCGGACTCGGGTGGAAAGCGCAGACGCGCGAGTCGACGTCGGCGCGACCGTCTCCGACGCGTGGCGCGCGTCCGGGAACCGAGCGTGCGGGCAGGCCTCCGGCGCGAACAGGCTCGCTGCGCCCGACGCGGCCAGGCGACCGGAATCCGCTGGGAAATCGCCAGGGGCTTCGCGACGGTGGATTCGCGTCGAAGGCCGAGGGACGCGCCGCCGAACGCCAGGCGAGGCTCGAACGCCGCAACGCAAAGCGGGGCAACAAGGACACGCCGCTTCCGGATACCGGCGAGCCAGTGGTGGTTGTGCGCGCGCGGCGAGATTTCGCGCGGTGGGCACAGGTCAACGGCGGACTCTTCCTGGTGAACATGGCCTTCGCCGGCGGCCCGTCTCACCCCTGGTTCCTGATTCCCGCGGCGGCCATGGGCATCGGATTGCTCAAGCGGTATTCCGAACTGTGGCAAGCGGGGTATTCCTGGCGGGACGTGGTGCATCGGCCCGATGCGCCCGACGCGATCAGTTCCGGGGGCAAGCTCAAGATCAAGGGAATGAAAGCATTCACGGAGCCGAAAGTGGCGGAGTTCGGCGCGTACTACGATCGGATGTTGCAGGTATACAAGGACCGGGGGATGATCCTGTCGCTGATGGGGCAGCTGAGCCCGACCGACAAGGAGATGCTGCCGGACATCGTCGACACCACCGAGGGACTCTACGCCCGCGCGGCGCAGCTGGCGCAGACGCTTGGATCAATGGATACCCTCGGCGTGGACGATACGCCGCGGATCGAAGCACGGCTCACGGAATTGCGACAGCGTCCCGCCGGCGAGGAACGCGATCGCCAGATCTCGCTCCTCGGGCAACAGCTGCAACGCTGCAAGGAGCTGGGGGCGCAGCGGTCACAGTTCGCCGATCGCTTCGAGAGCTGCGTGCTGGCGATGCAGAATGTCCGGCTCGACCTGATGCGGCTCAGGCAGAGCGGCGTCGGCGCCGTCCTCAATGGGCTCACGATGGCGACGCAGCAGGCGCGAGCACTGAGCCGCGACGTCGATCACGCAGTGGAGGCCGCGGCGGAACTCAAGCAGCTCTGATCACCACCCGGTGCGCGGCTGCCCACCCGCGTCACCGCCGCTGCCGCTCGCGAAATGCGACTGCCCGGCCCACCAACAGCGCTTTCAAGTGACCGACGTCGCGATCTTGTCGATTCAGTCGGGTCGCCCGAAGTAGAGAACGTACCCGTCGGCATCGACAATTTCGAAACCGCGCAGCTGATCCGAATTGACACCAACCGGCTCACGGAAGACGACCGCACGGGCGGTGAACTCGTCGGCGAGCGCATCGGGATCTGGCGTGTGGACGTAGGCGTCCCACCGAGCCCACGGGTGTCGGCTCGAATTCGGGACCGGTTGCACTTCAGGCGTTATCGCCTTGAGCATCAGCGACACGCCATCGCGCTGCACCATGGCGAAATAGGGATCGTCGGCGGGGCCGAGAAAGGCGAGATCGAAGCCGAGACGATCGCGATAGAACGCGACGGCGGGCTTGATGTCGCGAACGATGAAGCACGGCATGATTGAACCGAGTCGTGCAGGCGCCCTGGTTGGTGAAGTCATGGCGAGTCTCCGTGTCGATCAGTCAAGGTCTGAATGCTCTGGCAAACGCACCATCGAGTCAATGAGCGCCTGGCCGCAATCGCGGTTTGAACCCGGTGATCACGTCGCGGCGCCGCCGCGGGTTGGCTCCGCAAATTGCCTGTGCCCCTCGCCGCGGGTTACAGCGGGTCGTATAATTCGGGGTCTTCCGCCCTCAACATGGCTGGTTCCTTGACCGACCTCCGATCCCGCGTGCAGGAATCGCTCGCCGCGAGCTATACGCTGGAGCGCGAGCTCGGCGGCGGCGGGATGTCGCGCGTCTTCGTGGCCGACGAACACCAGCTGGGACGCAAGGTCGTGGTCAAGGTCCTGCTGCCCGAGCTTGCGGCCGCGATGTCGGCGACCCGGTTCAAGCGCGAAATCCAGGTCGCCGCGTCGCTGCAGCAGGCGAACATCGTTCCGGTCTTCGCCGCGGGCGACGTCGACGGCCTGCCGTACTACACAATGCCGTTCGTCGAAGGCGAGAGCCTTCGCGCGCGGCTCGGCCGGGGACCGCTGTCGATCGCCGAGACGGTGAGCATCCTGCGCGACGTGGCGCGCGCGCTGGCGTACGCGCACGAACGCGGCGTGGTGCATCGCGACATCAAGCCCGACAACGTCCTCCTCTCGGGACACACCGCGGTGGTCACTGACTTCGGGATCGCGAAGGCAATCGCGGCGGCAGCCGAAGGTCCGTCGGGCGCGACGCTGACGCAGCTGGGCACGGCGGTCGGCACCCCGGCGTACATGGCGCCCGAACAGGCCGCCGGCGATCCGGCCACCGATCACCGTGCCGATATCTACGCCTTCGGGTGCATGGCGTACGAGCTGATCGCGGGGCGTTCGCCGTTCCCAGACCTGCCGCCGCACAAGCTCCTCGCGGCGCACATGAGCCAGACCCCGCAACCGGTCGGAGAGCTCCGCCCCGACTGTCCTCCCGGGCTCGCCGCGCTGGTGATGCAATGTCTCGCCAAGGATCCCGCGTCCCGGCCGGCGCGTGCCACCGAACTGCTGCACCAGCTCGACGCGATCACGTCGCCATCGGGCGCGAGCACCGCGGCGCCGGCGATACTGATCGGCGGCCGCGGCATGCTCTGGCGGGCGCTGGGGATCTATGCCGTCGCCCTGGTTGGCGTCGCGATCCTGGCGCGCGCCGCGATCATCGCGATCGGCCTTCCCGACTGGGTCTTCTCCGGCGCCCTGGTGGTCATGGCGCTGGGCCTGCCAGTGATCCTCTTCACGGCGTACACGCAGTACGTGTCGCATCGCGCGGCAACCGCCACGCCGACGTACACGCCGGGAGGGACGCAAGCGACCGCGGCGCGGGGCACGATGGCGACGCTGGCGATCAAGGCAAGTCCGCATCTCTCGTGGCAACGCGCGATGCGCGGCGGGATCGCCGCGGTGACGGTATTCGTCCTCCTCGTCGCCGGGTTCATGACGCTGCGCGCCTTGGGGATCGGGCCGGCGGGGTCGCTACTGGCCGCGGGAAAACTCAGCACCAGTGACAAGGTGGTCGTTGCGGCGTTCGACTCGCCAGGCGCTGATTCATCGCTCGGATCGACGATCGCCGAGGCGGTGCGGACCAATCTGTCGGAGAGCCGGGCGGTTCATGTGATGCCGACGGCGGCGGTGGTCTCTGCACTCGAGCAGATGCAGCGTCCCGACACGGCGCGGGTGACCTTCGGCACGGCACGCGAGATCGCCCAGCGGAGCGGCGCCAAGGCCGTGGTGGCGGGGACGATCGTGCCGGCGGGGAGCGGTTACGTCATCACGTTGCGGCTGGTGGCGGCGGAGACCGGCAACGATCTCGCTTCGTTCAGCGAATCGGCGAAGGACGCCGGCGACCTGATCCCGGCTGTTGATCGCGTGACCAAGGCGCTGCGCCGGAAGATTGGCGAATCGCTCAAGGCGGTGCGTGACGCTCCGACCCTGCAGCAGGTGACCACCGCGTCGCTCGGCGCATTGCGCAGCTACACGACCGGCCTCCGCGACAACGACGTGGTGGGCGACTATCCGACGGCGATTCAGGATTTCCGCGACGCGATCCGCCAGGACAGCAGCTTCGCGATGGCATATGTGCAGCTCGCCTATTCGCTGCAGTCCCTCGGCGGGAGCGCCAACAACGCCGAGGCCAACGCAGCGCTCACCGCCGGATTCCGACTCCGCGGGCGCCTGCCCGAACACGAGCGCTACAACGTGGAAGGGGCGTACTACGAATTCGCGGCGCCCGATCGGACCAAGGCGATCCCGGCACTCAGGCGCGCCGTGCAGCTTGACTCGTCGGATTATGACGCTGCCAATACGCTCGCCGTTGTCCTCGATGAGGCCCGCGACCGCGTCAGTGCGGAACAGATGTACCGGCTCGCGATCGCCAGTGACTCGGCCGATGGCACCCTTCTCAACAATCTCGCGGCCCTCTTCACGGAGACCGGCAATCACCGCGGGGTCGATTCCATCCTTTCCATCCTGAAAACTCGCGCACCATCGTTCCCGACCGGACCAACCCGCTTCAGTGAGTTCTGGACGAGGCGCCAATACGACTCGGTACGGCGGGTGGCGCAGACTGCAATCGACAGCGCCACGCCAGTGCGCGCCGCGCAGGCAGCGAGTGGACTCGCAACGGTAGAGACGCTGCAAGGGAAGCTGCACGATGCGCAGCGCCTTGGCGTCACGGCAAACGAAGCGCGGGCCCGGTTGCGCGGCGACACGGTGAGCCCGTATGCGGTCGCGTATGCACAGTCGGCAGCCGACGGCATCCTGCGCCGCGATCCCGCCCTCGGCGTCGCCGACCTCGACGCGGCACTTCGCGCCCACCCCGCCGGCTCGGCGCCGCTGGAATCGGACCAGAGTCTCCTGCTCGCCAAGGGATATGCCCAACTTGGCGCGGCGGCGAAAGCGCGCGACGTGATGAATCGCTACGAGATACGGCTCGATTCGACGTGGCGGCGAGTCGACGCGGTTCCCCTGGCGAGGGATCGCGGGCTGATCGCCCTCGCCGAAGGGAAGTTCGACAGCGCAGCTGCCTATTTCCGCCTCGGGGACAACGAGGCCGACGGACTCCCGACCGGGCAGTGCGAGGTGTGCACTCCGTACCTGCTCGGCATGACGTTCGATCGCGGCGGTCGCGCCGACTCAGCGCGGAAGTACCTGACGCAATACGTCGAGATGGACGGCGTCGGCCACATCACCGCTGATCCTTACTATCTCGCGCCGACGTTATTCCGGCTGGGCGAGTTGTACGAAGAAGCGCACGACCCGAAGCATGCGATCGAGTACTACGGGCGATTCGTCGACCTCTGGAAGAACGCCGATCCCGATCTGCAGCCGCGCGTCACTGACGCGAAGGCGCGACTGGCACAGCTGAATCGCGCCAACCAGTAGCCCCGCGCCCGCTACTGCCGCGTCAATGTCGCCCGCGCAAACGGCCGACGGACTCCGGAACTGTCATTGTCCATGTGCCACTGCCACGAGTCATTCCCGCGACTGTAGACAAACGTGGTATGAAAGCCGTCCGTCGGGGTGTAGTGAAACACGAAGGGGATCGAATCTCCAGCCACTCTTCCCCGGCCGGTTCCCTGCGGATCGAACGCGGCGGAGGCAGTGTTGTCCATCCAGAGGCAAGCGTACTCGCCCGATCGCGGATCGCGACCGAAGAGGACGACGGCTTCGTACGCTGACGTCCCATTCGCCGCGCGCTCGCGTGAGACCTCGTGCATCTGGACGTACTCGCGACCGAGCATCCAGGTGATGGTCACGTCGTGGACCGTTGGCTGGCGCGCGATGGTGCCGCGCAGGACCCAGTGCCCGATCAGGCGATCGAAGAGCGAATCGGCGGGAAGCGCTTGCGCCGGGAGCTGAACTGCAGCCAGAAGGAGGACGGCCGCCGAGTAGCCAAACTTCTTCATCGATGTCTCGTCGTGGCTGGAGAAGGAACGACAGTCCTCGGCCTGACCGGGCAATCCCCGAAGACGCGTGACCCTACCGCAGCAGAGTATACGCCGAGCGCGCCTGGCGCGGGAGCTGTGGCGCGGTGCACTGTCGCGGCGCCTTGTCAGGGCGCCAGCGCACCAACGAGGTCCCGTGCCGGAACCTCCCACCGCTGAAGTGATCGTAGGCCACTTCGACGACGAGCCTGGGCGCCAGTGGTTCCCATTCACCAGTCCGTTCAGTGCTCCAGCGGCTCGGTCCGCCCGGTGCGCTGCCGGTGAATCCTGGCGGCTTGATCAATCGTTCGAGCTGGCGCGTCAGCGCCGGCCGATCAACCTGCTTGAGCCCCGAGAGGAAACCGACGTGATCGAGCTTCCCCGCGTCGTTGTACAGGCCAAGGAGAAGCGAACCGACCTCCCGGCGGCGCGACGCGTAGCGAAAGCCTCCCACGACGCAGTCGGCGGTCCAGGTGTGCTTGAGCTTCTGCATTCCGGTGCGCTCACCGCTCTGGTACGGAAGGTCGAGTCGCTTGGCAATCACGCCGTCGAGCCCCCGTCCCACCGTCTCGAACCATCGCTTCACCACGGCAAGATCGGTCGTCGCGGGCGACAGCGCGATGCGTCCGTCAGGCGTGAGCTTCGCACCGAGCCGTTCGAGTTCGCGACGACGAATCGCGAGCGACTTGTCGAGGAGTGAGCGCGCGCCATTCGCGAGCAGATCAAAAAGGACGTAGACCGCGGGAAACTCGGCGCCGAGTTTCCGGATGCGAGACTCGGCGGGGTGAATGCGCTGCAGCAGGAGGTCGAAGTCGAGTCCGTCATCGGTTGGAATCACGAGTTCGCCGTCGAGCACGACGCGCCGCCGCGGCAACGCCGTCAGCGCGGCGACGATCTCGGGGAAGTAGCGCGTCAACGGCTTGCCGGCCTTCGACATCAGCACGACATCGCGACCATCACGGAAGGCGAGGCAACGGAAGCCGTCCCACTTGGGTTCGTATTGCCACTCCGCCCCGCGCGGAAGGGACGTGACCGGCTTCGCCTCCATGGGCTCGATCCCCGGCGCGATGGGAAGGCTCGTCTCGGCGACGGCTTTCGGCGCCGTACGTTTCCTCGCGCCGCGCGGGGCACGGCGCGAAGAATCCGCGCTCGCAGGATGCCGGGGGGGCGTGACCAGCAGTCGAGACGGTCGGGCGCCGTGGCGTTGGGAGGTCATCACGGGAGCGTAGTCGAGCTCACGCGCTTCCCTTGCACACCTGAGCAGCAGGCCACCGCGGCTCATGTCGCCGCGACCTGCAAATGCCGTCGGGAAGTGGAGGCGTTCACCGAAGATCTCCGCGAGGATCGTCACGTACTTGTCGCTGGCAACACTACCCAGAAGGATGGCGTGACTCCCGGGCATCTCCTCGGCGAGCCGCACCGCGCCGTGCCTCAGTGCGGCACAGTAGGGCGCGTGTGCCGGGCCGATCGCTGAACCGGCCATGGCGCGGAGGTCGGCGAGCGTGACCGTCGCACCGGGATCGACGAGACCGCGGTCGCTGGTGATGACGCGGATTGCATCGCCGGGCGTGACGAAGCGCCGGCTGTAGGTGAGCTTGCCGCGGAAGTAGAGCCCGCTCACGAACGAGAAGAGTTCGCCGATCGGAATGCCGCCGGCACGAAGCCGGGTCGCGAGCTCGAATCTCGCCGCGGGATTGACGAGGAGCGCCGCACGACGGCCGCCCAGCGACGCAGGAGAGAGGAGAAAGGTGCGGGTCACGCGATCGAACACTGCAGTCGCCGGCGGAGTTCCCGCCATCGGAGGAAACTTCGTGCCGGTCGCCGCTCAGCGCACTGATTCGGTTCGCAGCCCGGTGACAGCGACATTCGGCACCGACGCACCGCCCGGAAGCACGATGACTGCACCCACGATCGCGCGCCAGGAGCGACGCATCAGCGCTGGCGCTTCCACTGCGAGAGGGTGTGATGTGCGCCCGGAAGGGAGAAAGAAGCTGGCCGCTGTATTCCGGGCGACGCCATCAGGAAGCGGACCTCATCGCCAACCCATTCCATGATGCCGAGGGAGACATTCCCCTCGTCGGCACCCTTGAGATGGAGATAGTCGACCGCGATCGGAGTCTCGCCGTCATCGATTCGCATCTTCACATGAAGCATCACCTGCCCGCCGAAGACGATCTTGACCTCATTGCCGCTGCTGGTGCGCGAACCGAAGGGCAGCCATTCGGTCACCATTTCATCGCCGTTCGTGACGAGGCGAACCGGTATCCACGCGCCTTCGAGGCGTCGGAGGATCGGAGTGTCGGTCGCGGCAAATGCCGCAGGATGGACGAGCGAAGCTCGTGCCCGCGGCTTGGCGGTTCGCGGCTTGGCGGTGCCGCCGGTCACACCAGCCGGCCTGCGCGCCGATGCACGGCGAAGGTGCTCCAGCGCGTGACCGCTTCCGGCACGAGTGACGAACGCGGTGGGGCGAGTCGATCCCACGAGCCCGAGGCAGATCGTCAGGTGCTCGCGATCGCGCATGAAGATTCCATACGACGTATTGCCCGCTTCGGGACCTTCGACGAATTCGATGTCGAGCTGCATCGGCGCCGTCGACGTATCGATGGTGAAGCGACCGTCATACGTGGCCTCGGGTGATTCCATGCGAAAGCGATCGCCGTCGAAGAGGAGGCGCGAACGCTTGAGCATCCCGGCCGGAACGGCGACTCCATCGGTCTCGAGCGACTCGAAGCGCCACTCGCCTTCGAGCGAGCGAAGTACGTCGACGTGGCGGATGAGCGCCGACCACCCCGCGAAGCCGCTGCTGCGGGCGATGACCGACTGCGCATCGGCGAGCCGGAACGGAGCGGCGCGCGCCGCGGCAGGAGAGAGCGCACGTGCCGTGGGGAGGTGCTCGATGAACGAGCGCGCAGCGGCGAGATCACCGGCACGCAGGGCGGCCAGCAGCGACTTGGCCTGGCCGCGGAAGTGCTCGAGATTGGGACGAGGGGCGAGTGGACGGGTCACAGGGCCTCCATGCACGACCTGGGGTCCGCAAACAGGCTGCATAAGGTCCTGGCCGGAACGACTGGCGAGGAATACTGAAGGCGAGTTGAACTCTTCCCGCGGACCCGGTGGCTTCCTTCCAGCCGACGAAAGTCTACGTCCGGCGAGGGGCGGAGTGCAAGCGCAGCACTTCGCCCATGACTCGACGCCGAATCATTCCCCGGCCCCCGCCGCGAGCAGCCGCAGCGCCTCGCGACTCACGAAGATCTTCGCGTGGAATTGCTCGCCCCAGCCGAGAGCTGTCACGTTGCGATACTCGTGCACCGGGCCGCCGCCGTGACCCTCTTCGAGCCGGGCACGCAGCGAAGCGCGGATGCTTGGGTCGGCGCCGCGATCGAGGAAGAGGTGGGTGAAGCGCGCTTCGTCGGGCTCGCCCCTCCCATAGTTGACCTTGAAGTTGCGCTGCGAGACGACCGACGAGAAGAGCGCCGTGTACCCGCCAAATCCATCAGTGTCGATCGCCGCCGGCGCATCGGGATTCATGCCGCGATTGAGCAACCACTCCGCGATCTCCAACTCGTCAAAATACGTCGCGATGTGGAGAAGCGTCGTGCCGTGCACCGGCGTGCCCTGAGCGGTGTACCGATCGCGGGCGCACGCGGGGGCGAGCGGGTAGATGTCGGCGATGTCGAAGGTGCGTGTCAGCAGACTCGGATCGCGGGCGAGATGCGCTTCGAGCAGGTCGATGCGGCCGCGATGGAGCGCCATCACCGGCGTATCGGGCAACACGAGGCCGTGCTCGACGTACATCTCCAGGATGCGATGCTTGGCCGCCGGCTTGCGGCTGTCGCTGCCGAGCAAGTGCTCCATGGTGTTGGCGTCGACACCAGCCGGTCCGACGACCTTGGCGCCGAGAGCCAGCAGGACGGCGGTTCCCTCGACATTCTGCGTGTACGCCGGACCGGCGAGGGCCGGTCGATCGAACGGCGGCCGACCGGCCAGGTCGTAGATCATGCGCACGGTGTCGGTCTTGCCGTGGAGCGCAGCTCGCCCACCCGCCGACATGAGATCGGTGGCGCCCATGTCGTGCAGCATCCGGATGATCTCGTCGCGGCCGAGGTTCGCCGCGTAGGTCATCGGCGGGCCCCAGTTGCTGTCGGCGCGAATCAGCACGGGTTCGCGAATCAGCGCGGCATTCCCCGCAACGAGCGTGCGGACTTTCTCGATATCGTCACGCCAGATGGCATCGGCGAGCTGCACGGCGTGAACCAGCCGGGTCCAGCTCGACGCGCCGTAACTCCGCGCGAAGACGAGTTGCGCGTCGGCGAGCTTCGCGTCAGCGGGTGTGGTCGATCCGTGATCGTGCTCGCGCCACTCGGCGATCGCATCGGGATCGCCGGCGCGAATGTCGCGGAGGAGTTCCTTGGCCTGGCGATGAAGTTGGTCGAGGTCGGGACGGACGGGCAGGCGACGGACTGACATGACGAGCCTCCTTGCAGCAAGCCCGTGGTCCGCTGGCGTCGGGCGAAGGAGGTTCGGCGATCTGATCCGAACATCGAGGAACTGCTCAGGTGGACGCGGTCCTTCCCGCGGACAGGAGGCGTCCTGATACGCCCGGCAGAAGATTATCGCCGGGTGTCGATGGGCTCAAGAGCGGCCGCGAGGCTCGTGCCATAGTCCCAGCCGGCATCGTCGATCGCATCGATCCAGCGGGTCTGCGCCAGGCGGTCGCGCAAGTCGTCAAGCATGTGCTGCGGTATCGCGATGGTGAATGGTTCGGCGGTCATTGACGCGTCTCCCCGACGGTGGCTCAGTCGGGAATTTCAGACGCGCCAGACCGTCATGCGTGCACTCGCTGCGCTCCCCGGCGGCCGCCGCTCGCGAATGCACCGCGTCACTCGGCGTCCCGCCGCGTGGCGAGTACCTGTTCCAGTGCCGCAAGGCGCAGCTGAACTTCGCTCAACGTCGTGGTACGCATCCTGAGGAAGACGCCGACGGTGCTGAGCGAGGCGATCAGCAGCGATACGATGCCAAGAACGATGATGAACGGCATCGCCAGACCGTATACCGCGACCCATGGCAGCGCACCGACAAGCACCGCCTTCACCGCGGGGACGATCGAGAAGCCAACCATCACGCCGAGTGCCAGCAGGAGGACAAAGGTCACGCTCCATGCGATGACCGACACTCGCCGGACGAGGCGGTCGCGTCGCTTCTCCACCTCGATCGCCGCCCAGACCTTCTCTGCGCCCGCATTCGCTGATGTCGTCATGATGCCCTCCGTTGCAAGAGTTCGCGCAGCTTCCGTTTCGCGTGATGCAGTCGCGTCCGCACCGTCCCGACCGGACACCCGACGATCACGGCAATCTCCGAATAGGTCATGTCGTCGCGATATCGAAGCAGCACGACCTCGCGCTGCGAGTCGGGGAGCGCAGCCAGTACCGCGTCGAGTTCCGCATCGGTGAACGCGGGCTCGAACGCATCCGGCCCGGCCGCCACGTCGATGGCGATCTCGTCGAAGATCGCGTGGTCCCGCGTGAGCCGCCGCCTGTGGTCGATCGCGCGCCGTCGCGTCGTGCTGAATAACCAGGTCCGGAAGGCGCCTGGATCGGCCAGCGTCGCGATCGATCGGTAGACCGAGAGCCACACCTCCTGCTGCACATCGTCGGCGTCGTCGTCGAGGATGCCGCGGAGATAGCGGAGGGTGCGCGGGCCGAAGGTCTCCAGCAACCGGGCGAATGCGAGCTCGTCGCCAGCCTGGCAGCGGACGACCAGGAGGCGGAGCTGCAGCTGTCCGTCGTCGTCCCGTAGCGGCGTGCCGTCGCCCATGAAGTGCCCCGCATTCCGCGCCCCGAAAAGGTCACATCGTAGGGACGGACGGTCTACGCAAAAAGTTCAATCCGATGGACGGGGCTGAATCGCCGCGATCGGTTCATTGGGAGGCCGCGGCGGGGACATCCGGTATTGATCCAGCGCCTACTTGCTCGCGCGTGCCAGCACCGCCGCCCGCCTTCGCGGGTAATCGACAATCAGCGTCACATATCGCCACGCCGAGCCGCCGAGGGCGCCTTCGACCGGACGATCGGTGTACTGCGAGATGAAATCGCCGAAGGAAGAGGTCGGCCGCTCGGTGAACCAGACGGGACCGATCGTCCGGCCTCCGACGGTGATCGATGGCACACGAATCATCGAAGCGCTGTCGGCACCTGCTTCGGCTTTCTGCACAACGAGCCACTCGGGGTGCCGGGCGTGCCATTGCTCGAAGCGTTCGGCGCCGATGAAACTGGCGGCGCGGTGCCGCGGGAGTCGCGGGTCAACCACTGACAGCGCATGCGGCGTCAACTCGGTTTGCGTGTGCGTGGTGTCGCGCACCCGGCGGAGCGTGTCGACCGGCAAGCCGGCCCGCTGCACCGCCTCCGGATAGAGCCACACACCGCCGCCACCGGTGTCGGTGTACAAGCGCAGATCGCCGCGATCCTTGACGTGCAGGAGCGCGAAGATGCGCCCGCCGACGAACTGACTGGGAACGAGCCGGCCGGTTTGCGCCGAGATACACGCTGGAGGATGTGGCGACCATCTGGCCTGGGGGAGGAGCGAGAGGACGAAATGAAGGAGGAGGTACATGATGCCCTGTCTCCGCCGGTGACCGATCAATCATACTCGCCCGACCCGCTGCCATCTGAACCGCAACTAATTATACGGGCGGAACTGTGCCGCATCTGGCAGGCTCAATAGCCGAAAAAGGAGCCTGAAGCTCACACCGAGCTCCTCAAAGCCGTCCGGGACCTCCCCGTCGTTGGCCGAGAGCACCCCACGGCTGTCAGCGACTACCCGTCGGCGATCCGCGACCTCGCCAGGCCTCGGAGGGACCTCGGTCATGCGATCAGGTACCAGAAATCTGCTGAGGGGGAGCTCGACGCGGCGGTGCGGCCGTTCCCATCGGGCAAGAGAGAGGAGACATCGCCCGAGAATTTCGATGTCAAGGGAATTTCTGAGGATCGGTCGGCGATCAGTACGCAGGAACCGCCCGCGACCGAGCAGCGTGCGATTGTGCCAGAGGATCGTCCGGGAAGCAGGAGAGAGGAGGCGCCGGTGAGGACGTTGCCGCGAACAATTCCGCTGGAGGGATCAGTCATCAGAGTCGATCCCGCGGCTGTCACCTTCCTGCACGACCCGAAGAGAGAGCTCCCCGAGGGAGATCGCGAGGCTCGTTCGCCGATCAGCGTCGCGACGCCGGCGATCAGGGCGGCGCAATCCATTCTCAGGGTCGCGCGTTTTTTTTCCGAGCTTCGCGTTTTTTCGCCGAGCGTACCCGTTCCTGCATCGCGAGCTGCCTTTTTTCGCCGAGCGTTCCGGTTTCTGCATCACCAGCTGCATTTTTTCGCCGAGCGTTCCGACATTGGCTCGGGGCCGAGAATGCACCGACTTTGGGCTACCGGGAATCGTTCCTGGCGGAGTCGGTTCGCGCGCGCGCGCTTCGCATCTGATGAAACCGCAATCAGTTGCCCTGCGGCAACCCTTATTCCCCTCGCTCGCTCCCCCGGTGTTTCCGGCCATCGTCATACATCACGCTCGCATGACTGCCGTTGCAGAACGGCTTGTTGGCGGACGTCCCGCATCGGCACAGCGTCATCCTGTTTCGCCGCTCGTATCGTGTGCCATCCGCCGACTCGACCGTGATGCCGCCGCGAATCCAGAGCGGCCCGCTACAGCCGACCACAGGATCTTCCACGACGCCTATCGATGGCGGCAATGCCTCCTCGATGTCCGTGCCAGTTTCATTGTCATGCAACACCAGACGTCCCGACGGACAATGCATTGCTTCGCGAGTGACGAGGTCGCGAACGGGCCGCTCGTCGGTGCGGTCGATCAGCGCCCAGATTTTCCCCGCGGGGTCACAGAAGCGCGCAAAGGCGCAGAGGTGTTCGGCGGTGCTCAGCGTGACCGATGGACCCTCACTCGTTTCGGATTGGCTGGCCACTGTTTCCCGACTCGCGGTTTCCTCGCCGTTGAACCCGACTGTCGTATGACTTCCATCACAGTAGGGCGCGTTCCGCGAGTGTCCGCAGCGACAGAGCTTGTACGTAGTGCGGGCCGGGAACACCGTGCCTTCGACCCAGTCCCAGGACTGCCCTTCCTGGTTGGGCGTGATCACCTGGACGGCAAGCGGCACCTGGCCTGTGACCAGGTATGGACCATTCTCCGTCACCACGATCTTCTGCTCGACGCCGGAGAGCCGCGACTCCTCCTTCGTCACCTGCTGCTTCCCTCCAGATGTGCTTCCACGAACCAGAGCCACTGGTCGATGCCGCGGGAGACCTCGGTCAGGATGTCGGCGCTGCCGGCATCCCGGAGGTCGTTCATCTCCTCGATCCCGACCCGGACTGCACGCCCGAACTCCGAGAGCGCGTCGGACAGGGCCGCGGCATGCTCGGACCCGGCGGTGAGGGCCAGAGGATAGTCGATCAGCGTCGATCGCTCCGCGACCACGCCAACCGTCCCTTCTGCGGTGCCGCCGAGTTGCACGATGCGTTCGGCAATCAGGTCGGCGTATCCGGCCACGGAGCCGTTGATCTCGTCGAACAACCGGTGCAACGCAATGAAGGTCGGGCCCTTCACGTTCCAGTGCGCCTGCTTGCACTGAGTCTGCAAGTCGATGCAACTGGCGAGCCGCTGGTTGAGGAGATCAGTGACCTCCCGGCGGGCCTCCACCGGGAGGTCGTTCTTGGTCGGGTGCAGCCGGGCGGCGGCGAACCGTGTCTCGGACGCGTTGCGCGAGGTGCGTGAGTTCTGCTTCGACGCTGTGGACTTGCGAGCCATCGGAATGTCGGCCCTGTAAAGAGTCACCCGAAAGATGCCACGATTCCTGCTCGTGCGCCTCCGCCTAGGCGTGTATGCCGGCCTTGACGGCCTCTTTCTCAACGTCGCTTACCCCAACGTCGGCTCCGAGCTTGATCACTTCACCGAAGTACCAATAGATGACGCCCTGCGCCTTGCTGGCCAGCGGCGACGCCCAGTCGCGGAAGAGCTCCGTGACGACGGACAGCGCGGTCGTCGGCACGGCACCCGCATGCGTCATCCGTTCGATCGCGGTGCGATGCGCGGCCTGTGATCGCCCACCGACGGCGTCAACGACAAACATTCCCTCGTACCCGTCCTTGAGCGCCTGAACCATCGCGAACGTGAGGCAGATCTCGGTATGGAGTCCGCCGATGATCAAGCGCTTCCGCCCGGTCTTCTTCACCGCATCGCTGAAGGCGCGATCCTCGAACGCGTTCATCGATGTGCGGTCGATCGCCTCGACACCCGGAAGCTCCGACAGGATCGAAGCGTGTGTCGGCGAGTTGATGCCGTACTTGACGCCGACGGTCGACAGCACGATCGGCACGTCGAGCGCCTTCGCGATCCGGACCAGCAGGCGCACATGGAGATCGGCCAGCTCGGCGCTGGTTTCCGAGCGAATGGTCTCGAACATCTCCTTCTGATAGTCGATCAGCACCAGCGCGCTGTTCTCGCAGGTCCAGACTCCCAGGTCCCGTGTCGTCATTGCCTTGCACCCCTCCATGGCGTTGTGGTTGTCATCGCTGCAGCTCACGGTCGATCCATTGCCGGATGTAGCGTGGGCAATTCAACAGCTCGACCCCTTCGGCTTCGCGCGCAGCGAGAAACCTCACCACGGTCCGGTCGACAAGCGTTGCCTCAGCAAGGTCGAACATCACGCGGGGTCGGTATCGCAGCACTTCCGACTCGATCGCGGCCAGGTGATCCGCCATGATCTGCCCACTGAACCGGAGCGTCGCGGTCTCGTCATCACGCGCAACCTCGATCTTCATCATCGGCTTCGGCCACTACTTGCCCGACGGCAGCGTGCGACTCCACTCCGCCAGCGTGAGCGCGCGGATGCCGAAGCGCTGCGCCTGCGTGGCGATGTCCGCCGAGTAGCCGACGCTGTCGAACCACTCGGTCATGAGCGCCACGTCTTCGCTCTGTTTGCGGACGACGTCGATCGGGAGCTGCTGATAGGTCAACGTCTTGCCGACGAACGGCGACAACACCGCCGCAGCCTCGGGCATCGTGACGGCATCACCGGCAATGTCGAAGGCGACGTTCGTCATCGCATCGGCGTCGACAAAGGCCTTCGCGCCGAAGCGGCCGATGTCATCGACGGCGATCATCTGCAGCCTGGTGCGGGGCGAAAGGCCCATGACGAGCTTGTCGTCGGTGAGCGACCACGGCGACAGCAGGTTCTCCATGAAGAACACGGGGCGGATGATTGCCCAGGACGGAAAGCCGAGCGCCTTGACGGCCTGCTCGACGCGGAACTTGTTGTCGAAGTGGGGAATGCCGGTGGCCTTGTCGGCCGAGGCAACCGACGCGTAGACAAAGCGCTGGACGTTCTTGTCGCGGGCAAGCTGGGCGAGGCGCTTGCCCTGGATCTCTTCCTTCTCGACGCCGGCCTCCCAGGTGTTCTGCACGGAGTAGACGCCCCACACGCCCTCGAGCGCGCGGGTGAGCGAGGCAGCGTCGTCGAGATCACCGGCGACCAGTTCGGCGCCGAGTGCCGCGAGCGGCCTGGCAGCATCGGAGTCGGGCTTGCGGGTGAGCGCGCGAAGCCTGAACCCGCCGTGCTTCGCGAGGTGACGCAACGTCGCGCCGCCCTGATGGCCCGTCGCGCCCGTGATCAATATCAGCTTGTCTGGCATGGCAGTACTCCCTGGGGTGAATTGCGCGGCCGTCACTGGTTGGCGAATGCTTCGGCGACAAATGCAGCGGCTCGATCGAGCGCAACGCCGCTGGTTTGCAGATGCGCGACGTCGGCTTGAAAAACATGATGCATCCCTTGCCACACTTCAATGCGCACCGGCGATCCGGCGCCCGCGGCCCGCTCGGCGTATTGGCGGGCGTCGTCGAGCAGACGCTCATCGCTGCCGACCTGGATCAACAGGGGCGGCAATCCGGACAGATCGCCGAAAAGCGGCGACGCGAGCGGGTCACGGGCATCGGCAGCGCCGAGATACATACGAGCGCTTTGCTGCAGCGCTTCGTAGGTGAGGAGCGGATCCACGATCCGAGCGTCTCTCATCGAAGCGCCCGTGAAGGCCAGGTCGACCCATGGCGAGAAGACGAGTCCGGCGATCGCGGCGGTGGGCGGAGATGCGTGCGCCGATCGGGCGAGCGCGACCAGGGCAAGGCCGCCTCCGGCAGAATCGCCGGCGAAAACGATCCGCTCGCTCCCGCTGGTCCGGAGCCACTGGTGCGCCGCCATCACCGCATCAGGCGCCGCTGGCACCGTCGCCTCCGGCGCCAATGGGTAATCGAGCACGAAGACCGCACGGTGGGTGCGCGTGGCGAGCTGGCTGGCGATACCGCGGTAAGCCTTGCCGGATCCGGCGACATAGCTGCCGCCATGAAGGTAGAGGATCACGCCATCGGGATCGGCTCCGGCCGGTCGCACCCACCAGCCGTGCGCCGCGCCAGTTTCGACCTGCTCGGACGAAACGCCTTCGGCGATCGGCGTGGCCGAAATGAATGAGTCGTAAATCGCTCTCGGGTCGCCAGTCGCCGTACTCCAGAACTGCGCGAACCGCGCGCGCGCCTCCTGTTCACGATCGCGATCGTCGGCGGCGAGTGGAAAGATGACGGGCGGCATCAGAGGCCCTTGAGGATGCGTGACGTCAGCACGATGTCGACCACGGCGGGGACGGTTGTCGTCCGGGCCCAGTCACGCTGCAGCTCGCACGCCAGGGAGACCCAGCTGATCGGTTGTGCGCCGGCCTGCACAATCCGTTCGAGACCGGCCCGATGCGCTTCGACCGACGTACCCCCGACCGCATCGACAACGGGGAACACTTCATAGCCGGCGCGCAGTGCATCCAGCGTCGGGAAGGCGAGGCAGACTTCGGTCCAGAGGGCGCAGATGATCAGCTTATTGCGCCCGGTCGCTTCCACCGCCTTGCGAAACTCGACATCCTCCCAGGAATTGATCTGGGTCCTGTCGATCTCCACGTTGTCGGAGAGGACCTCCTTGATCGCGGGGAGCGTGGCCCCCTGGCCCGCGGCGGCGTTGACCGTCGAGAGTACGATCGGCAGGCCGAACGCCTTCCCGAGCCGCGCCACCGAGACGATGTTCCTGAGGAGCAGCTCGGTGTCCGTCGACTTGACGGAACCAATTTGATTGGGCTGATAGTCGATGATCACCAGCGCGCTGTTCGCGGGGGTGAGAAGGGGATCGGTTCGGGGATCGCGGATCGGTTCGCTGCTCATGGGAGTCCTCCTCTGTCGATCGAAGTGTCGCCTGGCTCTGCCTGGGATTGGCAATTGTCGGTCCATCGTAAGTCGTTGAATTCAAAGGATGTCTGGATACATTTGCTGGCGAGATCTCGCCAAATGGCCAAATGCCGACATTCCAGTCGGAGAGCGGCGGCTTCCAGGCGTTCATTGGAACGGGGATCGATGTGACGGAAGAGGAAGAGCTGACGAAGGCGCTGCGGAAGAGCGAGGCGGAACTCCGGCAGATGCTCGATCTCGTCCCGCAGATCGTGGGCGTGCTCGGGCCCGGGCGCGGACGTCTGTACGCGAACCGGACCGCGCTCTCGTACTACGGCGTCACGCTCGATGAGTGGCGGCAGAGAACCTTTGCGAACGAAGTCCATCCCGAGGATTTCGACCGCGCGAAGGCGCAGATCGACCATTCGCTGAAGAGCCTCGCTCCGTACGAACTGGAACTGCGCCTGCGCGGCGGCGAGGGCGCCTATCGCTGGTTCCTGGTGCGTTACAACCCGCTCTGCGACGACGAGGGAAAGCTCGTCCGCTGGTACCTCGCCTGCACCGACATCGACGAACGCAAGAGAGCCGAGGAGCGGCTGCAACAGGAAAACGTGGCGCTGCGGGAGGAGATCGAGAAGACGTCGATGTTCGAGGAGATCGTCGGCTCATCGCCCGCGCTGATCGCCGTGCTCTCGCGGGTGTCGAAGGTCGCGGCGAGCGATTCGACGGTCCTGCTCACCGGCGAAACGGGCACCGGGAAGGAACTTGTCGCGCGCGCGATTCACCGGCGGTCCCGGCGCGCCCCCAGGGCATTCGTGGCCGTGAACTGCGCGGCCATTCCGCGCGAGCTGATCGCCTCGGAACTGTTCGGCCACGAGAAGGGGGCGTTCACCGGCGCCATCCAGCGGCGACTCGGCCGATTCGAGCTGGCCGATGGCGGAACGCTCCTGCTCGACGAGGCGGGCGATCTGTCCCCCGACAATCAGGTCGCACTGCTGCGGGTGCTGCAGGAACAGGCATTCGAGCGAGTCGGAGGAACCCAGTCCATCAAGGTTGACGTTCGAGTCATCGCCGCAACCAATCGCGAGTTGCAGGCGGCGGTGGACGACGGCACGTTCAGGCAGGATCTCTATTATCGATTGAATGTTTTCCCGCTCGAGATTCCGCCGCTGCGGGACCGGCGGGAAGACATTCCCCTCCTGGTCGAATACTTCATCGATCGATACGCGCGGAAGGCTGGCAAGACGATTCGCCGAGTGAACAAGCGAACGCTCAATCTGCTGCAGTCGTATCCGTGGCCGGGAAATGTGCGCGAACTGCAAAATGTGATCGAACGTTCGATGATCCTGTGCGACGGCGATGAATTCACGGTGGACGAGAGCTGGTTGTCGACAAGAATCACGGCGAACAGCACGTCCACGCTCTCCGGGGCCTTGTCGGCGCGCGAAAAGGCGATGATCGAGGATGCCTTGCGCGCCAGCGCCGGCCGGGTTTTCGGCCCGTCGGGAGCGGCAGCTCGGCTGGGGATTCCCCGCTCGACCCTCGAGTCGAGAATTCGCGCGCTCAGGATCAACAAGAGCCGGTTCCGCGTCTGAGACAACCGGGCTTCATCCAGTCAATCACTGCGCTGGCTGCTCCGACAGGTCCACGACGCCGAGGTGCACGACTCGCGGCGCGGGATCGGAGAGCGCCTTCGCGGCATCGAGGAATACCTGATCGGTACCGGTCAGTCGCTCCGTGTGCTGCCGTACATGTTCCTCCCATGTGGGAACCATGAATGACTCCGTGAAGGAATCGGGCGAATCGAGCACGTGGAGGAGCCCCCAGTCGGTGGCGCCGGTCCGCAGTCGCGACAGGCGAACCGCGATCATCGCCTCGAGGAACGCTGGCTGATGCTCGGCGGCAATCGTGTAGGTGACATGCACCACGACAGGTCCCGCAGCGGAGGTAGTACCCAGCGTGTGAAGGTTTGCGGTCTCACCCGGGACCGTGCTCCGGTCCATCCCCCGCGTATCGATGAACGGCCAGATCGCGATCGTCGCCGCGCCTGCGACCATGCACCCTGCCGCTACGAGAAATGTCGGCACCAATCCCGCATAGTTCGCGAACGCCCCCCAGAGCGCTGAACCGAACGCCAGTGCACCGAGCAACACCATCTGATAGACCGAGAGACCGCGTGCGCGAACCCACGCCGGCAGGAAGAGCTGCAACTCCGCGTTCACGCTCGAGAGAACCGCCGTCCATGCGACGCCAGTCAGGAATAACGTGATCACGGTGATCGCAGGCACTCGTACCATCGCGACCTCGACCAGCGCTCCGGCACAGACCGCGCTGCTGGCCATGACCACCCGGTTGAGCGAGAGGAGTGCCCGCAACCGCCCAAGCAGAATCGCGCCGCCGATGGCACCGACCCCCAGTGCGCCGAGGAGGATGCCGTACCCGCCGGCCCCGAGACGCAAACGTTCGCTGGCAATCAACGGCAGGAGTGCCCACAACGCGGCCGTCGGGACGAGGAAGGAGGCCGCGCGGACGAGCAGGCGCACGACCACGGGTGAATGCTGGATGTAGCGCCAGCCCGCGCGAATCGCGGGCAGGAACGACTCCGCTCGCAGCGTCGGCCGCGCCGTCTGCCGGCTCGGCTGCCAGAGCACCAGCGCGAGGGCGGTCGCCGCGAAGATCACCGCGTTCAACGCAAACACCGCTCCCACGCCGAACCAGGCGATCACGACGCCGGCGATCGCCGGCCCGAGACTTCGCGCGGCGTTGACGCTGATCGAACTGAGCGACGACGCCGCAACAAGCTGATCGCGCGGGACGAGGTCGGGCACCAGCGATTGAAACGCCGGCGTCGCGAAGACCGAACTGAAGCCGAGAATGAAGGTGAAACCCAGCAGGAGGGGCGGCGTCATTGCCCGGGCAAACGTCACTACGGCGAGCGCGGTACCGACGACCGCCAGCCCGCACTGCACGGCAATCAGCAGCCGACGTCGATTGAGGGTATCCGCCAGAACGCCGCCCACCAGGCCAAACGCGAAGTCGGGCACCATGTCTGCCGTCTGGACCAGTGCCACCAGGAGGGCGGGGTGCGGCCCATGCACCAGCATCCATTGCGCGCCAACCGTCTGCATCCAGGTCGCGATGTTGCTCGCGAGCGCGGCCAGCCACATCATCCGGAACACCCGGATCCGCAAGGGCATCCAGGTCGAGGACGACGTCACCGCCGAGTCACCGCCTGTCACGATGAGTGCGCCTCCATTCGTGGCCCGTCTCTCCGCCCGCGGGCGTCCGGTCAATCGGGGATAATCTTACTGCTCCCAAGGAGAGCCGGACATGAGCGACGCAGCGCAGCGCAAGGATTTGAACCGGGTCACGCACGAGGTGGCAGCCCGCTTGTCAGGGCGTGGTGTCCATCTGCGGGGCGATGAAACGCCGAACGAGATCTCCGCGATCGAAGACGCTGTTGAGCGCTTCGAGGAAGCGGTCGATTCGCATGGCGGCGACCTCATGATGGATGAGCCGCCACTTGCTCCAATCCGCGGGCTGGTTCTCGGCCAACAAGAAACGCCCCCCTTTCACCCTGCCCCGTCGCTGCGTATTCTCGTTGCACTTCAAATACAAAACGGACGGTGATGTGCGAATCAGCGACATGAACTGGATGCAGGTTGAAGCGTACCTCAAGCGCGACGACCGCGCCGTACTCCCCCTGGGCAGCACCGAACAGCATAGCCACCTTCGGCTCACGGTCGATTGCATCCTCCCCGAACGGGTCGCGGCCGACGCCGCCGAGCCGCTCGGCATACCGGTTTTCCCGGTGCTCTCGTACGGTGTGACCCCCTACTTCCGCGAATTCCCGGGTTCCATTTCGCTTCGCGTCGAGACCCATCTCGCGGTGGTACACGACATCCTCGATGCGATGGCGCACAGCGGATTCCGGCGCATCATGATCTGCAATGGTCACGGCGGCAACGGCGCGGTGCAGCAGTTCTCGCAGCAATGGGCCGCCGACCACCCCGGCTGCAAGATTCTCTTCCACAACTGGTGGAACGCCCCAAAGACGTGGGCCAAGGTCCAGGCGATCGATCCGGTGGCGTCGCACGGGTCGTGGATGGAAAACTTCCCGTGGACCCGGCTCCCCGGCGTCGAAATGCCGAAGACGCAGCGCCCGATGGTCGACATGAACAAGGTGCGCATGCTCGATCCCGTGGCGATGCGCAGTTACATCCCCGACGGCAACTACGGCGGGCTGTACGAACGCCCCGACGCCGACGTGCTGGCACTCTGGCAAGTCGCCGTAGAGGAAACGCGCGCATTGCTCGACAGTTCGTGGGGTGGCGCATCGTAGTGGCGGCGAAGACGCGGAGTCTCATCTGGGGAGCGGGAGCGATCGGCGGCACCATCGGTGCGTTCCTCGCGCGCGCCGGCCACGATGTGACCGCGGTCGATACCGTGCCCGAACACGTCGCCGCGATCAACAGTGCCGGTCTCCGCATCACCGGCCCGATCGCCGAGTTCTCCCAATCACTCCCCGCCTTCACGCCGGACACGCTCCGCGGGACGTGGGACACGATCGTCCTCGCGACAAAGGCGCATCACACGCCGGCCGCTACGCGCGCGCTGCTGCCTCACCTGAGTTCGACCGGCTGCGTCGTCTCGGCCCAGAACGGCCTCAATGAGCTGACCATCGCCGAGATCGTGGGAGAAGGGCGCACCGTCGGCGCGTTCGTGAATTTCGGCGCCGATTACATGGAGCCTGGCGTGCTGCTCTACGGCGGTCGCGGGACGGTGACCGTGGGCGAGGCATTCGGTCCGCCCGCGTCGCGAATCTCGCCGCGCGTGCTGGGGATTCGCGATGCGTGGCGCGAGTTCGACGAACGCGCCTTCGCCACCGACAACATCTTCGGCTATCTCTGGGGAAAAGAAGCGTACGGCGCGATGCTCTTCGCCACGGCACTCACCAACGATTCGATTGCCGATGCGCTGGCACGCCCGGAATACCGCGGGCTCTATGTCGCACTGGCGCGCGAGATTCTCGCCGTGGCCGCCGCACAGGGGGTGCAACCTGAGGCCTTCGACGGCTTCGATCCCGGTGCGTACCTGCCCGACGCGCCCGCCACTGCGGCAGCACAATCACTCGATCATCTCGTCGCGCACAATCGCAAGTCCGCCAAGACACACAGCGGGATCTGGCGCGATCTCGCCGTCCGCAAACGCCAGACGGAAGTCGACGCTCAACTCGGTATCGTCGTGCGACTCGGCGCAAAGGCTGGCGTCCCGACGCCGCTGACGTCGCGCGTGGTCACGCTGATCGGCGAGATCGAGCGTGGCATCCGGCCGCTGGCACTCGAAAACCTCGACTCGGTCATCTCATGAATCTCGACTTCACCGGCCGCACCGTCATCGTCACCGGCGCCGCGCACGGATTCGGCCGCGCCATCGCCCTCGCCTTCGCCGAGCGGGGTGCCGCGGTGTGGGCCTGCGACGTGATCAAGGAAGAACTCGACGAAACGCAGCGACTCTGCCAGGCGGCAGGCGGCAACTGCACCGTGCGCACGGTCGACGTCGGCGATGTCGACGCGGTGGGCCGTCTCGCCGCCGACGCGTCGAAGGCGACCGGACTGGTTCACATCCTGGTGAACAATGCCGGCGGCGTGCTGGGACAGGTCGGACAGCCCATCGAGGACGTCACGCCGGCGCAGTGGCAAGCGATCTTCGACGTCAATGTGACGGGCGCGTTCTACTGCGCGCGGGCGGTGGCTCCGGGAATGAAGGCGGCGGGGTTCGGGCGGATCATCAACATTTCGAGTGGTGCCGGGCTCGGCGTGAGCCTGACGGGGATCCAGGCGTACGCGTCGGCCAAGGCCGCGCAGATCGGGCTCACCCGGCAATTGGCGCACGAACTCGGCCGCTGGGGAATCACCGTCAATAATGTCGCGCCGGGGTTTGTCCGTTCGAATCCGACGACAGAGAAGCAGTGGGAGTCGTATGGCGCCGACAGACAGCGCGCGCTGATCGAGAACATCGCGCTCAAACGGCTGGGTGCGGTCGAAGACATCGCGGCCGGCGTGCTCTTCTTCGCCTCCGAAGGCGCTGGCTGGATCACCGGACAAGTTCTTTCGATCGACGGCGGCAAGTGACCGACCTCGCGGCGGTTCTCGCGCACCTGGAGCGAGGACACGAGCGGATCCAGGCAGAGCTGGTCGAGTTCGCGTCGATACCGAGTGTCAGCACCGATCCGGCGCACACGGCCGACGTCGATGCCGCAGCAGCGTGGGTCGCGGCAAAGCTCACGAGCGCCGGTCCCTTTACGGTGAAGATCATGCCGACCGCAGGCGCGAGTGTCGTGTATGCCGAGTGGCTCGGCGCGCCCGGTGCACCAACGGCACTCGTCTATGGGCACTACGACGTGCAGCCCGAAGATCCGATCGACCTGTGGCAGAGCCCGCCGTTCGAGCCAACGCTGCGCGATGGCCGGCTGTATGCGCGCGGCGTTTCCGATGACAAGGGACCGATGCTGATCCCGATCAAGGTCGCGGAAGCGTTCTTTGCCGTGGAGAAGCGGCTACCACTGAACGTGAAATTCCTGATCGAAGGCGAGGAGGAGATCGGCAGCCGCCACCTGGAGGAGTTCGTGTTGGCGCATCGCGATATGCTCGCCGCGGATGTGGTGATCTCGGCCGACGGCGCGATGTGGCGGATCGACGAGCCATCGCTCACGGTCGCGAATCGCGGGCTGGCGGGCCTCGAACTCACCGTGCGCGGGGCGGCGAAAGATCTGCATTCGGGACGGCACGGCGGCAGCGTCGCCAACCCGCTGCACGCGATGGCACAGCTGATCGCGTCGCTGCATCACGATGACGGTCGCGTTGCCGTCGCCGGCTTCTACGATCGGGTTCGCGAACTCAGTCCCGCGGAGCGCGCCGACATTGCTGCGCTGCCATTCGACGAGGCGACATATCTCAAGCAGGTCGGCGCCCCGGCCCCCATCGGCGAGCCCGGATACACCACACTGGAACGTCAGTGGACGCGGCCGACGCTCGAGCTCAATGGAATGTGGGGCGGCTATCAGGGTCCGGGACAGAAGACGGTGGTACCCTCCGAGGCCCACGCCAAGATCACCTGCCGGCTGGTTCCGGATCAGGACCCGCAGGAAATCGTCGCCCTGGTGACGACGCATCTGGAGGCCCACTTGCCCGAGGGCGTAAGTTTGATGACGCGCCCTGCCGACCATGGGGCGCGGCCAGCTCACATCGCGAGGGATCACTGGGTCCTGAAGGCGGCAGCGTCCGCCCTCGAAGCGACCTACGGCGCGGCACCGCTCATCGTTCGCATGGGCGGCACCGTTCCCCTCGCCGAGATTTTTCGGCGGGTGATGGAGCTCGACACCGTGTACTTCTCGTTCTCGACGGGCGACGAGGATTTTCATTCGCCCAATGAGTTCTTCCGGATCCACCGCTTGCACGAAGGCCTCGCCGCGTGGGCGCGGCTCTGGGATCGCCTCGACTCGGACGCTCAATGACACTGGCGCAGGAAGAAGCTCGCGTCGAAGCGCACAGCGCCGTGCTCAAGAAGGAGCTCGGCGTTCGCGACCTGGCGCTGACGCAGATCCTGTTCATCATCGGCCTCACGTGGATCGGTGTCGCCGGCAAGCTCGGGTCGGCGCACGTCGGCCTGTGGCTGATCGCCATGGTCCTCTTCTACCTGCCGATGTCGGCGGTGGTGATCTACCTCAACGAGTTGATGCCGCTCGAAGGCGGGCTGTATCAGTGGGCCAAGCTGGGCTTCAACTCGACGATCGGTTTCCTGCTGGCGTGGAATCTCTGGCTGTACGTCATCCTCTTCACATCGGAAATCGGGATCCAGTGCGCGACATATCTCGCGTACGCGATCGGGCCGAGTGCGGCGTGGATGACGTCGAGCACCTTGTTCGCGGCACTCTCCTCGGCGGCGGTGCTGACGCTGCTGGCCGTGGCCGCCACGATCGGTCTGGCGGTCGGCAAGTGGGTGCACAATGTCGGCGGCATTTTCATGCTGGTGATCTTTGGCGTGCTGATCCTGCTACCGTTCGTCGGGCTCGCCACTGGCCATCTGCACGAATACCACCCGCTCCGCACCAGCGTCCCGAAATTCTCGCTCTTCAACCTGAACATCCTCGGGAAGATGGGCTTCGGCGCGCTCGGCGGGTTCGAATACATCGCGATCCTTGCCGGCGAGACGCGATCGCCGGCGAGTGCTGTCCGGAAATCGGTCTATATCGCTGCGCCGATCATCGCGATCATGTTCATCCTGGGGACCTCGACCGTGGTCGCTTATGTCCCGAACAAGGACATCGACCTCATTGCACCGATGCCGCAAGTGCTGCGCGCCGGCTTCGGGCCGTTCGGCATCGCGGGTCCACTGGTCACGATCGCGATCCTGATGACGCTGGCGATGCGTGTGGCGCAGGTGAGCGTGAGCTTCACGGCGGTAACGCGGTTGCCGATGGTCGCGGGCTGGGACCGGCTTCTCCCCGCGACGTTCAGCAAGCTGCACCCGCGATTCCGGACCCCGGTCAACTCGATCATTCTGGTCGCGGTGTCCGCCTTCGCCATTTCGCTGGTGAGCCAGATAGGCGTTGGCCAGGCCGAGGCGTTCCAGCTCCTCTTCAACGCCGGCGGAATCTTCTACGCGCTGACGTATATCGTGATGTTCTCGATTCCGCTCTTCGGCCTGCCGGGTGTGATGCCGCGACCGTCGCCGCTGCTGCGGCTCGCGTCGCTTTCCGGATTGCTGATGACGTTGCTGTACGTAGGGCTGTCGTTGTTCCCGATCATTGACGTGCAGAGTGTGGTTGGTTTTGCGCTCAAGATCCTGGTGGTGATCGTCGCATTGAACCTGGTGGGTGTCGGCATCCTGGTCGCCGCGCGGCGGCGGCCAAAACTGGTGACAGAAACGGAGGGGGTAGCATGAAACATCTGATTTCCGGGGCGCGAGGCGCTCGCTGGCTGGTCGGTCTCCTGGTGGTGGTCATCGCCGCAACGGCGATCGCCGCGACGTTGAAAGCAGCGCGACGGCCCGTTCCGGCGCTGAGCGGCGAATGGGACGTCTACATCGCACTCAGCGCGAAACCCAAGTTCGGCTTCGAGGGTTGGCGCCGGATGGCGTTTGCGCATTTCTCCGGGAGTGACTCCGGGAACGTGGGCCACATCACTCGCCGCACCGGGCAGCCGGTGCTCAACGTCACCAGGGTGGGAGCCGATGGCGACTCCGTCCTGCTGACGCAGGACGCGCAGACGGTGATGCGCTCCGCGTGGCATCACGACACGCTCGAAGGCGTGATCTACACCGGCAACGTGGCACAGGGTCGGCGCTACCGGTTCGTGCAACGATCGACGCCTGGCGTTGTCGAGACAGATTATCAGGTCTGGAAGATGCCGGCCTCCGACTCGCAATACGCCGTCATCTTCGACACGACGAGCACCATGGCGATGCGCGATGGCGCCAAGCTCGAGACGTACATCGTTCGCCCCGCGGGATCGGGACCGTTCGGCGTCGTGATGCAGCGCTCGCCGTACCGGGCGACCAACGCGGCGGCGGGTCGCTGGTGGGCGTCGCACGGATACATCTATGTGGGACAGCTGGTGCGCTACCGCGGCAAGTCGAGCGGCAATCCCGCCGACTTCGGCGACTATGCCGCCGACATCCAGGACGGCTATGACGCGGTCGAGGATGCGGCCAAGCTTCCGGGGAGCAACGGCAAGGTCGGGCTGATCGGTCACTCCGACGAAGGGCGGCTGGCGTGGTACGCCGCGGTGAGTGCACCGCCACATCTCGCAGCGATCGCGCCGTCTGCGGCCACGACCAATCCGTGGAAGATCGAACCGTACGCCCAGATGGCGTTCGGACCGATCAATGTGGACTGGGCCTGCATGATGCAGGGGACGACCAAGAGCACCGCGGACCTCGACATCGGCGAAGCGATCACGCATCTCCCGCTGTCGACGCTACCTCAGCGACTCGGCTGCGGCGACGTGCCGCTCTGGGATCGGTGGATCGCGCATCCGACGCTCGACGCGTACTGGCGCTCGCATGCCGCCACCACCTACATCGACAAGGTCAACGTTCCGGCGATGTCGCTGGCGGGATGGCACGACGATTCGCGCGGTCCGATGGATTACACCGACGCGCTGCTCAAGGTCAAGAATCACCCAGTCTGGCACATCGTGATGGGTCTGGGCGCACACAAGGGCAACGACTACGTGGCCGGTGATTACGGCCCGGACGCGCGCTACAACTATCGCGACCTGCAGATTCGCTGGTTCGACCACTACCTCCTCGGGAAGAACAACGGCGTCGACAAGCTGCCGCCGGTCGACATCTTCGTTCAGGGCGACAATGTGTGGCGCCAGGAAAGCGACTGGCCGCTCAAGGAACAGAAGCTGACGAAGTGGTATGTCTCGTCGGCGGGCAACGCGCACACCAGCTCGGGCAATGGCGTGCTCGATTCGCTCCCGCCGAAGGGCGCCGTGTCTGACACCTTCACCTACAACCCGGGCGATCCGACGCCGTACCTGATCGATTCGCGCGAGCTGGAGGAATCGCTCAACGAGGATTACACCCAGCTCAACGCCACTCGTCCCGACGAACTGGTCTTCACGTCGAAGCCGCTCACGAAGCCGCTGGAGATCACCGGCGAAATGACGGCGACGGTCTGGGCATCGAGCGACGCGAAGGACACCGACTGGGCGGTGATGCTGCTCGACGTCTTCCCGGACGGCCATTCCGAGCGGGTGCAGGATGGCTTCGTGCGGGCGCGATTCCGGAAGGGGATGGACCACGAGGTGCCGCTGGTGAAGGGGCAGCCCGAGAGCTACGACATGGGGCTCTGGTTCACGTCGAAGGTATTTGCACCGGGCCATCGGCTCCGGGTCACGATTTCGTCGGCGCTCTTTCCGAAGTACGATCGGAACCTGAACACCGGCGGGAACAACGAAAAGGACTCGACCTTCGTGTCGGCGCACCAGCGTATCCTGCATGACGCGGCACACGAGACGTATGTGACGTTGCCGATCATTCCGCGGTAGGAAGGCAACAGTAGCGGGACATCAGACGATCGTTCCGCAGTAAGAAGACTGCAGTAATCAAAGACATGCCCGCGCCAGCGATTGGTTGGCGCGGGAGCCGGCTAGCCGGCCGGCGCCCCCTCCCCCAGTCCCCGTCAGGTTTTGCGCCGGCTCGACCGGCGCCGGGGGCGGTGCGCCGTACTGGATCGGAGCCAGTCGGCCAGCTTCTTCTCGGTCATGGCTCCGCTCGCGACGGCGACCATCACGTTGACGACGTCGAGATCGGGCGCGGTGATCTGCTCGCCATTGAGGCCGAGGAAGGTGTACATCGCCTGAAATGCGGTTCGTTTGTTCCCGTCGTTGAACGGGTGATTTTTCGCGATCCCGAATCCGTAGCACGCCGCACATTCGAAGAGATCGACGCCTTCATCGTATGCCCAGCGATGCTGCGGCCTGCCGAGCGCACTGTCGAGCAGCCCAATGTCGCGCACGCCTGCAAGGCCGCCATGCTGTGCGAGCAGTTCGTCATGGATCGCCAGGACGGTGGGGCGGTCGAGCCAGGTTGGTTCGCTGATCGGCGTTGCCATGCGTCAGCGCTTCGACAGTTCGCGCATTGCATTCCGGTAACGCTTCATCCCCGCCCGCGCGATCTCCATCGTCCGCTCGAACGCAGGATCGTGCGCGGTGAGCAGGATCCCGTCGGGGGTCCGACGCAGATAGACACTGTCCCCCGTCTCCAGGTCACAATCCCGGAGCATCTCCTTGGGGATGGTCACTCCGGCAGAGTTTCCGATCGGGCGGATCACGGTTTCCTTGACGCGCATGGCGGCGCTCCCGGCTGATGTTATAACAATGGTAGCAACGCATGTGACCGGCGGCAATCGGAGCTGGTTTCAGTTGTCGCCCTGAGCGCAGCGAAGGGGTGGAGCGTCGCGTTACGGAGATCGGCCCCGTCGCCTTCGGCTCAGGGTGACGGAGGCTCCATTGCGCGTGACCTTCGCCTTCGGCTCAGGGTGACAGCGGCTTCTGCGCGATCGGGTCAGGGTGACGGATGGAGTTCCCACGGTAACGGATACTCGGGATCGACGACGGACGATCTCCCTGCGCAGTTCGTCATTCGAATGCTGGCGCTCGTCGGACTCCGTGCCACCCGGCAAACAGTTGACGTCGTCAAGAGTCGCCAGGGACCGGACGTCCGACCCATCCGATGGCCTGGCGCCTGACGTTCAACACCGAGGTCACCGATGAAGCGAACACTGTTGCTCGTCGTCGCGGGGATGGTTGCTGCCTGCTCACCCGACGCCACGACGACATCGCCGGACCCTGCGGCCGCGGCCGCCGCGGCAGCCAAGCACGACCCCAAGGATGCCACCAAGGAATTCGCGCTCACCGCATTGGTGAGCGACGTGCATCGATACCACGGCAACGTGCTGGACCACAATCTGGTCAATCCCTGGGGCCTCGCGTTCAACCCGAGCGGGATCCTCTGGGTCGCCAACAACGGGAGCGGCAAGGCGACGCTGTACAACGAGCAGGGCGCGGTACAATCACTGGTCGTCACGGTGCCTGGCGCGGGTGGCACCACCGGCGTGCCGACCGGCATGGTGTTCAATGCGACGACTGACTTCGTGATTCCGTCGTCGACGGCGGCGAAATTCATCATCGCCGGCGAAGACGGCACCATCGCGGCCTGGAGCGGAGGGACGAGTGCCGTCATCGTCGCCGATCGGTCGGCGATGGGAACGGTATACAAGGGAATCGCCATCGCGGCCAATGGCGGCGCCAATCAGCTCTACCTGTCCGATTTCCACAACGGAAAGATCGACGTCTTCGACGCGTCGTATCATTTCGTGAGCTCGTTCACCGACCCGCAGATTCCGGCGACGTTCGGGCCATTCGGGATTCACGCCATCGATGGCAAACTCTGGGTGACCTTCGCCAAGAAACTCGCGCCGGACAACCACGATGATCAGCCTGGCCTGGGCAACGGCTATGTCGACGTATTCAATCCCGACGGCACCCTGGCGCAGCGCTTTGCGGCGCAGGGGACGCTCAATTCACCGTGGGGCGTGGTGGTGGCACCGGGGAGCTTCGGTGGATTCGCCGGCGACGTCCTGGTCGGCAACTTCGGCGACGGACACATCGGTGCCTACGACATGTCGAGCGGCGCCTTCGAGGGCTTTCTTCGCGGCGACAACCACCAGACGCTCGAGATCGACGGCCTCTGGGACATGACGTTCGGCCCCGAGAGCGGCGCGTCGACGCTGTTCTTCAGCGCCGGACCGGATGGCGAGAGTCACGGCGTGCTGGGAACGCTGACGAAGGGACAGTAGCGACGGAATTGCGGAGGCCGGCTGCTGGCTGTTCCGATGCGGTCAGGGAGTGCGGAGCAGCCAGCAGGCGAGTACCGAGGCCGTAGCCTAGGCAATCACGGCACGTCGGTGACCGGTGGAAGCTTCATCCAGGTCCGCCGCGCCCGGCGGCCCCACCACGAATCGACAGGCGAAATGAGCCTGGCATCCTCGGCGACCTCGGCGACGATGTCCATGTTGGCGCCCTGCCGGAGGGCCCATCGCCACCAGCGCCGCATCCCGTAGGCCTGCCAGACCAGAGCGATAGTGATGCCGCTGCCCAGGACGAGAGCGAACATTCCCTTCGACCGCAGCTGAAACGAAATAAATCCGGTCACGACAATGAGCCCCATCAACGGCCACCGGACGCCGCGAATGCCGCGACGAACCACCACGTCGGCGCGCTCGATCTCCGCCCGCTCGGCGGGCGATACGACGCGTCCTTCGAGAGGGTTTGGCGGAACAAGTAGAGCCCTGATACGCTGGTATGTCACGACGACGACTACCAATGAAGAAATGCTAGCGATCGCGAGTTGAACAATCCTCCACATGCGTGTCCTCTCCGTTGCGAGTCATCTCCTCACGGCAGCAACTCGATATTCGACGCGGTGACGACGCCCGTGCCGCTGGGAAACCCCGAAATCTCCATTCGTGCTGGATAGCCGAACGCCGAATCGAACTGCACGCTCACGAGGGTACCTGCCTGGCGGGTTGCAAGCGCGAGAGCGAAGAGGCTGTCGACGGTCCGGAGGGTGGTCGGGACAACCGGCACCGAATCGTTGGTCGCGACGAACTGGGCTGAGCGGACAGTGTCACCGATGACGACGAGGCGAACTGCCTGACCATCGAACGTGGTGGTAAACCCGGTCGTCATGTACTGATATGCGTACCTGGTGAGATGGTGCGCCGTCCAGTTGGTCTGCGCCGCCTGAATGTCGGAGATCGACGGAGCGGTCGGCAGATTACTGCAGCCAGTGACCGCGGCGAGCACGGCAATGAGTAGCAAGCGCCTGTGTGGTGTCACGATCGTCCTCCTTCGAGCGAGGACCGAATGTGGCGGCGACTGCAGGTTGGACGCAAGGCGGGCTACGGAGCCAGCAAGGCCGTAAACTCGGCGCCGTTGAGCGGTTTCGCGTTACTCCCGACACACCGCCTGGTAGTCGGCCGCTGCGTTGGCTCGGGCGGCGAAGTGCGTCGTTGTGTCCGCCTGTCCCGGGTAGGTCACATCGATTGTCATCGCATCACCGGTGACGTGCCCATCGATCCGGACGGTGACGAATGAGGGCCCCATCGGCAGGGTGTCCCGCACCGGACCTTCGTACAACGTGTCAGCGCCGGTGAGCGCGAATCGCCCATCGGCGTCGGCGTGCAGCGGACCGGTGAACGTGGCGGCAGAGCACGGGAAGACGAATCGTGTCGAGGTGTTCGTGGTCTGGACCGCGATATTAGTCCCGCCCCATGCCGTAGCATGATCCGAGACGGTTGCCGCGTCGCATGCGCCGGCAGAGAGCGCGATGCACAACAAGTAGAATGCCCGTCGATCGGAGACCATTGCGTCACCCCGGTGTGGTCGATGTCCCGGCAGCCCGACCGGCCGAAGAGGATCTGCCGGCCGACGATGATAAGGTCGCGCCCGGTCGGTCGCCTGGCAAGAGGTTCGATTGCCGCGCGTCCACGGACCATGAGCCCGGCCCATACACCGCAATCATCAGCAGGCCGCCCATCATCCCCAGATTCTTGAAGAACTCTCCCACGTTGAGCTCCGCCGCCATCCCCGCGCCGCTCCAGAAGTCGTGGAGCCGGAGCGTCACGATGCCCAGGTAGACGAACAGCACCGACGCCGCAATCCGCGCGCGGAATCCCGCGAGCAGGCAGAGCGACCCCACCAGCTCGATCGCGAGCGCGGCGCCGAGGAGCGGCGCGACGAAGGTCATTCCCTTGCGCGTCATGTAGTCTGCCTGCCCCGACCAGCCGAAGATCTTGCCATTGAGCGCCACCGCGAACTCGCCAATGAGCAGCAGCCGGGCCAGGAACGGCAGCAGCCCGAATCGGATCGAGTCCGGGGGCACCGACCGTGTTTCCGCGACGCGTCGATGGTCGTCACGAGACGATTCCATTGTCCATCCTCGAGGAAGGTTTCCAGAAGGTACCAACGCCAATGGTCTATGTCCGAAAACATCGAAAGTTTATCCTTTCAGCATCCGGATTCCGCCGCTACGATGATACCCGGGAGGTGGCATGGCCCTGCGAATCGGGATACTCGGCTACGACGGCGTTCAGGCGCTCGACCTGGTGGGACCGGCCGAGGCGTTCGCAGCGACACCGCAGGACACGGGCACGCCGCCATACGAGGTGGTGATCATCGGGCTCGAGCGCCGGCGGTTCACGTCCGAAACCGGCATCACGATGCACGCAGACACGACGATATCTTCGCGACTCCGGCTCGACACGCTGATTGTTCCCGGCGGCAAGTCGATGCGGGAGAATGCCACTAGCCGGAAGACGGCGGCGTGGGTCGCCGCTCGCGCCGGGGGAACCCGGCGCATCGCTGCGGTATGCACCGGGATCTACGGACTCGCGCCTACGGGCCTTCTCGATGGGCGGCGAGTCACGACGCACTGGCGCTTCGCCCGCGACCTGGCAGAGCGGTATCCCTTGTTACGCGTGGACGCCGACGCGCTGTTCATCAGCGACGGCGCGTTCTACACCTCGGCCGGGATCACCGCCGGGATCGATCTCGCCCTCGGCTTGATCGAGGAGGACTTCGGCCCCACCGCGGCGCTCGCCGTCGCACGCGAGCTGGTTGTCTACCTCAAGCGCCCCGGCGGCCAGCAGCAGTTCTCGGAACCACTCCAATTTCAGCACCGCGCCACGGATCGCTTCGCCGACCTCACCACGTGGATCGCCGGACATCTCGACGCCGATCTCAGTGTCGAGGCGCAGGCGGCGAGAGTCTTCCTCTGTACCCGGCAATTCTCCCGCGTCTTCACGCAGATCCACGGCACAACGCCCGGCGCGTTCGTGGAGGAGCTGCGGCTCGGCGAGGCGAGCCGGCGACTGGCTTCACGGCGCGTCGGTGTTGACGCGATCGCGCGCTCGGTCGGCTACGGCAACGTCGACGTCTTCCGCCGCGCGTTCGAACGCCGGTTCGGCGTGTCGCCGACGAAGTACCGCACCCGGTTCAGCGGGAATCCGCGACGGGCGAAGCGGCATCAATCCGGGCGGAGGGCCACACGGTGAAACGACGTGCGTTCATAGCGCAGTCGGGCGCAGCCCTGGCCTCGCTGCAGTGAAGCAGCGATACGACTCAGCCGGGCTCTTCGTACTCAATGGGATCGGGTCGGAGGCGCGGAGTAACGACCGATTCACGCGGCTCACGTAGCGAGCGCTACACCCCCGGCAACTCCAGTGTCATGAAGACGCTGTTGGCATCCGCGACGTAGTCGCCGAACGGCGGGCACTCGACGAATCCATGGCGTCGATACAACTTGCGCGCCGGATCGAAGTATGGCCACGCGCCGGTCTCCAGGCTGAGCCTGGTCATCCCCATCGTGCGCACGATCGCAATGATGTGACGCAGCATGGCGCTTCCGACCCCGGCCCGGCGACTCGCCGGCGCGGTGTGCATCGACTTGATCTCGCCATGGACCGGTGACAGTCGCTTGAGGGCGGCGACACCAACAAGCGTGTCACCATTCCACGCCGACCAGAACGTCACGCCCGCGGCCTTCAATCCGTCGAGATCGAGCGCATGGGCACTGCCAGCCGCTGTCTCCGAGCGAGCGGTCGTCACGTGGTATTCCAGCAGCGCCCGGACCCTCGGATCGTCGAGACCACCGGCAGCGATCGTGATCTCCTGTCGCATCATCGGGCCGCCGCCGCTAGTGCCAGTCGCTCGCCTTGAGGATCGCTTCGAAGCGCGGATTACCCTTGAGACTCGCGAAGGTAGGATCGATCCGGACGTATTGCGGCGTGAGCCAGTACGGCATCTTGAGGAGATCGGCCAGCCGGTCAAGCGCCTTGTCGGTCTCGCCGGTGAGCAGGTAGATGCGGATCAGGATGTGCTGGCCGTAGGCACCGTTCACCTTGTCATGACTCAGCGGTGCCAGCGTGTCGCCGCGCTCGCCCAGGCGGATCGCCTCCGCCTTGCGACCAAGGTACGCGAGGGAAAGTCCCACGAAGAGATTCCGCTGCGGATCCTCTGGCGCCGCCTTGAGCTGTTTTTCCAGTTCGACGTACGCCGTGTCGGCGTAGGCGCGCGCCTTCGTGGTGTCCCCGCGCAACCACCAGGTCTGCATCATGACGTCGGCCCAGACGCCTCGGTCATCGAAGTACGCCGACGGTGTCAATCGCAGCAGCAACTGTTGCTGCGGTTCGTCGAGCACCCAGTAGAGATCCTGGTAGTTCGCCAGATACTCGACCAGCGCTGGTTGGGCGAGAGTCGGCGGGGCATTGGCAACTGCGGCCCGCGCTCCCGCCAGGTCGCCCTGCTGCAGGTGCACCAACGTCTGGTCCTCGATCACCTGCAGATTTCCAGGGTCGAGCGCCAGTAACTCGTTCCCCAGCGCCAGTGCTTCGGGATACCGGCGCAGATCCGCCAGGAGCACCTGCAAGGTGGCACCAACGACGACCGATCGCGGATCGAGTCGGCGCGCCTGTTGCAGGTGGGCCAGCGCATCGTCCCAGCGGCCGAGCGACTCTTCGAGGCCGGCCGCCTGGCGAAGGATTGACACATCACTGGATCCCCGCTGCAGTGCCTCCTTCGCCTCCGTCTCGGCGCCGTCGACGTCGTTGGCGACAAGGTAGCTGTACCGTGACAGCGCATTGTGGGTCAGGGAGCCGTCGGGGTCGAGCGCACGCGCGCGATTGGCGGCAACCTTGGCACGATTCGCGATCGCGGGAGTCGGCGTGCCGTTGTAGTAGAGGTTGGAGAGCGTGCTGCTCAGCATCGCCCACGCCTCGGTGAAGGTCGAGTCGAGCGCTACCGCCTGCTCGTAAAAGCCGGCGGCCTGGGCCAGTGACCCTGGATCGTTGCTGCCACTGAGCGCCTTCCCTTTGAGGAACATTTCCCAGGCGGGGATATTCGCTGTCGGCTTGGCGGCGAGCTGTTGCTCGTCGTGTGCGCCGAGTGCGACGCCGAGTGCTCCGGCAACCTGGGCCGCTATGCCGGCCTGTACGCCGAGAACGTCGTTCATGTCGGCATCGAAAGTCTGCTGCCAGATCCCCGCGCCGGTCTTCACGTTGATCAATTCGGGCACGACCTGCAGCCGCCCCGGCCCGCTGCCTGACGGTACCATTGTGACCGTCGACGTGAGCAGATAGTCGACGCCGAGCTCGCCGCCGATCTGCTGCGGCGTCTTGGTCGTGCCGCGATACTGGTCGCTGCTCGTCTGCGCGGTGACCTGGAACTGGCCGAGGTTCATCAGCTTGCCGCGCACCTGGTCGGTGATTCCGTCAACGATGTAGGCCTGGTCGGCGGCGCCGCGATTCTCGAATGGAAGCACCGCGAGGCGCACGACCTTTCCCGTAGCAACGCTGCCGCCGGGATGACGGAGCACCAGTCCATAGACCAGTCCGAGCGCGAGCACCGCGGCGGCCGCGACGAGTCCCCACACCATGCGCGGCGACCGACTCGTCGCGGCGCCCGCCGGAACAGCCACGCCGTGGCGCACGTCGTCGGCGGCGCGCGCCAGGACTTCGGAAAACTGCTGCGCGGTCTGCCAGCGATCGGCCGGGTTCTTGGCCAGCGCCTTGCCGACTGCGGCGTCGAGGACCGGCGGCAGCGAAGCACGCGACGCCGAGAGCGGTCGCGGCGCTTCGGTGAGGCTGCGCGACATGATCGCCTGCGCGTTGGGGCCGGTGAACGGCGGCTCGCCGACCAGCATCTCGTAGAGCAGGCAGCCGATGGCGTAGATGTCGGCGCGGCCGTCGACCGCTGACGATCCCGATGCCTGCTCCGGACTCATGTACTGTGGCGTGCCCACCGCGAGCCCGGTCCGGGTGATCGCCGTACTGGCGTCGATCGCGCGGGCAATGCCAAAATCGGCCACCAGCGCATGACCGCGCGAGATCATCACGTTGGCGGGCTTGATGTCGCGATGGACGATGCCGCGTTCGTGCGCGTAGGCGAGCGCCTCGGACACTTCGCGCGCGATCTGCAGCGCGTCGCCGACGGGAAGCTGCTCTTCGCGCCGGATCCGGTCCTGCAGCGACTCGCCTTCGACGAACGGCATGACGTAATAGAGGACGCCGCCAACTGCGCCCGAATCGAAGACCGGGAGGATGTGCGGATGGGTCAGCTGCGCAGCGATCTCGACTTCACGGAGGAAACGGTCGGCGCCGAGAGACTCGCTCATCTCGGCACGCATCACCTTGATCGCCACCTTGCGGTGATGCTTGAGGTCTTCGGCGAGGTAGACGATCGCCATCCCGCCTTCGCCGATCACGCGATCGAGCCGGTACGTCGCGCTCAGCGCGGTGCGAAGGCGGCTGATCCCGAGGACTTCGGTGGCGCCGGTGGGCGGCAGGACGCGGCCGTCGGTAGGCGTCGCGGTCCCGCAATGGAGACAGAAGAGCGCCCCCTCAGGGAGGGGCGTTCGGCAGTTGGTGCAGGCCGGCGCCGTCATCTGGCGGCACCGTACGGGAAGGGAAATCGGGTCGGTGGCAAGGCTCCAAAATGCCGGTTTTCCGCGAGCGGCACAAGCGGAAGCGCCGGGCGAGCAACTCCGGTGTGCGGGG
>DASYAK010000057.1:0-3508 GCA_036501385.1 Gemmatimonadales bacterium | reverse complement strand
CCGACCGCCGCCGGCACGGCCGGTCCGCCGATGTCAGCCTTCCCCGTTCGGCAGGTAGACGGTAACCACTGGCTCACCGGCGGACTGGTGGGGGCTGCGATCGGCGCTGTATTCGGCGTGGCGCTGGTCCATTTTGGACATGAGAACTGCGATTGTTCGAACTCTCGCGACGACACAACGGTTATCGTTGCTCCAATCGTGATCCTCGGCTTGCTCGGCGCATTCATCGGCGCCTTCATACCGAAACGAGACTGACCAGCCGCTTATTCCTGGCGATGCCGCAGAATCACGTCAACCGGCACCCGCACCACCAGCCGGTACGAAATCTCCCAGTGCGTGTCGAAGAACGCGATGCTCTTCAGGTTGTCGATGTTGTGAAACCTGAACTCGGCGTCGAACGTCGCCCCACCTTCGATCGGCGTCCGGCGGATCATGCCGATTTCAGTGTAGATCCGGTGCGGCATGTAGAATGACGGATCCGAACCGGTCGAGTTGTAGTTGTTGTCGCCGTCGTCCCCATTGTAGTCCTGCCCGATCCAGTGAATCGCGAAGACCTCGGCCCAGTTCCACGGCGTGATCGCCGCACGGAGATACGTTCCGTGCCCCTGATCGGGACGCCCGGCCGGATAGTCGGGATCGATGTGCCCCTGGCTCCAGAGCGCCCACGCCGCAAGCGAGATCCGTCCCAGCACGCGCAGTGAATCGTGCACGGCGGCGCCCAGCGCTTCGGTGTGATTGTTGCTGACGGGAACAGGATTGAAGAGTTGCCCGCCGCGATGATACCAGAGGTGCTGACCCTCGACGTCGACGTACTTGCCGAGGCTGGCGCGAAAGACGTTGCCGATCTCGAATTGCTCGCGCTGCGTCGCCGTGTTGAGCTTCTGCCAGTTGATCCAGCTCTCGCCGTGAAAGATGCCGGCGTTCTCGATCCACTGCCCGCCGTATTCGATCGGCGTGGTGAGCTCGCGCGTGGTCACCATCAGTGGCTCGAGGAGGCCGTGCCGGTTCACCGTTTCGAGCGTGCCGAACACACCCAGCGCATGCTCCGTCTGAAACCGGAATGACAGAATCGGCTTGAGCGAATCGGTGAACTGCGACGATCCCCAGCGTCGGTCGGCGAAGAGCCCGACCCGCAGTTCGGTGCGCGGTCCCGGCTCGTCGGCGAGCCAGGTCGAGAGCTGGCCACCGAGAATCGTCTCGCCCACGCGATATGGTGTGAAGAACTCGGTGTTGTCGGCGTAGAGGGTGGCACGAGTCCGCCACGCGATCTGCTGCGCGCCAAGCGGCAGCGCCATGGCAGCCGCGAGGAATCCTGCCGAGATCAATGCCCGTCGGGGATGCACGGCAACTATCTTAGTCGCACCATGACTTCTCCGCGCCTGGTCCGGGTCGGACTCGTCCAGCAGCGTGTCGGCCCCGACGTCGCCGCCAACCTGGAACACACCATCGCCGGCATCCGTGCAGCCGCCGCGCGCGGCGCCAGGCTCGTCTGCCTGCAGGAGCTTTCCAACTGGTACTATTTCTGCCAGCGGGAAGATCACGACTTCTTCAAGCTCGCTGAATCGGTTCCCGGGCCGACCACCGAAGAACTCTCGCGCGTCGCCGCCGAACTCGGCGTGGTGATCGTCGCTTCGCTCTTCGAGAAGCGCGCCGAGGGCTTGTATCACAACACCGCCGCTGTGATCGACGGCGACGGCCGCTACCTCGGCAAGTATCGCAAGATGCACATCCCCGACGACCCGCAATTCTACGAGAAGTTCTACTTCACTCCCGGCGATCTCGGCTTCCGCGTCTGGGACACGATGGTGGGGCGGCTTGGCGTGCTCGTCTGCTGGGATCAGTGGTACCCCGAAGCGGCGCGGCTCACCGCGATGCAGGGCGCCGAGATCCTCATCTATCCCACCGCGATCGGCTGGCTCCCGCCGGAGAAGGCGGAGTTCGGCGAGCGACAGGAAGCGGCGTGGCAGACGATGCAGCGGAGTCATGCGGTGGCGAACGGATGCTTCGTCGTCGCCGTCAATCGTGTCGGCCACGAAGTCCTTCCTGGCAGCGACGCGTCGCATCCGGGGATCGAGTTCTGGGGCGGGTCGTTCGTCGCCGATCCCGGCGGACAGATCCTGGTGCATGGCGGGCGCGACGAGGAGATTCTTGTCACCGATTGCGATCTCGCGCAAGTCGACCTCGTCCGCACCCACTGGCCCTTCCTGCGTGATCGCCGGATCGACGCATACGCCGGGCTCACGCAACGCTACCTTGACTGACCCGCGCACCCCCACTGCGCGCGGCTTTCGCATGCCCGCCGAATGGGAGCATCACCGCGGCACCTGGCTCTCCTGGCCGCACAAGGAAGCGTCGTGGCCCGGCAACTTCGCGCCGGTGCCCGGGATCATCGCCGAAATGATTCGCCACCTCGCCGCCGTCGAGGAAGTTCACATCAACGTCAACGGCGATGCGATGGAGCAGCACGCGCGATTCGTGCTTACCGACGCGCACGTGACCACCACCAACGTCTTCTTCCATCACAACCCCACCGACGATGCCTGGTGCCGCGACCACGGCCCGATCTTCGTCGAGCGCGAGTATCGCGGCCGCACCGAGCAGCTGATCCTCGACTGGGGCTACAACGCCTGGGGCGGGAAGTATCCGCCCTTCGAGCAGGACGACGTGATCCCCACGCGCATCGGCGCGGCCCTCGACATTCCGGTAGAACATCCCGGGATGATCCTCGAGGGCGGCTCGATCGAGGTCAACGGGCGCGGGACGCTCCTCACCACGACGGCGTGCCTCCTCAATCCCAATCGCAACCCCGAGCTGTCGCAGGACGAGATCGAAACCCGGCTCCGCAACTTCCTCGGCGTCAGCAACATTCTCTGGCTGGGCGACGGGATCGCCGGCGACGACACCGACGGCCATGTCGACGACCTCACCCGCTTCGTCGATCCCCACACCGTCGTCACTGTAGTAGAGACTGATACAGCGGACGACAACTTCGCGCCGTTGCAGGAGAATCTCCGGCGGCTGGGCGAGATGCGCGACCAGGACGGTGAACCGCTGCGGGTAATCACGCTGCCGATGCCGCCAGCGCTCTATTACGAGGACCAACGGCTCCCCGCGAGCTACGCCAACTTCTACATCGCCAACGGGCTCGTTCTCCTGCCGGGATACCATGAACCAACCGATCGGATTGCTGCAGAAGTCTTGCAGCGCTGCTTCCCGGGCCGTCGCATCGTCACGATCGATTGCCGCGCGCTGGTGTGGGGACTCGGTGCCTTTCACTGCCTCACGCAGCAGTGGCCGGGGTAGGAGGCGGGTACGAACTCAGGACATGCGCTCTCGGCATCGTTGCACCGGTAGTGGCCCCGTTTGATCTGTTACATTCCCGATCTCTCCGCTAAGGAGTGGTTCGTGGCGGCATTGCGTTTCCTTGGAGTCGCAGTCGCCTTCTTCGTGATCCGGGTGGTTGTGGAGCTGGCACTGGGGCCGTTCCTCCCCACTCCAGATACCGACG
>DASYAK010000056.1:0-29770 GCA_036501385.1 Gemmatimonadales bacterium | reverse complement strand
ATGAGCGAGGCCCGGGCGATCACCAATGTCATCGGCAATGCGGTCGCGACGGTGGTGATTGCCAAGAGCGAGCACGAATTCGTGGGCGTTCAGCAGTGATGAACCGAACGCCCCTGCGCAGCACTGAACATCCAGAAAACTGAAAGGAATCGACATGCGGAGAACCCACGCATTCGCTCTAGTGATCCTGCTCGGCGTCATCGCACCGCGCCTTCCGGCGCAGTTCACTGCTGCCGACTACACTGCACGACGCGATTCCCTTGCGGCACGGATCGACAGCGGCGTGGTGGTTGCGTTTGGCGGAAGGACATTGGTGACCGATTTCGGGCGCTTCTTCCAGCTCGCAACGTTTCAGTATCTCACCGGATACGAGGAACCCGACGCGGCGATGGTGATGGTGATCCGGCACGGTCGCCCTGTCACCACGCTGTTCGTCACCAAGCTCGATCCGCGCACGGCGTTCTACTATGGCCAGCGTGCCGACACTGCGACGCTGGCGCGCACGATGGGAGTCGCGGCGCGATCGTCGAGCGCGATCGGCCCGATGGTCGATTCGCTCGTCGCGACCCGTCTCCCGTTCTACGATCTCGCCGACTACGAGGACGCGGACTTCGCCCGCGCCGATACGCTCACCCGCGGACAGCAGTTCATCAAGGCGCTGATCGCGCGCCACCCCGGCCTCACGGTGACCAGCGCGCACCCGATCGTGAATCAGCTGCGTGCCCATCGCACTCCAGCCGAGTTCGCGCTATTGCGGAAGGCGGCCAAGATCTCGTCCGATGGGCATCGCGCCGTGCTCGGCATGGCCGAACCCCAGCATGAATACCAGGTCCAGGCGGTGCTCGAGAGCACCTTCCTGCGCGAAGGCGGCGAGCGACCAGCGTACGGATCAATCGTTGGTTCGGGCGAGGACGGCACCGAGCTCCATTACATGCAGGATCGTGGACCAACGCGGCCAGGCGACATCATCGTGATCGACGCCGCGACTCAGTACCAGGGGTATGCCGCTGACGTGACGCGGAGCATTCCGGTAAGCGGGAAGTACACGCCGGAGCAGCGCGCCATCTACCAACTGGTCCGCGACGCACAAGCGGCGGCCGAGCGGAATGCCAGGCCCGGCATGTCACGCCGCGCGGCCTCGGATTCGTCGATTGCGGTGCGGGCACGTGGCCTCGCAACACTGGGGCTCGTTGAAGGCATCGATGCAACGTACGATCCGCCCGGCGGCGGCCGAGGGCGCAGCGGCGCGCCCGCAACGGCGACGCAGGCATCCTTCTGGATGATTCACGGCATCTCGCACGGCCTGGGTCTCGCCGTGCACGACCCACTCGCGAGCGACGGCGCCGATCCGGTCTACCGGATCGGCGATGCCTTCACCCTCGAGCCGGGGATCTACATCTCCTCCAAGATGCTCGACGTTCTACCTGACACGCCGCGCAACCGTGCCTTCATCGCCAAGGTCCGGCCAGTGGTGGCGAAGTATGACATGACCGGCGTCCGGATCGAAGATGATTACGCCATCACCGACCGTGGGCTGGAGCGCCTCAGCAACGCGCCTCGTGAGATTGCGGAGATCGAGGCGATCATGGCGAAGCGGCCGCCGCGTAAGCAGCCGGTAAGATGACAGGCCGGGAGTGAAACCGCGGGCGCGGCGCCTCCATAGGACGGAGGAACCTTCTCCCAACTGGAGCATCCTCATGCTGCACCGGTCCGCTCGGGTCCTCGTGGGTCTCTTCGCCATGGCTGCCTGCGCCGCGCCACTCGCCGCGCAAGCAACCCCCGATCGCGCGTCGGCGGTCGAGGTTCGCAGGCAGTTCATGGCCGATCTCGACACCATGTACACCAAGCTCACCGCTCTCGCCAACGCCTTCCCCGCCGACAAGTTCGCCTGGCGCCCGGCACCCGGCGTCCGCTCGGTGGGCGAGGTGTTCATGCACGTGGCGAGCGAGTTCTACGTCTACACGCCGATGTCGTTCGGTGCCGCCCGTTCGACGGTGGTTCCTCGCGGCCAGGACGGGATGTCGAAGTTCGAGGCGCAATCCACCAAAGATGATGTCCTCAAGCATCTCAGGGGCGGGTTCGACTACGCCACATCGTCGGTGATGGCGGTCCCGGCGGATTCACTCGCGGGCACGCACAAGCTCTTCGGCCGCGACTTCACCATCATCGAAACATCAGTGGGAATGACGTCGGACATGCACGAACATCTGGGCCAGCTGATCGCCTACGCGCGGATGAACGGCATCGTTCCGCCCTGAAGCAAGTGACCGACGCGTAAGGCGCGCGGTCGTCCAGAAGAAGCGAATCGGTTCGCCATCCCGAAGGACTAATGCGACTGAGGGATCGGCCCATGGCGGGCCGATCCCTCAGTCGCATTACTCCGTTGGGATGACAGCGACCGCGGCCCGCGTTACGACCGCGATTCTCCTGCGCCGAGCAACTCAAGAAAGCGTCCGAAAACGCGGATCCCGTCCCACAGCTGCTGCAGGTCGAGCTTTTCGTTGGGTGAATGCAGGCCATCGTCCGGAAGACCGATTCCTGTCAGGAGAACCGGCGCCCCACTTCTCGCGAGATCGCTGACTACCGGGATCGACCCGCCGGCTCGCACCGTAACGGCGTGCTTGCCGATCACCGACTCGAACGCACGATCGAGGAGGCCGAACGCCGGGTGCGTCACGTCGACCTGCACCGGATCGGAGCCGTGCACGAAACGGACGTCGATGTCGGCGTAATCGGGCGCGACGCGGTGACACGCCTCGCGAAGTTGCTCGCGGGCGAATTCGTACGACAATCCCGGGACGAGCCGCATGGAAACCTTCGCCGTCGCCACGGCCGGGATCACCGTCTTGGCCCCGTCGCCGGTGAAGCCGCCGCGAATACCGTGGATCTCGAAAGTCGGGAGCGCCCAGGTTCGCTCGAAGACCGACCGGCCGGGCACGCCGAGGATGGCACGACCGGTCATCTCCTCGTGCATGTATGCCTTTTCATCGAACGGGAGCGAGCTCCACCCGTCAAGTTCCGCAGCCGTCGGCGGATCGACCCGGTCATAGAGCGCCGGCATCGCGATCGTTCCATCCCGTCCCTTGAGATCGGTCAGCATACGACAGAGAGTTTCAATCGCGTTGGGAGCAACCCCGCCGTAGGAACCCGAATGGAGGTCGCGCTGGGCGGTCCGCACTTCGATTTCTGCGTAGCAGATTCCGCGCAACGCCGTGTACACCGCCGGCCATCCCTGTGCATAGTATGCCATGTCGCACACCAGGATCGCGTCGGCCTGCGCCCGCTCCGGCTCGCGCCGGAGCAGTTCCTCGATCACGTGCCCGCCGCATTCCTCTTCTCCCTCGATCAGGAAACGCACGTTGACCGGCGGGAGCTTTCGTCCATCAAGCACCGCCTCGTATGCCTTGATGAGACAGAAGACCTGGCCCTTGTCATCGACCGCGCCACGAGCGAAGAGCTGGCCGTCCCGCACCGTCGGCGTAAAGGCCGGCGAAATCCACTCTTCCACCGGATCGATCGGCTGAACGTCGTAGTGCCCGTAGATGAGAAGTGTCGGAGCGCCCGGGACCACCGGGCTCTCTCCCCACACCACCGGATGACCGTCCTCGCCATCGAGCAGCGTCGCCGTGCACCCCAGCGCGATGAGGTGTCGCTGGACCCATTCGGCGGCCCGACGACAGTCGCCGGCATGCGCCGGCAGGGTGCTGATGCTCGGAATCGAGAGAAAGTCATTGAGTTCGGCGAGGAGGCGGCCCTGCTCGCGGCTCACAAAACGCTGGTCCATCGAATACTCCGGCAAGACGGTGACGCCAAAGTTAGCGGCTGGTATCGGCGGGTTGAGTCCCCGGCGTCTGTACCCGGTGCAACGCCACACGCATCCGCTTGAACGCCTCGTCGCCGTGCGCATCGCCGACGAGCTGCTGCAGACGGTACACCGACTTGATCAGATCGCCGCCGTTGCTCCTGTCCCAATCGTCGAATAGATCGAGGTTGGTGCGATAGAGGCGCACGCCGATCAGCGCGGCGTTGTTGATCGGCCTGGGCGCCGCGTGACCGACGGTATAGGTGTGCAGGATCGGGCCGAAACCGTACTCCAGCGTATCCTGGCTCCAGCGGGCAATCACCGCCCTCCCGCTGTCGTTGGCGGCGGCCGGCAGCTTGAGAGCGTAGAGCGAATCGAGCCGGTTGAGGAGGAGGAGATAGTAGATCCCCAGCGTCTGCTCATCCTGCCACCGCCCTTCGGCGCGCATCGCGACCGCCGTGTCGCCGCGGGAAAGAAAAAAGAGCTGCGTCGCGCTATAGCCGACCCACTGTGCGAAGCTCTCGTTGAAGTCGGTCGCGCCCTTGACCCAGAGCGTGTTGTGCGCGATTTCGTGGAAGACCGTCGCCGCCAGTTCCATCGAATCGGGGGTCAGCGCCGTGGACAGCAGCGGATCGTTGAACCATCCCAGCGTCGAGAACGCGTCCGAAGGGCGCAAATTCACGTCATCGCCGCGCTTGGCATACTTGTCGGCAGCCTGGTATGCCTGCTTGAAATTGAAGAATCCCTTGTAGGGAACCTGGCCGGCGATCGGGTAGCGCCAGGTAACGGGGCAGATGCAGTTGCGCGGTGATGCGGTGAGGACCAGGAGGAGCGTGTCGCGGCCCACGTTGCTGAAGGTGGTGTAGGTCTCCTTGGCTTCGAGCCCCAGCTGCTCGGCGAACTGCCGGACGTCGAGAACGAGCTTCGCCTGGGCCTTGAGCGCTGCCGGCGTCTTGGGGTCGAGCGCCAGGTGGCTGATCGGAACGCGGTGGTCGAGGATGCGAATCTCTTCGATCCCGGCCCTGGAGAGATACCGGACCTGGTCGCTGGCCACGTAGGCGGTACCGTAGCCCAGCAACAACGCCGCCGCGGCGATGAGTATTCCCATCTTCAGGCGCCTTCTTCCCGCCATGCGGTTCAGCGCCTGATCCAGGCGCGGAAAAAGCCCTTGGTCACCCCACGCTCCGCGTTCCGGTCGAATCGATCTAAGCCTAAGCAGGACAATGACTTTTGACAATCGCGCTGGAATCCGGTACGATTCGCCGGTGACTACCCGGATCCGTTGACCGATGGCCTTTGTCCACCTCCACACCCATAGCGAATTCTCGTTGCTCGATGGGGCGAACCGCCTCCCCGAACTCGTCAGGCACGTCAAGAAACTGGGTATGGATTCGCTGGCCGTCACCGACCACGGAAACCTCCATGCTGCCCGCCATTTCTATGACGAGGCCCGCGCTCAGGGGATCCGCCCGATCCTCGGCTTTGAGGCGTACCTCGCCTTCGGACCCCGGGGGGTCCAGGCCAGGCCGCAGTGGGCACCGGCCAACTACTCGCACCTCGTTCTCCTGGCGCAGAACCAGGCCGGGTATCGGAACCTCATCCGGCTGTCGTCGATCGGGTATGTGGAGGGGTTCTACCGGCGCCCCCGGATCGACCGGGAAGTCCTCGAGGCGCATAGCGAGGGGATCGTCTGTCTGGCCGCTTGTCTCTCGGGCGAGGTCGCCCTCTGGCTCCGCCAGTCGAAGTACGACAAGGCGCGCGAATCGGCGGAGTGGTTCGCCCGCGTCTTCGGCCCGGAGCGCTTCTTCCTCGAAATCCAGCAGCACGGTATTCCCGAGGAAGCAATCGTCGCCAAAGGGATGCTCGAACTGGGGCGCGATCTCGGTCTCGGGATCGTGGCCACCAACGACGCCCACTACCTCCATCGGGAGGACGCCGAGGCGCATGACGTCCTGCTGGCGATCGGGACCGGCACAGATCTCGACGATCCCAAGCGCTTTCGGTTCACTGGGAACGAGTCGTACGTCAAGAGTGAAGCCGAGATGCGCCGACTTTTCCCCGACCAGACTGACGCCATCGAGCTGACGCAGACGATTGCCAATCGCTGTGAATTCGATTTCGAGAAGCGCTACTTTCTGCCGCGCTTTCCGCGCCCCGCCGAGTACGCCACCGACGAGGCACTCCTCCTCGAACTGGCCACGGCGGGCGCGAAGGCGCGCTACGGCGAGTCGCTTCCCGACCCGGTGCGCACCCGCCTCGACTACGAGTTGTCGGTCATCAATCAGGCGGGATACGCCGGATACTTCCTGATCGTCGCCGACTTCATCGCCGCCGCACGGGATCGCGGCATTCCGGTGGGACCGGGGCGCGGCTCGGCGGCGGGATCGCTGGTTGCGTACTCGCTGCGTATCACCGACGTCGATCCGCTCAAGTTCGACCTCCTCTTCGAGCGCTTTCTCAATCCCGAGCGGGTGTCGATGCCCGATATCGACGTCGACTTCTGTTTTGAGCGGCGCGGCGAGGTCATCGAGTACGTGCGCCAGCGTTATGGCCGCGACTCTGTGGGCCAGATCATCACCTTTGGCACGATGAAGGCCCGTGCCGCCGTCAAGGACGTGGCTCGGGTGCTCAAGGTACCGCCGGGCGAGGCCGACAAGCTCACCAAGCTGATCCCGTCCAATCCCGGGTTCGCGCTGACAATCCCGGAAGCGATCAAGAAGGTCGATGAGCTCCGCACGGCCGGTCGCGAGAACGAGCTCTACGGCCGCGTCTTCCAGTACGCATCGCGGATCGAAGGATTGTCGCGCCATGCCTCGGTGCACGCCGCGGGGATCGTGATCGCGCCGGGCCCGCTGGCAGAGTATGTCCCCGTGTGCACTGCGCCGGCCAAGGGGTCAGCGGCCGGGCTCGAGGGCGAAGACACCATCATTTGTCAGTACGACATGGGAGCGCTCGAGAAGGTCGGGATGCTCAAGATGGATTTTCTTGGCCTGCGCACGCTCACCGTGATTCATGATGCCAGCGAGATGATCCGGGCCAAGACCGGCGTCTCGCCCAACATCGACGCGCTCCCGCTCGACGATCCCGCGGTGTACGAGATGCTCCGGCAGGGCCGGACCGCCGGCGTCTTCCAGTTCGAGTCGGGCCTGGGCACCGACACGCTGCGCAACATGAAATGCGATCGCTTCGACGACCTCGTCGCCTCGAACGCCCTGCTCAGGCCAGGGCCGCTCGACGCCGGAATGCACCTGGTCTTCATCAAGCGGAAGCTCGGTCAGGAGGCGGTGACGTATCCGCACCCGAGTCTTGTCGAAACACTGGAGCCCACCTACGGCGTGATCACCTATCAGGAACAGGTGATGCGCATCGCGAACATCATGGCCGGTTTTTCCCTGGCCGAAGCCGATGTGCTTCGCAAGGCGGTCGGAAAGAAGGATGCCGAGCTGATCAAGCGCGAGCTGGGCCGGTTTACCGAGCGCGCAATGGCCCTGGGTCATCCGAAGAAACTGGTCGACGATCTCGCCGGGCAGATGGAGACCTTCGGCCGCTACGGCTTCCCGAAGGCCCATTCGGTAGCGTACTCGATCATCTCGTACCAGACGGCCTGGCTCAAGGTGCATCACCCGGCCGAGTTCATGGCGGCGCTCCTGTCCAGCGAGATCGGCAACACCGACAACGTGGTCCGGTATATCAACGAGGCGCGCGAACTGCGCCTGACGGTGCTCCCGCCCGACGTCGCCGAATCGGGATTCAAGTTCACCGTCGTCGGCGACCGCCGGATCCGCTTCGGCCTGGGCGCAATCCGGCATGTGGGCGCCGGCGCGATCGAATCGATCATTTCCGCGCGCAACGGCGGTGCGTTCCACTCCTTCGAGGATTTCGTCAAGCGGATCGACACTCGGCTCTGCAACAAGCGCGTCCTCGAGTCGCTGATTGCGGCTGGCGCGTGCGATGCCTTCGGGCATCGCGCCCAGCTGATCGCTGCCCTCGATCAGGTGATTGCCGCGGCGCAATTCCACCAGCAGGAAATCGCCGCCGGCCAGGGGTCGCTCTTCGGCGAAACGGTCACCGCCGAACGCCCCGAAACTCCGTTGACCGATGTGCCGCACTGGACCGAGGCCGAGCGGCTCACCAGGGAAAAGGAGATCCTCGGCTTCTTCATCTCGGGCCACCCGCTCGAGCGCTTTCGCGCCGTGGTCGAAGTCGTGGGCACTCGCACCACGGCGACGCTCGGCGAGTGGGATGAGCGGCCGGTGACGATCGCGGTCGTCGTCACGGCGATCAAGCGGCAGATTTCGAAGAAGACCGGGAAGGAATATGCCCGCGTCACGATCGAGGATTTCCATGGGACGGCGGAGGCGATCGTCTTTCCCGAAGCGTGGAGCAAGCTCAACCAGGTGATCCGCGTCGACACCGCGATGATGCTCTCCGGCGGCTACTCGCCGCGTGACCGTGGCGAGGATCAGGCGCCATTCGTGGTCGAAGGGGCCCGCGACCTGGCCGAGATGGAGGCATCCGGATCGCTGGCAGTGGCCATCCGATGGGAGGCCCCGACGGCGCCTCCGCCGGGAACGGTCGAGGCTGTGGCCCGGGTCTGCGAAGCCCATCCCGGCCCGGCTCCGCTCTATATTCACTGGACCGATGGCAATGGCCACTCGGCGCGGCTGCGGTCGCGCCGCCTGCGTGTCGGGGCAGAAGAGGGGACGTTGCGAGCACTCCGCGACCTCTTCGGCGCGGCGGCCGTTTCACTGATCCGGGCGGAGTGATTCTGCATGGCGGTTGCCTACACACTTGAGTTCGAAAAGCCGCTCGCCGAACTCGAGCGGCAGATCGACGAGTTGAAGCGAATCAGCGGCGAACGCGGGATCGATGTTGCCGAGGAGATCGGCACCCTCGAAGCGAAACTCGCCACGCGCCGCGACGAGATCTACCGTAATCTCACGCCGATGCAGCGCGTCCAGGTCGCCCGCCATCCGCGCCGTCCCTACACCCTGGATTATCTCTCGTCGATCTTCACCGATTTCATCGAATTGCACGGCGATCGGCTCTTCCGCGACGATCCCGCGATCGTCGGCGGGTGGGCTCGCATCAACCGGCAGTCCGTCATGGTCATCGGCCACCAGAAAGGCCGCGACACCAAAGAAAACATCAAGCGCAACTTCGGGATGCCGCACCCGGAGGGATATCGCAAAGCCTTGCGACTGATGCAGGCCGCCGCCCGCTTTCACGCGCCGATCGTGACATTGATCGACACGCCGGGTGCGTATCCCGGGCTCGGCGCCGAAGAGCGCGGCCAGTCGGAAGCGCTGGCGCGGAACATCCTCGAGATGTCGGCGCTCGCGACACCGATCATTTCCGTGGTGATCGGCGAGGGTGGCTCCGGCGGAGCACTCGCGCTGGGCGTCGCCGATCGGGTGATGATGTTCGAGAATTCGGTGTACTCCGTGATCTCTCCCGAAGGATGCGCCGCGATCCTCTGGAAGGATGCCACGCAGCGCGAGCGCGCGGCCGAGGCGCTCAAGCTCACTGCCGACGATCTGATCCGCCTGGGTCTCGTCGACGAGATCATCGCCGAACCCCTCGGCGGAGCGCACTTCGATCCCGAGACCGCGGGTGAAGCGTTGCGGGAGGCACTGATCAAGGCGCTCAACGAGCTCAACAAGGTCCGCCCCGAAAAGCTGGTGAAGCGTCGCCACGACAAGTACGCGGCAATGGGTTCCTATGCGGACGCGTGACCATGCAGACGATTGAGGTTCGCTTCAAGGGAAACCGCCGCGGCTTCTTCGACTGGGGAGTCGCCAGCGCGCCGCTCCGGCTCAACGAAGCGGTCCTGGTGCAAGCCGAGCGCGGCCTTGATTTTGGCCGGGTGAACGCGGTTGGCGCGGCAGCCCTTGCCAAGTGCGGCGGCTGCTCGTCGTGCGAGACGTCGCCGGCAACCGGCGTCGAAGGTCGCGGTGCGCCGGTTGCAAGCGAGGGCCCGGTGTCTGGCGAGCCCGTGGAAAACGTGGCCGCTGCTGTGGCCGAACAGCCGGGCGACGTGGGCGACTCGGCTGCGCCCCCTTCCCACAATCAGCCGGGCGCAGACCAGCGGCCGCGCGTCGTCCGGCGGGCGGGACCGCGCGATGTCGCGCAGCACGAAGAGTTGCGGCGCAACGAAGACGATGTCCGGCGCCAGGTCGCGGAGCGGGCGAGTCACCAGAAGCTCGCCATGCGGATATCGGACGCCGAGTGGCAGTGGGACAAGAATCGGTTGACGATCTACTTCACCGCCGAAGCGCGCGTCGATTTCCGCAATCTGGTGCGTGATCTCGCCACGCAATTCCGGACCCGCATCGAGTTGCGCCAGATCGGCGTGCGCGACGAGGCCGCTCGACTCGGCGGCATCGGGCGTTGCGGCCGGGAATTCTGCTGCAGCACCTGGCTGACCAACACCGGGCCGGTCAATCTCGCCCTCGCCAAGGACCAGCACCTCTCGCTCAACCCGGCGCAGATATCTGGCGGATGTGGGCGCCTCCTCTGCTGTCTCAAGTACGAACATGAGTTCTATCTCGCGTCGCGCAAGCGCTATCCCAAGGAAGGGAAGACGATCGTCACCCTTCGCGGCCCCGAGAAAGTCATCGCCGTCGACATTTTCCGGGAACGCGTCGCCCTCAGGAGCGAAGAGCACGGCAGCCGGATCATTCCCGCCGTCGACTTGCGCGAGGAGATGGAGCGCGCGGCGGCTCTCCCTCCCGCGAACCCGGCCCCTGCTGCGCCACCACCGGCCGACCGCAAGCGCCGCTAGTGAAGAGCTTCTACCTGACCACGGCGATCGACTATTCCAACGGCGATCCACATCTCGGTCACGCCCTGGAAAAGGTCGGCGCCGACGCGATCGCCCGCTGGCACCGGCTGCGCGGTGAGCCGGTCCATTTCCTCATGGGAATGGACGAAAACGCACAGAAGGTGATCCAGGCCGCGGAAGCGGCGGGAAGCACGCCGGCAGAATGGCTCGACGCAATGAGCGAACGGTTCAACGCGACATGGAAGCGCCTCGAATGCTCGCATGACGAATGGATGCGAACCACGGAGCCCAGGCACGCGCGCGGCGTGACCGCGCTGATCGAGCAGATCCGCGCCCGGAACCCCGACGATCTGTTCGTCGGCGAATACGAGGGGCTCTACTGTGTCGGATGCGAAGAGTTCAAGTCCGAAAGCCAGATTCGCGACGGGCGGTGCATCGAACATCCGTCGCGCGAGCTGGTGCACACCAAGGAGCAGAACACCTTCTTCCGCCTGTCGCACTGGCGCGATGCCATCCTCGACCGGATGCGGTCCGGCGAGTTTCGCGTCGAGCCCGAGATCCGCCGCAACGAGATCCTCCGGATCCTCGAGGGGGGATTGCAGGATATCTCGATCTCGCGTGGCCGCCTTCCGTGGGGAATCCCCTTTCCCGGCGCCCCTGATGAGACCGTGTATGTCTGGTTCGACGCGCTGATCAACTACCTCAGCGCAACCGGCTATCCCGATCCCGGCTACACCGCGCTCTGGCCCGCTGATTTGCATGTCATCGGCAAGGGGATCACCCGCTTCCACTGCATCATCTGGCCCGCCATGCTTCTCGCTGCCGGCGTCGAACTGCCGCGAATGGTCTGGGCCCATGGGTACGTGCAGTGGGGCGGCGCCAAGGTGAGCAAGTCGGAAGGCACGTCGGTGTCACTCGATGAGGCCATCGCGTATCGCGGCCCCGATGCGCTGCGGTGGTTTCTGCTGCGCGAAGTGGGATTTGAAAACGACGGCGATTTCTCGTTCGATCGATTCGATGCACGGTACGAAGGTGACCTCGCCAACGGCCTCGGCAATCTTGCGTCGCGCGCAACGGCGATGATCGTGAAGTACCGCGATGGTGCTATACCAATGGATGATACAGCGACGTTTCTTGAGCAGACCGCGGACTTCGTCGCAGTCTATTCCGACGCGTTCAACCGCAATGCCATCAAGGACGCCGCGGCAGCGCTCGCCGACCTGGTGGCCGCCGGCGACGGATATATCGCTCGCAGCGCACCGTGGACGCTCGCCAAGGAAGGCCGCGACGCCGAGCTGGACGAGGTCCTCGCTGCGCTGGCGAGGGCATTGTTCCGTCTCGCCGTGATGGCCTCGCCGATCATGCCGGCCACGGCACAGGCACTCTGGACCGCACTCGGACAAACGGGATCACCCGGTACCGCCACGGCGTGGGCGCGCTGCAGGAATCCCGATATCGCCGGATCGAAGGTCACCAAGCCCGCCAATCTCTTTCCGAAACCTGCCGCGCCATAGCACAACTTGGCGCGGCGTGGGCGGCGGAGGAGGATCCGACAATGACGCCCCGCGCCACGCCATCGCCGAGCTTTTTCTACTTTTCCCTTTTCCGTTAATTGAACTTCACCGTCGGTACATTCGCCGCACCCGGACTCGTGAGATCGAAATACGGTCTCGGCTTGCCGAGGCCGAACATCTTCGCCGTGATGACCGTCGGGAACTGCCGGATTGCGCTGTTGAACTGCTGCACCGCCGTGTTGTAGTCGGTGCGCGCCGTGGCAATGCGGTGCTCCATCCCCTCGAGCTGGTCCTGCAGCGTCCGGAAATTCTGGCTGCTCTGCAGCGTCGGGTAATTCTCCTGGATCGCGAGGAGCCGCCCGAGCGGGGCCGCCATCGCCGTGTTGGCGGCTGCGATCTGCTGCATGTCATTGGTCTGCAGTGCGCCGCTCATTTTCGCCCGTGCATTGGCAATCGAGATGAACACCGTGTCTTCCTGATTGGTGATCCCCTTCACGGTGCTCACCAGGTTGGGGATCAGGTCGTTGCGTTGCTGCAGCTGCACCTTGATCTGGCTCGACGCCTGGTTGATCTGTTCGTCGAGACGCTGCAGTCGGTTGTAGCTGCAGCCACTGGCCAGGATCACCAGGCCGGCGAGAAGCGGAGCCGAATAGCGGGAACGGCGCATCACTGATCTCCGAGGTGGAATGTGTCTACCAGTTCAACCGTACGGCACACCAGATCGAGATACCGCGTGAAGGAGTCGGGCGGGCAATTCCATTCGGGTTCGCCACGATGCCGGGCGATCTCGGTCGCGACCTGCACGTCGGCCCCGAGTTCGGCGCTCAGCGCCGTGGCAGTGTCGGCCGTCGTGGTCCCCGGCGGGCGCCGATAGAGCACGGCGATGCAGCGCAGCAGCGCGAAGTATGTCGAGATCGACGCCAGCGCGAAACCGCCGAGAATCATTCCCGCATCGCCGAAACGGACGTACGCCTGGCGGAGGCGGATCAGCTTCCCGCGGAGTTCCTTTTCCACTGCTTCGCGGAGGTCCGCCGGCGCAACAGCCATCCCCTTCACCGGATCAGCCCCGCAGAGCAGCTTATGTGACAGCTGCATGTCGGTGATCTCGATCGGAAAGACATCGGTCGACTGGACCCACTCCGCGCGCCCCATGATCAACGGCGGCACGAAGCCGTTCGCGTGCCAGGCGGTGACCGCGGGCGTAAGCTGACGCAAGGCCGAGTGCGACACATCGTCAACCAGAAGGAGGAGGTTCACGTCGGAGCGCCCCGGGATCCAGTCGCCCCGCGCGGCCGAGCCGTAGAGGACCATGCTGGCGTTGAGCCCGGGAAGAGTGCTCACCGCCTTGGTCAGCTTGTCGAGCGATTGATCGAGCTTGGCACGATCCATCAGAAGCTCCCTCCGGCGCCGCCGCCGCTGAACCCGCCCCCGCCACCGAATCCACCGAATCCCCCACCACCACTGCCGCCACCGAATCCTCCACCTCCAAACCCGCCGCCACCGCCAAAGCTGCGGCCGATCATGTAGGGGATGATCCAGCTCCCGCCGATGCCGCCGCCTCGTCCCCCACGGCCTCGCGTCGCCAGCGAAATGATCCAGATGATGAAGACCAGCAGGTAGATCACCATTTTGATCCTGGTGCCGAGCGGGATGGTGCTGGTGTGCGGCGGCGGCCGGGCCCGGATCAGCGAGGTATCCTGCACGCCGAGGTCGCGGGCAACCATATCGCCGATCAGGCTCACGGCCATGTCGAGCGCGCCGCCGTAATTCTGTTGCGTGAGCGACGGCAGCATCGCGTCGCGGATATTTCCTGCGCGGGCGTCGGTGATGATCCCCTCGAGCCCCTGGCCCGCGCTGATCCAGATCGAACCTTTGTGATCGCTGGTATGCGGCACGAGGAGAACGACGGCGCCGGCGTTGCGGAGCTTGCTCCCGATTGGCGCATTGGCGCCGACCTTCCACACGCGCCCGATATCACGAGCCACGTCCGCCGGGTCGTCGTCGCCGATCGTCGGGAGAGTCACCACGGCGATTTCGGCGCCGGTCACCTCCTGGAGGTGCCGGAGCCTCGCCTCGAGGCCGTCGCGAGTCGTCGGATCGAGCAGATTGGCGGCGTCGGTCACAAAACCGGTGGGCGTCGCCGGGAAAAGCTTCGCCGTGGGCGGAAGTTGCCCCACGAGCACCGATATCGCGCCGAGTTGGAGCGCCGCAAGGGCGCCGGTACCTTTCCTGAGGTTCGCCATCTGCTCCATAACTCTGGTTGAGCATCGCCAGCGCGCCGGACGTCACGCAGTTCCGGTCCGCAACAAAGATACTCGTCGAGGGGCTTGTGAGTTTCGTCTTCATTGTTTCGCAACTGCAACGTCTGCCACGGAAACTGCCCGCGGTTCTCGCGACTCTTGCCGTGGTGCTTGTGACCGCGGCGTCCTTGAGCGCGCAGGATCTCCCGCTTGCCGCGCGCTCCAAGGGACTCAAGACGGCACCGATCACCGTCTACGAGATGGCCGATTTCCAGTGCCCCTACTGCCGCAACTTTGCGCTCGAGACGATGCCGACGATCGACAAGGAGTACATCAGGACCGGCAAGGTCCGCTGGATCTTCATCAATCTGCCGATCCAGTCGCTGCACCCCAACGCCGAAGCCGCGGCGGAATTTGCTGCGTGCGCGGCAAAGGAGAATCGCTTCTGGCCGGCGCACGACATGCTGTACACATCACAGGACCAGTGGGAGAAGCTGCCCAACCCGGTTCCCTTCTTCCAGGCACGCTTCACCTCGCTCGGCCTCAAGCCCGACACGATGATGAAGTGCCTCACCTCCGGCGTCGGCGCGGCGATCGTCAAGGATGACGCGACCGGTGCCGATCGCTCCGGGGCGCACAGCACGCCAAGCTTTTACATCGAAGGCGGCATGATGGCAGGCGCCCAGCCGATCGAGGTCTTCCGCAAGGTGCTCGATTCGATCTACCTCGCCAAGCGGAAGCCGCACAAGCCTTGAAGCATCCGCGGGGCGTCACGCGCCGCTCAGTGTCACGATGATGTCGTACAGCGAATGCGTCCACGCGGTAATCCCGAAGCCGCGCAGCAGATACAGGGTGCTGAAGACGAGCCCGGCGAGAAAGCGGAAGACGAACGATGACATCTTGAGCGTGTCGCCGTACGCACCGATGTAGTGGAAGCTCGAAAAGAGGAGCGCGCTGAGCACGGCCGCGAACACCCCGGCGCCGCGCGGCTTCCACCCGAAGACCCGCGTCGCGAGCAGCGACAATCCACCCACCAGGATGACCCGGAAGAGAAGCTCTTCGTAGATCCCGGCGCCAAGTGACACCATCAGCTCGGTTGGTACGTCGAGCCCCGCTGGACGGGCAAGAACGAAGTAGTGCAACAGCGCTGCCGTCGCGAAGCGAAGAACGCCTCCCACCACCACCGCAAGCGCAACCGATTCGGCAAACATCCCGGCGAAGACGGCAGGCCGCAGCGGCCCGCGGTTGCGGCGCCAGTCACGCACCACCAGCCAGATCCCGAACGCCGCCAGGAGAACGTCGAAGGCGATCACGCCGCGGACGCCGGCGAGCCGCGCGAACGGCGCCTTGAGCAGCACGTCGGCGCCGTTGCGCACGCCGGGCGCCGCAGGATTGCTGAGCGCCCACGCCAGCACTTCGTAGGCAATGAGGAGCGGCGCGGCGAAGAGGACCGAGTACCGCGCACGCCGGCTGTCAACGTAGTAACGGCTCTGGACCATCGGCGAAAGCTAGCGGCGGGCGTACTCCATCCCGCATCTGGAGAATGTCATCTCCCCGCGGGCGTCACTACCTTCCGCCATGTCCGGGACATCGCCGGTCTATCGAGCCCTCGCTGCCGTGGGGGTACCGCTCGTGCCTGTCGCGTCTCGCGGCGTGCGCGCTCGCGCGGCCCATGCCGCGCGCCTCGCCGCGCCAGCAGCGGCTGAGCGTTGGGCGCGAACCCATCGCGACCCGAGCCGCCCCCTCGCCTGGTTTCATGCATCATCGGTAGGGGAAGGACTGCAGGCTCTTGCCGTTCTCGATGCGCTTCGGGTCGCTCGGCCCGATCTGCAAATCGCCTACACTCACTTTTCACCATCGGCCGAGGAGTTCGCCGCCACCGTCCTCGCCGACTGGAACGGGTATCTCTGCTACGATCGCCGGCGCGACGTCGACCGCATGCTTGCGACGCTCTCTCCGCAACTCCTGGTCTTCGTCAAGCTCGATCTCTGGCCGGAGCTTGCTGTTCGCGCCAGCTCCGAAGGCGCGCGGACCGCGATCGTCGCCGCAACGGTGAGTCCGGCGAGCCGCAGATTACGCTGGCCGGTGCGCGCAATGGCGAAATCCGGGTACCGCGCGCTCGATCTCGTCGCCGCCGGGTCCGCCGAAGACGCCGCCCGAATGATCCGGCTTGGCGCGCGTGCCGAGCGTGTCGCTGTCACGGGTGACCCGCGCATCGACTCGGCACTCGACGTGATCGACGCGACCTCCGTTCCCGATTCCCTTCCCCCGCTGGGAGACCCCGCGATGGTTCTCGTCGCCGGAAGCACCTGGCCGGGTGATGAAGCGGTGCTCCTCGACGCCTTCGCCACTGTCCGGCGAGCACAACCGCTCGCGCGCCTGGTGCTCGCGCCGCATCAGCCGACGCCGCCACATCTCGACCGCCTCGCCGCCGAAACACGCGAACGCGGATTCAGTCAGCCGACCTTCTTGTCGGCGATGGACCCCGCATCCATCGCGCCGATCGTCATTGTCGATCGCGTCGGAGTCCTCGCGCGCCTCTATCGCGCTGGCGCGATGGCGTACGTCGGCGGCGGATTCGGCACGGCGGGGATTCACTCGGTCCTCGAACCCGCCGCCGCGGCGCGACCGGTCGTGATCGGCCCGCGCGACCGCGGCAGTCTCGATGCGGGGATGCTGGAGTCTGCCGGCGCATTGATCCGGCTCGACGCTGCCGATCCGGTTGCCGGGCTTGTGGCTACGTGGTCAGGGTGGCTGTCGCACCCCGCTGAAGCCCGCGCGGCGGGAGCGCACGCCCGCGCAGTGCTCGACATCGAGCGCGGCGCCGCGGCGCGCACTGCAACGCTGCTCGACGAATTGCTCCGACGCCCGCACGACGGATAGCGGTCACGGCGAACGGCGAACGCCGTCGATCGTGCAACGCGACGACTGCCGCGTCATCGTCGCCCGGACATACCGCGTCCCTGCAATAATGAAGAAGGGGCCCATCTGGGCCCCTTGCAGTTCATGTGGTCACACTGATCCGCTCACGGTGCGAACCCGAGCCCCAGACTGATGATGCTCAGACTGACGCCGTCATTCGAGACATGATCATACGCAGCGCGCACCGTCATCCCGTTGAGGAGCGAGAGATCGATCCCGCCACTGAAGCCGAATTCGGTGCTGGTGCCACTTACGTCGGAGTGCACCATGTCGAGTCGCGGTGCGATCCAGGGCTTGATCGCGAACGCAGGATTGGGAATCGTCGCGGCGAATCCGACGGACACCGGCACATGGGTGAAGTGTTCGTCGCCAAACGCCCAGTGCCCGACGCCGCCCTGCAGCGTGATCCTGAAGGGGACGAGCGGTCCGCCAAGGAGCCGTAGCGTTGCCGCGGCCGCAGGCGACCAGACGCCGTCGCCGTTCTTGGGCGAGTAATGGGAGATCTCCCCCGATACACCGAAGAATCCCAGGCCGAGCGCCGCCCGTCCCGCGACGGCCGTTCCGCCGCCGTAATCGTCGTTCGGCAGCCCCACATCGGCGCCGATGGTGAGCCCGGTGGGTGCGCCATTGTTGACCACGGGAATGCCGAGCGCCTGTCCCTCCGCCACGGCGGTCACCGATACGACCAGCCCCAGCGTCATCACGATACGACCGACCATCAATCGCTCCAGATCTTCAGTGCAGGAATGCGGCGGTGAAACCGATGCCGCTCATGTCGCCGATCGCGGCGCTGAAACGCAGATCGAGTCTCGGCGTCACCCGGGCGTCGAGTCCGAATCCAAGCGAGAACTCGGTCCCCGCCGCGTCGCCGAAGAGTAATCTCAGAACCGGCTGCACGTAGGGGACCAGTGAAATATCGGATCCCTCGATCAGGACGCGACGTCCCATCGAAAAGCCGATCGGCACATATCCCACGGTGAAGCCGTCGCCACTGCGGATTCCCAATCCCACCGTCGCCGATCCGTCCAGCGGAAACGACTCGGAATGGGTCACCAGCCGGGCGCGAAGATCGGTGCCCAGCAACAGGTCGGTGTGCGAATCGGGGCCCGGGCCGCTATGAAAGCCGCCGCGGAAACCGAGGTCGACCGAATTGGTGAAACCGCTGCGGTAGGAACCTTCGAGGTCGAAACCTGACCCCGGCTCGGACAGGGAAATGCCGATTTCACTGTTGGCAAACGCGCGATACGGCGCCTGGAAGACCGGCGTTCCCGTCGACTGTCCGGCGCAGACAGCAAACGGAAATACGAGGAGCACTCCGGCACAGCACAAATTACTTCGAAGCATCAGCCTCTCCTTGCATATGTTCGGCGAGAATGCGGACGCTGTTCTTGACGACCTGCAGAAAGCCACCTTGCACACGGTACCGGCGAGTGAGTCCACCCGCCTTGATGCTGAGCACACCCGAGCCGAGGACGGTCATCAATGGCGCGTGATTGGCGAGAATGCCAAGCTCTCCGTCGTAGGCCGGCGCCACGACAGAATCGGCTTCACCGTCGAACACCGCCGCCTCCGGCGAAATCACGGTGACACGCATCAACCCTGCAGCTCCTTGGCCCGCGCGATCACGTCGTCGATCCCGCCCTGCATGTAGAACGCCTGCTCCGGCAGTGCGTCGAATTCGCCCGACAGTACCCGCTCGAACGACGCGATCGTGTCCTCCAGCTTGACATACTTTCCCGGAAAACCGGTGAACTGTTCGGCGACGTGGAACGGCTGCGACAGGAACTTCTGCAACCGGCGCGCGCGCCCGACAATCTGCTTGTCGTCTTCCGAGAGTTCATCCATGCCGAGAATCGCGATGATGTCCTGGAGTGCCTTGTAACGCTGGAGCGTGCGCTGCAGGCCGATCGCGACGTTGTAGTGGCGTTCGCCGATGAATTGCGGCGCCAGGATGCGCGACGTCGAGTCGAGCGGATCGACCGCCGGATAGATCCCCAGCTCCGAGATCGCCCGCGACAGCACCACCGTCGCGTCGAGGTGCGCGAATGCGGTGGCCGGCGCGGGATCGGTCAGGTCGTCGGCCGGAACGTAGATCGCCTGTACCGACGTAATCGACCCGTTCCGGGTCGACGTGATCCGCTCCTGCAGGTCGCCCATCTCGGTCGCCAGCGTCGGCTGGTATCCCACCGCGCTCGGCATCCGGCCGAGAAGTGCCGACACCTCGGCGCCCGCCTGCGTGAAGCGGAAGATGTTGTCGATGAAGAGGAGCACATCCTGGCCCTCGACATCACGGAAATATTCCGCCACGGTGAGTCCCGAGAGCCCGACTCTGAGGCGTGCGCCCGGCGGTTCGTTCATCTGACCGTAGATGAGCGCGCACGTCTTGAGCACCCCCGATTCCTTCATCTCCAGATAGAGATCGTTCCCTTCGCGGGTGCGCTCGCCCACGCCGCAGAAGACCGACTTGCCGCCGTGCCCCTTCTGCACGTTGTTGATCAGCTCCATGATGACGACCGTCTTCCCCACGCCGGCGCCGCCGAAGAGTCCGATCTTCCCGCCCTTCACGAACGGCGCGATCAGGTCGACGACCTTGATCCCCGTCTCGAGGATCTCGGTCTTGGGCTCCAGCGCCGTGAACTGCGGCGAGGGGCGATGAATCGGCCAGCGCGGCACATCAGCGGGGATTGGCGGACCACCATCGATCGGCTCGCCAAGGACGTTGAGGATCCGGCCGAGTGCGGCTTCACCGACCGGCACCGAAACGGCACCACCAGTGTCGACCGCCTCCATCCCGCGGGTGACACCGTCGGTCGAGCTCATCGCGACGGCGCGTACCTGATTCCGTCCGATGTGCTGCTGCACTTCGGCCGTGAGGTGAACGGGAACTGGCCCGCGCTGATCGTTGACCGTGAGCGCATTGTAGAGCTCGGGCAGGTGATCAGGCGGAAACTCGACGTCGAGCACCGGGCCGATGATCTGGACGATGGTGCCCACGGCAGTTTCGGTTTTCGTAGCGGTTGCGGTCATCAATTCATTTCCATTGCTTCGTGGTTGATCTCAGTTTGGGAGAGAAGAGAGACGAAAGACGTGAGAAGTGAAAACCCTCGCGCTGGAGGACCCCCGCGACTCGCAGACATCTTCGCCAACCAACCTTCTCTCGTCTCTCTTTCTCTCCTGCCCCTATTCCAGCGCGGCCGCTCCGCCCACCAGCTCGGCAATCTCCTGCGTGATCTGCGCCTGACGCTGCCGGTTGTAGGTTCGTTTCAGTGCCTCGAGCAGATCGCCGGCGTTGTCGGTGGCGTTCTTCATCGCCGTGCGCCGCGCCGCCTGCTCGGCTGCGACAGTCTCGACCAGCCCGCGATAGAGCATGTTGCGAACGTAGAGCGGCAGCAACGACTCGAGCAGCGTCACCGGGTCGGGCGAGAGGATGTAGTCGGGGCGCATCCCGCGGGCCGCTCCCGCTGGCCGTTCGACCGGGAGGACCCGCACCGTCGTGGGCGGCGCGTTGATGACGCTGATGAACTTCGACTGCACCAGCTCCACCACGCCGAGTCGCCCTTCCGAGAAATCGGTCAGGAGATCGTCCATCACCGACGACGCATGCTCGGCCGTGGGCCGGTCACCAATGTCGACGCGCTCGCTCAGCAACTTCCGACCGACGTACCGGAAGAAACTGATTCCCTTCTTGCCGATTCCCACCAGCTCGACCTGGTACCCTTCGGCGCTGAGCGCGTCAATCCGGCGTCGCGCTTCCTTGATCAGGTTGGTATTGAAGCCGCCGGCCAGGCCGCGGTTCGAGGTGATCAGGATCACCACCGCGCGCGACGGCCCGCCCTGCGACGGCCTGGGTGGCGTCCTGAGCAAGGCGAACTGCGAGGCCAGGTCGGGTGTGGCGAGATCGGCGATCACCTCGCGCAGCGCGTCGGCAAAGGGGCGCGCCGCGGTGACGCGGTCCTGCGCCCGCTTCAGCTTCGACGTCGCCACCAGTTCCATCGTGCGCGTGATCTTGCGCGTGTTGTTGATCGACCGGATCCGGCCCTTGAGCGCGCGGTTCGTCGCCATGTCAGGCGGGCTTGAACATCGGCTTGAATGCCGCGATGGCGTCGTTGAGCTCGCCCTTCACGGTGTCATCGAGGGTCTTCTTCTCGCGGATCGCAGCCAGCACCTGCGGACGCGAGACGCGCAGCCATGCCAGGAAGTTCGATTCCCACTGGCGCACATTGCGGACGTCCACGTCGTCGAGAAAGCCGTTGGTGACGGCGTAGAGCGACACGATCTGCTCGTCGACCGGCACCGGCTGGTATTGCGGCTGCTTGAGCACCTCGACCATCCGCGCGCCACGCGCCAGCTGCCGCTGCGTCGCCGCGTCGAGGTCGGAGCCGAACTGGGCGAACGCCTCGAGCTCGCGATATTGCGCCAGCGAAAGACGCAGCGGCCCGGCCACCTGCTTCATCGCCTTGATCTGGGCGTTGCCACCGACACGGCTTACCGAGATGCCGACGTCGACCGCCGGTCGGACGTTGGCATAGAAGAGATCGGTCTGCAGGAAGATCTGGCCGTCGGTGATCGAGATCACGTTGGTCGGGATGTACGCCGACACGTCGCCTGCCTGCGTCTCGATGATCGGGAGCGCGGTGAGCGACCCGCCCGGCACCTTGATGCGCGGATCGAGTTCGGTCACCCGCGGATCGGTGCCGATCTTGGCGGCGCGCTCGAGAAGCCGCGAGTGCAGATAGAAGACGTCGCCAGGGTAGGCTTCGCGTCCTGGAGGCCGGCGGAGAATCAGCGACATCTGCCGGTACGCGGCGGCCTGCTTCGACAGGTCGTCGTACACGCAGAGGGTCGCCTTCCCCTCCTGATACATGAAGTACTCGGCGATCGCGGCTCCTGCATACGGCGCGATGAACTGCAACGGCGCCGGATCAGATGCCGATGCAACCACGACCACCGTGTAATCCATTGCCCCGGCAGCCTTCAGCTTCTCTACCACCGTCGCGACTGTCGAACGCTTCTGACCGATCGCCACGTACACGCAGACGACGCCGGTTCCCTTCTGATTGATGATGGTGTCGATCGCGATCGCAGTCTTGCCAGTGCCGCGGTCGCCGATGATCAGCTCGCGCTGGCCGCGACCGATCGGAATCATCGAATCGATCGCCTTGATCCCGGTCTGCAGTGGCTCGGTGACCGGCTGGCGAACGATGATTCCCGGCGCCAGGAATTCCACCGGTCGCGGCGACGTCCCCTCGATCGGCCCCATCCCGTCGATCGGTTCGCCCAGCGCGTCGACCACGCGGCCAAGAATATTGGGACCCGATTTCACCTCGAGGAGGCGGCCGGTGCAGCGCACCTCGTCGCCTTCCTTGAGCTGCAGGTAGTCGCCCATGATCGCAGCGCCCACCGAATCCTGCTCGAGGTTGAGCACCAGACCGGCGATCCGGTCGCCGGTTTCGCGCACCGTGAACTCGAGCATTTCGCCGGCGATGGCACTCCGAAGCCCGTAGATCAGGGCAACGCCGTCCTTGACCTCGAGGACGGTACCGACATCGCTGACGTCCATCGAGCCGAGATCAGCGGCCTCGATTTCCTTGAGCAGGATTTCCTTCAATTCACCGGGGCGCAGCATCGAATCCGTGGGCATGACACTCAACGGCTGGAGGTTCAGGGCCAGTAACGGGAATCAGCTTGTGAAAATAGTCACAAGGCACGGGATGGAACAAGCGCAAAAGAATAGTCTGACGAGCACTCGGGGGGGGGCGCTCCCGGGCCATTTGCGCTATCGCCACCTGACTGTAATCCCGCCGACCAGTTGCTGAGCGATCTGGTCGCCGTCGAGGGTCGCCACGCGCCGCGCAGCAACGCCGAAGGTTCGCCGGGCGGTTTGCTGCAGCAGCGACACCGACGAGAACCGGAGGAGCCGGGCCGCGTCGTCCACGCGGTACCCCGGATTGCCGAGCAGCTGACCGGCGGCCACCAGCCGAACGGTGTCGATCGCGCGCTTGAGCGAAGGGGCTCCGCCGGCTGCAAATCGTCGCGACAACGTTTCGCGTCGGACGCCGAGGATGCGGGCGAGCTCGTCGGTGTCGAGACCCGACGGCGCGTGGGTGATGATCAGCGACCAGGCATGGTACTGCATCGTGTCCGTGAGGTCGAGCCGTGCGGCGAGCGGCAAGAGGTCGCGACGACGCCTGCCGGTGAGCCCGTGACGGTCGAGCACCCGCGTCAGGACCGGTTCATCGAGCCCCTCGATGACGAGTGCAGCCACGCGCTCGCGATGCAGTCGCCGCAGGAGATCGGCGTCGTCCGACCGGAGCGGGAGATACGCGACCAGCGGGATCGCGGGAAAATCCCGGCGCAACGCATCGAGGACCGGGCCGCGCAACGCCGCCGGTCCCAGGATGATGGCGTCGAGACAATGCCGCTGGAGGAGTGCCGCGAGATGGGCTGGTGAACGCGCGGTGAAGAGCGGCCACGCGATCCGCGGCAGGGCCCGTCGGAGGGCCACGGTCGCCGGCTGCCGTTCGAGCAACGCCGCGACCGCCGGCATCTCGACTTACGATGGGCCGGCGGGATGCACCGGCTCGGGGAGGGGGCGGGCACGCCCCTGCCCCACCGCGATCAGCGTCCGCGCCATCTCTGCGGCGCGACGAAGGACGCCACGCGCGTTGTCATAACTCAGTACATCGAGGGCCCGATCGAGCGGCTCCCATCGCACTGCCGTGATCCCTTCGTCAACCTGCGGACTGCACTCGCCCTCGGGAGACTCGAAGAGAAAGAAATGACAGAACTTGTGGATGTATCGCCCACGGAAGCGGAAATGCCAGTCGATGATCCGGATCGGCCCCTGCACATTGAGCGCCTCGAGGCCCGTCTCCTCGCGGGTTTCGCGCACGGCAGCAATTACCGGCGACTCGCCGTCCTCGAGGTGCCCCTTGGGAAAGCCCCAGTGCTGATAGCTGTCCTTGATCAGGAGAAAGCGCGGGGTGCCGTCCGCGTCGCGGCGAAAGACGATGCCGCCGGCAGAGACCTCGCGCTCGGCCTTTTTCTTCGTCATGGAAACCAATCTAAGAGAGAACGGAAAGGGGAAAAGGGAAAAGGTCGGAGAGAAAGGAAAAGGGAGAACGCCACGTTTCCCCCTTCTCTCGTCTCTCCCACCTTTTCCCTTTTCCCTTTTCCTTTTCCTTTGCCCTCTAAGCCGCGAAACTCTCCAGTGCGCGCCCCACTTCGCCTTCGCGCAGGCGCTTGAGCGCGCGGTCGCGCAGCTGGCGAACCCGTTCGCGAGTCACGCCGAGCATCGTGCCGATCTCCTCCAGCGTATGCTCGCGGCCACCGTCGAGGCCGAAGTAGAGCGACAGCACCTTGGAATCCCGGGCCGGCAATGTCCTCAGCGCCTTGCTGATCTCCTCGGCACGGAAGCGCTGCATCACCTCTTCCTCGACGTCGACCGGGCCTTCCATCGCGAAGCGGTCGATCAGCGAACGGTCGCCCTCGCCGTCGATCGGCGCGTCGAAACGCACCTCGGCCGTGTTGAGCGCCGCGAGCGAGAGGACCACGTCGAGGGCGAGGCCAGTGGAACGCGCCAGTTCTTCGGGGGTCGGCTCGCGACGGAATTCCTGGCGCAGGACTTCGGCGGTGCGGATGATCCGGGAGAGATCGGCGGTGCGGTTGAGCGGGACGCGCACGGTGCGACCGTTGCGCGCCAGCGAGGCGAGGATCGACTGGCGGATCCACCAGACCGCGTATGAGATGAACTTGACCCCCTGGTCGGGATCGAACTTCCGCGCCGCGGTCATCAGCCCGACGTTCCCTTCGCCGATCAGGTCGGTGAGCGGCATGCCGCGATTCTGATACTTCTTCGCGACCGAGATGACGAAGCGGAGGTTGCGCGTGACCAGCTCCTGCATCGCCTCCTCGTCGCCGCGGCGGACGCGCTTGGCGACGGCGATTTCCTGGGCCACGGTGAGCAGCGGCGTGCGCGCGACCTCGTGAAGATACTGGTCGAGAATGTCGCCGTCGGCGTCGAAGACGCCCAGGGATCGCGACGTATCGTACTTGCGGGATTTTCGTGGAGGCGGCGATTCGGCGGCGAGGATCTCAGCGAGAGTGAGATCGTCGGCGAGGAGGCGGACCGTCGCAGAGAGGAGCGGCGGCCGCGACGCACCAGCGGCTGGAGCGGCGGAGCATTTCATCGATGCGTGCCCTACCATAGACGTGCGACGCAAACCGCGAAAGATCTACCGGATTTTCCTTGACACGATCTGACACGACAGATAGGTTGACCGCCCGCTGGACCGGGCCGATTTGTATGCGGTGCAGCAAAGGTAACGGGGGCGTAGCTCAGTTGGGAGAGCGCGTGAATGGCATTCACGAGGTCAGGGGTTCGATCCCCCTCGCCTCCACTGTCATCCCGAAGGAGCGAAGCGACTGAGGGATCGGCCAGGCGCGAATCGATCCGGGTTGTGTTCGGGGGCGGCGGTGGATGATTGGCGGCGCCGGGGATTTCATGGCGCCAGGCAGTAGCAAAAAGAGCGTCGGGACGATAGTTTCGGCACCTCGACGCGGGAATAGCTCAGTTGGTAGAGCACAACCTTGCCAAGGTTGGGGTCGCGGGTTCGAGTCCCGTTTCCCGCTCTGCAGCAGGATGATGGCATGGTGATTTTCTCTGGGTGATGGGTAAATGCGCAGAGATCCTTCGGAGACAGATGGTCTCCCCAGGACGAGTCGTCGCGGGGTGGAGCAGTCTGGTAGCTCGCCGGGCTCATAACCCGGAGGTCGTGGGTTCAAATCCCACCCCCGCCATGCAGGACACGGGCAGCCGGCCCCCTTCCCGGGCCCGCCTGCCCGTCTTGCTTGCCGGGCGGTTAGCTCAGTTGGTTAGAGCGCTACGTTGACATCGTAGAGGTCACAAGTTCGAGTCTTGTACCGCCCATGACCTGCGAAGCGGGTCATCCTGAGTCCATCGGTACGACGAGTGCCGACGGGCAAGGGGTCTCTGGAGCGCTGGTTTCCGGGGTCCATAGCTCAACTGGATAGAGCATCTGACTACGGATCAGAAGGTTGGGGGTTCGACTCCCTCTGGGCCCATGCGTCCCGGGCGACGGCGCGGAGTTTTGCGTCACGACGGGGCGTTCGAGCGGGACGGAACCGGCGCGACTGGCGAAGGGTATTTCGGGGCGTAGCGCAGCCCGGTTAGCGCGCCTGCTTCGGGAGCAGGAGGTCCCGGGTTCAAATCCCGGCGCCCCGATTTTGTAAAGCAATACAAGCGAATGACTTCTGACACTAGCCCCACACTCATCGTGTGGGGCGATCTTTTTCTAGGAAGCAAATAGGAAGCCACGCCCTGATAGTGCCATCGGCCGGTTCGCCAATGTCGAGCCACATTCCTGCCGGCCCGTTCCATTCCCGAAACCGAGTCGCCACGCATATTCAACGGCCTTCAACTTCACCATGAGTTTTCTGCGGAGCCGAGTTGTCTGATACCGGTGAGTCGGTCATTGATTGGCAGATCGAGGGTTCTCGCGTCGTGCTGCGGATGCGCGGCGGAACGATCGTGCGCCCGACCGCGAGCGAGGTGGCAGGCGCCGAATTTAAAGGACGCCTGACAATTCGGGGCGAACCGATCCCGCGCAAGCCGTCGGACGCTATCCCCGGCGTCAGCTTCAGTCGGTACCCACTTGAAGCGACCCTGGAGGTATCACCGCCATCTGCCGACCTGGCCATACCGCCCAGTTGCCGCATTCGACTGGGTGACACCGATGTCGAAGTCTCGCCGGACGAGGATCAGTTGATCCACGGTGACGTCTGGTATCCATTGCCCGTCGCTGTGCTTTCGGAGATTCAGGGTTTGATCAAGGCGCAAGGGATCGCCGGGCCAATGACGCTCAAGCAGTATCTCGATCTTCGCTGGCTCGACACAGGGTTACTGACTTTTGTACCCGAACCATCAGGCAACCGCAGGGTAACAGCATCAGTCGAGCTTCCGCGAGCACTCAACGCCACGCTCTATCCGTACCAGGTAGACGGTTTCCAGTGGCTTAGCCGCATCTCCGACGAAGGCCTTGGTTGCATTCTCGGCGATGAAATGGGCCTTGGAAAGACGCTCCAGGTGATCGCGCTGCTGCTGCGAGACTCCGAACGGAAGGTGCCCTCGCTGGTTGTAGCGCCAGCGACGTTGCTCGAAAACTGGCGACGCGAACTCGCCCGATTCGCCCCTACCCTCAACGTAAGCATTCATCGCGGTCACGGGCGCACGGGTTATCCTAGGGAGCTGCGCACGTTCGATGTCGTTGTGACCTCATACGACACGGCGATGCGCGACATTTCTATACTCGAAATGGTGCCATGGAATGTTGTCGTGCTCGATGAAGCGCAAGCCATCAAGACCCCTGACGCGGCGCGCACTGTGACGATCAAGACGATTCCGCGGCGGGTAGGCGTGGCCGTAACAGGCACACCAGTCGAGAACCGTTTGCGTGACCTGTGGTCTCTGATGGACTTTGCAGCACCGGCCTTCCTTGGTCGGCAGAATGAATTCGAGGCTCGGTACTCGGACGACATTGGCGGCGCCAGCGCCTTGGAGCCGCTCGTCACGCCGCTGATCCTTCGGCGTCGCGTCGCGGATGTTGCGAAGGACCTGCCGGAGCGCATCGATATTCCACAACCTATTGAAATCTCTGACGAATCTGCCGCCCGATACGACAAGATTCGGGACGAAATCGCTGCGCAGTACGGCGCCGCCGCAACCATCGTCTCGCTGACGAAGCTCCGGATGTATTGTACGCATCCGTTCCTCGTCGACGGCGGCGATGGAGACCCCCTGCCGGGGAGCACCAAGTACTCCCGACTGCTTGAAATCCTTGACGAGGTCATTGCCTCGGGGGAGAAGGCTTTGATCTTCACGTCGTTCACAGGAATGGCAGACATCCTAGTGTCCGATCTTCCGCGCAGATACGGTATCCCTGTAAGGGTGATTGATGGGCGGACGCCGGTCGACAAACGCCAGCCAATCGTCGATGAGTTCGCAGCGGCGACAACTTCGGCGATTCTAGTCTTGAATCCGAAGGCCGCCGGCACGGGCCTGAACATCACCGCAGCCAACCACGTCATTCATTACAACCTCGAATGGAATCCTGCGGTCGAGGACCAAGCAACGGCCCGTGCGTTTCGGCGAGGTCAGACCCGGCCGGTCACTGTCCATCGTCTTTTCCATCCCGGAACCGTCGAGGAAGTGATCGCTGAGCGAACGCAACGCAAGCGTCAGGTCGCGGGCACGGCGATCATCGGAACGGCGGGTGGGGCCGACGATCTTGCTGATGTAGTGGCAGCGCTCAAGATGTCGCCCGCAATGAGTGGCATTCCATGAGCGCACGCCCAACCGAAATCACAAAACTCTTGAGCGAGAACGACACCGGTCAGACGGGCGGCCATCAAGCCGGCATTCTCGTACCCCGGGAAGAGAGCATTCTTTCCTTTTTTCCGCGCCTGGATCGAGCGGAGTACAACCCGCGCCACAAGCTGTGGTTTGCCGATCCACATGGCAAGAAGTGGCAGTTCAACTTCATCTACTACAACAACAAGTTGTTCGGTGGCACGCGGAACGAGTACCGTCTAACCTGCATGACGCCATTCATGCGCTCCCACAACCTCAGAGCGGGCGACACGCTGATCTTCAGCCGCGACGAGGAGCAACGGTTCCATGTCAGCTATCGCCGGCAACACGAGCCGGCGGACGATGGCGTGCTGAAGATCGGCCCCACCTGGAGGGTCGTCAGAATCTGACGACAACGCCATGAGCACAGCAGTCAAGCTGCCGCCCGATCCCTCACGCCTGATCGAGGGACTTCGCGACACCGGATACGACTTCAACACCGCCCTCGCCGACATCGTCGACAATTCAGTCGATGCGATGGCGACGACTGTCCGACTCGGCATTCGGATGGACTTCGAGGGCGACATCACAGTCAGTGTTGCCGACAATGGTCACGGTATGGACCGCGACGCCCTCCTCAACGCGATGACCTATGGCGCAAAGAGCAAGAAGCAGAAGAGCGCCCTCGGGAAGTTCGGCTTAGGTCTGAAGACGGCATCCACGGCATTCTGCCGCCGGCTCTCGGTAGTTACTCGGGAGAAAGACGGGGAGGTGCTCAAGGCCACATGGGACCTGAATCACGTGGAAAAGACTGGAGAATGGGAGGTATTGCTCGACAAGCCCAGAAAGGACGAAGTCGCGTTGCTTGATGAGACGGCGGAGGGCGGTGCCGGGACAGTTGTCATCTGGGAGGAGGTGGATCGCCTGCTCAAGGACTACGAGAACCCAACCGGACAGCCCGCAAAGAATGCCCTGAAGAAGATCGCTGCTGGGTTCGGCGAGCACGCGTCAATGGTGTATCAACGGTTTCTCGATCATGAGGACAAGCGTGCCCGGAATATCGAAATGGTCATCAATGATGCGGCTGTCGAGGGATGGGACCCATTCTGCAAGAAGAACGACAAGGCAGAGCTGGTTGCT
>DASYAK010000055.1:0-88574 GCA_036501385.1 Gemmatimonadales bacterium | reverse complement strand
GCCACCATCGCCGACATCGCCAGCCGCGCGACGACCAGCCCCGCGACAGCGCCCGCGAGCGCCAGCGTCAGGCTTTCGATCAGGAGCTGCCGCACCAGTCGGCCGCCGCCGGCGCCGAGTGCCGCGCGCACGGCGAACTCCCGGGTCCGTTCCGACCCGCGCACCAGCATCAGGTGCGCCACGTTGACGCACACGAGCAGGAGCACGAGTCCGACGGCGCCGAGCATGATCTCCAGCGATCGGCTCGACGACCCGACGATGTCTTCCTTGAGCGGATAGAGACGCGCGCGTTCGTCCTTGTTCCCGGGATACTCGCGCCCCAATTGGAGCGAGAGTCCGTCGAGTTCCCGCTGCGCTCGTTCGATCGTCACGCCGGGTCGCAGCCGCGCGATCACCGAGAGGTAGTGGTTTCCCGCCTCGTTGGGATCGTTCCCTTGGCTGAGGTCGAGCGGGACCCACGCGTCGATGCTTCCGGCGATCGGATCCTTGAATCCATCGGGCATTACACCGGTGATGGTATATCCGCGCCCGTTCATCACCAGCGTCCGCCCGATCGCCGCGGCATCGCCATGAAATGCATCCTCCCATAGCTGATGACTCAGCACCACCGCCGGGCCGCCCTCGGTGTTGTCTTCGATGCCGGTGCCGATCTCGTCTGCCGGCTGGTATGGCTGGCCAAGAGCGGGATGCACCCGGATCACGTCGAAATAATTGGAACTGGTGGGCAGGAGCCTGATTCGTCGCACCGTGTTTCCGCTCCCGATGTCAGCGCCGGTTTCGTCGTAGGTGAGAATCGTCGCGACACCGTCCATCGACGAGAGCCGGGTCCGGTAGGCCTTGAAGTGAACCGGTGAGACGAAACCGCGACCGGTGAGATCGTTGGCCTGGGCGCCATAGAGCCGCACCAGCTGGCCGGGCGATTGATAGGGGAGAGGCTGCAGCAACACGTGATCGACGGCACTGAACACCGCCGTCGTCCCGCCGATCCCGATCGCCAGCGTGAGGATCACCACAATGGCGAACCCCGGGCTTCGCGCCAGCGTTCGCACGGCATAGCCGGCATCGCCGACGCTGTCGTCGAGGAGCCTGGTCCCTCGCGCATCGCGGATCGCTTCCTTGGTCTGCTCGATCCCGCCAAGTGCCAGGACGCTCTGCCTCCGCGCCTCGACGGCGTCGACACCCGCGCGATGCCGGTACTCGGTTTCCATTGCGGCGTGAGTCTGCAGCTCTTCCGCAAGTTCGCGCTCGTCGCGGTGGCGAAAGATCAATCCGCGCAACCGTTCGAGGAGATCGCTCGCGATGCTCACAGATCCGCCAATGCCCACCGGGGGCTCAGAAGGCCGTTGATCGCCGCCGCCGCCCGGTTCCACGCGGCGCGCTCGGTCTCGAGCTGGCGCGCACCGGCCGGCGTGAGGTCGTAGTACCGCGCGCGCCGGTTGTTTTCCGTCGTACACCACGATGTGCGCAGCCAGCCGCGGCGCTTCATCCGGATCAACGCCGGGTAGAGCGAACCCTGGGTCACCAGGAACACGCGTCCGGACATCGCCTCGATCCGGTGCGCGATTCCCCAGCCATGCATCGGCTCGAGGGCGAGGGTGCGGAGCACCAGCATTTCGAGGGTGCCTTGCACCAGTTCGTTGCGAGGGTCGGCCACGGCGGTCTCCTTCAGATGGTCTGGAGGTAAGATACCGCCGGGGCCGAAATGGTTGCCGCCGCCTTCGCCCGGGATCTACCGCTCAGCTGGCGACCGCATGGAGGTCATCGGTCAGCGCTGCCACCGAAAATCCTGGGGCGAACGCCGGATCCTTCGCTTCGGGCGGGAGGATGGCGTACGCCTCGTCGACGCATTCGTCCCACCACGCCCAGGTGGCGAGTTGGGTGTTTCCCCAGGTCAGAACCATGACTGTGTCCCGGGTGTATCCGGCTGCGAAGACGGCATGGCCATTTGGCGTGAGAGGTCCTGGTGTCCACGCCTTTCGCGCGGCGAAATCTGCAATGCAATCCTGCTGCACCTGAAAGCCAAGATAGACGCCGCCGAAGAGCGCGATTGCCTGCTTGACGTGGGTGTGGTTGCGGGGGTTGATGGCGGCGAAAGCCATGATTTCGTCGCCGGCCACTGGATGTTTGCGCCAGTAGTTGAGGACGTCGAGCTCGCTGAGCCCGGTGTCGAGTCCGCCGGTGAGCCGCAGGTAGAGCTTCACGACATCGCCGCGCGCCATGATCGTCTTGCGGCCGATCAGTGCCTGGTACGTCGTGCAGGCGTGGGCCACCGCCGCGATGGTGCAGTCGCCCAGGGTGTCGTTCCCGTCGAGCGGGAAGACGCGGGTCGGGTCGGTGGTTCCAAGGCTGGCATACACTGTCGCGAGGACGTTGTGCGACGGTGGTGGCGCAGCGAGCCTCGGCGACAGGTAATCCTGGAAGCGCAACGTGCGATAGTCGCTCTTGGGTGGATGCTTGCCAAAACGGTAGCCCGGCATGGGACCCTCCTGTTCCTCGTGGTGGTATCCAGCTGAGATCGGGACAGACGTCGGCGTGCAAGTGCGAGCAGCGTGCCAGCGGCACCTGCACCTGCTCGACGTCGTCCGATGGACATGGCGAATGGCCCTCGGCGGCGGCGAACTCGGCGCCGGTGAGTGGCCATCAACACCGCGCCGTTGCCGGGTTTCAGCGCGATTGCGGATTCGATTGGGGGCTGGTCCCTGGTTGGTTACTGCGGTGCAATCGATCGAGCGGCGGTCCGATCATGACCCTTCACGCTCGGGATGCCGCGGCGCGTCGGGTGTCCGGATTTCTGGATATTTGTCTTAAATCCGGACAACCGAACCGGACGTCCCGCCTCACCCCTCGATCTTGTAGATCTCCCGTCGGCCGCGTACAACGAGGTCGTGATACCCTTTCATAAGCTCCTCCATCTTCTTCATGTCTTCGGGCGACCCCTGGGGGGAGGAGCTCGTCTCGTAGGCCTGCAGGCTCGGAAACTCCATCTCTACAACCACCGTCCAGAATTGTTCGGCGCAGACGTCGGTCATGACCCGCATCTTCGGCATGCCGACCTTCTCGCCAAGCTTCGACATCGCAGTGAACTTGTCGACCATCGCCCGGACCTTTCCGGGCTTGCAGTACATCAGATCGCGAACGAGATACATCGTCTCCTCCAGTGCGCTAGGCCGGGCAAGGTTGCCCACCCTGAATCTCGGCGGCGCCCTCTGCCCGTCAAGGGCGGTCGGCGCGTGCTCTCGATCTGGCGATTCAGCGTATCATTAGCCGATCCGCCTCACCCTCTGCCCCCGGGAAATCTCCTGAATGCGCACTGACTTCATGGATCGACTCGCGCCCGCTGGCGTGGCATTGCTCCTTGCCCTGGCCTCGTGTGCCGCACCCAAGGCCACGGCGCCACCGCCGCTCTCGCGGGCGAACCTCGACACGACTTGCGCACCGTGCACCAACTTCTACCAGTTCGCCAACGGTGGCTGGCTCAAACACGACACCATTCCTTCGGCCTATCCCGAGTGGGGTGCCTTCCAGGCGCTCGCCGATCACAACGAAGCGGTGCTCCACGACATTCTCGACCGCGACGCGAAGGCTGCCGCGGCCGGAAAGCTTGCCGTGGGCTCCGGAGCCTGGAAGGTCGGCACCTTCTACGCGGCGTGCATGGATACGGTCGCAATCGACAAGGCGGGAGTCGCTCCGCTGGCTCCGGTGATGCAGGCCATCGCCGCAATCAGCACGCCGGACGAGCTCAAGGCGGGCTTCGGCACGCTGGAACACACCGATGGCCTCGCACCGTGGGCGGACGGCGCAATGCAGGACGAGAAGGACGCGAAGTCGGTGATCGTCGAGCTCGGCCAGGGCGGGACCTCGCTGCCGACGCGCGACTACTACTTCAAGAGCGATAGCGCGTCGCAGAAGATCCGCGACGAGTTCGTGGCACACGTGACCCGGATGTTCGAGCTCGCCGGCGACCCGCATGATACCGCTGCCGCCGAGGCGCACACCGTGATGTCGATCGAAACGGCGTTTGCCAAGGGATCGAAGTCGCCGACCGAGTTGCGCGATCCCAACGCGAACTACCACAAACTCACCGTGGCCGAGGTCGACAAGCTGACGCCGCATTTCCGGTGGGAGCCGTTCTTCGCCGCGATGCACGCGCCGGCGTTCGAATCCGTCGACGTCAGCCAGCCGGCCTTCTTCCAGAGCTTCGACAAGATGGTGACGTCGATTCCGGTGGCGGACTGGAAGGTCCTCCTTCGCTGGCGTGCGCTCTCAGGAGCGGCGAGCCGCCTCGGCACGCCGTTCGTGATCGAGAATTTCAAGTTCGGGCAGCTCTTCACTGGGGCCAAGGAGCTCCTCCCCCGCTGGAAGCGCTGCACCGGGGCCGTCGACGGCTCGCTCGGCGAACTCCTCGGACAGGAATACGTCAAGGCGGCGTTCACGCCGGAGGCAAAGGCGCGCGCCGTGAAGATCGTGTCGACGCTGGTCGCCGCCCTGCACGACCGGATCGAGCAGCTGTCCTGGATGGGTGATTCGACCAAGGCGCGCGCAGTCGACAAGCTTGCCGCATATGGACAGAAGATCGGATACCCCGACAAGTGGCGCGATTATTCGGCGCTCGATGTCAAAACCGGCGAGTACTACGCCGACGGCCAGGCAGCAGATCAGTTCGAGACTGCCCGCCAATGGGCGAAGATCGGAAAGCCGGTTGACCGCACCGAGTGGGGAATGACGCCGCCCACGGTGAACGCCTACTACACCCCGCTGCGAAATGAGATTGTCTTCCCCGCCGGAATCCTGCAGCCGCCATTCTACGATCCCGGCGCCGACGACGCCGTCAATTATGGCGCGATGGGCGCGGTGATCGGCCACGAGATGACGCACGGCTTCGACGATCAGGGGCGGCAATTCGACAAGAATGGAAATCTCGAGGACTGGTGGACGAAGGACGATGCCGCGAAGTACGTGGTGCAGGCGAAAAAGGTCGTCGACCAGTTCAACGCGTACACCGTCCTCGACAGCGCCACGCACGTCAACGGCGCCCTCACGCTGGGGGAAAACATCGCCGACTTTGGCGGATTGACGGTGGCATATGGCGCGATGGAGAAGGCGCTGGGGAGCGGCCCGCGCACGAAGATCGATGGCTTCACCCCGGAACAGCGATTCTTCCTGGCGTGGGCCCAGGTGTGGCGCGAACTCGATCGGCCGGCATTCGCCAAAATGCTGGTGAACGTCGACGAGCACGCCCCAGCTGAGTGGCGCGTGAACGGGCCACTCAGCAACATGCCGGAATTCAAGGCGGCGTGGGGCTGCAAGGCGGCCGATCCAATGGTCCGCCCGGACTCGCTCCGCCCGACGATCTGGTAGACGAGAGCTGAGGGTGAGAGCACTGTTGCGGGCTCTCACCTTCGCCGCTCTCACCCCGGGTAGCTCACGATTCCCTTCGCCACATGAGCGCCCGGGGTCAGCGTGGCGGGTGTCACCACGCCTTCGCCCATGATGTGGTCAACCGAGGTCCCGCCGGCCAGGAGCCAGTCGGTGATGATCCGGCGGTGACACCGCCACCACACCGCTTCCGCGCACATGATGGCACAGCAGGCGGTCCTCGCCAGTGTGGTCAGTTCGTCGAGTCCGGCGCGGAATTCAGCGGTCGCGGCGTAGTCGGCGTAGTTCCGGAATGCCGTGACTCGCCAGTAGTTGTTGTGCGAAGGTGGCGCCCCTCTGGGGTGATGGCGTCGGCCGCCGAGCGCCGCGAGGTGCCGATATCCGATGCCATGGGCCATGAGCGCTGCCGGAAGTGTGTCGGCATTGAATTGCGGCGTTGCGCGCGACCGGGGAATCGATCGCACGTCGACGAGGAGAGTGACCCCGACTTGCTGGAGCAGTGCGACGAATCCCGGGAGCGTCCGGGTCGAGTGGCCGATGGTGTAGATCAAGAAGCAAAACGGCTAAGGGAAAAAGGAAAAGCGAAAAAGGAAAAGACGAGAGAAGGAAGAAGGGAGACACAGCATGGAAGCGCCGTTCCCCCTTTTCCGTTTTCCCTTTCTTGTCTGCTGTTCTTACTTGGGCCAGAACTGGACGAAGATTCCTCCGGTGATCAGCGCGAAAATGAGCCCATCGATCGTCGACCGGATCGTGGTCATCCAGGGCCTCTGATACCAGATCGAGAACGGCCAGATCGCGGCACTGTAGGTCAGAAACGCCGTGAATCCGACGACATGGAAGACGCGATGCGACAACGCCCCGTGCACGACGGTCGCGCTGGCGAGACATCCGACCGCAATCGACACCACCAGCACATATACGAACCACTGGATCATGAATTTCGACATCGACATCGGCCCGGGCCTCATCACGGTCATGATCAGGTTCGGACCGCTCGTCATCTTCGCCTTGTATTCTGGCGACTTCATCTCGTTCATGCTCCCTGCCTTCGGCATCATGTACTCGCCGTAGGGAATGGCAAAGGAACGGAGCGCCGACATCACGGCGTTTTCGTCCGGCACTTTGGAGAAATCGTTCTTGTGCCACGGCGTGGCCATGTGAATCACGGAGGAAGCAACGAACACCGCGATGGCCGACAGCAGGATCGGAAGCCAGAGTGTCTCAATGGCGTACATGAAGCCCTCGGATCGAATGGGGAGAGGCGCCTAATGTACGCCAAAAACGAGAATCGGGGGTCGGGAAAGATTCCCGTGAGATTCGGGCTCGCCAAGCTGGAACGATGGGCAGGGTGAAACGGATCGCGCCGCCTCCCCATTCTAGGCAGAAGCGGCGCGAATACCATGGTCAGCCCGAGACGGTCGGGCTGATGCCGGGCTTACTGCTAGGCGGTCACGCGGCGACCGTTTGCCCAAGTCGGGCTGACGATGGTACCAGGACTGCTAGGCAAGGGATCACCTCCTCTGAATCGGGTAGGACAACGGGCGGACCTCTCAAGAGTAGAGAGTGTGCCTCGGGTTTTCAACCGGAGCACTGGTAACGCAATCGCGTTGCGCGTGGCGGTATCTCGTTCTGTGCAAGCGAGACCGCTACGCCGCGTCATTTCGCACGCTCTAACGAAGATGGTTGGTCTCACTTACCAGTATGAGGAGGATGAGATGCAGCGCAATCAGAAGACGCCGGGATCGGGGTCGGCGCACCGGGGAAGTTCCGGCAAGTCCAGTGCTCACAGCACGGAATCGCAGTCGAACGCGCACCGCGGACATGCCGGCGGACAGCAGAGCGAGGACGCGTCGGACGTCGAGGATTGGGACGAGAACGAGGGCGGCGACGGCGCGCCACAAGGCAGCGCGAACCAGTCGATGTCATCGAAGAAGTCATCCGGAAACGGCGGTCGAAGTGGCAATCACGGCGGGACGAAGCAGTCGACCAATCCCAACGGGACCAGCGGGAACACCCGGGGCCGCCGGCACTCGCACTGAGTGGCGTGGCTGCTGTCGTGCTGTGAACGATTGGGGCCGGAGATCGTCGCAAGATGGTGAGGCGGCCGACACGCAACGTATCGGGTCGCCGGCACCAGGAGCCGAGAATGAAACAGGTCCAGGATCCCGTCTGCGGGATGACGATCGACGCGAGCCAGGCTGCCGGGACATCGATGTGGAATGGCGAGCGTTACTACTTCTGCTCGACCGCTTGCCAGCATCAATTCGACGACAATCCGTCGGAGTTCGTCAGCGATCGCAGGAACTCCGACGGCCGGGAGCCGCCGTTCACGAAAACCGGACCGATTGTCGCACCAAAGTTCGGCGCCGCCGGCAGCGGCGGCGCCGAATACGAACCGGGACCTGATCCGCGCCGCCGCTAGGGCTTCGCCCGGCGAATGGGTTGGGTCGCTGGCTCGACGCAGGTGGGCGGCTTGACTCCGGTAGCCGCTGTGACCGCCGGCATCCCGCTCGATGCCAGAATGGTATTCAGCGCAGGGAGCGCGGCGCCATTGATTGCCGCCCAACGTGCTGCCGCTGTGCCCAGGTCCTTGCAAGTGGCCGCCCACGCGCCGACCATTGCCGCGGTCGGCGCCTGATCGGCATTGTCGTCGCCGGTGAGCGTTCCCGTCAACGCGCTGCTCTCCCCGAAGAAATTGGCCGGCGGACGTCTTCCCTGCGTCCCGAACACGCCGGCGTTGCCGCCAACGGTGTCGAGTTGCGCACGGAATCCGGAGATCGCCTTCGCCACCGTCGACGTTGCGTCACCGGGCTTGAGCCGCGCGAGTTCGTCGCGCATCACCTGCACTTGCTGAAATCCATCCCAGGCCGTGTGCGCTGCGACATAGAATTTTCGCAGATAGGCGTACTGCGCGCGGACATCGGCCGCGGTCGCCGGTGACCGCGGATCACGCGTCACCGTTGCGGTCTGGGTGTAGGTATGTCCCGCGGCGGTCAACTTGACGGTGTACGTCCCCGGTGGAACCAGGATCCCCTCAGGGGACGCGGGAGTCAGCCCCGGATTGGCGTTGATCTCGAACGTGTGGGCGAACGCTGGCGGCGGGTCGAGTCGCAGGTCCCAGTTGGCGCGATTGAGCCCTGCCGCCACAGGAAGCGCGTGGAGCTGTGCGAGCCAGAAACTGGGGTTGGGCGGTCGGGCTGCTTCCTTGACCGGCGATTCCGCCACGCTCGAGAGATGGCGCAGTCGCGCCCCGGCCGAGTCAAGGATGTCGATGGTCACCTCGCCCGACGGGACATCCGCCAGCGAGTAATAGATCATCATGCCCTCAGGCGGATTGGGCGCGTGCGGCGTCTCGGGCGGGAACGGCGTGTCGTAATTCGTGTTCCGGCGGTAGCGCGTGGTCGGATCCGGCTTGAAGAGATGCACCGGTTCGGCTGCGACGGCCGGAGTGAGCTGGCGGAGCACCGCGTAGTCGTCGAGGACCCACAGGCCGCGCCCGTAGGTACCCACAATCATGTCGTTGCCGGCAAAGGCGATATCGCGGTACGACGTGTTGGGGAGATTGAGCTGGAGCGATTGCCAGTTGTCGCCATCGTCCAGCGACACGTACATCCCGCTTTCGGTCCCGGCGAAAAGCAGCCCAGCGCGCATCTTGTCGGCGCGGATCACATTGGCGAACGAGCCGCTCGGCTCGTTGCTGGGCAGGCCGCTGGTAATTCGCGTCCAGGTCTTGCCGAAATCGTGGGTGCGGTAGAGGTACGGCGCGTCATCTCCGGCACTCGAGAGGTTGATTGCGACGTACGCCCCGCCGGCGTCAGTGTGCGACGCATCGATGGTTGAAATGAGCGCCCGCGGGCCGAAGGGCACGCCCGGTATCGTCACATCGTCCCATGTTTTCCCATCGTCGCGCGTCAGCTTGATCAGCCCCGTGTTCGTTCCGGCCCAGATGATCCCGCGACCCACGGTACTGGCCGAGAGTGTCTCGATCGCGCCGCGTGGAAACGAGCCCGGCGGTGAGGGGACGGTATCCGGGAGCGGCGTGATGCCCTTGGGCACAGTCAGGTCGGGAGAAATCTTCGTCCAGTGCACGCCGCCGTCGGTAGTCTCCATCGCGTACTGGAAGCCGGTGATCAGTTCGTGCTGGTTCCACGGTGCGAACATGAGGGGCTGGGAGAACGAATTCCGCAGGTGAAGGCCCGGGTCGGTTGCCGGAGAGATGCTGATCCACTGTTCCGCCGGGTACGAGATCTTCTCGATTCCGTTGCCGCTGCCGTACACCGTATTGGGATCGAGTGGATCGGGAATGATCGTTCCCCATTCCCACGACGGCACGGCACTCCAGTCGAGCGGCGTGATTTCGCCGAAGTTGCCGCGGCTACGCGTCCGTACCGCGCCGGCGTCCTGCTGCGTCGCGTAGACCCAGTACGGAGTCGAGTTGTCGGTGGAGACATGATAGACCTGCTCGGTTGACTGGTTGTACCATGATCCCCACGTCTTGCCGCCGTCGAGGGTCACCACTGCGCCCTGATCCAGACCGAGGAGAATCCGGTCGGCGTTGGTCGGGTCGAGCCACATCTGCTGCGGATCATCGCCGCCCGGGGCGCCCTTGAAGCCGGTGAACGTGTTCCCGCCGTCGGTCGAGAAGTAGCTCGAGGTGTGAATCGTGTAGACGATGTCGGGATTCTTCGTGTTGACGTAGACGCCGCAGTTGTAGCCGCCCTGCCCGTTGCGGATCCGCTCGTCATCCTTGTCCATCTGGCGCCACGTAGTGCCGCCGTCGTCGCTGCGGAAGAGTCCGTTGTTGCCGATCACGAAGACGCGAGCGGCGTTGGTGTTCTGTGCCACGGCGACGTACTCGCAGCCGTTGAGCATCGGCAGCCCGCCGCCGGACACTTCCTTCCAGGTGATGCCCTCGTCGGTCGACTTGTAGAGCCTGGTCGCGGTGGCCTGCGGCTGCGGTCCCCTGACCGGCGGGAAGATTCCCGATGGCGGGGTAGGGACGCGGTAGTGGCGGATCGACGTTGCGAAGATCACGTCGGGATGGTCGAAGGCGCGCGCGATCTTCTGGATTCCCGTCGAATCGTTGATGAACAGCGTCCGGGTCCAGGTGCGCCCGCCATCGGTGCTCCGATAGACACCGCGCATCTGGCTCTTGGTGTCGACGTTCCCCTCCGCCGCGGCGAGAACGATGTCGGGATTGGTCGGGTCGACGAGCATCGACGGGATCACTCGCGAATCGTCGAGCCCCATGTGATGCCAGGTAGCACCGGCGTCGGAGGATTTGTACACGCCGTTGCCGACATTGTACGGTCCCCCGGTCACCTTGTCACCGGTGCCGACATAGATGATGTCGGGATTGGACGGCGCCACCTCGACCGCACCGATCGATGACACATCCTTGATCGAGTCGAATACCGGATACCACGTCTCGCCGGCACTGGTGGTTTTCCAGACCCCGCCGGCCGGAAGGCCTATATAGAAGATGCCGGGCTGGCCGATTGCGCCGCTGACGGCCGCGACCCGCCCGCCTCGCAGTGGACCGATGTTTCGCCAGACCAGGCCGGCGAGAAGTGACGGTTTGACAGGTGAGGCGCCGACCATCAGAATGGCGGCACCACACGAGGCGGCGCGGATCAAGCCACGCGCGTGGGGAAGGCGGGTGAACCGCCCGGCAGCGAATGATGTAGGCATATCAGAAGATACGTCCCGGACCCGGTTCTTGTGTCAAGCCAGCGTATGCGTTTTCTGCAAGCACCGCCGATATTGCGTCCATGAGTCCTCGCCGTTCTGCGATTGTGGTCGGCTCCGGACCGAACGGCCTGGCTGCGGCGATCACGCTGGCCCAGGCCGGTTATGCCGTGACCGTGTTCGAGGCCGAGGCAACGATCGGCGGAGGTACCCGGTCGGCGGCTCTTACTCTTCCGGGTTTCGTCCACGACGTCTGTTCGGCGATCCATCCGATGGCAGTTGCGTCGCCGTTCTTCCGGTCGCTACCGCTTGCGGATCGCGGCCTTGAGTGGGTGCATTCGCCAGCTCCTCTAGCGCATCCCTTCGACGACGGTACCGCGGTCATGCTCGAACGGTCGATCGAGGCGACGTCCGGCGGGCTTGGCGCCGATGCGCGACGATACCGCGATCTTTTTGCGCCGCTCGTCGACCGATACGAGCCGCTTATCGAGGCGCTCCTCGGACCGCTCATTCCTCCACAACGGCCGCTGATGATGGCGCGATTCGGCGTCACAGCGCTCCGCTCGGCGGAGGGACTCGCGATGTCGCGCTTCGCCGGTGAACGCGCTCGCGCGCTCTTTGCCGGGATCGCCGCTCACGCCGTCCTTCCGCTCGAAGCGCCGGGAAGCGCATCGTTCGCGTTGGTGCTCGGGATGGTCGGTCACGCGGTGGGGTGGCCGTTTCCGCGCGGCGGATCGCAGAAGATTGGCGATGCCCTCGCCGCATCGCTCGCCGCGGCGGGCGGTGCAATCGTGACCAACCGCAGGGTGGTCTCGCCGCCTGACGTCGCGACGGCGGACGCGGTGATCTTCGACCTGTCGCCTCGCCAGTTGATCGCCATCGCGGGTGATCGATTGCCGCCGGGGTACCGGCGCCGAATGGCGGGCTACCGGTATGGCCCTGCCGCCTTCAAGATCGACTGGGCCTTGAGCGGGCCGATTCCCTGGCGCGCGGCCGAGTGTGCTCGCGCCGCCACTGTTCATCTTGGCGGAGCCCTTGCCGAGATCACCGCATCGGAGCGGGCGGCGCCCGCCGGGGAACATGCGCAGCGGCCGTTCGTGCTGCTGGCGCAACCCAGCCTTTTCGACCCCACCCGTGCTCCGGTCGGCTCGCACACGGCGTGGGCGTATTGCCATGTGCCGAATGGTTCGTCCTTCGACATGACCGCACGGATCGAGGCGCAAGTCGAACGCTTCGCGCCGGGATTCCGCGATCTGGTCATCGGGCGGCACGTGACGGGACCGGCCGAGTTCGAGCGCTACAACGGCAACTATGTCGGGGGCGATGTTGTGGGCGGATCAAATGATCTGATACAGATGCTGGGACGTCCAATCGTCGGGTTGCATCCGTATCGCATTCCGGTCCGGGGGTGGTTTCTTGGCTCGGCATCGACTCCCCCGGGCGGCGGAGTCCATGGAATGGCCGGCTTTCACGCGGCAAACGCTGCGCTCCGATCGATTGGAGGAGGGCGATGACTACCGCCCTTTTCGGTGGAGATCTGCACGCCGAATACTGGCTGACACGCTGGTTGCTGCAGCGTTCGCTCGCGGGGATCTACCTCGTCGCGTTCTTCGTTGCGGTGAATCAGTTCCGCCCGCTTCTCGGCACACGCGGTCTGACGCCGGTGCCATACATGCTGCAGACGACCCGCTTCTGGGGTTCGCCGAGTCTCTTCTTCCTGCATTACTCCGACGGGTTTGCGATGCTCCTGTCGTGGATCGGCGAGGTCTGCGCCGGGCTCGCGATCCTTGGCGTGTCAGAGCGATTCGGGACTCCGGTGAGCATGATCATCTGGGGGATCATGTGGCTGATCTACCTGTCGATCGTCAATGTCGGCCAGACATGGTACAGCTTCGGCTGGGAGACGCTCCTCCTCGAGTGCGGATTCCTGGCGATCTTTCTCGGCGCGCGTCATACCGCGCCGCCGGTGATCGTGATCTGGATGTTCCGCTGGGTGCTGTTCCGCGTGATGCTCGGCGCCGGACTGATCAAGCTGCGCGGCGATCCATGCTGGCGCGACCTCACCTGCCTGGTCTACCACTACCAGACGCAGCCGATGCCCAATCCGCTGAGCTGGTATTTCAATCGTTTTCCGCTGGCAGTGAACAAGGCCGGCGTGCTCTTCAATCATCTCGCCGAAGTGGCGGCGCCGTTTGGATACCTGGTTCCGGTGCGCTGGGTCCGGCGTGCGGCGGGGATCATCACGGTGGTGTTCCAGGGGACGATCATCCTGAGCGGCAACCTCTCGTGGCTCAACTGGCTCACCGCGGTGATCGCGATCTCATGCTTCGACGACCGCATCCTCGCACACGTACTCCCGGTGCACGCGGGTCCGCTCGATCCGATCGCGTTGCCTCACCAGATTGCGCTCGGCGCGCTGACCGCCGCCGTCGCGCTGCTCAGTATCCGTCCGGCGATGAATCTGATTTCGAGCGGCCAGATGATGAACGCGTCATTCGAGCCGCTGCATCTGGTGAACACCTACGGCGCCTTCGGCAGCATTTCCCGGGAGCGGCTCGAAGTCGTGCTCGAGGGGACGACGGACAGGGTGATTACGCCGGCCACGCAATGGAAGGAATATCAGTTCAAGGCGAAGCCAGGCGACCCGGCCCGCCGGCCGCCGTGGATCGCGCCATATCACCTGCGACTCGACTGGCTGATGTGGTTCGCGGCACTGAGTCCGGACTATGCCAATCCCTGGTTCGTCCCGCTGGTCGCGCGGCTGCTGCAGAACGATCGTGCGACACTGTCGCTGATGCGCGGGAATCCTTTCCCCGACCGGCCGCCGGCATGGATTCGGGCCGAGCTGTACAACTACCGGTTCACCACGCCCGAAGAACGCAGGACGACAGGGAACTGGTGGTCACGGACTTTGAGTGGCGACTATCTGCGGCCGCTCTCGCTCCAGACCCCGGGGCTCATCGCGGGGCTCGAAGCGCAGGGATGGGTGCGGTAGCGTGACGCCTGCGACGTCACGCGGCGACAATTGAGGTCAGCTCCCGCGGGTCAGCGGGATGTACTCCGCGTCGTCCTTGCTGATAGCCTTGAACCAGTCGATCAACGCGCCAACGCTTGACGGCGGGTAGACGCCCGATCCACCGATGGTGGTATGGACGATCCGCAGTTCGCGTCCGACTTGTGTGTACTGGGCGATGTAGGTGCCGAACGGTCCGGCCGCGTGCACCGAGTCGGGGAGTTGCGCATTCCATCCCGGCGGCAGGTCGAGGCGCAACTCGCGCCGAACGGTTCCCTGACCTAGCGTGCGACTCGCGTCGATCGGGAGCTTCCGGGCGCCATTGCGCTGGAGTGCCTCGATCACATTGCTGAACGCGGTCGGCGATCCGCGGAAGCCGCTCGGAATGGTGAGGATCGAGAGCGGGCCGGCGGGCTTGGCTCCATCGCCGTCGCGGAACACGTATTCGATCGTCGGCGTGACGTCGCGATTGGCCGGCACGTCGATCATCATGGTGTCGACTGTCGCGTTGGGAAACGGCTTCGGCGCGCTTCGCTTGAGATTGGCGCGGTGGGCCGAATCCGGCGGCGTCGCAAAGGCGGCCCGCATCGCTTCCGCCGACGATCCGTGCGCGGTGAGCGTGAGTGTGCCCGACACCTTGCCATCGGCAGTCAGCCCGCCGGCGAAGACTTCTTCGGTCGATCCCGCGGAGTCCTTCGGGAAGGTCACATCGCGTGTGCTCCCGTCGGGCAGGACAACCAGCCCGAATCCGCCCTGATACGACGGCGGAATCTCTCCATCGGGAAAATCATTGGTGGTGAGGTCGAGAAAGGTGAACCCGGCGGGACCGGGATGCGGCACGGCGGCGATCACGTGATCGAATTGCTCCAATGCGGGCAGCGATCGATCGGTTCCGCCCTCGCTGTTGAGGAGCACCGGATAGGCGGTGATCCCAAGATGGCGCGCCGCCGCGATGAAGAGCGTTGCCTTGTCCTTGCAATCGCCGTACCCGGTACTCACGGTCGCTTCGGGGAAGCGCGGCTGATATCCGCCGATTCCGAGCGAGACCGATACGTAGCGGAGGTCGTTGGCGATCCATCGATGGAGCACATTGATCGTGTCGCTGGCCGTCCGCGCACTACGCACGATTGAATCGACTTCGGCTGTGAGTGCCGGCGTGAGGACGTAGCGGTTCTTCGCCAGCCCGTTGTACCACTGCCCGATCTCGCTCCACGTCATTGGCGCCCCGACGCGCACGCCCATCGACGGGACGCTCGAGTCGGGCGCGAACAGCTCAGATTTCGGAGGCTGCACGTCGTGAGTCGCCCACGTGAAGATGTGACGGCCGTCACGCCGGATTTCCGAGCGGGCGAAATTGAGGTGCGTCTCGACGATGTGCGGCGTGGTCGCATCGGGCACGTCGAGGACGAAACGCGAACGGAGGCCCGGGGTTCCGAGCGAGAAGCTCCATCCGCTCAGCATGTCGCCGGCGAGTGGCGGCTTCGTGGTCTCGATGGTCCAGCTCAGATCGACGAGCGTCCCCGGCGCGACGTCGCCCAGCGAATAGCGAATGACCTTGGTCTCCGTGTAGACCGGATTGACCGTTGAGGCGGCGACGTCGGACGTCTGCGAGAGCGTTGGCTTGTCACTGATTACTTCACCCGACGGCCGCACCACCCGCATCCAGTTGACGGTGACCTTCTCGCGATCCGGCTGGTAGGCGACTCGCTGCTCGGCCCACCGCGCGACTCCAGCCGGCTTCAGGATCTGCACCACCTGCCGGTAGGTGCGCGATCCGCGGCCGTCGGCTTCGAGCCGGATCGTCCCTTCGTCGAGGAGGTACACGAACGGATAGGCACGATACGCAGCGGAATCGACGGCCAGCGCGTAGATCGAATCGACTGCCGGCGCCGACATGGCCGCACCGGACACCGTGCGCCCAATCGTTGCGGGAAGCACTGGCTTTGGCGAGGAGTGCGGCGATGTGATCGCGATGGCCGATGCCATGGCAATGGCGAGCGGGAATGTGGTGGCGGACGTCATGCGAGCAGCTCCGGTCGAGTCGATCGTTGAAGAAATCTACCCGGCGGCGCCCCGATTAACCCCGACGTTGCGGTTCGAAGCCTGTCGCACCGCTCCGGGCCGCGATCCCGGGAAACCGGAATCCTCTGTCCGCCCCTTGCTCCAAGACAGTCGCTGCCAGGAGGCGCCGGGGACAGGTTGACGCATTCCCGCGATCGCCGGCTCCTGTCGGGGGATCGCTCCAGGCTGCGACCCTTCCCGACGGCCCCGCATTATAGTTTGACAGTCATACTATGATGACAGTACTATCCGTGACCACTGGCCGGAGCGATCGATGGATGAACCGAACAGGGATGTGATTCCGGGGACACTCGACCTGTTGATCCTCAAGACGCTGAGCCTCGAGCCGATGCACGGCTACGGCATCGCGCGCCGCGTCGAGCAGCTCTCGCGGGATGCCTTCCGCATCAACCCCGGATCACTCCTCACCGCACTCCAGCGGCTCGAGCGCGCCGGGGCGCTCGACGCCGAGTGGCGCGAGAGCGAGCAGGGGCGCCGGGTGCGGATCTATTCGCTGACCCGGACCGGCCGTCGCCAGCTCGACGCCGCCACCGCGGACTGGAAGCGTCGTGTATCGGCCGTCGCGCGCCTGCTCAACGCGGAGGGATGACATGTCACTCTTGCGGCAGCTGACCCGAGGTCTCGGTGTCCTCGTACGGCGCGACCGGGCCGACCGCGATGTGCACGACGAGGTACAGCACTTTCTCGACCAGGCGAGCGCGGACGCGATGACGCGCGGCGCGTCCGAAGCGGGGGCTCGCCGCAGCGCCCGCCTCGCCTTCGGCGCTGCGGTCATGATCCGCGAGGAAATCCGCTCGCACGGCTGGGAGGACCGGCTCACCACGCTCGTCGGCGACGTCCGCTACGCCTTTCGCGGGATGATTCGCCGTCCCGGCTTTGCCATCGTCGCGGTGCTGACGCTGGCCCTCGGCATCGGCGCCAGCACCGCGATTTTCAGCGCGGTCGATCCGATTCTCTTCGCGCCGCTCCCCTATCCGCAGGCCGGCCGAGTGGTGATGCTCTCCGATCGCAACAGCGGGGGCGGCCCGATCGCGGTCACCTACGGCACATATGTCGAGATCGCCGCGCGCAGCCGCTCGTTCGGCGCGCTCGCCATCGCCGATCGATGGCAGCCGGCGCTGATGCAGATGGGCGATCCCGAACGGCTCACCGGCGACCTCGTTACGGCGGATTATTTCCGGGTTCTTGGCGTCTCACCGGCGATTGGCCGCAATTTTTCGGCGACTGACGATCAGCGCGGTGCACCCAACGTCGCGATCGTCAGCGATGCGCTCGCTCGTCGGCATCTCGGCGGTGCCCAAGCGGCGCTCGGGCGCGCGGTAACCCTCGACGGCGACCTCTTCACCGTGATTGGTGTGATGCCCCACGATTTTGACAATATCCTGGCTCCGCGGGCCGATGTCTGGGCTCCTCGGCGGTACCGAGCGAGTGCGCCATTCCAGAGCGGCGAATGGGGACATCACGAACAGATGGTCGGGCGCCTTGTCGCAGGCGTGCCACTCGATCAGGCTCAACGCGAGCTCAAGGCGATCGGAGCCACGCCGGTTACGGCCTATCCGCGGCCGCCCTGGGCTGCGATGAATGGCGGGTTGCTCGTCGAGTCGCTTCAGGCCGCGATTACGCACGATGTGCGACCGGCACTCCTTGCGGTGCTGGCCGCCGTCGGGCTGGTGCTGGCAATCGCCGTCGTAAACGTCGCCAACCTCCTCCTCACGCGCGGTGCGCAACGCCGCAGTGAACTGGCGCTGCGAGCAACCCTCGGCGCGGGTCGCGGGCGGCTGGTGCGGCAACTTCTCACCGAGAGCGTAATCCTCGCGCTGATCGGCGGTGTCGCCGGGATCGGGGTTGCGGCCATCGGATTGCGAGCGCTGGTATTGCTGGTCCCTGACGGACTTCCGCGAGCGAGTGCGATCCGCCTCGACGGTTCGGCGCTCGTCTTCGCTCTTGCGGTGACGACGCTGATCGGCATCGTCGTCGGCATCGCCCCCGCATTGCAGGGAGCGCGCGCCAACCTGCACCACGACATCCGGTCGGGGCGCCGCACGACCGGGAGCGGTCAGCCGGTCTTGCGACGCGCACTGGTCATTGCCGAGATCGCGCTCGCGATGGTCGTCCTGGTGGGCGCCGGATTGATGCTGCGCAGCCTCTGGCGGCTCTTCTCGACTGCGCCGGGTTTCACCGCGCAGCACACGCTGTCGATGCAGGTCGAAGCCGCAGGTCACCAATACGATTCCACGACGGCGCGCTACCAGCTCTTCACGCAGGCGCTGGCGGCCGTGCGCAACGTACCAGGTGTCACCGACGCGGCCTTCACCAGCCAGCTGCCATTGAGCGGCGACGTCGACGGCTACGGCTTCGAGATCGAGTCGGCGCGACTCACCGATCCCAACGCCGGCCACAACGCGCTGCGATATGTCGTTTCCCCGTCGTGGTTTCGCACCATGAAGATTCCGCTCCTGCACGGTCGCACGCTCGAGGAATACGATCGCCCCGGTGCGGCGGAGGCGATCGTGATCAGCGCGGCTATGGCACGAAACGAATTCGGTGGGCGCGATCCCATTGGGCAGCGGATGCGCGCCGGGCCCGAAATCGGCGACACCAGCCGCGCCTGGGGCGTGATCGTCGGCGTCGTCGGCGACGTCAAGCAATCGTCGCTCGCCGACGATGCATCGGCGGCGTTCTACGTGGCCACCGGACTGTGGCCGTGGGTCGACAACGTCCAGTCGCTCGTCGTACGCACCACCGGCGATCCGGCTGCCCTCGCGCCTGCGATCGAGCGCGCCATCTGGTCGGTCGATCGCAACCAGCCGATCATTCGCGTGGCGACGATGGAAGAACTGCTCGATCGATCCGAAGCGCAGCGGCACTTCGTGCTCACCGTGTTCAGTGCGTTCGGCTTTGCCGCACTCGCGCTCGCAGCGATTGGCATCTTCGGTCTCGTGTCGGGGAGTGTCACCGAACGGTTGAGCGAACTCGGCGTGCGCACCGCCCTCGGCGCCACGCGCGGCAGCATCGTCCTGCTGGTCCTTCGCCAGGGGATGGCGCTCGCCGGCGCAGGAGTCGTGATCGGCCTCGCCGGTGGCGCCGCCGTGAGCCAGATACTTCGGACACTTCTCTTCGGTGTCGCGCGCAACGACGTTCTCACGTTTGCCGGGGCGTCGTTCCTGGTGGCTGCGGTTACCATGGCGGCGTCAGCGATTCCGGCATGGCGCGCGGGTCAGGTCGATCCGGCGGTGACGCTGCGAGGGTAGGCATTAATCGAAAACGGTTCTATTCTTCGTCGCCTCCTCTACAACGCCGAAGGATACCCGTCATGCTGGCACGCATGTTCTCGTCCCGCTGGATCGCCGGACTCGCCCTGTTGCAAATTGGAGTGTTCGCTGGCTTCGCACGCCGGACGCCAGTGACGCCCGACCTCTATCGCGGCCTGGTGTGGCGGAACATCGGGCCGTTCCGCGCCGGACGCGTGAGTGCCGTCACCGGAGCGATCGGACAGCCGGGCGTGTATTACATGGGATTGCCGATTGGCGGCCTGTGGAAGACGACGAGTGCCGGAGTCACATGGTTCCCGGTCTTCGACGACATCAAGGACGTGTCGTCGATCGGGTCGGTCGAAGTGGCGCCGTCCGATCCCAACATCGTGTACGTGGGAACCGGCGGCGTCAATGAGGGTGACGGCGTGTACAAGTCGACCAATGCCGGCAAGACCTGGCAGCATCTCGGCATGGACCAGACTCGCGCGATTCCGTTGATGCTGGTCGATCCCAAGAATCCCGACGTCGTGCTGATGGCGGCACTGGGAAGCGCTCGCAGCGCCGATGGCAATCGCGGCGTGTTCCGCACCACCGACGGCGGCAAGAACTGGAGCAAGACGCTCTACATCGACAGCACGACCGGCGCGCAGGATCTCGCCTGGGCGTTCGATCACCCCGAGGTGATCCTCGCGACGACGATTCGTCGCGGTGGCGGGCGCGGCGGATTTGGCGGCGCCGGTGGTACCGCGGCGGCTGCGGGCCAACCGGCAGCGGCCGGCGGTGCGGCGGCCCCGGGCGGCGGACGAGGACGTGGCGGGCGCGGCGGTGGCGCGGCTGGTGGCGCGACCAGCGGAACCGGCACTAATCTCTACAAGTCAACTGATGAAGGCGTCACCTGGAAGGAGATTTCCGGCAACGGATTGCCGACGCTGACGGGACGGGTGAGTGTCGCGGTTGCCATGCACACCAACGCACAACGGATGTTCCTGATCGGCGCTTTCGGACTCTATCGATCGGATGACGGCGGGAATTCGTGGCGCCGCATGGCCGAGCGCGATGTCCGCGCCGGTGGGCCGGAGCGGAGCGCCGCCAACGATGCCCGTATCGCCAACGGGCAGGGCAACTATACGTCAGGCGTCTGGGTCAACAGCAACAATCCCGACATCGTGTATACCATCGCCACGGCGGCCTTCATCTCGACCGACGGCGGCAACACCTTCACTGGGTGGAAGGGCGCCCCGGGCGGCGACGATCCGCAGGTGTTCTGGAACGATCCGACGGACGGCAAGCGGATGTTCATGGGGCTCGACCAGGGCGGCACGGTGTCGCAGGACGGCGGCGACAACTGGAGTCTCTGGTACAACCAGCCGACGGCGCAGATTTACCACATTTCGGTCGACAACCAGTGGCCGTACTGGATCTACGGCACGCAGCAGGACGCCTGTGCCTTTGCGACCAAAGCGCGTGGTGATCTCGGCGAGATCACGCCGCTCGACTGGTCGCCCAATCCCGGCAACGAGCGCGGACCGATCGTGTCCGATCCGCTCAATCCGAAGATCATCTACGCGACCAACCTGACCGCCGGCATCATGAAGATCACCTATCCCAGCGGGCAGTGGATCAACGTGTCCCCCAACGTCGACACGGCACTCGACTTGCGCTGGAACAACGAAAACCCGCTGGTCTTCAACGCCACCAATCCGCATGAGTTGTTCGCCGGATTTCAGTACGTGATGTCAACCACCGATGGCGGGATGCATTGGCGAAAAGTCTCTCCCGACCTCGGCGTTGCCAAAGGAGGCGCGACTGCGCCGCAGGGACGCGGAGCAGCGGGCGGGCGTGGCGGTGCAGCGGCAGGCGGCGGCACGCTCAACGTCATCAGCTCGTCGCCCGCGGCACCGGGACTCATCTGGGCCGGCACGAGCAACGGCCTGATCTGGGTGACCCGCGATCACGGTACGACCTGGCAGGACGTCTCGATTCCCGACGTGCGCGGCTCGATCTCGTCGCTCGACGCGTCACATCTCGATGCCGCCACGATGTATGTCGCACTCCGGGCCGCCGGCGAATCGGGTCCGTCGTTCTATCGCACGCACGACTATGGCAAGACCTGGACGAAGATCGTCAACGGCATGCGCACCGATCAGATCAGCGGCAGCTACGCTCATGTGATTCGTGCCGACCCGAAAAAGGCGGGCTTGCTGTACGCGGGCACCGAGAGCTCGATGTATGTTTCGTTCGACGACGGCGACAGCTGGCAGTCGTTGATGTTGAATCTGCCGAACACGTCGTATCGCGACATCGTCGTCAAGGACAACGATCTCATCGTCGCCACCTACGGCCGCAGCATCTGGATTCTCGATGACATTTCGCCGCTCCGGCAGATCACGCCGACGATCGCGGCCGAACCGGCGCATCTCTTCAAGCCGGGCGATGCCGTCAGGGTGCGCCGCGAAATGAACGAAGACACGCCGTTCCCGCCGGAAGTGCCGCACGCATTGAATCCGCCGCCCGGTGCCATCATCTACTACTATCTCGGGGCCAGGCCTGGTAGCGACATCACGCTCCAGATTCTCGACGCGGCGGGCAATGTCGTACGGCACTACTCCAGCGCACCGATTCCGGCGGACACGAATCCAGCGCCGCAGGTTCCGCCCTACTGGCTCAAGGTTCCTGAGCCGATGCCGACCGCGATGGGCACCAACCGGATCAACTGGGATCTCCGGTATGACGATCCGCCCGCGTTCAGTCACAGCATGGACCCGTATTACACCCTGAATGCGACACCTGGAGAGACGGTGTACCACCCGGAAGGTCCGCTCGCGCTACCGGGCGTCTACACAGTCAAGCTCACGGTTGACGGCAAGAGTTACTCCCAGACCGTGACCGTCAAGAACGATCCGCGTTCTCCGGCGACAATGGCCGATCTCCAGGCGCAGCACGACCTGCAGATGAAGCTGTACAACGGCGCCAGGGAGGCCTGGGACGGGTACCTGCAAGTCGACGCGATGCGGCAGGCGGTCGCCAGTGTGACGCACGGCAATCCGCCCGCCGACGTCGTCGCCGCCGCGGCCAGGTTCGATACCGCACTGGCGCGTGCCGGCGGCGCACCGGGAATCGTCGACAACACGCGCGGTAACGCGGCCTTCGCCCGCGGAGCCGCTCCCAATTTTGCAGCAATCAACGGCAAGGAGGGGGGCGAAGGAGTGCTCTTCTCGATGAACGGACAGCTGCGGACCAACGACTTCGGTGACATGGCGCCCACCGAGCCGATGCGTCTCGGCTGGGTCAATGTCTGCACCGACATGCGGAGTGCAGTCACCGCCTGGAGGGTGATCAACGAGAAGGATCTCGTCGCGTTCAATGCCGTCCTGACGCGCAACAATCTCCGGCCGATCGCTGCGGCCGGGCCGACACTGCCAATGCCCCTCTGCGCCGCGGCGGCCCCGACGGTCCATCGCACTGCGCTCCGATGATAATGCCAAGATCATGAGAGGTGTGCCGGCGATGTAAGCAGGAAGACAGCTTGTCGAGTCTGGAGATTCATGTGTGCGGCGGCGGGTCCCGGCTCGTCGTATGCCCTCATGACACCACGCCTCAACTCCGGACTCGACAGGGCAGCGGCCGCAAGCGTCGCCGCCCTTCTCGCCGCACTCACCGGGTGCAACCATGCGGTCCCCCTTGCACAGAACACCAAGTTTGCCATTGCGCGGGTCCTCCCCAAGACCGATCTGAAGCCCGTGGTATTGATCCCGTATGCGCTCAGCTGGAGCGACCCGGGCGGCGCAAGTCTGCTCGATGCGCTCCAGGGCACGACCCCGGCGCGCGCTCAGACACCGCTGCCACTGATCAACGCGGTCGATGGAACGCTACCACCGTCGGTCGTGGCGGCATCAACGCTGCAGGATGAATTCGGCGCCGACGGTTCGCGGTGGTATCTCGCCGGCCTCCCGATGATTCTGGCTGGCTCGGGTCGGTCGGGTTCCGGCAGTACGAGCGGAACCACCGGCTGGACAAACGGCGGCGGAGGCTACGTCGGCGGTGCGCTACCAGGGTCGCCGCACGGTGGCGGGAGCGGAGTCTCTTCGGACTTCACCCGCTACGGCGCGACGAACGGCGACGGGCAGACGGTATTCGCCGGTCAGGTGAATCCCGGGATTTCGATCAACCTGGCCGGACACCGCGCGGTGCTCGAGAACACCGGTAATGCCGGAGACGATCAAGGGAACGGCGACGGGCCGGGGCTCGGCGATGGACAAGGCGGCGCCGGCGACGGGGGATCCAACAACTCGTTCCTCGGTTCCAGTTTCGGCCCGCCATCAGGCGAGTTCTTCCCCGAATTCGCATCGGATATCGGGATGCCGGCGGGCTCGGTGGCAGATTTTTCGACGGACCAGAACTTCTCCGCCAACGATCTCTCGTTCGACGCCGACGGGGTCAGCAGTCCGGAAAGCGGCGATGTCGACCTCGCGCCGGAGCCGTCGGCGATGATGATGCTCGGTCTCGGCTTGATTGGCATCACCGGGGCGAAGCGGCGGCGCCGGAAATAGCGTCGCCCGCCGCTCCGTTCGTTCTGCAGTCAATTGATCAGCGCGCTCCCGATCGCCGGGGGCGCGCTGGTTTGGTTATTGCACAATTCCTTGGCGCACCGACCGGTTGTCATTGTCAAGTCATTGATCCGCAAATGCCTGGGTTTTCGAGGCCGGCGATTGTGCTGTGGCGCTGCCTCAACGCACTGTCGATCGAGGTCGACAACGGCCGATCTTAACCGACCGATTCACTCCACCTGCTTTCGCTCTGGAGATAACGTGAAGATCCCCACTTTGCTGGTTCGCTCGCTCGCGGGTGTCTCGTTGCTGGCAGCACTTAGTGCCGTGCCGGCTTCAGCCCAGACCCAGTTCTTCAATGGGCTTGCTACCAACGGCGGCATCGGGCTGTCGAGCGAATTCAACAGCGACGTCACCCAGTCCATGACGTACGACGACTTCGTGATCACCGGATCCGGGTGGAACGTCACCGATCTGTTCGGCTACTTCGGCAGTGACTTCGCTGCGACCGACGCGCAATGGGAAATCCGGACCGGGCTCTCCACTGGCAATGGTGGGACCCTGCTTGAGTCGGGAACGTCGGGCGTGACGTTGACGGCCACCGGTAACGAACCCATCGGACACACTGAGTACTTGGCCGATGTCGGCGGATTGTCCTTCTTCCTCGCCCCCGGGACCTACTGGATGGGGATCTCGCTCATTGGCACCGGCGTCGGATCCGGACAGGCGTTCGTTGAATCGACCAGCGGGGCCAGCGGCGTTAATTCCGATCTGGATGGCATGGCGTTCTTCAACAGCTCATATTTTGGCGTGGACTTTGGGCCTGGCTCAGATCAAACTGGTGGACCCGACGATTACGCATACGGCGTGCTCGGCTCCCCCGCGGGCAGCGCGGTTCCCGAGCCGTCGACGATGGGGCTCCTCGCGACCGGCCTCGTAGGTCTCGCCGGCGCAGCCAAGCACCGCCGTCGCAAGTAAGCCATTCGGAATGGGCGCTGGATCGATTGGCGCGCTTCCCATCGCGGGAGGCGCGCCGTTTCGTTTCTGAAAGGCGCGGGGAGGCGGCTGATCAAGACGGCATGCCTGCGGAAGCAGCTGGAAAAATCGTCGGCTCGGCCGGAACTGGGCGAGGTCGTTAACCCTCCTCGAGCGCCACCCTCGGATCGATCGCCGCGGCCCGGATTGCAGGAATCACGCACGCCAATAGCGCCGCACCCGCCAGCACCAGGACCGTCACCCCAGCCGTCACCGGGTCGAACACCGACACATGGTAGAGCATCGACCGAAGCACCCGGCCGCCAGCCACCGACAGCACGGCCCCGATGCTAAGCCCGATCACTGTGAGCGTGAGCCCGTCGACCAGGACGAGCCGGATGATGTCGCCGCGCGAGGCGCCCAGTGCCGTGCGCAAGCCGAATTCCTGGCGCCGCTGGTTGACGGCATAGGCGATCACTCCGTACAGCCCGATCATTGCCAGCAGCAGCGCCGCGACACCAAAGACGCTCATGGTGATCGTGGCGAAGCGGGCATTGGCGCTGACGTCGCTCACCAGCTGGTCGATGGTGCGCAGCTGCGCCACCGGGATCGTGGGATCGACCGCGGAGATTGCCCGCTGGATCGGGGCGGCAAGCAGCGCCGGTGCCACGCTGCTGCGCACCACGAACTGCATCGGCGCGAAGGTGGGATACGGGCGCTGCGTGTACGGCACGAACATTTCGGGCGATGGATTCCTGGTGAGCGAATACCGATGCAAGTCGGCGGCGACGCCCACCACGGTCATCCACGGCGCCACCGTCCGCGCCGAGCCGAGGCGAAGTCGATGTCCCACGGCATTCTGGCCTGGCCAGAGCCAGTGCGCCGCCGCAGCATTGAGGATCACCACCGGCGGCGAATCGTGCTGGTCGGTGTTGTCGAAGTCCCGGCCGCTCAGCAGCGCTGTCCCGAGGGCGGTGAACATCCCTGGACTTGCGACGGTGTAGTCCATGATCGGCGCGCGGCCGTCCGCGGTGAGGCGCGGATCGCTGTTTTCCGGAACGAAGACCGTCCCTTCTTCCGATCCGCTCATCGGCAGGGGCTTGCCGATCGCCGCGGCCTTGACCCCGGGGATCGCACGAATTCGCTCGAGCGCCTGCCGGAAGAACTCGACGCTCTGCGGATGCTCCATGAACGTCGCGCCCTGCGTCTCGGGATACGGGAGCGCGGGAAGCGACACCTCGAAGGTGAGCCCGTGGGGTGCGGTGAATCCCAGGTCGCCACCAAGCTGGCGCGCCAGCGAACGGATCAGCAATCCGGATCCGGTCACCAGCATGACGGAGAGTGCGATCTCCGCGACGATCAGCATCCTGCGCGTCCGCGGCGATCCGAAATCACCGCCGCGCCCGCGTCGCCGTAGCATGTCGGCGAGTCGCATCCGTCCGGCGCGGAATGCGGGAACGACACCGAAGAGCAATCCGGCAACGACGGTGATCGCGACTGCCGCGCCGACCACTCGCCCATCGAACGCGATGTCGCTCACTCTTGGCATCCGCTCCGACCCCGCGTGACGAAGCAGGGCGACTGCGATCGACCCGAGCAATGCGCCGACGAGACCTGCGATTCCCGTGAGCGTCAGCGCTTCGAGGAGAAGGATCCGCGCAATGCGCGCGGATGATCCGCCGAGCGCCGCGCGTATCGCGAGTTCGCCCCGTCGTCCCTGCAACCGCGCCAGGAAGAGCTGGGCGGCGTTGGCGCATGCGATCGTGAGCAGCACACCGACAGCGCCGAGCAGGATGAAGAGCATTCCCTCCACGTCGCCGACGAGTTGCGTGTGCAGCGGGACGGCGTGCATCTGGAAGAATCCCTTGGCGCCGGGAATCTGCTGGTCGAGAACATGGGCCACGTCATTGAGATCGGTCTGCGCCGCAGCGAGCGTCGTCCCGGGCTTGACCCGCGCCACCACGAGGTGCTCCGACGGGCCGTTGAGTGGCGGCTTGAGCGGAACCCAGAGCTCGGCCGTGGCGGCGACCGGGACCGTCGACGGCATCCCCGCCCCTTCGGGGAAGTCGAAGTGCTGCGGTGCGACGCCGATCACCGTGTACGGCTCGTTGTTGAGCAGGATGCTGCGCCCGATGACGCCGCGGTCGCCGCCGAAGCGGCGCTGCCAGAGATTCCATCCCAGGACGACTTCGTGGTCCGCACCCGCGAGCTCTTCGCCGGTACGGAATCCGCGGCCGAGCGCCGGCGTGACGCCCATCGTGCGGAAGAAGTTGTCGTCGACACCGGCGCCGTCGATCCGCTCGGGCGCGTTGTCGGTCTGCAGGTTCATCTGCCGCGAGACGACGCCGGAAACATTCTCGAAGATTCGCCCGTGTTGCTGAATCCCGATGACCTGCAGTCCATTCATCGGTTCGGGGATCCCGGCGACCGAGGGGTCGAGGAAATCCGCCCACACCATCACCAGTTGATCGGGATTGCGGTACGGCAGCGGCCGGAGAATCACCCCAGACACCACCGAGAACATCAGCGTCGCTGCCGCGATGCCGAGCGCGAGGACGGTGACCGTGACACTGCTGAAGACGCGGTGACGCCGCAGCGAGCGCAGCGCAAAGCGAAGATCGCCGGCGAAGATCTCGGGCCAACCGGCGCCGGGATTGGCGTGCACGCCGAGGACCGCCTGCTTCGTGGCCGCAGTGGGACCGAATTCGGTTTCGGCGGCGACGCGCGCTGTCTCGGGATCCATCCCTGCGGCGACATGCCGCGCCGTCTGCAGCGAGATGTGGCCTTCGATTTCGTCGTCGATGTCATGCTCGGCCGCACCCGGGGTGGCGAGGAGGCGGAGGGCGCGGAAGAGGGCGCGGAACGTCATGCAGGCTCCTGCGCGCGCGAATCGAGGATCAGGTCGACGGCGTTGGAATAGTCGCGCCAATTGCGCGTTTCGCGCGCCAGACGGGCGCGGCCGGCGCGGGTCAGCGAATAGAAGCGGACCCGGCGCGCAGTCTCCGACATCCCCCATTTCGCTGTGAGAAATCCGTCGCCTTCGAGGCGGTGCAGGGCGGGGTAGAGCGACCCCTGGTTGACCTGCAAGAGCTGGCGAGAAGTGTCGTTGATCCGCTGGGAAATCGCCCAGCCATGGAGCGGCCCAAGCGAGACGATCTTGAGTATCAGCAGGTCGAGGGTGCCCTGGAGGAGATCGGACGACGCGGCCATGGGAAGCTCCTGGTTGACCGCATGATATCCGATGACTTGTCGACTGTCAACAAGACGGTGTCGGCAGTCGACAAGTCACCGGGTTGCCCACAGTCAATGCCCGGTGGTGGTCACCGGTGCCTGACCCAGCCCCACCAGCTGTCCGCTGGCGACGACGTGTCCCTTCATCGCGGCGGTGAGTGCCGCGTAGCTCGCGGTGGCGTCCGCCGGGAGCGTTTCGTCGAGGGCGAAGAGCTGGAGGTGATAGCGATGCTTGGGGCCCGCGGGCGTGCGGGGGCCGGTGTACGGCTGGCTGGTTCCGCGCATGTTGGGACCGAACTGCGACCCGTCGGGCGCCGTGGTCATTCCGGCGTCGAGCTTGCGCGTCGTGGCGGGAACATTGACCATCGTCCAGTGGAGGATCGGGGCACCACCGCGCATCGCGTCGGCGTCCTGCATGATGATGGCGTACGACTTCGTGGTCGCGGGGCCGGCGGTCCATTCCAGTCCCGGAAAGACATTGCCGGCGTACTGCGTGTTCGCCATCGGGATATCACTCATCGACTTGAACGCCGGTGACGTGACGGAGAGCTTGTGCATCCCCGGCGACGCAAGCTCGACCATCGCGAGCTGCGACGCACCCACTTCCGTCGCGACCGGTGCGGGTTGCTGCGCGAACGCGGTCGCAGCGATGGTGGCGCTGAGGAATGGGGCGGCGAGCGCGATGCGGATCGAATGCTTCACAGGCTACTCCACGGTGAGGGATCGATGCCAGGGTGCCGACGGCGGGGCGACGTCCGCGGTCCTGAGTGTTGCACGGGACGGAAATATGATGATCGCGCGGGCGCGAAGGCGCCAGCCTTGTGTCGTGTCGACCAGCCTTGCTAGACTCCTCCCCGCGCGCTTCAGGGCGCCACCCCGTCCGCGGGCAGGGATCATCCCACCTGGGCTCGACCGCAACACACATCGACCTCTCTTCAGCCCTTTGCAGCGGACGCCGGGCGACCACGAAGGGGGAGTCATGTCTCGCGTCCTGCCGGAACATCCCGATCTCGATCACCTGAAAAATCAGGCCAAGGCGTTGCTGCAAGCGCAACGTGCAGGCGAATCCGATGCCGCCGAACGCTTCCGGGCGGCGGGCCTTGACGCAAGTCCCAAGCTCGCCGATGCCCAGCATGTCATTGCCTGCGAGTACGGTTTCAAGACGTGGCCTGCGCTCAAGGCGCACGTCGCGTCTCTCGCGGCCACCCCCGTTGAGGCGCTGATTGGCGCCGTCAGGGTGAACGACGAGGCGAAGGTTGCGCACCTCCTTCGCGCTCATCCTGACCTCGAGGCGACAATCAATCGCGGGACCGATGAACTCGGCTTCGGCGCCACTCCGTTGATCGGTGCGGTGCAACGGGGCAATCGCGCCATGATCGACACGCTTCTCGCCGCGGGCGCCGATCTCGCCGTGAAGAGTGACTGGTGGGCCGGCGGATTCTCGGTCCTCGAAACTGCCAGCGAGGATCTGGTGCCGTTCCTCGTCGAGCGTGGCGCAGCGATCGATGCGGTGGCGGCGGCGAGGTTCGGGATGGTCGACCGCCTCGCCGACATCGTCGTGGCCGATCCCGGGGCCGTGCATCAGCGCAGCGGCGATGGGAAGACGCCACTCCACTGGGCGAAGGACGTCGCCACGGCGCGCTTGCTGGTCGAGCACGGCGCCGACGTCAACGCCCGCGATGTCGATCACGAGTCGACCCCGGCGCAGTATGCCGTGCGGGAGCGCCCGGATGTTGCGCGCTATCTCGTCGACGCCGGATCCGATGTCGACATCTTCCTCACCGCGGCCCTCGGCGATCTCGAGCGAATCCGCGAGATCGTCGATCGCGATCCGCACGCCGTCGAGATGACGATCAGCGCGCGCGACTTTCCGATGCAGAACCCGCGCGCCGGCGGGATCATCTACATCTGGACGCTGGGACAGGGGAAGTCGCCGCAGATGGTGGCGCAGGAGTTCGGGCATCCGATGGTGTTCCGCCTCCTGATGGAGCGAAGCCCCAACGACGTCAAGCTGGCGCAAGCCTGCCTTCTCGGCGTTGAATCGCTCTTCGAGGCGTTTCTTGCGCAGCGGGAGAAGGGAGCGCCGCTGGCACCGGGACTGGTGCATCAACTCGTTCTTGCCGCGGTCAACAACAACACCAATGCCGTGCGATTGATGCTCAAGGCAGGATGGCCGGTCGACGCGCAGGGGCCGCACGGCGGCACGGCATTGCACTGGGCGGCGTGGCACGGCAACGCGGAGATGATGCGGGAGATCCTGAAATTCAACCCGCCGCTCGATCTCCGCGACAGGGCGCACAACGGACCCCCGCTGGGCTGGGCGCTGCATGGGTCATTGCACGGATGGCACGCGAAGACGGGCGACTACGGTGCGGTGGTCACCGCGCTGATCGAAGCGGGTGCCAAGACCGACAACGTCATCCCGAGACTGGAAGCGAGTCCGGCAGCGATGGCGGCGTATCGGAAGCGGTGATCCCGGTGTGAACGGCATGCGGCGGGGGAGTCTTACTTCGCGGTTGCGGGCGCGGTCGGTATTGTTTCCACAGGGAAGCGTCGGTCCACCACCGGAGATCGCGTGACACGCATCGTTCGTCGAATATCGCTCTTGGCGCTGGTCTGCGTTTCCCAGGTTTCCGCGCAGCGTACCGCGGAGAGAATCGATCCGTCGAGGCTAATTCCCGTGTTCACCGTATCAACAGATGCTGCCGACACCTCGGATTGGACCGCATCGGCGCCAACGGCGACCGAGTGGGGATTCGCGTTCGTCGATGCCAGAGCGGGATCGGTAATTGCAATCGACACACTCGGTCGCATGCGATGGCGAGTCGGCAAGCGAGGCGGTGGGCCACTTGAGTTCATTTCGATTATCGGTCTTGTGCCACGCCAGCACGGCTCCCTATTGATTGTTGACGGGGCCAATCGGAAGCTAAACCACGTGAATGAGGTTGGAGAACTCAGTCCACCGACATTGTTCGGCCACGACGTGCCCATCCTATTCTCGGCCACAGCAGATACGATCGGCAGTATCTTCGCCACCTCGCTTGGTGACCACTCGGTAATTGCGAAACTCGACGAGGCAGGGCACCTGCTCAGCGCTCGTGGCGTACCGTTCCCCGGAATCGATACGTTACCAAGACTGATAGCCCCTTCATGGGTGCATTCCGCGTCAATAGGACCACTTTTGCAGCTCGTATGCATATTCCCTGGAATCGAACAGATCCTTCTGGTTGGCGCCGACTCGAACGCAAGCGTACGAATGTTTCCGATTGGAGATGGTCACGTCGCCCAGACTATTGTCGAACACAACGGGGATACCATCACGGTCAGCTTCGCGAAACCCTACCTCCCAGTCCCGGGAGGGACAATTTTCGGCGGTCGACTTTACGTACTTATCAAGAAGGATGGCAAGGGACTGGACACTGACAACGTTGAAGTGTACGACCTCGCGAATCAGAGGCTGATTCAGCGCATCGTGCTGCCTATCACAGTGAGTGGCATAGCGGTTGGTCATGGCCTCCTGGTCGGTGTCCGGGGGGCCGATAGACCTGCAGTCGTCGCGTGGCGACTCCCCCACTAGCGACGGAGGGACTGGGCCTGGGTCCCCGAGTTGAGTCCTAAACCAATCGATGTCGCTACCGCTAGCGCGCCCAGGTCGCGCTTCGGACCTCTCCGTCGCCCTCTCCGGGACGGTATATTCGCGAGACTCCGGCGATTACCATCTCCCAGCGGACGGGCCTCCATGCGATACGCGCTTGCGCTGTCGGCACTGGTTGCGGCATGCTCCGGCCTGACATCCAAGGTCGATCCGCAGCTCGTCGGCACCTGGGAATTGATGGTGCCGAATGCAGACGGCGTGGCGCGCTGGGTCTGGGAGATCCGTGGCAACGGGACCTACGCATTTCATGCCGAAGGGCCCGGAAGTGTCCCTCCACACAGCGGTGTTTTCGCGGCGCGCAACGGGAGCTACACCCTCGAATCGACCACGATCGCGTGGGCCGACACCGGAACCTACCTCGCCCCGCACGACGACACGCTGAACGCGACCGGCAAACTCGGCACCGGCTCATGGCATCGGGTGCGGTTGGGTGTAAACGCTCCGCCGCCGGCGCCCGCCGTTGCACCGCCGCCGCCATCGCCGGACACTGAACCAGCGCCGAGGGGGAAGCCGGCGATCTTCGAGCCATCGGGGATCTACGCGTACCTGCGAACCCATTCGATGGACGCGAGCGCCTTCACCGGTGCGGTCACCGTGTCGCCGTTCACGACGGTATCGCTTGACAATGAGTTTCGGCGGAACGGCGAGATCGGCGCAGTGCGTGCGGTCGTGAGCGAGGACGGAAAACCCGACGATCAGGTCGAGTTCAGGATCTTCCGTGACCGCGCCGCGACTGAGGCGGTCTATCGCACGCTGACCGACCTCCAGGCACCGGGTTTTCCGCATCAGCGCGGTGAATTCATCGCGACGAGCGAGTTTACCTTCCACGAATTCGGAATTTCTCACTGTCTCTCGCGCTACATCGTCGGCGGATCTGCCGCCGCATCGGTGACCTGTTATCTGCTGATCATTGATCCAACGGAAGAAGCGGTGATGATCGTGGGTCAGACCAGCGAGCGACCGGCAAGCGGATCCAATCAGGCGTCCGACGCAGCATTTTCCCGCGCGGACGATTTGATTCTCGCCGGTCTCAAGCACTGGGATGTCTGTCGGCTCGGAATCGCGGTACTGGACGCCCTTCATTGACGGGCTTCGGGCACAACCGGCTGTCTTGATTACGGAAGAGGTGGAACGATGCCAGGATTCTCGTGTGGCGGCAGCACACCAGTGAGGACGATGGCAATCGCCGTGGCGGCGCTCCTCTGCATGGGCGCGCCCCTCGGTGCGCAGACCTTTCCCGCGCCGATTGTCGATCCCGCGGCCACTGCACATGAGCCGCGGCCGATTCCCGGGCCGGTGTTCGAATCGTCGCACTATTCCCGTGCGGTCACGCGTGGAACGCGCACGCGGGTTGGAGCGCCGGGCCCGAACTACTGGGTGCAGCATCCGCGGTACGAGATCCATGCCGCGCTCGACACGGCGGCGCACCGCGTGTCGGGAAAAGAGCGAATTATCTACCGCAACGCATCGCCCGACACGATTCGCACGATCGAGATCTACCTCCGCCAGAACGCGTTCGCGCCGGGCTCGCCCCGGAGGCAGAGCGTGCCCGTCACCGACGGCGTGACGCTTGAATCGGTGCTGCTCGACGGCGTGGCGATTCAGGAGGAAGGGAATCGCAACCCCGCGATGCCGGTGACCGCGGCGGCGGCTCGGCGAGCGACCCCGGGCGAATACGCGGTCAACGGTACCGTGATGTCGATTCCGCTGGCGACGCCGCTCATTCCTGGTGCCATCGCGACACTCGACATCGCCTGGTCGTATTCTCCGGCACCCGCACCGGCCGATGGAAGGGAAGGTCGCGACGGCAACGTCTATTTCATGGGATACTGGTATCCGGAAGTTGCCGTCTACGACGACGTCGACGGCTGGGTGACCGATCCGTATCTCCTCGAGGCGGAGTTCTATATGGATCCTGCCGACTACGACGTCGAGGTTGCGGTACCGCGTGGTTGGGTCGTCGGTGCGACCGGCACGCTGCAGAACGCTGGTGTCGTTCTCTCATCCGCGGCGCGTGATTCGCTTGCCGTGGCGCGTCGTACCGGGCGCACGGTGCGGATTGCCTCTCCCGGGGCCGATGCAGGCGCCGCCTTCTCGCGTGGCGGCGACGTCGTGAGCTGGCATTTCGTTGCCAACAATGTCCGTGATTTCTCGTGGGGGACGAGCGACGAGTATGCGTGGGATGCCACGCGCGCGCTGGTGCGCAACGACGCCGGGACGAGCGACACCGTCGATATCAATTCGTTCTACCGGCTCGCGCCGGATGCCACGGCGTGGGCCGTCGGTGGCGCGCGCTTCACTCGCGACGCGATCGAACAGATGTCGGCGTGGCTCTGGCGCTATCCCTGGCCGCAGATGACGTCGATGGAAGGGATCCTCGACAGCGGCGGGATGGAGTACCCGATGATGACGCTGATGCAGCCATGGGCCGATACGCTGTCGCTCGCCGGCGACCTGATGCACGAGACCGGACACATGTGGTTTCCGATGCAGGTTGGATCGAATGAGACGCGCAACCCCTGGATGGACGAGGGCTTCACCCAGTTCGACGTGGCGCAGGCGATGCGCGCCCTCTACGGCGAGAACCGGACTGGCGGGCGGCCCAACGACTCGGAGCACGGGCAGCGGGCGATCTACCTCCGCACGGTGCGCCGCGATGAGGACGACGAGCTGATGCTTCACGGCGACGACTTTCCCGACAACGCCTATCTCGTGGTCTACTATGACAAGACGGCACAGGTGCTCTCTGCTCTGCGCGCCATCCTCGGCGGCGACGTCCTGCACCAGGCGCTGATCACCTACGGCCGGGAGTGGATCGGGAAGCACCCGCAACCGTACGACTTCTTCAACGCCGTGTCGCACGCGGCGGGCCGGGATCTCTCCTGGTTCTGGAGCACCTGGTTCTATCACGCCTGGCCGCTGGATCAGGCGATCGACAACGTTGCGATCACCGGCGATTCACTGACCGTGACGATCGGGGATCGCGGCCTCGCGCCGATGCCGGTGTTCCTCGCCGTGACGCACCGTGACAGCAGCGTCACGCGGATCACGATTCCGGTGGATGTGTGGCTGAGCGGGAAGCGGCAGACGAGCGTGACAATCGCTGGTGCGAGCACGATCACTGCCGTTGCGATCGATCCGGATGGATTCTTCCCCGACGTCGATCGGATCAATCAATCGCGGAGTGCTGCGACGGGGTGGCAGCGGTAGGTCGGATTACGCGGCAGGGATGTCGCTTCGCGCGCTTAAGACGCGCTCGGCGTGACGACGATCCCGAGAGAGGCCCCGCGCGTCTAAGGCTCGCGAAGCGACACCCCACTGCGGCATCGACATCGACCTGCTTGCCGATCGAGCGCCTGCCTCACTGCGTCCGGATCGCCTCGATCGGATCGATCCGCATCGCGTGCCGGGCAGGAATCCAGCACGCAACGAAAGCGACCACCAGCAGAATCAGCGGAACGACTATGAGAGTCGCAGCATCGGTCGCGCTCACCTCGAACAGCAGCGACCCCATCAGCCGGGAGAGCAGTGCGGCACCAACGAGCCCAGTGATGGCACCAATCGCGGCCAGCCGGACACCGCGCCAGAGCATCAGTCGACGGATTCCAGCCGGTGACGCACCCAGCGCCAGGCGCACCCCGATTTCACGATGGCGTTGAGCGACCACGTAGGCCATCACGCCATAGACGCCGATGATCGCCAGTGCGAGCGCCACCCCGGCAAAGATTCCGATCAGCGTCGCGTAGAGGCGCGGGAGGGCGACCGCGTCGCTCACGTCACGCTCGATTGGCGCCGGTTCGGCGAACGGAAGGAGCGGATCGACGTCATGTAACGTCGCGCGCAGCGCCGCGATTGCCGCGGGGTAGCCGTGCGCCGGTTCGATCACGACGGAAAACCCGTTGGTTGGGATCTGACCGAACGGAAGGAAGAGCTCGGCCTTCGCGGGTTGATTAGGCCCGTCAGCCCGGTCGTCGGCGACCACACCGACGACGGTAAGGCGAGGAGCCGCGGAATCGGTGCTGCTCGCGAGAATCCGTCCGACTGGATTCCCTCCGTGCCAGAGTTTCTTGGCTGCTTCCTGGTTGACGATGCCGACCAACGCCGATCCGGCCCGGTCGCCGGCGTCGAAGGGGCGTCCGCTCACGATCCGCATGTGCATCAGTCGCAGATACCCGGGCGACGTGAGCGATACCAGAGTGCCGGTGGAGCATCAACGTCGAATGGTTCGCCAAGCGGGATCGCCGTCATGTCCTGGTCGCCGGTGCTCAGCGGCGGTTGATCGACCAGCTCGGCCGACCGGACCGCCGGATTGGCGCGCAGCCGGTCGACGACCGTGTTCATCGTCGGCGTGATCGTTGCCGGGGCGTATTGCGCGGCCGGCAGCGTGACGATGTCGAAGAGAAGACCCGTGGTGCGATAGCCGAGGTCGACGCGCTCCATTGCGACCAGGCTCCGGATCAACAATCCCGCGCCAGTGAGGAGAATCACGGCAAGTGCCAGCTGTCCGGTCACCAACAGCTGCTGGATCCGATTCCGGTGCGGGCTCCCGGCGCGCAATCCCGAGCGAAGGAGTCCGAGCTGGTCGTACCCTGTCGATCGCACGGCCGGAAGGAGGGTGAAGAGTAGCCCGGCAGCGATGCTGACGATTGCCGTGAAGGCGACGACCGCGGCGCTGAGGTTGACCCCCTGGAGCTGCTGCACAATCGGCGGCACAACCGCCGCGAGCCAATGACTTCCCGCCGCGGCGACCGCGAGACCGAGGACGCCACCAATCGACGCGAGGAGCAATCCCTCTGTCACAAGCTGCCGGACGAGCCGTCCGCGCCCGGCGCCGAGAGCCGCGCGCACGGCGAATTCACGAGCGCGCGCCTCGCCGCGCAGCAGGAGAAGGTTGGCGAGGTTGACGCAGGCGATGAGCAGGACCAATGCGACAGCGGTAGTCAACGCGAGAAGTGGACGGCGAGTCGGCCCGGTGATCTGTTCGTGCAACGGGATGAGCCACGCGCCCACATCCTTGTTCGTCGCCGGAAACGTCGTCGCGTCGTGGCGCGCGATACCGCCGATATCGGCTTGTGCCTGCGCCAGCGTCACGCCCGGCTTGAGGCGCCCCACGGCGCGAAGGACGATACACCCACGACCACAGGTGCCAGCGGGACGTCGTGCGGCCCGGAAGACGGCGATCGGGGCAGGTAACGGCGCGCGAAACGACGGTGGCATCACACCCACCACGCGCCACGATTGTCCGTTCAGCTGGACTTGCCGGTTGAGAATCGTCAGGTCGCCGCCGAAGCGTCCTCGCCAGAGCGCGTCGCCGATGACCACGACCGGCTCCACGCCGGGATTGTCGTCATCGGACGAGATGGTCCGGCCGAGCTCGGGGGCGATCCCGAGGGTGCGAAAGAAATCTCCGCTCACGGCGAGACCGTTGAGCGCTGCGGGCTCACCGGCCCCCGTGAGGGTCGGTCCCCAGTTCTGGTAAGTCCCCATGCTGCTGAACGTCGTGTTTTGGTCGCGCCAATCGGCGAAATCCGGCGGCGTAAGCCACTCGGGTTCGGCGCGACCGCGAGCTCGATGATCGCTCCAGAGCTGCACGAGCTGACCCGACGCGGGAAAGGGGAGCGGACGCAGCAGGACACCGTCGACCACGGAGAACACGGCACTGTTGGCGCCGATCCCGAGGGCGAGCGTGAGGAGTGCCACGACGGTGAACCCGGGCGTCCGTCGCAGCCCCCGGGTGGCGATCTGCAGGTCCTGCCGGATATCGTGCCAGTGGCTCCGGCGCTCGCGGCTCCGAACCGTTTCCCGGCGCAGCATGCGCACCTCCGACTCGATGTGTGAGCGGTCACCAAACGCATCAATGGCCGCACGATCGGCCGCGGTGGACGACAAACCCTGCGCGGCGAATTCGCGGCGGCGTTCATCGACGTGAAAGTCGAGTTCGCGCTGGACGTCGGCGTCGACCTCTTGGTGGCCGTGCGACCACCTGAATCTGCGCTTCATGGCATCACGGTCCGCGCCGCGCTTCCAGCGCCGCATTCATGACGCCGGCGTAGAGCCGCCATCGCGCGGTTGCTGCGCGCAGCGCCGCGCGCCCGCCGGGAGTAAGTCGGTAGAACTTCGCTTCGCGGTTGGATTCGGTCGGGCCCCACTCTTCGTCGAGATATCCCTTGCGTTCGAGACGGTGCAGCGCCGGATAGAGGACGCCTTCGTGAATCGGCAGGGTGTCGCCGGTCTGTTCCCGCAACCACCGCGCAATGGCGTAGCCATGCCTGGGACCCCAGGTGACCGCTTTCAGCAGCAGCAGATCAAGCGATCCGGTGAAGAGATCCGAGCCCGCCATGTTTCGCCTCGTCGTTCAGAGCGGTGTATGCCTATGTCACAAGAGTATGTCCCCCTAATACCTCTGTGGTCAAGGGGTATCGAGGGCAAGCGACAGCCCTCGGCCACACCCTGCGGCAGATCCACGACGACACCGCGCAGCACTCCACGGCGATACTGCAAAGCGACACCCAACAGGGACGTCCATAACCCCGGCTAAGGCCTCGCCCTGTCAGGGGCCTGTCGATTTCGCCTCTGCCCGTTCGACGCAGTGGTAGAGCCGGGACAATCGGTCCCGGCGCCACTTCGAACCGGAGCCTGATAATGTCCGCCTCAACTAGGCACTCGACTCGCAACTCCCGGATCCTCTGGGCCGTCCAGATCGTCCTCGCCGCCCTCTTCCTCTTTGCCGGCGGGATGAAGGAAGCGACCCCCGCGGCCGCGCTATCCCGGATGGCGCCCCTTCCCGTCCCATTCCTTCGCTTCATCGGAGTTGCCGAGATCCTTGGCGCCCTGGGCCTCATTCTTCCTGGAGCGCTCAGGATCAGCCGGGCGCTCACTCCGATCGCCGCCGCGGGCCTCGTCGTGATCATGGCGGGGGCGGTGGTCGTCACCCTCGCGATCGGCGGCGGTGCCATGGCGGTGACGCCATTGATCGTGGGGAGTCTGGCGGCTTCGATCGTCCGCGGGCGGCGCGACTGGATAGTTCTGCGACTCGACGCGCACCACCTGGCCGGCCAGTTTGCCCGCTGAACTCGACGAAGCTGCGGGGATCCAATCAACCTGAGGAGATCTGACAATGCGCTTCATGCTGCTGGTAATTCCCAAGGCCTACGACTCGGCTGGCGCGGATTTCGCTCCTCCTGCAGACCTGGTCGCCAAGATGACGAAGTTCAACGAATCGATGATGAAGGCCGGGATCGTGATCGACCTCAACGGCCTTCGCCCGCCGGCGCAGGCTGCCCGCGTCGGATTCTCGAAGGGGAAGACCAGCGTCACCGACGGCCCGTTCGCGGAGGCGAAGGAGATGGTCGGCGGCTACTGGACGATCAACGTCAAGTCGCGCGACGAGGCGATCGAGTGGGCGCAGAAAGCGCCGATGCTCGACGGAGACATCATCGAGGTGCGGCAGATTCAGGAGATGGCGGACTTCCCGCCCGATGTGCAGCGCGCCGCGGGGCATTGAGCAGCTGGTGTTCGACGAACAATGGCAGCCGTCATCGCATGCGGTGAAGGCTGCTTCGTTGTATGACAGCTGATCCGCGGGACTACCCGGTGACGCAATACCTCACCGCCATGCCGGCGGCAGTTCAACGCTTCGGCTGAAAATCTGGATCACCCGTCTGCCAGAGGATGAAGCTCCAGACGTTGGCTTCGCTTTCCAGTTCTTGCGCCGCGCTCGACGCCGTGCCGTGCCCCGCGTGGTAGTCCACGCGCAAGAGCACCGGTTTGCCACTCGCGGTTGCCACCTGCAGGCGCGCCGCGAACTTGGCCGGCACCCACGGATCCGCCCGCGGATCATTGATCCCGGTGGTCACCAGCACCGCGGGATACTTCACGCCGTCATTGACGTTGGCGTATGGACTCATGGCGTAGAGCGCGCGAAACCCGGCTTCGGTCTTCGTGCTGCCGAACTCGGGGATGTTCCCGATGCCGTTCGCCGTCGTCTCCATTCGAAGCAGATCCGCGACGGGAACCTCGGCGACCGCAGCGGCGAAGAGGTCGGGTCGCTCCTCGATCGCGCGGCCGATCAGGACCCCGCCCGCGCTGCCACTTTCGCCGGCAAGTTTCGCCGGGGACGTGTACCCCTTGGCGATCAGATATTCGGCGCAGGCGATGAAGTCCTTCCACGTGTTCGGCTTGGTTGGCCCCTTCCCGGCGAGACGCCACTCCTCGCCGTGCTCGCCGCCGCCGCGCACATGGCAAGTAGCCCGCACGGCGCCGCGTTCATACTCGGCCAAGTAGGTCGGATCGTAGCCGACCACCATGCTCTCGCCGTACGCCCCGTAGCCCGAGAGCAGGGTCGGATGAGATCCGTCGAGCGCGAGACCGGCAGGATAGACGATGGTGAGCGGCACCCGAGTACCATCCCAACTCGTGACTTCGACCTCGGACGATGCGATGGTCGATGGCTGGTCGAAGGGGCCTTCGGGCTGGAGCTTTGTGTCCGTCAGGCGTCGCGCGACAGGATCGTAGCGATACAGGAGCGACGCCTTCGTCCGACCGGTCAGCCACACCAGCGCGCCGGAGACTTCTGGATCGGCCGCCGGCTCGGCCAGGCCGGCAAACGGAAGCGGCAGCTGTTCGACCGCCGGGTGCGGTCCGAAAGGCACGCGCAGTACGTGTTCGATGCCGCCGTCCGTCGTCTGCACGTACAACGCGTCCTGACCGACGTCCATGTAGTTGACGATCGCCGCGCTGGCCGGCACCACCACTTCGGCCTTCGCGAGATCGGGACGCCGTGCGTCGAGACGCAGGATCTGGTAGTGCGAGGCATTGCGGGAGGTGAGCAGATAGAGGTCGTCGCCGTGCAGCGTTGCCGTGGTGACCTGATCGGAGAAGGCCGCCACCTTGCGCCACGTCGGGTGCGACGTGCCGAACGAGTCGATCGGGGTGATGTACCACTCGCCGTCGCGCAAAGAGCCGTTGCCGATGACGCCGAGCGCGTATCGCCACTCGGGACCGATCCGGATCCCGGCGTTGTAGGTGGAATCGACGGTGATCGACGGCACCACGCCATAGCCGAACGCGGCGCGATCGGTGTGCGGGTCGGTCCCCAGCAGGTGCACGTAGCTGCGCTCTTTTTGGTCCTTTGCCGTGGCGGGCGCTCCGGCGGGAAGGTCCTGCGGTCGTGCGTAGACAAACCCGCGGTTGCCGGGAAGCCAGGCTACCTCGTTGTCGGCATTGCGCGGGATCACGTCGCCGGTCTCGCGTGCCGTCGCGGTGACGATCACGTGGAATTCGGTGTCGAGTTCCGCTCCACCCGGCACGATCCCGACTACGACGTACCCGCCGTCGGGCGAGATGGAGACACCGTTGATGGTGCTCGGTCCTTTGCCCCGATTCGCCGGAGCAAGCGGAATCGCCGCCGGATCGACGAGGAGCCGCTCGGTGCCATTGAGGCCGGATCGCACGTACAGCTTCCCGGCGCTCTCGGCGGCGAGCCGCTTCAGGTAGAACCAGCGATCCCCCGGGCGGCGCCAGACGTCGCTCACCACCGCGTGGTCGGACGCGTCGAGCTCGCGCAGTCGCGCCAGGAACGCCGCGCGCCCTGGAATGCGGGCCAGCACCGCGTCGGTGTACTCGGCCTGCGCCTTCATCCATTGCTGCACTTCCGGATCCTTCAGATTCTCGAAATAGCGGTAGTTGTCGACGACTTTGGTGCCGAAATAATCGTCGGTCACGGGCCGGACCGGGGCGACCGGCGGCGGTGTCTGCGCGAAGGCGTCGGGTGTCGTCAGTCCCGTTGCCAGCAATCCGAGTGCGAAGATGCAAGCGCGACGGATCACGATCTCCTCACAGTTCTCGATGGGTGGCCAGGGCTGCGACCCTCAGAACTTAACCGTCACCGACTGTGCTGGCGCTGCTCGATAGCGCCCTGGTCTGCGGCGATCTATCGCGCCAGGACCGCTGCACTGCTGGGGAGGAACGAGGAGGCGATGGCACGCCTGCGCGAATCGTTCGATGACGGCGTGTGGCCACGGTGGCTGCATCAGGAGCCGGCGCTGGACCACCTGGACCGCCGCGCCGACTTCATTGCGCTGACGGCGTCGCGGAACTGATACCGCTGGGCGTCAGTGCCCTTCCTGGGCGGTGAGCTGCGCCATCCGCTGCCGCACCGAGGCCACGACTGGCTGTAAATCCGGATCGGCCGTTTTCCACTGTTCGACGAAGGCGCCGTAGTGCTGCAACGCCCGGGCGCGATCGTGTTTCGCGTCGTACAGCTCGCCGAGACGCTTCTCGACGGCCGCCAGATCGGTGACATCGGCGACCCAGAAACCGGTGGCGCGTTCTGCGTCCGGGAGCGAGACATAGTATTCGAGATGGGCGAGTGCCGAGTCCGACTGATTCAGGCGATCGAACGTCCTGGCGAGTTCAAACTCCACGCAGGCGCGACATTCCACCGGGAATCCATCGGCGCGGATCTCCGCAGCTCGGAACTGTCGCAACGCATCATCGTACTTCCCGTCCGCCACGGCGATCTGTCCATCGGCCATGGCGATGTCGGCGCGGGCATCCGGCGCCTTCGCTGCGGGATCGCTCGCCAGAAGCTCCGCGAGCAGCGCGCGGGCGCGATCGGGCTTGCCGGCCTTGGCATACAGCTCGATGACCTGGAAGTATGGCCGATCGGCGGGCGCAGCCTTCGTCCATTCGGATCCCGATACGGCGGCATCGAGCGTCCTGGCGCCATCAGCACTCTTGTCGCGGTACAAGATGTCCGCGGTCGCGTGGTCGATGGCGATCTGAAGCGCCGAGGTCGACGACGGCGACAAGAGCTGGAGTTGGCTGTCTGCGGCGATTGACCGCTGCATCCTGCCGGTTTGCCCCGTAATCCGGGTAATCGCGACGAAGGCATTCAGCTGGAGGGTGGCGTCGCTCGAATGCTGGTAACGTTCGGCGAAAGTATACGCCGAGTCGACCCGGCGCCGATCGGCCCAGATGCTCAACCGGGCACTTCCCACCATGAGGTTGGACTCGGACGACGCCACCGCCTTCATCACCGAATCAATCATCGCCGCCGCGCGATCGGCGTTGCCGTTGACCGCCAGCTGATAGGCAACGCGGGCAACGCTGCCGGGATTCTGCTGAAGCTTCAGCAGCCGAGTGAAGTAGCGCAGCGCGCTGTCGCCCTGATGGCGCTGACCGTAGAGCAGGCCGAGCTGGTTGGCGGCCGTGGTGTTCGACGAATCGACGGCGTACGCGTTCCGATACCCTTCGAGCGCCTTCCCTCGATCGGCGGCGGACGACGAGTTTTCATAGTAGTAGCCGAGCAGCAGGTATTTCTCTCGATCGGGGAGCCGGTCCGCGTAGCGGACCGCACGTTGGATTGCCGAATCCTGGGTCGACGCCGGCGCGAACGAATTGAAGAGTGCCACAGCGAGCTTGCGCCAGGCGAGGGCGAAGGTGGAGTCGAGCGCCACCGCCTCGCGTGCAGAGCGCACGGCGCGCGGGTAATCGAAATCGATGTCATTGGCGACGACGGCATCGCTGTACTTGCGCAAGGCCGCGAGCGACGTGGTGGTGGCGCGCTCCAGCGGAATGGTGCGTTGCACCTGCTTGAGCGATTCGCCCATCTTGCCGCGAAGCTTGCGAGCGAGGCCGTCGATCGTCGAGAGGAGGTCCTGCGAACTCGCCGCGGTGGCTTGATACGATGCGAGAACGGCGCCACCCTGTGCTGCGGAAAGCTCGAGACTTACCGCATAGCCGTTGCCGAGTCGCGCGAGCCGTCCACCGAGTATGGCCTTCGCCCCAGTCCGCTCGGCCACGTCGTGCACCAGCGCGGCGTCGCCGAGCGCCGCGTCCTTGGGCCGCTTCATCTCCTGCAATACGTCGGCGATGTCCGATTGCGGCACCAGGTTGATCGAGCGCGACTGCGACAGTGCGGCACGGATCGCCTCCGCCACGATTGGTGCGAGCGCAGAATCGGCGCTCGGTACATCGAGATCGGCGAGGACGATGCGATCGGTCGCCGCAAGCTTTCCCGCGGCGAGCAGCGATCCCCACGGTCCGATCCCGAACGCGCGCGTCACCATGAAGACCGCAACCAGCGACGTGAATCCCCCAACCGCGAATGCGCCGCCACGCCATGTGCGCCGCCAGGTCACGTGCGGGCTCACCTTCATCGCCACCGTCGCGATGGTGCCGCTCGGCATCTTCGGCGCCATCGATCCGCCCGGCGTCAGCGTCGGCGTCGCCGTGGCGGTGTGTCGCGCAACCCGTTGCACGTATGCCGTGATCAGCAGGGCGGGGAGGCCGAGCGCCATCACCACGATGGCACCGGGGAAGACCCAATCGGGGAGTCCGATCGCGATGATCGCGGCACGCGCGCAGAGAAGCACGACGACGACCGCTGCAGCGTACATGAGCAGCGATTTCTTGAGCATCCCGGGCGCGGAGAAGGCGAGCGTCGGCGCGCTGCTGGTGACCGCGGCGTCGAGTGCGCGAAGGACATCGGTCGCGGATTGAGGCCGGTCGCCGGGATCCTTCGCCATCAGCTGATTCACCAGCGTGGCCAATGCGGGTGGCGTGTCGGGACGCATCTGTTGCACCGATGGCGGCGCCTCGCTCAGATGAGCGGCGAGCATCTTTTGCGGCGTCCGGTTTGCAAACGGCTGCTGCCCGGACAGCAATTCGAACGCCATGCACCCCAGGGCGTAGAGATCGACCCGGTGATCGAGATTCGGATCGCCCGCCACCTGTTCCGGCGCCATGTAGGCCGGCGTGCCGATCGATGTTCCGAGTTGCGTGAGGGTCCCACCCGGTGCGTCGGTCCGGGACGCGCTGATCGCCTTCGCGATGCCGAAATCGGTGACGACAGCGGCACCACCGGAGAGGAGCACATTGTCGGGCTTGATGTCGCGATGCACCACGCCGCGGGCATGCGCGTAGGCGAGGGCGCGCGTCACGTCGCGCAGGATGACGACCACTTCGCTGATCGAGATCTGCCCCTGCGTCAAACGATGCCGGAGCGATTCACCTTCGACGAACGGCATGGTGAAATACGGCAGGCCGGCGACTTCGCCCGCCGCGTGCAGCGGGACGATATTCGCCTGCTGCAGCGACGCCGCCACCTTGATTTCACGCTCAAACCGCTCGGCGTTGATCCCCTGGGCGAGGTCGGGACTCAGGACCTTGACGACGACCTGGCGCCCGAGCCGGACTTCGTCGGCCACGAACACCCGGGACATGCCGCCGCCGCCAAGCTCCCGGCCCAGCAGATACGATGAGCCCAGGTGCTGCTGCAGTTGGTCGCGCAGATCCATCGTGGTCCGGTCGCGGAGAGGTGGGAAACGCCTGCGGAAATTACGGCCGGGTCGCCCAATCCGCTACCGAGGAGGGCCGGCACCGGCGTTCCGATCTGGCGGCCGATAGCAGGGGACGTTAGAATCGCGCCCCGCTCGATCCGGGCCCGTCTTGTCGATCAGGAGCTATCTGCATGACCTCGACCTCGCCGTTCGACGCGGCCACGGTGCGGTACACCAACTATCGGGTCGCGCTCGCCGGCGCGATCCTGGGGACTGTCGGTGCTACGCTGGTGTGGGTTGTCTGGCTGTCGCTCCGGTCGACGAATCGTGAGGCAGCGGTCACCATTCTCATCGCCGCGTTCATCGGTCTCGCCGTGCACTGGATTCAGCACTACGTCCACATTGCCCGGCAGGAGAACCGGGGCGAGGCACCGGCTCACAACGACACTCCCGGCCGACAGACGGTCCTCGCCCTCGCCTGGGCCACGGGATTCGGCTTTCTCGGCTTCCTCACGGAAGATCTCGTGGCGCACACCGCGTCGCTCTTTCTTCGCCCCTTTCTCGCGAGCCTGACGTCGTTCGTGCCGGCGGCCGCGATCCTCGCCTGGACGATCGGCCGCGGACGCAACAAGGACGACAATCTTCTGTTGCTGATTGCCAACGGCCTCTGGTCCGGTGCGCTCATCACCGTCGCGACCGGGATCATCTGGACGGTCGGCTTTGGCCACGCGCCGTGGATTGCGCTCTTTTCCTGGTGGGGACTGTTCGGCGTGGCAGTGCAGTTCGTCACCGGTCCGGAACGCAACGCCGGTCGCCCGACCGATCCCGTCGCGGCGCTGGTAATCGTCTTCGTCGCGATCTACCTCATCAATCTGCTTCCTGCTGCCGTGGCACCATACCGGAAGCTCGGTCCGTTCAGCAACATTGCCCTGATCGTCCGCGAGATGGCGGCAGACGTCAAGCAATCACCGGCAGTCCCCGCGACGTTCTGGCTCGAAGCCGAACGGCGACTCGCGATCGAGGACTCGCCCGACACGGCGACTGCAGTGGTGCCAGCCGCTGCGCCTGCGGCCGCGGCGACGGACACTGCGATCCTGCACCCGACAGTTCCGGACCTGGGCCGCGCTGTGCGCTATCTGACCGGTCCCGATACCGTGACCGTGCCCAGCCGTGCGGTTCCATGGGGAACGGGAAGCCACGCCGAGTTCATTCGTTCGTGGGTAATGCTTCTCCTCTTTGCGATCGGCATTGGACTGGCTCCAATAGTCGAGCGATCCCTCCGGCCGCTCGATTATCCCAACAGCGAGACGTACCGGCGCGACCTCACTCTTAGCGTCGCGATCGTTCTCTTCGTCGTGGCGGCATGTCTGGTCGGACGACGCGAGGTGCCCGCCTGTCTCGGCTCGGACACCAACTCGGGGCGGCTCGATGCGCGGCTGGCAACAATACTGACTGAGCCGGGCGATAGCGCGATCCGGAGGATTGCTGCCTTGAACGGGATCGCGCCGCAAGAACTCGCGCTGGTCACGGCAGGGCCGGCATGCCAGCGAATCCAGGCAGCGATCGATTCTGCGGCGGAGACGCCCGATTCAGTTCGTCTCTTCTACCTCTTCAAGGCCGGCAATGCGCGGTATCTGGCACAGGAGCCGGAGCATCCACCCGGGAGGATTTCTTCGCTCCTGCTCTTTGACGATTCGCTGAAGTACCTGGGACGTTTGCCGGCGAGATAGCGTCGCGAGCCGTCACCCCACGACGTACCGTTCGTCGCGCACGTCGAGCGCCGCACGCACGTCGTCCATCGTCTCCATCCGTTCGGCTGGCTCACGCGCGAGGCACCGCGTCACCAGGCGCGTGAATTCGGACGATACATACCGAAAACGGTAGGACTCGGGCCACACCAGCGCTCCAACGGATTGATCATTTTCCCCGTGCGGTGGAGTGCCGGTCAGCAGTGCAAAGAGCACGGCGCCCAGCGCATAGATGTCGGTGCGCGGTGTGAACTGCGGGTCTGCAGTGAGCAGCTCGGGGGCGAGATACAGCAGGGAATCGTGCGGCATCAACGGCGGTAGCTCGCCGGATGCGGCAGGGAGCGCGATCCCGTCGCGGCGGCTCCGCATCAGCGCCGGAAACACGCCAAGATCGGTGACCATTGGACCCTCCCGCGCGGCAATGATCGTCTCGGGAGTGATGCCGCCATGGATTATGCCGCGCGCGTGGGCCGGGCCGAGCACCTGGCAGAGTACCCGCACGAGATCACGGCATTCGTCTTCAGCGCGCGGGCCGTATGCTGCCACCAGGTCGCGCAGTGAATCCCCAGCCACTCGCCGCGACACGAAGTACGGAATCCCCTCCGCTTCACCGGCACCTACGATCGGGACGAGATTGCGATGCTCGACAGCTGCTGCTCCCCTGATGTTGCGCCAGAATCTTGCGGCGTCGACATCCGCGGCGATTTCCGGTGCGAGCGCCTTGACCGTGTCGTCGACATCGAGTCGAGTATCGCGGGCGTGAAATGATCGCCAGGTTCCGTTGTCGGCTTCCTGCTCACCGACGTGCAGATCGGAACCCAGCGCTCGTTGCAGCAGGTCGCGAAGATCACCGGCCATCGCGAACTACGCCGACTGCCCCGGCTGCGGCACGATCCGGATGTAGGGCTTTGGCTGTTTCCAGCCACCGGGATACGTCTTGCGGGCCTCTTCCTCGCTCACGTTGCCGGAAATGATGACGTCCTCGCCGTGTCGCCAGTTTGCCGGCGTCGAGACCTTGTGCTTCGCGGTGAGCTGCAGCGAGTCGATCACCCGGAGCACTTCGTCGAAGTTCCGCCCCGTGCTCATCGGAGACGATCACCAGCTTGATCTTCTTGTCGGGGCCGATCAGGTAGATGTTGCGCACCGTCTGATTATCTGCGGCAGTCCGCCCGTCGGAGCTCGTTTCCGCGGCGGCCGGCAGCATCCCATAAAGCTTCGAGACGTGAAGCTCGGTGTCGCCGATCAGCGGGTAGTTCGGTGCGGCACCCTGGGTCTCCTCGATGTCCTTTGCCCATCCATGGTGCCGGTCGACGGGATCGACCGAGAGACCGATCAGCTTCACGCCGCGCCGATCGAACTCGGGCTTCAGGTGGGCCAGCGCGCCGAGTTCGGTGGGACAGACCGGGGTGAAGTCCTTCGGGTGTGAAAAGAGCATCCCCCACGAGTCGCCAAGCCACTGGTGAAAGGCAATCGTACCATCGGTGCGCTGGGCGGTGAAATCGGGCGCCGTGTCGCCAATTCGGAGGGACATTCGAATTCCTCTGGGTGGGAGTCGGGCGACCAGAATCGGCGAGAGTATACTGCCGTCCGGCTCCCGCCGCGCGGCCCAGGAAATGTGACACGCCAGCGGTCCGCTCCTATCTTGGTATCGCACCGTCGGCCGGATTTGTCTTTCCGTGCCAGCCGGTGATTCACCCTATCCAAGCGACTCACGATGTCATCTCCGTTTGCCGCGATCCGCCCCGACCATCGCGTCCGTTCTGCCGGATTCCTCGCCCTTGCATTCATCATCGGTGCGGCCGGGTCGCTTCACGCCCAACGTCCCGGACGCGGCGGTGACAACACGCCTGCCGTGTCGGCCATTGCGACAATGGGACATCTCGGCCCGATTGTGAAGGACGGGATGCTCCAGCCGGTCGCCGAATACGCCGACACGATGCAGTGGGTCAAGCAGCGGGTGTGGGTCGAAACCAATTTTGACAGCGATCACGACGGCAAGCCCGATCGGATTCACGCCGATATTGTCCGCTCCACGGCGGCAGAAAAGGCCGGCATCAAGCTGCCGATCATCATGCTCGCATCGCCGTACATCGGGCCGGGGAATGGCGATGTCGACTGGAACGTCGAACAGGAGATCGGTGCGCCGCCACCGAAGCGGACACCGGCACCATATCGCCCGTTCCTCGCCGATCCGCCAATCGAGGCTCGCTACGCAACGCAGTGGGTGCCGCGCGGGTTGATCGCCGTCAATGTCGAGGCAGCGGGGACAGGGCTGTCGACCGGCTGTCCCACCGCCGGCGATTCGACCGAACGCAATGGCGCCAAGTTCGTGATCGACTGGCTCAACGGTCGCGCCAAGGCGTACACCACAGTCGACGGCAACGAAGAGGTGAGCGCCGCGGCATGGTCCAACGGCAAGGTCGGGATCTACGGCACGTCGTACGAAGGCGCCCTGCCAATGGCTGCCGCGGTCACCGGTGTTCCGGGGCTCGAAGCGATCATCCCGATCTCACCCAACACCTCCGACTATCGCTATTATCGCTCCTACGGCCTGGTCCGCTCTCCCGGCGGTTATCTCGGCGAGGATGTCGAGGTTCTCTATGATTTCGTGCATAGCGGACGGAATCGAGATGGGTGCAACGCCATCTGGCGCGACGGCATCTTCGCGCGCGAGGCCGACCGGCAGCATGGCGATTACAACAACTTCTGGGAACAGCGTGACCAGACGCTGCTCATCAAGAATGTCAATGCGGCGGTCCTCTTCGCGCACGGATTCAACGACTGGAACGTGATGCCGGACAACACCATCCGGATGTGGGAGGCGCTCAAGAAGATCAATCCGTCGGCCAAGATCTACATGAGCCAGGGCGGCCACGGTGCGCCGCCGCCGCAGGAGATTCAGAACAAGTGGTGGGCACATTACCTGTACGCGGTCAACAACGGCGTCGACACACTGCCCCGCGCGATGATCGTGCAGTCGACTGCGGTGGTACCGGGTGGCGGCCGTGGTGCTGCGTCGCCCACCTTTTACGCTGACTATCCGATTCCCGGTACCGCGATGGTGACGCTGCATCCCGACAAGGGCGGCAACGGCGTCGGCGCGCTGGCATTCAAGTCGGCTGGAAAGCAGGGCGCCGAGAAGCTGGTTGATGACTGGCACGTCAAGCCGGGCGACATGGCGCGCGCCACGACCTCGTCCAATCGGCTGCTGTACGCCTTGCCGGTGCTCAAGGACTCGATCCACATGTCGGGGAGCACGCTGGTGACCCTTCGGCTTGCGGTGAGCAAGCCGGCCGCGAATCTGTCGGTCTACCTCGTGACGCTGCCGTTCGATCCGACGTCGATCGGAAGTGCCGGCCAGGTCGGCGTCGTCACGCGTGGCTGGGCCGATCCCCAGAATTATCAGTCACTCAAGGGCGGCGATGATTACACGTCGAAACTTCCCGGCGTCCCGCTCGTTCCCGGGAAGTTCTACACGATGACGTTCCCGCTCCAGCCCGATGATCAGATCATCAAGCCGGGACAGCAACTCGCGCTGATGATCCTGTCGAGCGACTACGGCTTCACCCTCCGGCCGGTGCCGGGAACCGAACTGACCGTTGATCTCGATGGCACGTCGATTTCGATTCCGGTCCTCGGTGGAGAGTCGGCGCTCAAGCAGGCGCTGGGACAGCGGTAGTCACCGCCGGAGAAGCTCGACGACTTCAGCGGTGGTGGCCAGTTCACCGAGGCGAGGAAACGTCTTGTCGATGCAGTGCCGATGCACCTCAGCATCCAGGTCGGTCATCGCATCGGTCACGAAGACGACGTTGTAGCCGAGGTCGTACGCGCTGCGTGCGGTCGCCTCCACGCCGCTCCCCGTTGCCACGCCTGTTACGACGACCTGCGTCACACCGCGGCGCCGCAGATACTGGTCGAGGTCGGTTCCAAGAAAGGCACCGACCCGCTGCTTCGTGACCAGGAAATCTCCGGGCTGCGCATCGAGCTCCGGGACGAGGTCCGTCCAGTCGGGCGGGAACGAATACGCGCGCCGCGGCGCGCTGGTCCGGCCGGGAGCCATTCCATCCACGTTGACCAGAACCACCGGACGTTCGCGGGCGCGGAATGCGCGCGCCAGTTCCGCGGAGCGGGCTACCACGTCGGCCGCCGGGTGCACGGTCTGGAGCCCCACAACGCCCTTCTGCAGGTCGATGACGACCAGGGCTGATGTGGAGTCGATTGCGCTGATCGTCATCGGTCGTTCCAGGGTGAAGGAGACGGCGATTCTCGGCGAATCGCTCAAGTGGTATCATTGCCGAATGGCAAACTATATCGCGCTGCTTCGCGCCGTGAATGTCGGTGGAACCGGCAAGTTGGCGATGGCTGACCTCACCCGGCTCTGCGTCGGCGCCGGATTCAGCGAAGTGAAGACCTACATTGCCAGCGGCAACGTTGTCTTCAGCAGCCGATTGGGACCGCGCGCCGTAAAAACCAGCCTGGAACACTGCCTCCTCGATCACCTCGGCAAGCCCGTCGACGTGATTATCCGTACCAGTACCGAAATGCAGGCCGTTGTCGACGCCAATCCATTCCGCACCAGGGCGTCGAACCTGACGTGCGTTTTTTTCCTCGATGCGCCGGTGTCGAAGGATGTACTCGATGGTGTCGCCGGGCAGCGTGATGAAGTGATTCGTCCTACCTCGCGCGAGATCTTCGTCTACTACCCGGTCGGGATGGGACAATCGAAGCTCCGGATTCCCGCGGCAAAGGCCGGCACGGCGCGGAACATGAACACCGTGGCGCGGCTGGCGGAGATGGCAGCCGGCTGAGCGGCACTGCTGCGACGCGGCAGGCGTTATACCTTGCATGATCGACGGCGACAGCACGCCGTCGCGATGATTCCGGCAACGCAAATTCGCATTCTCCGGGAATTGTTCGGCGGGAGGCAGTCCGATGATGGCAGGAGAAACCATCCGCGTGGCGATTGGCAGCATCCGGGCCAACAAATTGCGCGGTATGCTGACGATGCTCGGGGTGATCATCGGCGTCGCCGCGGTGATCACGGTGGTGGCGATGGGAAGCGGCGCCAAGCAGGCAGTGCAGGACCAGATCAATGCTCTGGGCGCCAACCTGATCAGTATCAATCCGGGGATGGGCCACATGCAGGGTGGCGTGGCGACCCAGACCCGGGCCGCGATGTACGTCGCCGACGCCGACTCGCTCACCGCCGACGGGACGACCTTCGCAGCGGTGGTTCCCGAGTTGTCGCGCAATCAGGAAGTGGCCTACCTCGATCACAACATCAATACCAGCATCGTCGGGACGACCGCCAATTACGCCACGGCACATAATTACACACTGCCGTACGGCCGGATGTTCACCGTGGGCGAGGATGCGTCGCGGGAACGGTACGCCGTTGTCGGTGCCGACGTTCCCAAGCTCCTCGACGTCAACCCGGCCGCGCTGATCGGTCGATCAATCGTGATCCGGGAGCTCGACTTCGAGGTAATCGGCGTGCTCAGCGCCAAGGGGGCGCAGGGGTACGACAACCCCGACGAACAGATCCTGGTGCCGCTCAGGACGGCGCAGTTCCGTGTCTTCGGGACCGACAGGCTGCGGTCGATTTCGGTGATTGCCAGCCCCGGCGTCCCCCTGCAGCGCAGCATGGTTGACGCCGAGGATGTCATGCGGCGGCAGCACAAGATCCGGCCGGGCGACCCGGATGATTTCCGGATCATGTCGCCAATGGACTTCCTCGCCACGCGCCAGCAGACCGCCGACACGTTTTCGAGCCTCCTCATTTCGATCGCGGCGGTGTCACTCCTCGTGGGCGGGATCGGGATCATGAATATCATGCTGGTTTCCGTCACGGAGCGCACCAAGGAGATCGGAATCCGCAAGGCGCTTGGCGCGACGCGCATCGTGATCATGAGCCAGTTCCTGGTCGAAGCGCTGGTACTCTGCATTGCAGGCGGGGTGGTCGGCACCGCTGCCGGTATCGGTGCCTCGATTTTCGTCGCCCGGCAGTACGGCGCGGCGACGCAATTGTCGGTGGTCGCAATCCTCGTCGCCTTCGCCTTCTCAGGCCTGGTGGGGCTCACCTTCGGGCTCTGGCCGGCACAGCGCGCAGCGAGCCTCGATCCGATCCAGGCGTTGCGGTACGAGTAGCGGCGCCTGACCCCGCCAGCCAGCCGATCGTCATATCATCCGAATGGCGAGATCAGCCGCGCGATGGGAGTAGGGTCTCTACCTCCTCGGCGGCGGCGGTCGGGGATCGGCTGATCTCCGTCGGCCGTTGCCACGCCCCTGTACTTGAATCCCCTGCAACTATTTCAGTCCGCGGCGCGTCTAGGGTGTAGGTTATCTACACCCTGACCGTCCCCAGCGGCACACCGTCCAGCCGGAGCGCGCTTGTGGCATCACGACGCCCCCCGATCTCCCGCATCGAGATCCTTCAGGGGACCCTCGACCTCATCATTCTGCAGGCGCTTCGCTGGGGTCCGCGGCACGGCTACGGCCTGGTGCAGCTGATCCAGAGTTCGACGCGCGGCGTGCTCCAGGTCGACACCGGGTCGCTCTATCCCGCCCTTCACCGGATCGAGCGCCAGGGATGGATCGCATCCGAATGGCAACGGTCGGAAAACAGCCAGCGCGTCAAGGTCTACCAGCTCACGCCGCGCGGGCGGAAGCAGCTCGCCGTCGAGCGGGCTCGGTGGGATCGGATGTCCGACGCCCTCGCGGGACTCTTCCTTCCCCCGATCCCGGAGGAACTATGACCAGGCTTCCCTCGAGCGGGAGCCAGCGCGATCGTGATCTCGACGCGGAATTGCAGGCGCACCTCGACATGGCCACGCGTGACCGGATCGCGGCCGGGGCCGATCCTGCGGCGGCGCGTGCCGCGGCGCGGCGGCAATTCGGCAATCTCGGGCAGGTGAGCGAGGCCACTCGCGGAATGTGGCGCTTCACCTGGTGGGAGCGCTTCCGCCGGGACGTGCGCCACGCCTTCCGAGGCTGGATGCGAAGCCCCGGTCTCGCGATCGTTGCCGTCGTCACGCTCGCGCTCGGCATCGGCGCCAATAGCGCGATTTTCACGGTGGTGCACAGCGTGCTCCTCCGGCCGCTGCCGTTTCCGCACGCCGACCAGCTGGTCTACATCACCTCGCAGTTTCCCGGGCTCGGCCTCGACCACTTTCCACTGGACGGCGCCGAGTTCATCGAATTGCGCCAGCGCAACCGCACCTTCAGCGACGTCGGTACGTACGCCACCAACGCCGTCAACGTCGGTTCCGGAGCGCAGGTGACCCGGGTGACCTCGGCGGTTGCGTCGGCGTCGCTGTTCACTACGCTCGGCGTTTCGCCCGCGATCGGCCGGATCTTTTCGGCGACGGAAGACGCACCGAACGGTCCACCCGTCGCGATCCTGAGCTGGGAGCTGTGGCAGAGCGTCTTCGGCGGTGCGCCAATCGTCGGCAAGACGGTCGAGGTCGGTGGCGTGCCGAGCACCGTCATCGGGATCATGCCGGCCGGGTTCGACGTCCACGATCAGGGCGTCCGCATCTGGACGGCGGCGCAACTCGACCCGGCGAACGTCAACCAATACCGCGGCGGGCACGGCTTCTTCCTTGTTGGCCGGCGCAAGCCGGGCGTCAGCATGCAACAGGCTCGTGTCGACCTCGAGCGGATGCTGAACGAGTGGCCCGTGCTCGACGGTGGATCCGTGACGCTGTCGCAGGGGAACCACTCGCCCAACGCCGTGACCCACCGGTTGCGGTACGACGATCTCCTGGGCGACATGGTGGGGAGCGCGGGGCGCGCACTCTGGGTGCTGCAGGCCGCGGTGGCACTGGTCCTCCTGATAGCCTGCGCCAACCTCGCCAACCTGCTGATGATGCGCGCGGCAGGACGGCAGCGTGAACTCGGCGTTCGATTGGCACTGGGTGCGACCCGCGGACACCTGGTCCGCCAGTTTCTCGCCGAGGGGCTGGTGCTGTCGATTGGAGGCGCGATCGCAGGCGTGCTGCTGGCGAAGATCGGCTTGCACGCGCTCACCACCGCCTATGCGGGGAGTGTGCCGCGGGTCACCGATGTCGCCATCGATCCGGTGGTGCTTCTCTTCACGCTCGCGATTGCACTCGGCACCGGTGCACTCTTCGGGATGGCGCCGCTGCTGCATATCGATCGAGACGGCAGCGCCAACATGCTGCGCGAAGGTGGCGCCCGCACGACGGTCGGTGCGGCTCGACGCGGCGTGCAGCGCGGCCTCGTCATCGCGGAAATCGCGATGGCGGTGATGCTCGTCGTTGGTGCCGGCCTGCTGGTCCGAAGTCTCTGGAATCTGCTGAGCGTCGATACCGGGTTCCAGCGCGACCAGTTGACCACCTTCCGGGTGTCGCTGTCGCCGGTCCCGTATGCCGACAGCATGCGGCGGGTGGCGTTCTTCGAGCGTCTGACGCACGACCTGGCCGCGGTCCCGGGGGTCAATGGCGTGGCCGCGATGCAGGGGTTGCCGCCGCTTCGGCCGATCAATGCCAACGACACGCAATTCGAGGGGATCGCCCCGACCCCGGGCCAGCCACCGCTGAACGTCGATTACTGGCAATGGGTGACCCCAGGCTACCTGTCGACGATGGGGATCCGTCTGATCGCCGGTCGCGACCTGCAGGAATCCGATGCACCCACGTCGCCGCCCGTGGTGCTGATCAACCAGACACTGGCGAAGAAGTTCTACCCGGGCGTCAACCCGCTGGGCCGGCGCGTCAAACTGGGGGGATCGAACGTCTGGTTCACCATCGTCGGCGTGGTGAAGGATGTGAAGCAGCAGGGTATCGACACCAAACCGGGAACCGAGCTCTATATACCCTACGCGCAGTCGCCGGGGACACTCGGGTTCGCGCCCACGAGCATGAACGTGGTGATGCGGTCGCCGCTCGCGCCGGCCGCGCTCTCGCCGGCGATTCACCGGATCGTCGCCTCCCTCGATCCCGCGGTGCCGGTGGCGCAACTGCGGACGATGGACGACGTCGTCCTCGCGTCGATCTCCCGGCCGCGATTCATCGCGACGCTCCTTGGGGTGTTTGCCTTCATCGCCCTGGCGCTCGCCGCGGTCGGGACCTACGGCGTGCTGGCGTACGCCGTGTCGCAGCGGCAGCGCGAGCTGGGGATTCGCATGGCGCTGGGTGCGCGCGCCAGCGCCGTGCTCAACATGGTCCTCGGACAGGGGCTCAGGCTCGCTGGAATCGGGATCGCGGTCGGGCTCGTGGGCGCGCTGATTCTCACGCGCCTGGTGCGCTCGCTCCTGTTCGGCGTGAGCGCGACTGATCCCGTGATCTTCATCGGTGTGGCCGGGATGATGACGCTGGTCGCGACGCTGGCGTGCTTCATTCCCGCCCGGCGCGCCACGCGAGTCGATCCGATCACCGCGTTGCGGGGAGAATGAGGGACGAAGCCGTAGGAGGTCCCGACATCGACCTGAATTTCCGCTGCGTGGCCTCGTATACCCGGTCGGCGCCTTCACCGTGCCGTGGCCGGGATGTACCTTCTCGTCATGCCAATCATCCCGGCCGCTCTCGAGCACCTGCTTGCCGCAGGGGCGTCGACCTGTCTCATCGTCGGTGTGATCATCGCACTGCTGCAGTTGCGTGGTCAGCGGCACATCCGGACCGCCGAGATCGCGATGCGGCTGTACGCCTCGTTTGGCGAGGACACCTTTGTCCGCCATTTCCGTCGCGTGACCAGCTGGGACTATGTGACGTACGAAGCATTTCGCGCCAGGAACGACGCCGACGACTACGTCTCGCTGATGGTGGTCAGCGTCTTCTTCGAAAGCATGGGACTCCTGCTCAAGCGGGGACTCGCGCCGATCGACTTGCTCGATGATCTGCTGTCCGGCCCCGTCCTCGCGGCGTGGCCCAAGGTGGCGCCGATCTGGGTAGGCATGCGGCACGAGTTCGCGCAGCCATCGTGGGCGGAATGGTTCGAGGCGTTCTACGTGGCGATTGCAAGGCGATCGGGGCAGTCGCTGAAGTCTGTTCGCCTCGACGCGGCGTAACGCGCCAGGCGTTCGCTCTTCGGACAGCAAGTCATCGGACTGCCGTGGAGCCACCCACCGATCCAGCTCCCTGGCGCCGCCGGCTCTCGCAACGGGCAGCGAGCGCCGTTACGTCGCGGCTGACCTGCACCTGGCCGATGGCGAGTGCAGCACTCAGCGCCGCTGGGGCCGCTTCCCGGATCCGGCGACGGGCGACGCGACGCAGCATGACCAGGCCGCGGTCGTCGGGGTCCTTGGCCAACTCTTCGCCGATACGCGCCGCAATCATCTGTTCATCGTGGAGCGCGCCGATGGCGTCCTGCGCGCGGACGAGGAGCGCCAGGGTACGCGCGCCGCGCCGGAAATGCGGATCGAACGATTCGAGGAGATAGCGGAGGCGCTTCGCCTCGATGCGCAGCGCGTGAAGGCCGGCGACATTCGTGATCGCCGGCCGAGGCCTGGCTGCGCGGCGAAGTTCCTGCAGGCCGTCCCGCAACGCCGCCGCGAGATGGGTTCCGAAGCGGCCGCGGGCCGCGCGAGACCGGTCCCGTGTGTCGTGGTTCAACTCTTCTCCCAGCCGTTCGGCGAGCGGGGGCCAGTCATCGGCCACGGCTTGACGAAGTCGCTTCAGTTTGCGCTGGTGCCGCTGCCCGGCGCGGCGGGTGAAGTCGCTGGCCCCGACGATTGTCGCTGCGTCGGCGCCCGGATCGTCCAGGGCCAGGAGCCACTGTTGCTCGATCTCCAGGTCCCGGACCTTTCCGGCCCGCCGGGAGATCCGGCGCAGCGCGCGCTGATTCTTCCCAGGCACGGTGTCGGCGAGCGGATCGTGGCAGACGCGAAACCAGCCCCGCAGGCGTCGCAGTGCCACGCGGAAGTCGTGCACGTCCTCGGACATCGCCTGGTCGCCGGCGCGTTCCGCGTCTCCGGGCGCGACGATCAACGGTGCCGTGCGCTTCATCGCCTGTTCCAGGTATCCGCCGGCGATTATGCCGGCCGCCGGCCCGGACGGCTCGTCGAGGATCGCCCGCGTAATCAGCTCCATCGTCGCTTCCCATCCGCCCCGTTGACGTTCGCGAGGCAACGCACCGGCGGGCGATGTCCTGCCGCGATCATCCGGTGCCATGCTTTCGACGTCATCATTCCCTGGTAGCTGCACAACCGTCGATGGAGCAGGGATCGAGGGCTCTATCGTTCCGGGTCGCCTTCATCCTCTTCCGCGCTCGGTTGCCGTCTGGCGGCGCGCGTCAGTGGTTGCCGAGCGGAGCAACCGCGCCGCGATCGTGAGGTCTGCGATGAACGCTGCCCGTTCGCGCTCGCGGTCAGCGGCGCTTCGCTGGCGCAGGATTGCGGCGGGGTGAATCGTCGCAATCGCGTGAGGTGCCAGCGTCGTGTCGACCGGAACACCGTGATCGCGCGTCACGCGGAACGCGCGGCCGAAAATCGATTGTGCCGCCGTCGCCCCCAGGGCGACGATCACGTCGGGATGCACCACCGAGATTTCCGCGGTCAGCCACGGCCGGCAGGCGCTGACTTCGCGGGCCGAAGGCTTCTTGTGCAGTCGCTTTCCCTCGACCGCCATCCACTTGAAATGTTTGACGGCGTTGGTGACGAACGCGGCACTGCGGTCGATCCCCGCGGCCTCCAGCCCCTCATCCAGCATCCGCCCCGCCGGACCGACGAACGGCTTGCCGGTCAGGTCCTCGTCGTTGCCAGGCTGCTCGCCGACCAGCAGAATCCGGGATTCTCTCTTGCCGGCCCCGGGCACGGCCTGTGTCGCGCGACGATAGAGCGGGCAGCCGCGACAATCCTGCATCGTCCGGCGGAGGCTCGACAATGTCGGCCGCTCCGGGACAAACGGCGCTGCGTTCATGCCCCTGCGACGATCGGATCCTGCGGCGCTGCACAGCAGCGGATGGTACAGGGAAAACGACCGGCCGGCGCGCGTGGCGAGCCTTGCGCCGGATCGGACCCGCCGGTATCGTTCCCATAGTCTTGCCAAGGGAGATCGACGTGGCGGGAGAATCGGCGGACCTGCTGCAGGGAACGCTCGGCGTGCTGATCCTGCGAGCGCTGCTGGGCGGCCGCACCCACGGCTACGGTGTGGCGCGGTGGATCGAGCAGGCCACCGGCGACGTACTCCGCATCGAGGAAGGGTCACTCTATCCGGCGCTGCGCCGACTCGAGGACCGGCGACTGGTCCGCTCCGAGTGGGGCGTCTCCGACAACAATCGGCGCGCGCGTTTCTACGCCATCACGGCAATGGGACGGCGGCACCTCCGGACCGAATCGGCGCAATGGCTCCGCTTCGCCGCCGCCGTGACCGGCGTGCTCCGCACCGTTCCGGGCGTGGCCTGAGCCGGCACGATGAGCCGACATGACGCGAACCCAGGCGGGTGGCGGCGCTACATCCGGTTCTGGCGACCTGACGTCGCCAACGACGTCAGCGACGAACTGGACTTTCATCTTGACATGCGGGCGCGTGACTATGCTCGCGACGGCGCGTCGCCCGACGAGGCTCTGACACTTGCGCGACAGCGACTGGGTGATCTCGACTCGGTGTCGGCGTGGCTTCGCGTACACGACGATCGACAGCTTCGCTCGGCGGAGCGGAAGGCATCGATGAGCGACCTCTGGCAGGATCTGCGTCTCGCGCTGCGCCAACTCCGGCGCGCCCCCGGTTTCACGTTCATCGCCGTTGCGACGCTCGGTCTCGCGATCGGTGCGACGACCGCCGTGATGAGCGTCGTCGACAGCGTCCTGCTGCGGCCGCTGCCGTTCGTGAATCCCGGCGAGCTGGTTCAGTTGCAGCCATTCGACAAGAGTGGTGGCAGCGACGACATATCCCCGCTCGATTTTCTCGACCTGCAACGGGGAACGAGCGCCTTTGCCGCGCTGGTTCCGATACAGGCCGAACGCAACACCAATCTTGTGCGCCCCGGCCACGACGCGCTTCGGGTCAGCGAGGCACGCGTCGGCGCGGGGTTCTTCGACATGCTCGGCGTCGGTGCGATCCGCGGCCGGGTCTTTCATCGCGGCGAAGACTCGGCCGCGACCGGCAACGTAGTGGTCTTGAGTCATGGCGCGTGGGAGCGGCTTTTTGGTGGTGATTCCGGCGTCATCGGCACCAGGGTCCAGCTTGCCGGCCGATCATACCAGTTAATCGGCGTCGCGGATCCGCAACTGACTTTCCCCGGGCATCCTGACATCTGGGTGCCAATGGTCTGGGAGGCGTGGGAAACGCAGGTGGACAATCGCGGTCTCCGGGAATTGTCTGTCATCGGCCGTCTCAAGCACGGCATGACTCTCGAGCGCGGACGCAGCGATCTCGCGCGAACGATGGCACTCCTCGCCGCGAGCTATCCCAACTCGGATCAGGGATACCGCATCAGCGCCGAGCCGCTCGGTTCGACGCTCGTGGGCGACGTCCGCACGCCGCTGTTCGCGCTTCTTGGCGCCGTCTTTCTCGTGCTGATGATCGCCTGCGCCAATGTCGCGAATCTCCTGCTGGTGCGAGGCTCGACCCGCCGCGGCGAATTCGCGTTGCGCACCGCCCTCGGCGCGGGGCGCGGACGGCTGATCCGCCAGCTCCTCACCGAGAGCGTGCTGCTCGCGGGTGCCGGTGCCGTGGTGGGCGCGATGCTGTCGTTCGTGCTGGTTCGCCTCGCAGTGCTGTTCGGACCAGCCGATCTTCCGCGCGCCGACGAGATTCATGTGCGCCTCGGGGTTCTTGGCGTGACGGCGGCGATCGCGCTCATCGTCGGAATCGGATTCGGCCTGCTCCCTGCGATGCACACGGTCACCGGATCGCTGAGTCGGTCACTGCGCGAAAATGGACGCGGTGCGGATCGCGGCGGCCACGGTGTGCGCGAGGTCTTTGTCGTCCTCGAGATCGGGCTTGCCCTGGTCCTTCTCGTGGGCGCCGGGCTGCTGCTGCGGAGCTTCGAACATCTTCTGGCGGTGGACACCGGTTTTCAGAGCGATCGGGTGATCGGGTTCGACATCGGCGTAAGCGGTCCGCGATATCAGGACGACATCGGGACGCGCCGGTTCACCGACGATGTGCTGCGTGGCCTGCGGCGGCTGCCGGGGACCCAGGCCGTTGCCGTTGCCGCAGAACGTCCGTTCGACAGCCAGGCGTCGTTCAATGCGACGACGTCATTTACTATCACCGGATGGCCGCCGGTTGCGCCGAGCGACGAGCCGCGAACGCGCATCCTGCCGGTGTCGGCGGACTATTTCCGGACCCTGCGGATCAGGCTCGAGCGGGGGAGAACCTTCACCGCTGCGGAAGAAGGCCCGAAGGTACCGCCGGTGGTGATCGTGAATCGCGCGCTGGTGCGCAGGTATTTTGCCGGCACGGACCCGATCGGGCAGGAGCTGGTGCTCGGGATTTCGCATCACATCGATGCATCGCCGGCCGATTCATTCAGGTCGCGCGGCACCATCGTGGGAATTGCCGCCGACGTGAAACTTGATTCGCTCAGCGGGGACGCGCCGCCGACCGTCTACGTCGGTTATGGTACGCTGCCAGGTGATGTGTCGATGCTGATTCGCACCGCCGGTGATCCAGCGCGGCTCTTCCCGGGTGTGCGTGCGGCGGTCCACGCTGCCGATCCCGACGCGACGATCTACAGCTACGGCACCCTGCACGACGATGTTGCCGCCTCGGCGGTTCGTCCGCGGTTCTACGCGTTGATCCTCACCGCGTTCGCCACGATTGCGCTGGTGATCGCGGCACTCGGCATCTACGGCGTTCTGTCGTATACGGTCGCTCAGCGGACCCGCGAGCTGGGTATTCGCATGGCGCTGGGTGCATCGGCGGGCGTCGTGGTGCGATCGGTGCTCCGCGGCGCGCTGAGCTTGACGGCGATCGGCCTCATCATCGGTGTGGCCGGGGCGGCAGCCGCGACGCGCGCGTTGGGCAGCATGCTCTTCGGTGTAGGGCCGCTCGACCCGGCGATCGTCGCGGCGTCGGTGATCGTGCTCTTCGGGATGGCGGTGCTGGCCGCATGGCTCCCTGCGCGGCGTGCGGCGCGCGTCGATCCGAATGTGGCCTTGCGCGGAGAATGACAGCGAGCCACAGAGATGACGAGGGTTCGCGCAGCCCGCGCGTGACGAGGGCCCCCGCCGCAGCCTCCCTCGACCCGCTGGCGGAATCAGTCCGGTGGCACGACCTTTCAAGTCCACCGACTCGTGCAGGGTCCTGCGATGTCGCTCTTCTCGGTCTTCCGCCACGCCTCCCGCCGCCTGCGGCGAGCCCCAAGTTTTGCCGTCGCGGCGACTGTGACGCTGGCACTCGGTATCGGCGGCGCTGTCGCCGTGTTCACCCTGGTCGACGGCGTGCTGCTCAAGCCATTGCCGTATCCTCACGCGGATCGTCTAGTCGATCTGTCCCACACCCTCGCGGTCAACGGCGTCATGAACGTCGACCAATCCGACGCCACCTACCTCCTCTATCACCAGCAGAATCACGCCTTCACCAGCGTGGCGCTCTATCGGCCGGTCTCGGTCAATCTGGCGAAGGGTGCCGATGCCGGTACCTCGTCGGCCGAGCGCGTTGCTGCCGCGACGGTAACACCGTCGCTCTTCGATGTGCTGCCGACGACCGTGATCCGCGGGCGAAGGCTTACCGATGCCGACGGAGTGCCTGGCGCACCGCCGGTGGCAGTGATCGGCGCGGGCCTCTGGCAGCGCGCCTTCGGCGCTGATCCCGCGATCGTCGGACAGCAACTGCTGGTCAATGGAGTCGACCGGACCGTGGTCGGGATCGTGGCGAATGACTTCCGCTTTCCCGATGGGGTGACCTCGCTCTGGTTGCCGCTGGTGCTCGACCCCGCCAATACGCGGTCGGCGGCATTCGACTACCGTGGCGTGGCGCGCCTCAAGCCGGGGATGACAATCGCGGCCGCCACGGCCGATCTGGCGCGATTGCTCCCGCAGGTGCCGGTCGTCTTTCCGGGTCGTCTCACGATCGACGCGATCACCGCAACGCACATGGCCCCGGTGGTGCGACCATTGCGGGCCGTGATCGTGGGTGACACGGGGCGCACCCTCTGGATCGTCTTCGGCGCGGTCGGCCTCCTCCTCGCCATCGCGTGCGCCAATGTCGCCGGGCTCTTCGTGGCGCGGGCCGAAGGTCGCCGCCGGGAATTCGCGGTACGCCGGGCGCTTGGGGCCGGTCGCATCGGACTGCTGGGTGACTACATCGGCGAGGCGGTGCTGCTGTCGATCGTCGGTGGAACGATCGGCCTGGTTGCCGCGGCCGAAGCAGTTCATCTGCTTGGTGCATCTGCCGCGGCCGCAACCATTCCGCGACTGGGCGAGATCCGGATCGATGGCGTGGTTGTCCTCTTCACGGCCGTGGTGACCTTGCTCGCCGTGATCCTCGTGAGCATTGCACCGGCCGCGCGACAGCTGCGCGTCTCGGTGTCGGCGTTGCTCACCTCCGAAAGCACCAACACGACCGGATCGTCGAGCCGGCAGCGAATGCGCCGGGTGCTGGTGATGTCGCAGCTCGCCCTGGCCCTCGTGTTGCTGGCCGGCGCGGGACTCTTCATGCGTAGTTTCGCCCGGCTCAGCGCCGTCGATCCCGGATTCCAACCGGCCCGCGCGCTGGCGTTCCGGGTCGAGCTGCCGACCGTCGACTATCGCGGCGGCAACGCCACAGCGCGCTCTCTCGTCGATATCGCCAGCGCGATTGACGCGATCCCGGGTGTGCAGGCCGTGGGAGTGACCACCAACGTGCCGCTCGACAACACGGTGCCGCAGGACAGCGCCGTCTATATCGAGGATCATCCGCGGCAGCCAGGTCAGCTTCCCGATGTCCGGCCCGTGATCTTCACCGATGGCAGCTATTTCGCCGCGATGCGAATTCCGCTCCTCGCCGGCCGGACCTTCAATGCGATCGATCCCTCGCGCGATTCGTCGAGTCTGCCGCGCGAGATGATCGTGAGCGCGGAGTTCGCCCGCCGGTACTGGACGGTGTCGGGGGCGGTCGGCAAGCGGATCCGGCTCAACCCGATCGATCCGTGGTCAACGATCGTCGGTGTGGCCGGAAGTGTGCACGACGCCGGGCTCGATGCGCCGGCGTCGCCGACGATCTACGTGCCGCTCCTCTCCACCTCGGTCACTGGAGCGGCGTGGGCGCCGCACGACGTTGCATTCGTGGTGCGCGGCGCGGGTGACGTCTCGGCGGTGGTCCCGGCGATTCGCAGTGCGGTGGCAGTCCAGGCGCCATCAGTGCCGATCTATCGTGTCGTGTCACTCGTCGATCTTGTCGCGAACGCCACCTCACGGACGGCCCTCACCATGCTCCTGCTCGGCATTGCCGCGATTGTTGCGACCTTGATCGGTGCGACCGGGATCTACGGCGTGGTGTCGTACCTCGTCTCGCTCCGCACTCGCGAGATCGGCGTACGCCTGGCGCTCGGCGCCCGCCCGTCCGATGTCAAGCGGCTGGTGATCGGCCGCGTCGTCGTCGACGCGGCGGCGGGGATCATCGCGGGATTGATCGGCGCGGTCTTTGCCACCCGACTCCTGGCGCAACTCCTCTTCGGCGTTGCGCCGGCCGATCCGGTCGTGCTGTCGCTGGCGGTGGTGGTGCTGTTGACCGCGACGCTGCTGGCCGCGTGGGCGCCGGCGCGGAGAGCTGCACGGGTTGAACCGAGCGTGGCACTGCGCAGCGGGTGATCTGGCTGCGGGCTACGCTCGCCCGTACACCGGCACGGCCGCGCCGCTGATATCCCTCGCGGCATTACTCAGCAGAAAAGCAATCACCCCGGCCGCGGAGTCGAGCGAGACCCACTTCGACGGATCGGCGTTCGGCATCGATGCCCGATTGGCCGGCGTGTCCATCGTGCTCGGCAGCACCGCGTTGATCCGCACGCCGGCGCTCAGCGTCTCCACGGCGACAGCCTGCGCCAGGGCGACGACCCCGGCCTTGGCTGCGGCGTACGCGGCAGAATTGGCGGCGGTCCACGGCTGCACGCCGGCGCGCGCGCCGATCACCACGATGCCGCCGTGTTTCGCGGCGACCATCGCGGGGAGAATCGCGCGGAGCGAGCGGTGCGCTGTTTCGAGGTTGGTGTCGATCACCGTGCGCCAGGTTGCATCATCCGGTTCGCTGTGAAGTGGCGTGCCACCGCGCCAGGTGCCGGCGATGAGTGCGGCGAGCGTCGGCGCGCCGCCGAGTTCGCGAGCAACGCGTGGGAGCCCTTCCTGCCACGTGGCATCGAGGGCGACATCACCGGCAATGATCGCGGCATTTCCGGTTTCCTTCGCAATCGACTCGAGCCGGGTGCGCGCGGCTGCGGTGTCGACCAGCACGAGGTTGTCGCCGCGCGCGGCGAGCGTGCGCGCGACGTGCGAGCCGAGTGCGCCGGCGGCGCCGGTGATGAGGGCGATTTCGGACATGTGGATTCCTTGAGCGTGGCACGGAAATATGTATCGGAATCGGCGACGCGGAGGGACTCCCCCCAACGGCATTCTTCTCGTACCATTCTTCCCATGCGATTCTCGATCCCCCCGGTAGGCGTGGCGCTGCTCATCGCGTCCGCCGCGAACGCGCAGCTCCCTGATCGTCCCATCATCACCGTCGGCTCCGCCCACGCCGCGCGAGGTACCACGGTCACCGGCGCGCTGCAGGTTCCGGCCGGCGTCGATTCGGGTCTCACGATCCCGGTCGCCGTCATTCACGGCGCGCGACCCGGTCCCATTGTGGCACTGATCGCCGGGACCCACGCCACGGAATACAGCACCGAGATCGCGATGCAACGGCTGATTCCGTTGATCGATCCGGCGAAGCTCGCCGGGACGGTGATCATCGTCCCGATCGTCAACGTGCCGTCGTTCACGTCGATGACGCCGGTGATCAATCCGGTCGACAGGAAGACGATGGTCGGCGGCTATCCCGGCGACACCGCCGGCTCGCAGAGCCAGCGGGCGATGGCGATGCTGACGTCGGAGGTGGTGGCGCAGGCGAACGTACTGGTCGATTTCCATGGCGGCGATCTCGACGAGGATGTCGGCGCGCCGTTCGTCGATGCGGTGCGCACCGGTCATCCCGCCACCGATTCGCTGGCGCTGCGCCTGGCGCGCGCCTTCGGCGTGAATCACGTCCTCGTCACCGATCGCGATCCTGCGTCGCCGCGTGCCGGCGGAACATTGGCGGGGCAGGGAGTCATTCGCGGCGAAACGGTCCTCCTCGTCGGCACCGGACGAAGCGGCGTGGTCGCGCCGGCCGACCTTGTCGCCGACGACAATGGGTCACTCAACATGCTGACGGCGCTCGGCATGCTCAATCGGCCCACGACTCGCGCGAAGGGAGCGGTGATCTACCTCGACGGCACCGGACCGCGGATCGCGGCGCAAGGCGCCGGGGTCTGGTTCGCGGTGGCACGGCCCAATACCATCATCAAGAAGGGCGCCGTGCTGGGCTACACCACTGACCTGCTCGGCCGGAAGACCGGCGATGTGCTTTCACCGGTCGATGGTCTGGTCGTGTATGTCCACGGTGTGCCCTCGATGCAGCGTGGCACCGTCCTCGCCGAAGTTCTGCCGGTGATCGCGCATCTCGAAGGGTGGAAGACGCCGGCGAGACGGAGGCCGTAGCAAGAGGAGAGAGAGGAGAAGTTCGCCTCGGCATATCGTAGCGGCGTCGCGGGGCTGCCGTTTCGCGCCCTGAAAACGCGCTCGGTGGAATAGCGATCCTAATACGTGAAAGGCGCGTTTAGGGCGCGCTTCAGGCACCCCGCAACGCCGCCCCTGAACGCCACGCAGATGCCTCGGGTGTTTCTGGAATGTTCTGCATTGAAATGATGCGGTGTGACACCAGGCGGGGCGCGATGATTCAAGGCTTCTTGACTGACGGCTTCACCGGGTCGGCCTCGTGCTCGACCTTCCCGACGGTCGCGCCGGTCATCGCGTCGACGTTGACCTCTTCGATCCCCGGCTTGCCGGCAAGCTTCATGTCGAATGAGTAGATCAGCTTGCCGCCTTCGCGCTCCAGCTCGTGACTCCTGACCACCGAGCCCGGAACCGTCTTGAGCGCCGTCGCCGTCGCGGCTGCAAGGGTGATCTTCGCTTCCTTGGCGAGCGTGGCTTGCGACTCGGTCTTGGGCCTGACCACCTGGGTCGGTGCTGTCGTGCTGATCGTTTGCGCCAGCGCTGCCGCAGGGACGAGCAGGACAAACGCCACGGTGGACACGATCGCGCGGATTGATTGCATTGGTGGACTCCTTCGTCAACATGGAGGGTGGTTCATGCGTGACGCAACGAGACGACGTGATGGGCCGATCGATCGATTACTGATGCGCGCCCCGGTCAAGTACAATCACCTTGAACGAACCGGCGACCATCGGCGGTCGCCGACGCCCGGGGGCGGTGGAGTCGACCGCGCCAAAGGTCGCCGTGCCGAGGTAGACGCGGTGCGTCGAGGGATCGAGCGTCATCGTCTTGGCGCCGGCGCCCGTCGACACCGTCTCGGCGATGGTGTAGTGGTCGGGACTGTCCTCGTGCACCACAGTCATCGTACCGTCGCCGTTCGACGCAAAGATCAGCTTCGTTGCCGGATCGAAGACGCTGGCGTCGACCCCTGAGCCGATCGGCAACGTCGTCATGAGCCTGCCCTTGTCGAGGTCCGACACCGCCAGGTAGCGATTGCGACACACCGTGAAGAGGCGGTGATTCGCGGCATCGATCGAGAGCCCGGTCGACGACGCGCACGGAGCCACTGGCCAGCGACGCGTCACCTTCATCGCCACGGCGTCGATCTCGACGATTTCACCCTTGTCGGTGATGTTGGCGTAGAGCCGTCCGTTCCCTGCCGACACGCCGAATTCCGGTTTCCCGCCGAGCGGAATCGTTCCGATATTCTTGCCGGTGACGGGGTCGATCACCGACGAAGAGTTGGCATCACCGTTCATCGTGAAGACATGTTTCGACGCCGGATCGAAAAGGATGGCATCGGCGTCGATCGCCGCCGGAATGCGACCCAGGACCTGCAAGGTTTTCAGATCGAACATCACGACCGACGAGTCGTTCCCGGACGTGGCGAACCCGCGACGGGCGGCATAGGCAAACGCGACGCCGTGCGCACCCACGATCCCCGGAATTTCTCCGAGGAGCATCCCGTTTGCCGGGTTGACCACCTGCACCCGGTTCTGACGCGCGATGAAGAACCGGTGGCCGACCGCATCGAAGGCCAGGTAGTCCCAGCTCCCGTCGCCGCTAAGTGCGAAGGTATCGACGATATGATATCCCGGTGACTGGGCGCTGACACTGACGCTTGTCATGAGCAGGCTCGCCGCGATCAGATAACGGATGCGCATATGACAACCTCCGCGTGGACAATGGTGTCGCCTCGATGGCTCGCGCTGCGCACACCGTGATCAGCGAAGCGGTGCAGGCTCGCGGCTCAAGAGTATGAAGACGAACCTGACGGAGAGCTATCAGAGACGCTGTCGCTCGATCGGCCTGCACGGGCCTTCGACTCCGATGTCGACGCGAATCGGACCGTCACGGTCGTTCCGGTTCCGACGCTCGAGGTCACCTCGATCCGGGCGCGATGCGCATCGGCGATCCACTGGGCGATCGCCAGGCCGAGCCCGGCACCTTGATCGCTGCGCGTGTCGTCGCCATCGCGCCGCCGGGCACGGTTGACCCTGAAGAATCGCTCGAATATGTGAGGCAGGTCGCTGGCGGCAATGCCGATCCCGGTGTCCGCGATGACGATCGTCGGCGTGCCTCCGTCCATTCCGACTCGAAGGCTGACCGCACCGCCTGTGGGTGTGAACTTGATGGCATTGTCGAGGAGGATCATCACGAGCTGGCGGGTCAGCGTCGCGTCGCCGAAGGTCTCCGCCTCCTCGAACTGGTCGACTTCGAGCGACACGCCAGCCGCGGTCGCAAGGGGACGCGCCGCATTTGCGGCGTCGGCAGCGACATCGTCGAGAAAGAGCGGGATGCTTTCGATCGGGCGGGCGCCCGAATCGGCTCGCGCGAGTACCAGGAGGTCGTCGAGAATGGCGCCGAGTCGGCGGCTTTCGGCCGCGACACCGCCGAGCGCCGCTGTGTACTCTGCGCCGTCCCTCGGCTGCTGCAATGCCACCTCGGCCCCGGTGCGGATGACCGTTACGGGAGTACGCAGTTCGTGCGCCGCGTCGGACATGAATCGCCGCATCTGTTCGATCGACAGCTCGATCGGCGCCGTCGACTTGCGCACCAGGAGCGAGCCGCCGCCCGCGATGAGAAGGAGCGCGAGCAACGCCGCACCGCCAAACGCCGCGATGAGGCGGGTGTACTGCTCTCGCCATTCCGACCCATCCATCGAGGCCACGGCGATGACGACCTGGCCATCGGTCACCGTGAATCGCTCGGCCCGGACCAGCACTCCGCCCTCGCCATCACCGTCGTCCGCGGGCCACGACTCGCTGACGTACTTCCCGGCGACCGCCGCCTTCAACGCGACGTCTCGAACCGCCGCTGGCACGGCAACCGGCGCGATCGGTGTGCCGTCGAGCGCGAGGAGAAAGACGTTCTGATCGACGAACCGCATCTCGCGGAGGCCCGCCAATGCGCTCGACGTCCCGGTGCTGTCGGCGACCTGCCGCCGCGCCGCGCGCTCGATCGCGACCATCCGATGCCGCAGCGTGAAGTCGAGATACCGTTCCAGCTGATGGCTCAGCGCGACAAAGAGGCCTGCGCCGAGGACCAGCAACGTGAACGCAAGCGTGCCGAGGTACCAGCCTGTCAAGTGACGCCGGAGGCGGCGAAGACCGCGGGAGACCGCGACGCCGTCAGATCCCAAGACGGTACCCCGCGCCACGCACGGTGTGGATCAACCTGACGTCGTGGCCGTCGTCAATCTTCCGCCGCAGCCGTCCGATCAGCACGTCGACGAGGTTCGAGAACGGGTCGTGATTGTCGTCCCACACATGCGCCGAAATCTCGGCGCGACTCAGAACCGCGTCCGCTCTCAGGGCAAAGATCTCGAGGAGGGCGAATTCGCGGGCGGTCAGGCGGATCGGGACGCGGTTGCGGGTCACCCGCCGCGATTCAAGGTTGACCATGAGATCGGCCACGCGGACCACGCGGGGCACCAGCGCCGGCCGACGGCGCGCGAGCGCGCGGACCCGCGCCACAAGCTCCAGGAACGCGAACGGCTTGGTGAGGTAGTCATCTGCGCCAGCCGTCAATCCCGTGACGCGATCGGTGATGGTATCACGCGCCGTCAGCATCAGGATCGGTGTGCCGATCTCCTTGCCGCGAAGCTGCCGGCAAAGATCGAAGCCGGAGCCATCGGGGAGCAGCACGTCGAGGATCAGGACGTCGTAGCTGCCGAGAATCGCGCGCGACCGTCCGGCCGCAAACGTCCCTTCGACCACGACCTCGATCTGCTGCTCGCGGAGCCCGGTCGCAACCAGGTTCGCCAGCTTGGCATCGTCCTCGACCAGGAGCACACGCATGAATCGCTACCCTTCCGGCTCCCGAAGCGGACACGACTGCAGTCGCGGAGCCGGTGAAAGTGCCGGGAAGATACTGTCTGCGCGCTGACAGCCCGCGGAGCGACATGAACACTTTGATGTAATTAGAAGCGTGCCCGCTCGGCGACCGATAACTTGGCCGCCATGGATCCCACAGCGACCCACAACCTCACGCCGGTTGATGTAGCCCGGCTCCTGGCGCTCGCGACGCTGTGGGGCGGGTCGTATCTCTTCATCCGGGTCGCCGTGCCGGGGTTCGGCCCGGCATCGCTGGTGCTGGTGCGCGTGGTGCTCGGCGCACTCCTGCTCATTGCGTATGCGCGAGCCACGAGAAAACCGGTTTCGCTGCGACCATACGCCGGTCGCCTGGTCGTTCTGGGATTTCTCAACGCGGCCTTCCCGTATCTCCTGATCTCCGCCGCCGAGCTGCACCTCACGGCGTCATTCGCGGCACTGCTGAGTGCCACAGTGCCGCTCTTCGCAGCGGCCTACTCGGCCACCTGGCTGGGAGAGCGGTTGACGGTCGCGCGGATGACCGGGCTGCTCACCGGAATGATCGGCGTCGGGATGATGGTCGGGTGGAGCGCAGTGCCGATCACCGGTCCGATGATTCTCGCCGTCGTCGCCACGCTCGCGGCGTCGGCGAGTTACGCGGGAGCTGCCGTCTTCACGCAACTCCGGTTGCGGGGTGTCCCGACCCACATCCTTGCGCTGGGGCAGCAATTGGGCGCCCTGGTCTGGGTTGCGGTGCCAGGAATCGTCGCGGCGCCACGCGTCGTTCCTCCGGCGGCGGCGATCCTGTCGGTCCTGGCACTCGGCGCGCTCTCCACCGCGCTCGCCTATCTCCTCTTCTTCACCCTGCTCGAACGGATCGGTCCGACGCGGACGTCCACGCTGACCTATCTGGTGCCGATCGTCGGACTGCTCTGGGGCGTCGTCTTACTCCACGAACCGGTGAACACCGGGATGATGCTCGGACTTGGCGTCGTCCTCTCCAGTGTCGTGCTGGTGAACGGTGTGCGACTCGGTGCATTTCATCCGTTGCGAGTTCCTTGGCGGAACAGTTCGTGACCCCGGGGGAAAGGCCATTCCCTGCGCCGGCTCTATCGTCGCCCCTCTTTCCCCCTTTCCTTCTCCCCGCTCCGCTCTCCGCTCTCTCCCCTCTCCCCTCTCCCTTCTCCCTTCGCCTTCTCCCTTCTTCCCACTTTTCCTTTTTCCCTTTTCCCTTTCCGCCTGTCACTTCCGGTAGCTGTCGGTCGTCCAATTCGCATGAAGAACTGGCACGAATCCCTCCACGTCTTCGAGTGGCTCTCGACGCTGGAGGCCGAGCGGCGGCGCGCGGCGCTGGCGACCATTATCAGCGTGCACGGCTCCGTCTATCGTCGCGAGGGAGCGAAGATGGCCGTCGCCGAGGACGGCGCCAGCGTCGGCAATGTCAGTGGCGGGTGCCTCGAATCGGACGTCCGAGAAGTCGCCCTTCAAGTGATCGCATCGGGTACACCGCAGTTGCGTACCTACCGCTCCAGTGTCGATGAGATCCGTGCGTGGGACCTCGGCCTCGGCTGCGAAGGCGAGGTGAAGATCTTCGTCGAGCCGGCGTATGACACCGCCAGCATTGAACAGGCGCTGCTCACAGCCACGGTACCGTGTGCCGTCTGTACTGTCATCGGCACGTCGTCGTCACGCCCGCCACTGCAGCGGCTGATTGTCACGCCCCTGGGATGCGAGGGCGGGGAGCCGCCGCCGGGTCTGACAATCGTGGCGGAAGCGCGCGCGATGCTCGCGGCCGGTCTGCCGTCGGCGGTGCGCGAAATCTCCGGGAAGACCGTGTTCGTCGACATCTATCGCCCACCGCCGCAGCTGGTAATCATCGGCGCGGGGAACGACGCACGACCTCTGGCCCGCTTCGCGGTGGAAGCTGGATTCCATACGGTCGTCGTCGATCGGCGCCCGGGGCTCCTCGCGCCCGACCGCTTTCCCGATTCGACCGAGCTCGTCGAATCGTCCGCCGCCGATCTGACCGCGTGCCTGAACTTCGGAACCGAGACCTGTGCGGTCGTCATGACGCACAACTTCGCGGACGATGAGCAATACCTGCGGGCACTCCTCGCCACCTCGGCGCCATATCTCGGCGTGCTCGGTCCGCGCCAGCGTACTGAGCGCCTCCTCCGACACATCGCGGCCGACATCTCGTTCGACATCGATCGCGTTCACGGGCCGGTGGGACTCGACCTCGGCGCCGAGGGTGCGGAGCAGGTCGCGCTGTCCGTCGTCGCGGAGCTGCTTGCGGTGCGGAGCGGGCGGCGCCCGGTGTCGTTGCGTGAACGCGACGTGCCGATTCATCAACGCGCGCTGGGTTGGCAACCCGTCGCCGGTGAATGACGCGATCGAGGACGATGATCCGGGCGCCGGACCGGCGGCGATCGTCCTGGCAGCTGGCGCGTCGCGTCGGATGGGACGCAACAAGATGCTGCTGCCGTTCGGCAGTGAATCGCTTGTGCGCCGCGCGGTCTGGAGTGCCGTCGACGCCGGTTGCGCACCGGTCATCGTTGTGACCGGACTGGATGCAGACGCCGTCGTTGAGGAACTCTCCGGGATGCCGTGCAACTGTATCAACAATCCGGACTACACCGGACCCACGAGTGCGTCGTTGCACCGCGGCCTCGGCAACCTGCCGGCTGGGGTCGACGCGACCCTCCTGCTCCTGGGCGACATGCCGTTTGTCAGCAGCACGATGCTGGCAGCATTGGTGTCCGCCGCGGGCACTCACGTCGCGCCATTGGCGGCGTCCCGGTACGGCGATGTCCTGGCTCCGCCATTGATGTTCCGCCGAGCGCTCTTCGGCGAACTCCTCGCCTGGCACGGCGAAGGATGTGGCAAGCAGGTGGTGCAGCGGCACCGGCACGAGGCGCTCATCTTCGATTGGCCGATCGAAGCCCTCGCCGACGTCGACACACCCGCGGATTACGACGCGCTGGTGGCCGGGGCGTCGGCCCCGGAGAAATGAAAGACGAGAACGGAGAGAAGCGAGACGAGAGCAGTCCTCCTCAGTGTCTTGTGCGGCACCTTGGCGATCCTACGTCCCCGCATTCATGTCGCGGGGCCATGCAGCCACGAATGCGTCCGCATCGAACCCCTCGGAGCCGCTGGCAGCTGGTTCCCCGGCTCCCGATTTCCTCGTCGGCAATTCCCCGGATCCGCTCTGGCTGCACGATCTTCGCGGTCAGCAGGTCATCCTCGTCTTCTCGTCGGCATGGAATCCGGCGCACGCGGAACAGGTGACCTGCTACAACCGGCTGGTCGACGAGTGGAATCTCCCCGAACCCCGGCTGATCGACATTGCGATCGACGGACCGTGGTACGATCTCACCTTTGCCGATGACGCGTCACGGGTGCGCATTCCGGTGTGCGCCTGCGGCAATGTCGCGGCCGAGTATGGCGTGCACGATGGCGAAGCACTCTTCCTGATCGACCGCGACGGACGGATCTGCTGGCGATACGCCGGTCCGCCGGGATCGCGCCCGCCCGAAGACCGCCTGCGCGTCGCCATGGCGGCGTTCGCGCGGCATGAGACACAAACCGGAGGGCGCATCTCCCGGAGGGACTTCGTGGCCGCCACTCTCGCCGTGACCTGCGCGCTCTCGCTGCACCCCCGGGCCGCCGATGCCGTCAGCCCGGAGCCACCGCTCGGCGCAGCCCGTCCGATCACCCTGCAGGTCAACGGCAAGCGGGTGACGCTCGACGTGGAACCGCGCGTGACCTTGCTCGACGCCCTGCGCGAGTATGCCGGACTCACCGGCACCAAGAAGGGGTGCGATCATGGGCAGTGCGGTGCCTGCACGGTGCATGTCGACGGTCACCGCATCCTGTCGTGTCTTGCGCTCGCGACGTTGCAGCAGGGGAAGAAGATCACCACGATCGAGGGGATCGCATCCGGAAAGACGTTGCATCCGATGCAGGCAGCCTTCATCGAATACGATGCATTCCAGTGCGGCTATTGCACGCCGGGGCAGGTGATGTCGGCCGTGGCACTCCTCCACGAGCACTGCGGTGCCGCCGATGCCGATGTCCGTGAATGCATGAGCGGCAATCTCTGCCGTTGCGGCGCATATCCCCACATCGTCAGCGCCATCCAGAGTGTCCGCCACGGGAAGCCCGGTCATGCGGCCATTTGATCTCAGCATGCCGGCCGACGTGCCGGCGGCACTCGCCCTGTTGCAGCAGGACCCGAAGGCGCGCGTGATCGCGGGCGGCACTACGCTCCTCGACCTGATGAAGCTCGATGTCGAGACACCCGCGCACGTGATCGATATCACCCCGCTCGCGCGACGCGAGCCATCGCTCGTGGCCATCACGACGCTGCCCAACGGCGGCATGCGCCTTGGCGCACTGGTGGGCAACACGACGCTCGCAGTCCATCCCCTGGTGGGCACCCGCTATCCCATGCTCACCGCGGCAATCGAAGCCGGCGCGTCACCGCAGGTGCGCAACATGGCGACGATGGGCGGCAATCTGCTGCAGCGCACCCGGTGCTATTACTTCCGCGACACCACGCTCGCCTGCAACAAGCGCACGCCTGGCAGCGGCTGCTCCGCCATTGGAGGCCACACCCGGATGCACGCCATCCTCGGCACCTCCACGCACTGCATCGCCACGCACCCGTCTGACATGTGCGTGGCGCTCGCGGCGCTCGAGGCGACGATACGCGTGCGCGGTCCCGCCGGTGAGCGGACCATCCCGTTCGAAGAGTTTCACACTCGTCCCGGCGATCACCCGGAAATCGAGAACACACTGCGGCCGGCAGAACTAGTGATCGCGATCGATCTCCCGCCGCCGCGCTTCGCGCGTCACAGTGCTTACGTCAAGGTTCGCGATCGCGCGTCGTTCGCCTTCGCGCTCGCTTCCGCCGCTGTCGGTCTCGATATCGCCACCGGGAAGATTCGCGCTGCGCGTGTGGCGCTGGGCGGCGTCGGCACCAAGCCCTGGCGCGCCGTGGCGGCGGAGCGGCTGCTGACCGGCGCTTCCGCTGCATCCGCTACGTGGCAGCACGCCGCGGAGGCAGCCTTTGCCGACGCCTCGCCGCAACCGGGCAACACCTTCAAGGCCACCCTCGGCCAGCGCACGCTGGTCCGGGCATTGGAGATGGCGGCGGCGGGATGAGAGAGCTCATCGGCAGTCCGATGGATCGCGTCGATGGCCGCCTCAAGGTCACCGGTGCGGCACTCTACGCCACGGAAATGCCGGTCGATCGGGTGACCTATGGAGCGCTGGTTACATCATCGATCGCCAGCGGACGGATCGCGCGGATCGACCGGAGCTCGATCGCGTCGCTGCCGGGTGTTCTCCTCGTGATGACGCACGAGAACGCGCCGCGGCTCCCGTCACTCACGCCCCCTGGTGGCGGGCGTAGTTCCCAGGACCGCGCACTGTCGCTGCTGCAGGACGACGCCGTGCATTACAACGGCGAGCCGATCGGCGTCGTCGTTGCCGACACCTTCGAACACGCCACCGACGCGGCGCATCGGCTCGAGGTGTCGTACGCGCCGGCAACTCCCGCGCTCGATCTCGCGGTCGAGATCGGCAGGGCGTACCCCGCGCCGGTCAACCCGGCCGCGCAAGGCGGCCGAAGTGGCGCGGCTCCGCACGTGCACGGTGATTCCACCGCCGCACTCGCCACCGCGCCGGTGACGCATGCGGCTCGCTACACGACGCCGATGGAGTATCACAACTCCATGGAGCCACACTGCGCGATCACATTCTGGACCGCCGGAACCAACGGCGATGAACTCATGGTCTATGACACGACCCAGTACGTCGCGGGAGCGCGAGCCACGCTCGCCAAGCGCTTCGGGATCGGACAGGACCGCGTCCGCGTGGTATCACACTTCGTTGGCGGGGCGTTTGGCAGCAAGGGCGCGGTCTGGTCGCACCTGATCCTTGCGGCGATGGCGGCGCGTCAGCTGGGACGGCCAGTCAAGCTGTCGTGTACGCGCCGCCAGCAGTTCGGTCCCGTCGGCGGTCGTCCCGCAACAATCCAGGACATCGCCCTCGCCGCCGATCGCGACGGCCGGCTCACCGCGATCCGCCATTCGTGCATCTCCACCACCGCGGTGATGGAAGACTGGGTGGAGAACGCCACTGCGCCAACCAAGATGCTCTACGCTTCGCCCGCCATCGACACCAAACAGCAACTCGTCGCCCTCAATGTCGGCGTGCCCACGTATCAGCGCGCTCCCGGTGAATCCACCGGCACCTTCGCGCTCGAATCGGCGATGGACGAACTGGCGTACGCGCTGCGAATCGATCCAGTCGCGCTGCGCCTGACCGATTACGCCGAGAAGGATCCCGAGACCGGTCAGGCGTGGTCGAGCAAGGCGCTCAAGGAGTGCTATCGCGTCGGGGCGGAACGGTTCGGCTGGAGCAAGCGCTCGATGTCGCCGCGGTCGACGCGCGATGGGAATCACCTGGTGGGCTGGGGAATGGCGACCGCGACGTATCCGGCACGGTCGGTCCCCGCGTCGGCGAGCTGCACGCTCTTTCCTGCAGCCAGGAACGGCGTTCGCGCGGTTCTCGAAGCTGCCACCCACGATCTCGGCACCGGGACGTATACCATCCTGATGCAGATCGTGGCCGAGGTCCTTGGCCTCGATCCCGCGCAGGTGGCGGTCAAGATCGGCGACTCCAATCTTCCGCTCAACCCGATCTCCGCCGGATCGCTCACTGCGGCGTCGACTGGACCGGCAGTGTACGAAGCGGCGACGGCGTTGCGCGACAAGCTCATCAATCTTGCGATCGCCGACCAGAAGTCGCCGCTCTACCAGGCAACGCCAGTCGACGTAGTGGTGACAAATGCCGGCCTGTCGGTTAAGGGAAACGCCAAGCGGAGCGACAGCTTCGCGGCGATCCTGGCGCGAAAGGGCGCGAGTCCGATTGAAGCCAACGCCACCTGGACGCCGCCGCCGTCGCGCAATCGGTATTCAACGCACGCGTTCGGTGCAGTCTTCGCCGAGGCGCGGGTCGATGCCGATCTCGGTGAGGTACGGATTTCGAGAGTCGTCGGCGTCTACGGTGCCCGGCCGCTCAACCGGAAGACGGCGACGAGTCAGTTGATGGGCGGGATCGTCTGGGCGATCGGAATGGCGCTGACGGAAGAGGCGTTGCTCGACGTGCGTTCAGGCAGGATCGTCAATGCCGATCTCGCCGAGTATCACGTGCCGGTCAACGCCGACGTGGGCAACATCGATGTCCAGATCATCGACGAACCCGACAGCATTGTCAATCCGATCGGCGTCAAGGGACTCGGGGAAATCGGCATCACCGGGGCCAACGCCGCAATCGCGAACGCGGTCTATCACGCCACCGGCGTCCGCGTCCGCGACCTGCCGATCACGCCGGACAAGGTGCTGCGCGGCTCAGTCTGATCGCAGCGCCTCGACCGGCGTCACTCGCATCGCGCGGCGCGCCGGCAGATAGCTCGCCACGAGGGCGGTCCCGATCAGGACCATTATGGCCACACCGAACGACTCCGGATCCGCAGCGGCGACGCCGAACAGCTGGTGCTGGAGCAGCCGGGTCGCGGCGAGCCCGCATGGCAGTCCCACGACCACGCCGATTGCGACGAGTGCGACAGCTTCACGCAGTACCAGACGAGTGAGGCTGGTCGGTTCTGCGCCGAGCGCAAGCCGCAGCCCGAACTCGGCGGTGCGTTGCCTGGTAGTGTAGGCTGTCACGCCGTACAATCCGATTGCCGTCAACAGGAGTGCCACGAGGCCGAAGAATGTGGTCACCTGGACCAGGAGCCGATCCTCGGCAACCGAATCCCGCACCAGGTTGTTCAGCGTCTGCACGTCCATGGCGAGAGTCGGATCTGCCGCCAGCAGTGCTGTCCGCAACGGCGCAACCGCGCGGCGCGGATCGCCCGACACTCGCACCTGGAGGATGAAACCCTTCGGCACCGGGCCCGCCTGGAAGATCGAGAGATACATCTCCCGTTCGGGCTTGGCGCGAACATCGTACTCCTGGATGTCCCGCACCTCTCCGATGACGGTGTACGTCGAGCTGTCGTACGTGACGAGTCCACCGATCGGGTCTCGGCCGGCAAAGTAGCGCCTGGTCATCGTCTCGTTGATCACCGTCACCTTGGCGCCGGTCTTCGAGTCGCGTTCGTCGAAATCGCGTCCGCGCAGCAGGTGGGCGCCGATGGCGTGAAAGTAGTCCGGACCGACGGCGTCCCACATCACCTGGCGATCGGAGTCGGCCGGTGCCGTGTAACCAGCGACGGTCACGTGTCCGCCCGAACGGCCGCCGGAAAAGGTGCCATCCTCTGCATAGCTGACGGCGGCCACGCCAGGCACGTGACGAGCGCGGTCGGCGAGCTCGCGCACCAGCACCTCCCTGCGGCTGCTATCGTAACCACTGCGCGCCGTGGAGACATCCACCAGCACCATCCGGTCACGATCGAATCCCAGGTCTGCGGTGCGGATGCGCTGCATGCTGCGCAGGAGGAGTCCGGTGCCGACGAGCAGCAGCATCGAGAAGGCGCATTGCGCTGCGACGAGCACCTTCCCGACGGCGAACCGTCCGAGACGATGCCGCCCGCCGGCGAGATTGCGCCCACTCGTCCGCAACGCGCCAGCCAGTTCGATGCGCGTGGCGTGCAGCGCGGGCAACAACCCGAACAGCATCGCCGAGAGCAGCGTGACGATGGCGGTGAACGCCAGGACCCGGAGATCCGGCCTCACGTCGAGCGGTATCGGGTCCGGCCCGCTGGCCGCGGCGGTGAGCAACAGGCGGCTGCCCCAGAACGCGGCGAAGAGGCCGGGAATGGCGGCAAGGACGGCGAGCACCACGCTCTCGGTCAGCAGTTGCTGGATCAGTCGGAGGCGGCGCGCCCCCAGCGTCATGCGCACGGTCATTTCGCGGGCGCGCGCCACCGCGCGCGACAGCATCAGGTTGGCGACATTAGCACAGACGATGAGTACGATCAGCGCGACCGCCGCCATCAGCACCGTGAGCGCCGGCGCAAAGGTCGAGCGGTAGGGCGAGAATCCCCGGGCGCCAGGCTCCACGCGAACCGGATCGGTCTTCAGCCCTTCGTCGAATCGCGCCAGATGATCGCCGGTGAGGTGCGAGCGAATCGACTCCACCTCGATCGTGGCGATCTCGCTACGCGCGCGCGCCAGTGCGCTGCCAGGCGCGACTCGCCCCATCATCAGCAGCCACGACGTGGACCGCTGGTCGACACGGTTGACGCCGCGCGCGAGGGCCGGCTGCATCATGATCGGGAGCCAGATGTCGGTGCCCTCACCGACGATGTCGCCACTGAACCATCGCGGTGCCACGCCAATGATCGTGATCGGCACCCCGTTCACGTCGATGCTGCGTCCGACTACCGCGCGGTCACCGGCCAGGCGTCGCTGCCAGTAGCCGTAGCTCACCACCGCCACCGGATCGCTCCCGGGACCGTGGTTGTCGGCGGTGCTGAACACCCGCCCGGCGGCAGCACCGACCTGAAGCACCGAGAAGTAATTCTCCGAGACGAGCCGGCCGCGCGGATGCTCGGGCGCGGAAGCGGCGGCGGCGCTGCCGCCGAAGACGACATCGAGGTCACCGGGAGAACCGGTCGCATAGACATCGGACAATGTGCGGTTGCCGGTCCGGATGTCGGTGTACACCGGATAGGACACGTAGTCGGTCTGCGCCGAACCGTTCCACGAGTCATCGACGGCCGCGGGATCGCCGATCGTGACGAGTTGTTCGGCGTGCGGCACTGGTAACGTCCGCAACAGGAACCCGTCGATCAGCGTGAAGATCGCCGTATTGGCGCCGATCCCGATTGCCAGGATGAGGATCACCGCGAGGGTGAAGCCCGGCTGTCGGGTCAGCGACCGCCAGGCTTGGCGCGCGTCTGCGGCCACGTGGCCGGCGAGTTCGGACCATTGCATCGCTCGCTCCCGCTGATGATCGAGCGTGAGACATTCGCTGCGCACGCCGGGCAGATCACCGAATTGCGCGAGCGCCCGCTGCCGCGCTTCGACCGGAGTGCATCCCGCGTCGATCAGTTTCTGGGTGCGAGCCTGGATATGAAAGGAGATTTCCTGATCGACGTCACGTTCGACCTGGCGCCGGCCGCCGAGGCGGAACACCCGGTGAGGACGTTTCATCGGCATGTCAGGCGGCTTCCGGCGAGACGGCGCGGAGCGCCCGGCCCGCGGCCTCGACAAAGGCGTACCATGACGTTGTCCCCTGGCGCAGCCGTCGCCGGCCGGTGGTGCTCAACTGGTAGAACTTCGCCTGTCGATTGTTGTCCGACAGCCCCCACTCGGCGGCGACAAAGCCGGCGCGTTCGAGACGATGGAGGGCGGGGTAGAGAGTCCCTTCGCCGATCGTCATCGCCGCCCCGGTCGCATGCTCGATCCATTCGACCACGTCGTAACCGTGGCGCGGACCCCAGCTCAGTGCCTTGAGAATCAGCAAGTCGAGCGTACCGCGAGTGAGGCTGACGTCGAGATTGTCCATCGTCGTTCGCTCCGCACAGGTTCACGAAGCGAAGCTACGGCGAGTCCCATCGTGAGGCAAGGGGAAGCGAAGAACCGGCGGAGAGAGCGGAGACAGCGTCAGGGGCTCGACGCTACCCGGGCGACTCCAGGTGAAAGGATGGTCCGCCACCTCGGCCTGAATCCGGCTTCACGGCCTTTGGCGGCCGTCCTCCACGGCCGGCGTCACGCGGCGCGCCGCGGCCGCGGCCGGGAGGATTCGCCGGTCTCACCGGATTCCCGCGTCCGGGCGGCGGCGGCGGCGGTGGTGGCGGTGGTGGCGGCGGCGGGTGTACCACCGGTGTCGGTGGTGCCGTTCCACGTCCACCGCCGCGCGCCGGCGGTGGCGGGGGAGGAGGTGGCGGCGGCGTCGCTGGAACCGGTGTTGTCGTCGGCACCGCGGGCGGGCGCATCTGTCGCCCGCGCCCATGACCCTGCGTCGGAGGCGACGCGGGAATCGCCGGCGGCGGTGGTGGAGGCACAACCTGTCCGCCGCGTCCGCGTCCCTGCGTCGGTGGATTCGCCGGCGGCGTAATCGCTGGAGGAATCACCGGAGGATTTACCTGCCCTCTGCGCCCACGCCCGCGTGTTGGCGGATTCGCTGGTGGCGCAACGACCGGCGTTGTCACCGTCGGATTGATCTGACCTCCACGACCGCGACCCTGTCTCGGCGAGTTCGTCGGTGGCGTGACCGGCGGTATTGTCGGCACGGCTTGATCGCCGCGCCCACGCCCGCGTCCACCTGTCGGCGGTTTTGCTGGTGGCGTGGCTGGCGGCATTGGAGCTGTCGGCTGGGCGGCGGGCGGCAGACCCGCGGCCGACGGGTTCGCTCCCCGCGACCGCGGCAATCGTGCGCGCGGCGCCTCCGGCGGCGGCTGATTGCCGCGCCCAGTGGGTTGGGGCGTGACTGGCGCCGATGTCGCGGCGCCTGCACCGGGCAACCTCGGTGACCGCGGCAGCTCCACCGGTGGACGCCTGGCGTTGCCAGCTGCTCCCGACCCGCCGCGTGCGCCGCGTGGGAGTGCTGCGATCACCGCGCCCGCTGCAATCGGGGCCGCGGCCATGCGCCCACCAGAAAGATCCGTCGGCTTGACCTGCACCGCGGCGGTGCGAACCGGGCGCGATCCGACGAACGCGGCGCGCGGCACGACAGTCACGGCGCCCGCGACGTTGCGGTTGGCGTACTGCACCGTAGCGACATCGATGCGAGCCGGATCGAAGGTCCGGCCATTCATGGCGCCGGCGTTGACGTTGCGGATGTAATTCTCGCTGTGACGGTACGACGGGACGTACACTTCGCGCGGCGCCAGCGGAATCCAGCCGACCCCTCCGCCCGATCCAAACGACAACGATGCACTCCAGCCGTCACTGCTGATGAACGCGACCAGCGCGGGTGCGTAGACTGGCCGCGCGCGCGCCGTGCCCGGAATCCAACCCCAGCGCCCGCGCTGGTTGGACCATCGACCATAGTGGTAAGGCGCGAACCCCCACGGTGATTCATCGACCCACGTCCATCCCCACGGTTGCACCGACACCCATCGCCCGGTGCGGTACGGCGCCCACCCCGCCGGCACCTGGCGGGGATACCAGACCGCGCCGTATGCCGGGTCGTTCTGCCAATCGCCGTACGTGTCCAGGTCTTCGTACCCGACCATGTCGCGTGAGACATATTGTGTCGACGCGAGATCGTCCTCGCGGCGATCGCGCTCGTCGGCCCAGCTTTCCCACGCATCGGATGCAACCACGTCGCCGGCGATCGGCTGCGACGAGGATTCCGTCATGGTGACGGATGTGCCCGCCTGGACCGGATAGAACTGGTCGCCCATCGACAGGTCGGCGTCGCCATCACGCACGGTGACCGTGGTGCGACGACCGTCCGGCGTCACGTCGATCCGGTACGTCCCCGGTGCCCGCAGGATCACGGCTCCCGACGGGGTGTCGATTTCGTAGCCGTCGTTCTGGTCGAGCTCGCGCAGGCGGATGTCCAGTGAGCCCTGCCCGAGTCGCAATTGAATCAGATCATCTTCGACCGCATCGAGTGCCAGCGAGGTTTCCGGCCCGAGATGGACCGCCGACGAGCCGAGATGCAGTTCCGCGCGCGCGCCGGTATCGGCCCACACCGCGTCCCCGGTGGTGAGCGGATAGTTGAGCGACGCGTCGAGCCAGTCCGTGCTCCCCGACGACTGCATCGACACGGCGCCCGTGACGTAACTCACCCGGCCGATGCGGCTGGGCGGATCGCTCGATTGGGCGCTGGCGGACTGGCAGGCGCACAGTACGGTAGCCCAGATCGCAATTGAACGTCGCGTGGAACGCACCGGCACTCCTCGATGATTGATACATCAACCGTTCGGCAGTCCGAGCGGCTGTCAGAGAACCCTGCGCCCCCGGATCAATCGGAGGATCAGCACCACCAGGGCCACCACCAGCAGGAGGTGGATCAGTCCGCCCATGGTGTAACCGCCGATCATGCCAAGGGCCCACAGGATCACCAGGATGATGATGATCGTTTCCAGCATGCGAAGCAGCCTTTCGAGAAGAGGTGATCCGCGCCAGCCATGAAAGGTCGGAGCCGGCCAGCGGCTCGCCCGATCCAGCGGGCGACGACCTGCAACGTGTGAGTCGGAGACGACCCGGACAGTCGGCAAGACACCGATCACGATTGTTGGTGCTCGACCGCTCTCTCTTCCTGTCTCTCGTCGGCAGACTTTCCCGCCGACCGCGCCCCTCCGGCAGTCCGGCCGGCACCGTAACCCATACTATTGCACCGCAAAAAGTATGGTTTATACTATAAACCATACAATTCATCGACCTGGAGTCCGGGATGCCGGGGCAGACCGTGTCGAAGATCTGGGCGTCAAATCCCGTCATCCACGCGCCGGCGCGCTACAAACGGGCCTGCCGGTACGACGCGTTCATCCCGGATGCACTTGGGTCGCTCGACCTGCACCTTCCGGTCGAGATCGCCGGGCTCGTGTCGGATGCCGAAGCCGCGATCCGGGCCCTCAACGTCGCGGCGACAGCGGCGCTCGCGCCGCTCGCGCGACTCCTCCTGCGCACCGAATCGATCGCGTCGTCGAAGGTCGAAGGACTGCAGATGAACGTCCGGGCGCTGGCGCGGGCCGAGGCGCGAATGGGAAACCGCGGACGGAAGAGCGAGACTGCGCTGGAGATTCTCGACAACATCGCCGCCATGGAGACCGCCATCTCCAACGCCGCCGCGACGCGACGTTTCGGCAGCAAGGAGATCGCCGCCATCCACCGGCGACTGATGCAGCATCACCCGCGGCCGCAGATCGCGGGGCGCGTTCGCACGGAACAGAACTGGATTGGCGGAAACGATCACAATCCGTGCGGCGCCGATTTCGTGCCGCCGCCGCCCGAGAAGCTGCCGGCGTTGCTGCGTGATCTGTGTGATGCGGTGAACGGCGACCTCCTTCCGCCGCTGGTGCAAGCCGCGCTGGTGCATGCGCAGTTCGAGACAATTCACCCGTTCGACGACGGCAATGGGCGCACCGGCCGGGCATTGATCCACGTGATTCTTCGGCGGCGGGGAGTGGCGCCGGCGTACGTGCCGCCGATCAGCGTCGTGCTCGCTGCACGTCGCGATCGGTACATCGACGGCCTGAACAGTTTCCGCGGCGATGGCGTCGTGGAGTGGATCGAGCACTTTGCCGCGGCCGCTGCCCGCTCGGCACACCTGGCGACACGCTACGTCGCTGCGGTCGAGGCGTTGATGGAGCGATGGCGGAAGAAGCTTCGCAAGGCTGGCGCGCCACGAGCCGATGCCGCGGCCTGGGCGATCATTGACGTGCTGCCGGCCCATCCCGTCATCACGGCGTCGGTCGCTATCAGTGCATCAGGTCGTTCGAAGGGGCCGGTGTATGACGCGATGGCGCAGCTGGAGGAGGCTGGAGTCCTGATTCCGTTGTCACAGTCACCCGGGAGCCAGTCGTGGGAAGCGGCCGGACTACTCGACCTCGTCGAAGGGCTTGAGGAAGGACGCGCCGAGTAGGAGGGCCGTGCCAACTGCTGGGAACCGGTTACTTCTCTCGTCTCTCTTCTCTCGTCCTTACACAAACGCCGCCATGCAGAGTACATCCGTCATCCGGCTGTCGAGCCTGCCGGTGACGGCGAACCGCCGCTTGCGCTGGAAGGCGATCAGCGCGGCGCGGGTGCGCGGACCGATGATTCCGTCGATCGGACCCGGGTCGAAGCCGAGATAGAAGAGCGCCACCTGCGCAAAGCGCACGTCGAGATCCGGCAGCTGCAACTGGAAGCGTGCGTGGGCGGCGGCCAGCCTGGCGGCGTAGCCGTCGCAATCGGTTCCCGGTCCCGCCTCGGCGCCGTTGTACCGTTCGGCAAATTCGTCCCAGTCATGATCGTGCAGGGAGTAGTTCAGTCCCCACTCCTCGAGGAACGCGGAGGTGGACCAGAGCTGCTCGTCTTCGCTGCCGACCATCGCGTCAACCATCTGCTGCACGCTGGTGTAGCCGATGTACTCGTAGTTGAACCCCATGAGCTGACCAATCCCCCACGACGTGCTCTTGAACGCCGCATCCTCGTCGAGCATTGAGGCGCCGTTGAGCCGCGCGTATTCCGCCGCTCCGCCGAGATAGCCGCCGGGGGTCGCATTGCTGAACTCGGCGTGCTCCTGGTCGAAGCGTCCACCGGTCAGGCGATGGAAGACCTGCCGTTCGAAGCGGATCACCGGTCGCCGGCTCGGCAGGAATCCGAAGCCGCGGCTCTCGACCTGCAGGACAGCCCAGAGCGTCGCGGCATCGATGTCGAGAATGGCCCGGGCATGGTCGAATGCGTCGATGCCAAGCGGGTCGCCGCTGGAATGGAAGGTCGTCATGGTGTTGGCCTCCTTATTAGAGTAATCTCTCGCCCTCTCTCGCGCGCCCCGACGTCTCGCCCCATCTCCTGCTTCTCGTCTCGCGTTGCGCCCACGCGCCCCGACGTCCGCACACTTCTCTCGTCTCTCTTCTCTCGTGTGCTGTGCAGACGTCGAGTTGCGGAGCGCGCCTATCACGCACCGCCCTCCTTCGCGAGTGAGACCGACGGCTGCACCGGAGCCGGTGCCGGCTGGGGTGCGGGTTCGGGCGTGGGTGCAGAGGCCGGATGCCGCGCCGAGTGGCCGCGCACATTGCTGGCCGAGCGCCACGTCGCGAGGGTCTCGGGATTGCCCGCGAACTGCAGGCGGAAATACCCGTCGAGCGCTCTCGACAGCTCGACACACCGCGTGGCGATATCGGTGAGTTCGGCCCGCGCGCTGATATGATCGTGCTGGGCGTCGTGCTGGCGCACCGTCTCGTCGTCGAATTCGTCGATCGATGCCTGGAGGTCATCGAGGGCGGTCGCGGTGAGGCCGGCGCCGAGGAGGAGATCCTTCTGGGGGAGGGCGATGGCGAGCATCGCCTTCGCCTCCGTGATGAAGGAACTCAGCGTTCCCAGGCGCGGCGGGGCGACGAAATGTCCGGCGAACTCGGCGTTGGTCGCAGCCGTGCGGCGGGCGATCCGGAAGAGGTTGCGCATCTGGTCGCGAAGGGTCCGGCGGCTGAGTTCGTCGCGCCGTTGCGTTGCGGCCGCCTGCGCCGTCACGCCGTCGCGCTGCTGGCGGGCCACGTCGTCGCTCCGCGTGACCAGCCCTTCCATCTCCGTCACCAGGGCGTTGAACCCGGCGTCGGTCGAGGGTGGCTGCTGCTTGATGAAGTCGACCACCGTCGCAGCCATCCCCAGCTTCCTGCGTGTCATGCCGTCCATTGGAGTGCTCCCGCGTTTGGCGCACCGGTTGGGCAGTCGCGCCCGTGAACTGAATCAGTTGACCGAGGAAACTCGAGCGGGTCACCCAACCTCGCCGCGTCGATGGCAAATGGGAGAAGCAGGCGGCGTGCCACGGCGAAAGGCCCGATTTCGCGGGTTTTTCGGGGCATCGTCGGAATCAGTTGTCCGTTTTCCGGACAAAGTGTCCTGAGTTAAGACAACTCTGAGAAAGGGGTCACTACTCCGGGCCGGGTCTGGGCGGGAATCCGGCGGGTTTCAGGTCGTCTCACACATTGTGATCGTCATCTGGAGGATTGTGATCGTCATCTGGCGCGTTGTGATCGTCATCTGGCGCGGCGTCGGGGTCATCTCGCAGGCCGGAATGGTGACCATCGCGGCTCGCTGAGTGATCTCGCGGCGCCGTTTGCCAACCTCACAACTCGGCGGGGTGAGCACGCAACACGTCTGGGTCATCTCGCGGCGACGATAGCTGGGCATGCAACGCCGCTGGGTGAGCATATCGTCCGGCTGGAGGGTCTCGTGCGGCGGCTGGATGACCATGCAGGGTGATCGGGTCACCATGTACTTCGATATGACGACCGTGCAACGTGTCGGGATCATCTTACCGGTTGGATGGGTCACCGTACAACACGAGTGAATGAGCGTGCTCGGCGCGGCGGCGAGCATGCTGGGCTGCTGGGTCATCTCGCAACTCGGCTGGGTCAGCGTGCAGGTCGGATGGATCGTCGTGCGAGACGATGGATCGTCGTGCGAGGCGGATGGGTCGTCGTGTGGGGGTGGGCGGGTACAAGCGGACTGCGGGCTAGTGCGTCTGGAGGCCGGTCGCCGATCTCACGTTCTGGCTGTATTGTAGCTACAATGTTCGAGGTCATCCTGGCGCCGAGTGCCGCCCTCGCTTTTCGCGCGCTCCCGGCTCGAGTCCGGGCAACGGTGCGCGATGCCATGGAGCGCCACTTGCGCCACGAGCCGGCCAGGACAAGCAAGAGCCGCATCAAGCGGCTCCGGGGATTGAGTCGCCCGCAATACCGACTCCGTGTGGACGACATCCGGGTCTTCTATGACATCTCCGAAGCGACGGTCGAAGTCCTCGCCGTCATCAGCAACGCGGCAGCGCAGAAGTGGCTCGACGCCGAAGGCACGCCCGAGGAAGGAGGTCGCGCTGGCGAAGGTGAAGGATGACCTGTCGAAATATCTGCGCCTGGCCGAAGGCGAGGAGATCGTGATCACTCGCCATGGACGGCCCGCAGGGGTCCTGATCGGCTTCGAGTCGGATGAAGCGTGGTTCGAATACCGGCTGGAACATCATCCCGCGTTCCTGCGCCGAGTCACTGAAGCCCGGACAGCGCTTCGCGGTGGACGAGGGGTACGGCTGGAGGACGTGGGGGAGTGAGATCACGCCTCTCCACCAGCCGTCAAGTCGCCCCCGGGATCAGTACCCGCAGGACCGGCTTCCCGTCGATATCCTCCAGCGGCAAGTAGACCCAATGCGTCCTGGGGTCGACTGACACGGTGTGAGCATGGGGTGCCCGGTATTCTCCCAGCGCATGCAACACCGATCCGTCGGCGGCGAAGGCGCTGAGCACTCCTCCTTCGGAGGCAACGTAGAGTCTTCGCCAGCTCGCATCCCAGGCGAGGACATCCGGGCCGTCGCCGACGGCATGCGTCGCCAGCACCTTCATGGTGCGAAGATCGACCACCAGCAATTTTGCATTTCCTTCACACGAGATGAACGCGAATCTTCCCACTTCGTCGATCGTGAATCCGTGGGGATGTTCCGCACCCGGGAGATCGTACCGCGCCACGATCTGCTCAGTGACCGGGTCGATTGCCACCAGCTGATTCCGCGTCTGCACCGCGACGAGGATGCAATGCGAGACCGAGTCGTAGTGGGTGTTGCCTGCTTCGCCGCCGAG
>DASYAK010000054.1:0-15913 GCA_036501385.1 Gemmatimonadales bacterium | reverse complement strand
CCACATCGGGCGCCCTCTCCCTGCATCTCGCCGGCGACCTCACGATCCACGGGGTCACCAGGCCGACCATTTGGAACGTCACGCTCACGGCCAAGGGCGATGACTATACTGGCACCGCCACGACGCACATCAAGTTCGAGGATTTCGGGATGGAACAGCCTCGACTGATGATTGTTGTGAGCGTCGTGGATGACGTGCAACTCCAGTACGACTTCCACTTCATCCGGAACGCAATCCACTGAGCTCGGCGGAGCGAGGTAGCCGCGGCGGCCCCGGCCCCATGAATGCGCGATCTTACTGCCCGTGAGCGATCAATGGAACGTCGGCCATCCAGAGAATTTGCCGGGCGCGTTTGACCACCAACCGGACAGTGGGATGCTCGAGTTCCATTGCCATCAGCATCCACCGGGTGTCGATGATCGCGATTTCGATGCACCCACCGACATCCCGCACCAGACCGCGTGCGAGCCGGCCGCACGAAATTACCAGGTCATTCGCCCGCTGGCACTGGCGGAGGTCTCCCGCCATGTACACTTCCTTGATCGACCCGTAGTGGTGAATCACCAGGCTGTCGTTCGGCGCAACCACCAGCGCCGTCAGCAACGCCGCGTCGTGGCCGAGCAATGCGACCCGCCATTCATATCCCGAGAAGAGATCGGCAACCGGCATCTCGCGCGTGATCGAATCGGGAGACACGAAGCGCGGGAACCGAATCACCACGCCGGAATCGCTGAGCGTCGCGCTGGCGGTGCTGTCAGGCGCCTGGGCGTGCAGCACGATCGGCAGTCCAGCCATCATTGCACCCGTGAGGCAGGCGCCAAGTGCCAGATCAATTGGGCAACGACGCATGATGCTTGCGACTCTCCTCCTCCGTGCAGTGGTTCCATTCACGAGCGACCAGGTTTGCGTCGTGACCAAGCGGCTCAACCTATCATGGTGATCCCGTCGATCGAGACCGACCGGTGACCATGTCCGGCGGCCTGCCAGAGACGGGACGTCCATCCCTCGCGGCAATCGAGGCGCTCGCGGCAAGGCTCCCCCCCGAGGTGCTCTTCGGCACCTCGTCGTGGACATATCCGGGTTGGAAGGGCTTGATCTACCGACGGGACTATCCAGCGACTGGCGCCGGTGCGCGACAACTTGAAGAATACGCCCACTGGCCATTGGCTCGCACCGTCGGAATCGATTCCTTTTTCTACGCGCCACCCGCGCCAGCCACGCTCAAGGCATACGCCGCGGCACTTCCGGCCGGCTTTCGCTGCGTCAGCAAGGTTTGGAATCAGATCACCGCGTATAGCTTCGTCGCCCCGCACTCCGGCGGGCGGCATGGGGGGCGCAACCCCGACTGGCTCAACGCCGACCTCTTCACGCGCGATGTTCTCGACCCGATGCGTCTCCATTTCGGGGCACATCTGGGCCCCCTCGTCTTCGAGTTTCAAGCGATCGCCCGCCGCGACGGTGTAACCGCCTCCGACTTCGCCGGGGCGCTGGATCGATTCTTCGCGCGGCTGCCGAACGACGTGCCGTATGCCGTCGAGCTTCGCAACCCCGACTACCTCGTCCCCGAATATTTCGCGGTGCTGCGTGATCATGGTGTGGCGCACGTGCTCAATGGGTGGACCAGGATGCCGTCGATTGGAGAGCAACTCCTCCTCCCCTACGCGGTCACGGCGCCGTTCATGGTGGTCCGCGCCCTGCTCAGGCCGGGACGCACTTTCGCCGCCGCAGTCGACGCGTTCGCGCCGTACGACAGGATTCGCGAGATCAACCACGACGTGCGCAACGATCTTGTCGCCGTGGCGCGCACGGCGGTCAACCTCAGGATTCCGGCCTACGTCATCGTGAACAATCGGGTCGAAGGCTGCTCACCGCTTACGATAGCGGCTGTCGCCGAACTCCTCCTCAACAGCGTGGACGGTTAGCCCGCACGCGCGCCCGCTACACGTCGAGGACCTCGTGCGGTGGCGTACCCGCGAGAAGCTCTGCATCGCGCACATCACGTTCAGCAGCGTCGGTTCGGGTCCGCCACATCGCGCGGGCCGTGCCGACGTCGTAGGCAAGAACGTTGACCTCGACACCAAACGCGGCCCGGATCGAATCCGCTCTCTCGTCGACACGGGCGCGAAGGTGCCCGGTTCCATTCCGGTCAAGTCCGATGATCAGCAGATCGATCCGGTCACCCACGACTTCCTGCCGGCGAGCGGCCGCGCCGACCAGCGCCGCGCTCAGGAGCCCCGATCCCTCGCCGCCGCGGAGCGCGCTTCGGAGCTCCGCCCGGAATGCGGTGAAGAAGTCGGCTTCGGCTTGGAGGAGGTGAATCACCGCGGGAGCAAGACGGTGAGAGGTGCGCAGGATGACTCGGCGCTCGCGACCTCCGTCAAGCTCCTCAACGAGACCGACGGCGGTCAAGTCGCCGAGTGCAAGATCGATGCTTCCGTATGCCATCGTCGAGCGACGCACCACCTCACGGTAAGGCAGCGGGATCCGCGATCGCCAGAGGATTCGTAAAACGGCAATCTTGGCTTGTGTCCCGAGGAACGCAGCCAGCGGCTGATGAATCCAGCCGCGTATTGGTTGTCTAGCCATTCCAATAAAATAGGCAGATGCCTGAGTTTTTACAATAACTTTGGCGGGCAACGTTTCTCAGCGCGCGAATATTAACCTAAAATGTCGGCTCGACCCCTGCGGTTTCGCAGACTCGGGCCACCGTCTCGCCAATCTTGTTATTCGGCGTAGATGCGCCAGCTGTAATACCGATGACCGTGGCGGATTGCAGCCAGTCATGATCCGTAATCTCTTCCTTGCTCCGAACCGGCTGATGCCGGATCGAGCGACCGGCAGCGTCGATATTCCCGGCGTCTTCGATGTGGTAGGTGCGAACGCCGTGGCGCTGGGCGAGGGCAGCCAGGGCACAGGTGTTCGACGAGTTGTAGCCGCCGATAACCATCATCACATCGATCGGTTCCTCGAGCATCTGCACCACGGCGTCCTGCCGTTCCTGCGTTGCAGAACAGATGGTGTCAAACGCACGAAAGTGCTCCACCACGTGTTCCTCGCCGTAGCGTCGAGCCAAAGATTTCCGGAGTTCGGCCGCGATCGCGAGTGACTCACCCGAGAGCATCGTCGTCTGATTCGCGACACCAATTCGGACCAGGTCGCCGGTGAAGTCGAAACCATCCGACGCCGCTGGACCAAGTAGGCCGGCGAGCCGGGCTGCATCGCCCTCGTGCTCGATCTGGTCGCAGATAAGCCGCGCCTCGGCCATGTCGTAGACAATGACGAATTTCCCCTGCGGATACCGGCTCACCTGGCTCGCAGTGGCGCGCGTTTCCTCGTGGTAGTGCTTCCCGTGAATCACCGCGGTGAAGCCGTCGCGAGCGTAACTCTCGACTCGCTTCCAGACATTGAGGACCGAGCCGCAGGTCGTGTCCACCACGATGCAGCCCATGGCGCGCAGCCGCTCGAAGTCGTGCAGCGTCACGCCGAACGCTGGAAGAATCACGACGTCGTCCGCAGTGATTCCCGAAAAATCGAACTCACCTGTCGCACCTGATGCTGCCGGAGTCCGGTGGAGGAAGATGATTCCCATCCGGGCGAGATTGGCGTTGACGTGAGGGTTGTGGATGATCTCGCCGACGAGGAAAAGGCGGCGGTCTGGAAATTTGGCCCGCGTCTCGTAGGCATAGTCGACCGCGCGATCAACGCCGTAGCAGAATCCGAATTCCTGTGCGAGGCGAAAGGTCAGGTGGCCCGCGACGAGACGATTCCCCGCAGCCCGCAGCGAATCGACGAGCCCACTGTGATAGTCAGCGGCCCGCTGCCCCTCGATCTCCGCCTTGAGGCCAAACCCACGGCGGAAGTAGGTGGATTCCATTGGTGCAAGATAGGGTCAGGAGCAGCCGACCGCGGTCGTTACGATCGGCAGATCGCGAAACTCGCCCCGGACGACAAGAGTGTCAAATCCGGTCATCGGCCGCATCCGCGCCGACAAGTCGCCAGAAATCGTCCCCGGCCCACGCCGGACTTGCATCGAGCCGGTCTCCGACCGGAAGGCTGCCAGGACGGTGTCCTTCCCGGAGTAGAGCCAGCGCAGCGCGGCGGTCGCGGTCGGTCGGGTAGCTGCGGGCGCCTGGGCCGGCGCTGCAACCGGATGCGGGCCCGCTGCGAGCGAATCCCGTTCGTAGAACACGATCATCACGCCAGTGTCTCCAGATACTGCCTGCAGGATTCCGACCCGCGTCACCGGACACCAGGTGACGCGTCCCTTGAGTGTCAGCTGGCCGTGATACGTCCCCCTCCACTGCATTGTCACGTCGCCGGCATCGATGCTTCCACCCAATGCACCGCGACCGTATAGCCACCATGCGGCGCCGGCGGCGATCAGTAGCACCGCGACGACAATTCCCCGCTTCAACGCGCCCCGCCAAAGACGAGGTCGAAGCGCAACCCGCGTCCCGCCGTGTTGGTAATCGGATGACTCAGGTCGGCGCGAACGAAACCGCCGAGGATCGATACGCCAATGCCTGTCCCGGAGAGAAAGGGCGCCATGCCGAAGTCACCGATCATTCCGCCCTGTCCCATGTCGAAGAATCCTACCAGCTTGACAGCGCTGCGGCTGGGACGGCTCACGTCGAATTGCGTCGCCCAGAGCGCATCGCCGCGAGCAACGTCAAAATCGTAGCCGCGCACTGTATTGAGGCCGCCGGCGTGAAGCTCCAACTGCGGTACCAAATCGGCGCCGGCCGCAACGCCCATCGATAGTCGCGCGGTCATCCATCCACTCGCCAGCCGCTTGAAGCGTAGTTGCCCAGCGAGACGGCCGGCAAACGCTCCGTCGGCATCGAGTCCCTCGGCGTCGAGCATCCAGCTGGTGCCAGGCCCTGCATGATCGAGCCGAACAGTCGGCCCCACCGCAAAGCCATTGCGGATCGGATCCGTCGCCGGAAAGTATCCGTCGGCGCCACTGATCCGCGGAATGAACGCCCGAGCCTCGCTGGACACACTTTCTTCGTCTTCCGCTCGACCGGCAATGGTCACTTCGTTGCCCCGTCCGGCCGACGTCTCGAAACTGACCCGCGCACCCTGCGCCAGCAAGTACGCTCCGTCGTCGTGTCCGGTGAATGTGCCGCGCAGAGAATTGCCGAATGTGAGCCCCTCGGCGAACGGATCTGCGTCCTGAAGATCGCGCGATATCGCCACGATCCATTGTCCGCCCGGCGCGTCGCGGACCGCCGAAAGCCGGGCCATGACGCGCTGGTCAGCGAGTCCGAAGCGAGCGGTCCCGTAGAGCGTGGTGAACGGAATCGCCACGGGCAGGCGCACTCCGCCGGAGAGCGTGGTCCCCTCGACCCGATTGTACCGAAAGAGATCCGACAGCCTTTCCCACGCGAGCCCGAACCGCGGACGCCCAGTCATCTCGGGCGGAAGTGTCTCGGAGATCCTTGCCAGATCCGCCATCGCCTGCCGCAGCCTCCGATGATCTTCGTCGCTTCCGGCAAGGACCAGCGAATCACCCCAGCCCTTGTAGTTTCGCATCGAGTCAGCGGGTGGGCGATGAATCTCGAAGCGGCCGCCGGCTGCGAGGTACCCCGTCCGGTCGCGGAAACGAGATCGGAAGCTCGCGGAATCGGGGCGGCGGCGGAGTGAATCGCCGGAGGCACGATTCGCACCGGGCGAACGACCTCTCGCGGCGAATATTTGCCCGCCGTTTCTCCTGCGGGCGGTCGAATCGCGCGGGAACGGCGCGTCGAAAACCACCGCCCTCCCCTGGTTTATCTCGTAGTCATCGAAGGTCGTTCGCGCTTCGAATGGCACTGCGAAGTCGATGCCTAGCGGCACCGAAACCTTGCCAGCAATCACCTGCCGGTACGGCATCCAGTAGCGATTGTTCTGAAGGGCGTATTCCAGATCGGCGTTGAGCTCGAGAATCCGATTGACAGAAATGCTGTTGCGCCGGGCTGAGGCGCTGTCCTTTGCCGTCTGCCCATCCGGCTCCGCCCAGAGTTCGGTCCCGACAAAACGAAAGGTGAAGCGCGCCACCTCTCCGGTGACAACGTCGAGCCAGAGGCGGCCAGCCACGAAGGAGCCATCAGCATGCTTGGGCGTGACGGTGACGCTCTGGATCGTGACGCGATGGCCACCGCTGACGATGACAATCGAATCGCCGGCGGCGTATCGATAATACCGGTCAGCTCCCGGCGCGAGCGGGTGCGGTGCGGCTCGCGACGGAACGTGGTTGGTGCCGAAGACGCGGATCGAATCACCCAGGGTTCGCGGGACGAACCATGGCTGGCTGAATGTCGATGAAAGATCGACTCCCTGCAGCTGGCTCACACTCCGGCGCCCGAGGAGATCGACCCGCAAGTCGTTCGGCAACTGCCACGCGATCGTCGCGTCCTGCTCCTCGACCGCCACCGGCAACGGGTCGCCCCACTTGCGGCGCGCAAAACCAAACGACAGCCGATAGCGCAGTTTTGCTTCGTAATCGTGAACTGACGAGTCTTGCGCGATATGTCGTGCCGCGGCGCGGGCCACCAGTTCTTGCGTGGCCCGGTCGGCGAAAGTGAAGGTGTCAGTCGGGAAGGTGCCTGCGATGACCGCTGCGAATCTCAGGGAATGGAGGAATGCTGGTCCCATTTCGTCCGCCCGTCGCGGTGTAGGCCGTAGGCTCGCAGCCGCCGCCAGAGCGTCGTCCTGGAGATCCCCAGCGTTTTCGCCGTCTCGGCCAGCCGCCAGGCGTGGGCCTCGAGCGAACGGACGATCGCGTCCTTCTCTCGCTCGGCGAGCGTGGTGGGGCCCTCGCGATGAGGCAGAAAGATCGCCTCACCGAGATCCATATTCCCGACTCGCAGCGGAGAGAGGCGTCCTCCGATGGCGGCCAGTTCAGGAAGGAGATCGTCCTTGTCGCTCGACGGATCGAGGCCGGCCTCGCTCAAGACACTGCGACCGGCCGCGTTGAGGTAGACAATCCGGCCGTGGGAGTCGAACACGGCCACGCCTTCATGGAATGAGTCGAGGAGCGCCTTGGCCAGCGGCGAAAAAACCGATGGAAGTGTGGTCGCGGTCATCGGCTGTGTCATGGGAGTGTGTACGCCCGGTTAGAGGTGAAGGTTTCAGAAGGTGACGCCATCGGATGCCCCACAGGGGCCGAACCGTCATATTGCTGACAATCCATGAGTGATCCGCTTCCCCAGCAACTGGTTAGCACACCAGCCCCGGAATCGCCCCGCCTCTGGTCCGGGTGGCCTTTGTTGCTCGCCATAGCGATCTGGGGCGCCGCCATACCCATCACTGCAAACATTTCACAATCCCCTGCCGGTGGCCCCATCGCCCCGATCATCGTAGGGCTCGCCGTGTTAGGAGCAATAGCCGCAGGCTTGATCCTGCTCCGGCTTCCCACCGATCCAGTGACCCCGCCCGTCGTCGGTATGGCTGCAGCAGCGACAACGCTCCTGATTCTCGCCCCGCTCGATCAGCCGGGTCGCCGCTTCCTGGCCGGGTTCCTTCTTGCAGCCCCATGGCGATACGCACTCCCCCCGCTGGTCGTTCACTTTGCACTCCAGCTGGGGTGGGGGTCGCGGCGTCGGAGGTGGATCAGCTGGGTTGTGGCATGGTATGGGATAGCCTTCGCCATCTTCGCCGCAGCGCTCGTCGGCCTTATGACCGGCGAGGCCCCGCTCGTCGATGCGATCGACGCGACCGTCCGTCCGCTGGTGATTGAACCGGCTGCGGCCGGCGTAGCGCTCGCCGCAATCGGTCTGGCCTTCTTTATCCAGCCCCGGCGCCTGGTCCGCCGCCCACTCGGATGGGGATTTATTGCAGTGGCGGTGGGTTTCGTTCCACTCGTGCTCGCGGCCATTGCGCCCGGAATCGATGTGCAGCTGGCCGCTGACGTCACGGTGAGCCGCCTCGCCTTGATTGCTCTCCCCGCGTTCGGCGCTATGGCGGCCTGGGCACTTCCGTATCGCGACGCAGCAGCTCGCGACCTGTCGGCCCAGCGAATGGCGATCGCCATACTTGAGGCCCCCGATCCTTCCGAACTCGTCAGGGCGGTCGCGGAACTTCTCAGCGGGGCGTTCGACGCGCGTGGGGTGCTGGTGCGAATCTCGGATCCGGAGATTTTCGGATCCACGGGGGATCTCTCGCCTGGGCCGGATGACAATGCAGGCGATCCGGGAACCGTCGGCGAACACCTCCAGCTGATTGTCCCGATCGGCCGTGCCGGGGACCCGCTAGGCGAAGTGCGAATCGAGGCACGCCACGGTGACACCTTCGGTGCGGCGGAGCGTGAATGGCTCGCCGCATGGCTGCAGCCGGTTGCCGTCGTCCTCCGGGCGCGTCGCCGCGAGATCGTGGTGATGAATCATCAGCGCGTCTTGGCCGATCGCCTCGATCTGACTGTCGCAGAGCTCGCCCTCGCCGCACGCCAGCTTCCACTCGCTTCGGTCGACTCGGAATGGGCTGTTCCTCCCACAGTCGATGCCCGCGAGGTCCTCGCGCAACTAAGCGACGGCGTGACCGGAGTGGCGCGGCATGGCGAAGGCCTGCAAGGAACCGCATCCGAAGCCCGCGACCGCGCTCGCAGCAGCAGCGACGCCGTCGCGCGTTCACTCGATCGCCTTGCGATGCTCTCCGAGGAAATTGGACGGCTGACTGGACACAGCGACGCGATCGCCGCCAGCAACGACACGGTGAGCGGAGTAGCCTTCCGAACCAATCTCGTGGCCAACAACGCGGCACTCGAAGCAACTCGCGCCGGTGCCGCCGGGCGCACCTTCGGTGTCCTCGCCGAGGAGGTGCGCCGGCTCGCCGACACGACCGCTGCGACATCGGTAGCAATCAAGGGGCGGACTGACGCGCTTGCGGCCGATGTCGTCAGTCTTCACGCCGCGGTCGAGACGACGCGGCGCGCTCTTGGCGATGCCATTCGCGACGCAGAAGTCGGCGAGGCAGCAGCCCAGCGGATGGGAGAGTCCGCCGCCGAACTGGAGGACATCGCGCACGCGCTGGGGCCGGCTGTCGAGGAAGCCAATGCCGTCGCCAAGCGTCGGTCGGCACGCGATCAGCACCTGACTGGAATGATGGAACGCTTCCTCGCCGAACGAACCGAGCTGGCTCGCGCACTCACTGCACATCGCGATGCCATGGATCGTCTGGTGGCGAGCCTTGGACGCGCGCACGCGTCGCTCCCGCCGGACCGGCAGGGTCGATAGCCTCAGCGGCGGCGGTGCCCGCCGTCGTGCCGGCCTCGGCCGCGACGTGAATCGGGACCTCGACCCCGATGCCGCCCATCGGTTTCTTCCCGTGATCGTGAGGAATGAACGTCCGGTCGATCAAGCAGCGCCCGCAGGTCGGCGAGCGTTTCGGCGTGCAGAGCTTCGCCCTTGCGGCGCATTGCGAAGACGAGCGGGCGGTCGAGCACGGGAAGGTCCGATTCGCGGAGCCGTCGCGCCTGACCCTCGCGCAGGCGCACCCGGACAATTCCATTGCCGTCGCGAACCTCGTACTCGAGCGGCGCCGCATCGCCGTAGATCCTGATGCTGGCGGGCAATGCGTCGAGGTGCGTCCGGAGGTCGCCGGGAATTATCGCCGCGACGTCGAGGCGCACCGGCGTGTGCTGAAAATCATCCCACGAAGCCACGTCGCCGAGCTGCGCACGAACCAGCGCGCGGACGCCATCATGATCGACGCCGGTGAGCGCGCCTCCCGAGCGCCGCCAGTATTCATCGAGTTCGCTGACTGCACGGGCGAGCCGGGCGCCGTCGGGATGGTCTGCCGTCCCGGCGAACAGAGCGCCAGCGAGAATGTCGTGTGCCTCGTCGCGCCACTCCAGCGGGATCTCACCCTCGATCGGATCCACCGCGCGCGATAGCTCAAAGCCGAAGTACCGGAGTGATCGGTCAATGGCCAGCCGCTGATGCCGACGATGCTGGGTGAGCACGATCGATCGACGTCCTTCGACGGCATAGCGTCTCAGCAGCTCGTACGGAATCGTGGTGCCTTCGATACTTGCGCGCGCGACGCCAGACCGGTCAGCGAAGTAACGCAACGTGCCGGCGACTGCGCCCCAGCTTCCGGCGACCGAGGTCTTGGCGATTCGCGCCGGCTGTCCGGTGGCGGTCTGCTCGTCAAGCACCAGATCGAACGGCTCGATTCGCGCGAGCAGGTCGACGAAGCGCGCCCGCCGTCGGTGATCGGCCATCGGCAGCGTTGCCGGAAGCTCAGCGTCGAGCGCGCGATACGCCGCTGCCAATCCCAGCGCACCATCCTCGACCGCCTTGACCAGGATGCCCCTGCGGTCGCTCCACGCGGCCAGTTCGACCTCGTCGAAGACATGACGGCGGAGACCGTGCACCGTCTCGATGCGCCCAAACTGATTGACCGCTTCGGCGAGGAGGTTGTAGGCAGTGAGATGGTCGCTTCCGGAGACCAGGACGCCGTGCAGATCACGCTCTTCGCGAGTCATCCGGTGGAGTGAATCGATCCCGCTCGCACCGGCCACGAGCGGAAGGTCTTCCCCATCGGCATGAACCAGCAGTTCGGCCCACGGACGCTCCACCGGCAGCGCCTCAACCTGTCGCCCATACCCTGTCAGCCGCCCGCGCTCAATCAGGCCACGTTCCGTCAGGCGATCGACAGCAGCGCGATATGCCGCACGATCGAGCGGGACCGGAAGCTCAAGGTCACCGGCGTCTACCCCGATCTCGGCACAGGTAAGTGCCACCCGTTCGGCATCGCCGGCGAGCTGGAATTCCGGGGGACCAGGCTTGAGCGAACTGAAATCGAGATCGCGGTCGGACAGAATCGTCACTTCACCGCCTGCAACGCGACCATGCACCCGGCCGGCCATCTGCAGGATTTCGTTGGGGCCGAGATAGAGGCGATGCAGCACGTTGCGGCCGCGCTCGACGAGGTTGCCATATCGCGCATCATAGATGACCACCGTGTCGAGGCCGGGAAGGTTCAGCGCCGACTGACCGGCCGCCGTCATGGCGAGGAGATACGGTTTTGGCACCTCGCCCTCGAGAAACGGCCGCAGCACTCGGATCGGCTCGCCGCCGTGGTAGAACGCCGTGGCCAGACGGGGGAAGCGCGCACTCATTTCGTCGCCGAGCCGTTCGACTTCGGCGCGAGTCGGAAGGAATACGGCGACGCCCCGGCGCTGCGCGATGAAGCGGCGGACAGTGGGATCATCAAGAAAGGCGGCAGGCTGCTTGGCCACCACGACGACTTTTGCCTTGAGCATCGGGTCGAACGCCGACGTCTCCAGAACTGCGTCGCTCCGCAGGTACTCGCGATAGATCGTCGGATCGACCGTCGCCGACAGCCAGATGAACCGAGCCCCGATCCGCTTCCCGAGCGCGAGACAGAGTTCCAGTTCGGCCGACGTCTGGTGAATCTCGTCGACCAGAAGGGTGTCCCGGCGAGTGATCAGGTCGTCGGCGAGCCAACGGCGGGCAATCCCGGTGGTGACAACGACGACATTCCATCTCGGCGTGTCGGGAGTCGCCTCACGTTCTCGATTGACAACGCCGGCGACGAGTGGTTCGGCGAGAATCTCCTCGGCAATGAGCCGGATGCCGAGCGTTTTTCCCGTGCCGGTGCCGGCGACGATGCCGAACCCTTTCCCCTCACGAGCCCACGCTCGCACCGTCTCGCCATGCTGCCGTTCGAGGAGCGTCGAGACCTGGGCGTGCAGCGCAAGTTCGATCGTCTCGCACGCGGCACGGGTCGGCGCGATGACGATGAGGCGGCCACGGGGATGCAGCGCGTGCCGGTATGCATCGAGATCCGGCGGCAGGAGGTGATCGCGAGTCGGTTGCACCGCATCAAGTTACCGTGAACGCGGAGCGCGGGTCAGCCGGCGGACAACGCATCCGGATCGTCCACCGGCTGCCAGGACCGCAACTATATTGCCGCTCGGTTTTCAGTCCGACTGACGGGAGGGAGTGATGCAGGGGAAGGTCTGCCTCGTGACCGGGGCGAATCACGGCATCGGCCGCGCCGTGACCGAAGGACTCGCACGCCAAGGCGCGAGCGTCGTCATGGTCTGCCGCAACCGGGAGAGCGGCGAGAGTGCGAAATCACAGATCGCCGCTGCCACCGGCAACCATCGGCTCGAGCTGCTGATTGCCGATTTCGCAGTGCAGGCGGAAGTCCGCCGTCTCGCCGAAGAAGTCCGCGGACGCCATCAGCGTCTCGATGTGCTGATGAGCAACGCCGGGGCCTTTATCGCACGCCGGACGCTCACCGTCGATGACATCGAGAAGACCTTCGCCGTCAATCATCTGGCCCCATTCATCCTGATCAACGAATTGAGCGACCTGCTCCGCGCCAGCGCACCGGCTCGGGTCGTGATCGTGGCATCTGAGGCCCACCAGCGGGTCTCCGACCCCGAGGACTGGATGAGCGTGAAGGGGTACAACGGGCGCACCGCTTACGCCCGCTCGAAGCTGGCCAATGTGATGTTCAGCTATGACCTGGCGCACCGGCTCGAGGGAAGTGGCGTAACGGTCAACTGTTGTCATCCCGGGATCGTCGATACACCGGTGTTGCGCGGACTGTACGACCGGTGGTGGTCGCGGTGGGTATGGCCGATCGTCCGCCGATTTGCCATCACTCCCGAGGAGGGCGCCGCGACGCCGCTCTATCTGGCGACGTCGCCCGACGTGGAGGGTGTGACCGGGAAGTATTTCAAGGACTGCCGGGCGGCGACGTCGTCGTTGATTTCGCACGACCCCGTGATCGGGGCGCGTCTCTGGAATCTGTCACTACGCTTGACCGGCGAGTTGCCACCGGTGACGATCACCGGCGAAATCATCGCGGCGCATTGATCAAGAAACCGGGAGGCGGCCTTCCTGCTGCCGCCTCCCGGTCCGCACGTCGATTCGCAACCCCGGCATGGTTGCTAATGACCGCGACCGCGCCCGTTTCCGTGACTGCTTCCGCGGCTATTTCCATGACTGTTGCCGCCACCCTGGCCACGGGACTCCGGCCTGCTTCGGCTTGCCGGAGCGCCCCGGGAATCCCGGCCGCCCGAAGTCCGTGGCGCTTCTCGGTAATCCCGGACACCTGAGCTGCGCGGGGCAACTCGCGCTTCTGGCCGGCTCCGTTCGAAGGTTCGCGGCGCCGGTCGGCCATAACCGTAGCCATATCCGTGGCCGTACGCCCGGCTCGGAAAGCGCGCGTCGCGCCAAACTCGGAAGGCGGAAGCGCGCGGGGGAAAGAAGACCTGGTCACGGTATCGATAGACGATGACCGGTTCTGCGTACGAGACGATCGGGTAGTCGTAGTACTGCCCGTTGTAGAGATATACGGTGACTGGTGCCCAATCATCGTAGTACGACTCCCATGGGCCGAAGAGCGTGGGATCATATTCGCGAATGAACAGCTGCCGATGCGGGCCGTAGAGGACCCGCGTATGGCCGACAGGAATATTGACATGAACGCGAACCTGCGCGGACGCCGGAACAGCTGCAACAACGGCGAGCGCCGGAATGATGGAAAGTATTGTGGAGCGCATTTCAACCTCCAGTGAGACGTTGGTTTCGCAGGTCTCTCATGATGCGAGCGGCGTGCCATTCTTCAAGTGCTTGCACGACACCGAGATACGCTACGAAGACCAGGACGCATTGTCCGGATTCAGGACAATCTGGCGTCTATTAGGACGTTTTGCCGCTGGCGTGCAGCCACGCCGGGTGCGAACACGATTGCATCAGTAATACCGGCGACTCCGCATGGGGGATATGTTGTCTCCGTGATCGGCCGAACCCGCTGGGAGCATCGATGGGATTCTTTCGTGTCAACGTCAGCAAGGACTACCTCGGATTCGCGGCCGCACATTTCCTGACCTTCCGTGGTCACGCCTGCGAGTCGCTGCATGGGCACAACTACCGCATCGGGGTCACCGTCGAAGGTCCGATCGACCCTGAGTGTCATTTCGTGGTGGATTTTTCCGTGATCAAAGGGCTGGTTCGCGGCGAAGTCGAACGCCTTGACCATCGCGTGCTGCTCCCGGCGGACAATCCGAAACTCGCGTACCGCGCCGATGACGGGATGACGTACGTCTCCTATCTCGGCCAACTTACGTACCAGTTCCCGACCCGGGACTGCATCATCGTGCCGATCGCAAATACGACCGCGGAGATGCTGGCCAGATGGGTCGCCGAACGACTGAGAAAAGGACTGGCCGCGTCCGGCGTCTCGCCGGATGTACTCGAGGTCGAAGTCGAAGAATCGCCGGGACAGTCGGCAGTCTACATCGAACGCCGGGAACACCATCATACTGCGGAGAATTCCAATGCCGAACCATGAGCCCGTCCACGATGCCGTCGCGCTCAAGCGAGAGCTGGCTGAACTCCCTGGATGGGCGGTCGATAACGGATGGTTGCACCGTGAATACACCACCGACGGATGGCGCTCCACCATGCTGTTGGTGAATGCCATCGCCTTCATGGCCGAAGCAGCCAACCATCATCCCGACCTCGAAGTACACTGGAGCCGAGTAGTTGTCCGATTGCAGACGCATTCGGCGGGTGGGATTACGGACAAGGATCTCGGGCTGGCCCGCCAGATCGAGAAGACGGCGCTCTGGCAACCGACCGGCGGATTTCCCGGCCTCGAAGGTCAGAAGAGCGGCTGGATCAGCCGCTGACCGGCACATCGACCGGACTGCCGTTGGTCGAGCCGCTCGATCAATACTGGACCCCGATCAGCGTTGCCACGCTGCTCCGGGACTTGCCGCGCCCCGCGCTCCTCCACAGCGCTGCAACGGAGCATCCACTCGGCGTGTACAGCTATTTCGCCGCGGACCCGATCGCGACGGTCAGCGCAGCTGCGCGGGAATGGCCGCAAATCTGTCTTCAGGTCCGTCGCACACTCAGTCGTCCCGAGCGACGGTGCAACGACTTGCCGCCCTTTCAGGGGGGCTGGATCGGCTGGTTCGGCTACGAACTCGGAACCGCCTTCGACCGGATCGAGCGGCATCGCAGTGAACCCCACCCGGTCCCGGACATAGCACTCGGACTCCATGACTGGGTGATCGCCTGGGATCACCGTCGCAATCAAGGCTGGCTCATCAGCAGCGGAATCGACTCGGAAGGCCACGCCGACCATGCACGGGCACGCGACCGCGCGCACTCGGTGCTTGACCGGCTGAACCCGCCCAGCAGGGCAACAGCGCAGAACGACATGCAGCGCCCTGCGTCGTCTTCGTTCGCCGCCGATTTCACGGAGGCAGAATACCGGACGGCAATTGCCCGGGCGATCGAGTTGATCCTCGATGGCGATCTCTTCCAGGTGAATCTTGCCCAGCGATTCACCACGGATTTTCTCGGTGATCCGCTGGCGTTCTATCGCGCACTCTGCCTCGAGACCGCGGCACCAATGGCCGCATTCATCCGGCACGGCGCGGTCTCGATCGCCAGCGCGTCGCCAGAGGAATTCTTGCGGCTCGACCCACGCACTCGTCAGGTGGAAACCCGTCCGATCAAGGGGACTCGCCCGCGCAGCGCCGATTCGGAGCGCGATGCCGCGCTCGCCCGCGCCCTCACCGAGAGCGCCAAGGATCGCGCCGAGAATGTCATGATCGTCGACCTGCTGCGGAACGATCTCTCGAAGGTCTGTGTGCCCGGGACCGTCGCCGTGCCAACACTGTGTGCAACCGAAGCGCATCCCACCGTGCATCACCTGGTGTCGATCGTGACCGGTGAACTCCGGCACGGCACCGACGCACTCGATCTTCTGGCCGCGACTTTCCCTGGCGGTTCGATCACGGGCGCGCCAAAGCTCCGGGCAATGGAAATCATCGCGACACTTGAGCCGACCGCTCGTGGCGTGTATTCGGGAGCGATCGGGTGGATCGGATTCGACGGCGGGATGAACATGAGCATCGCGATCCGCACTGTCGTAATGC
>DASYAK010000053.1:0-43422 GCA_036501385.1 Gemmatimonadales bacterium | reverse complement strand
CCCGACCCGAGTCGCGTCGGCAGCGGCCACGCTCTCCGCCTGATCGAGGTAGAACAGCATTGCCGGGCTCCGCGCCGTGGCGAGGAGAAGATCGTCGAAGCGGCCGAGGGCATGGCCGCGAATGGTGTGCTCGAGGTAGTCGGCGAAATAAGCTCGATCCTGTCCCTTGTTGATGAAGACATTGAAATGATTGGTCCAGAAGTCGACCAGGATTTCGTCAAGCTGATGATCGGACTCGGCGGCGCGAATTACGGTGAGCGTGGCCAGCTGGTTATCGAGCACAACCAGCGACCGCCGGTCGTCGCGCTGTTCGAGGCGCAATTGGTCGATGGCTTGCTGCCGGGCGACGGAATCGCCGAGCGCCTGGGCGCGGGCATTCTTCGCCTGGGTTTTCTGAAGCAGTGCCTGCATGTCGTCGTTGGTTTCGTGCAGTACGTCAAATTGCGCTTCTTCGGTCGCCAGAGCGGGATCACCGATGTCGCTGAATCCAAGTTGACGATCGACCCATTTGAGAACGCCTTCACGGGCAACCTGATCAATCTCGGCGGGCGCTGCTCCGTAGGCAAGGCGATTGAGCGCGTGCCGTGCGGAGTCGCGGGCGGACATCGGTGCTTGCGCACAGGCCGGGATCGTCGTCACGAGCGCGAGACCGGAAACCAGGAACCGCTGTCGGAAGCTCATGCTTTGAAGGACGCTCCGCCGATACGAGGGTTAACCCGCCGGTGGGTGAACCGGGTCGGGGTGATTATTCTTTGATCTGCCCCATTCATCTTGAACGCCCGGCTACAATCCCGACGACCGGGACCGGGAGACGAATTGTCTTGATCGGACGTCTCAGACTATCGGCCCGCCTCCTCTACCCCACAATGGTAGTGCTCGGCGCGTGCAGTAATATCGGGATGAATCTCCCATACGACGATGCCCCGCCCGAGCCGATCGGCAGCAGGGTCAAGCCCGGCGTGGGATGGCTGACCACCCGGATCAGCGAGAACGGATCGAACACGCCCGATGGATCGATCGCTATTGATATTGTGCATATCGGCGGACGGGTCCTTCTCCAGCAAGTCCGCCATTTCACCAACGGCGACGGATTCACCGGCGATTCGGTCCTTCTCGACCGGAACACGTTGCGGCCAGTCGCCACCTGGCGATGGACCACAAAGGGTACCTACATCGTTCACTACGATCGGCGCGTCGTCGAACGGATTTTCCGTCCCGCTAACGGGCCGACAATCCGCCGGATCGAAACCGAAGATGTCGAGCCATACTCGGCACTGGGGATGGAGTTGGTTGTCTCCTCCCTGCCCTTGGGAGGCGGTTATCACGGCTTGGTGCCGGTGATTGTCGACACCGAGCCGCGCGGCTGGAGCTGGTTGCACTTCGAGGTCGAGACTGAAATGTCGCTTCAGGAGCGCCCCGACCAGGCACAGCGCGAGTTGTGGGTTGTCGACGCCGACATCGGACCTGAACGGACGCGACTCTGGATCGCGGCGGATGGCCGTTCGGTGCGGAGAATCGAACGTATCAACCGGGATAACGAGGTCCTCGGCGTGGTGCGGCGCCTCCTGCTTGGCATTCCGCAGGGGCCCAATCCGGCGAATTAGCGCGGGCCTGAAATTCTGCCGCGCAGCGTCGTGACCGCCCGTCCGGTCAACTTCACCCGGTCACCACGCAACTCACACCGCACTGTTCCCCCTCTCGCCGACGCCTGATAACCTGTCAACATCGTCATGCCGGTGCGCTTGTTCCAGTAGGGGACGAGCGCGCAATGGGCAGACCCCGTCACCGGATCCTCGGGGACACCGAGAGCTGGGAAGAAGCATCGCGAGATGAAGTCGATCCCGGCGCGGTCGCCGGCCGCGGTGATCACGACACCGCGGGTTTTCCACCGCGCAATTGCCCCGAGATCAGGCGTGACGGCGCGGACGTCCTCGGCGGATTCGAGAAGGCAGAGGAGATCAAAGTCGCCGTCAACAACTTCGCGAACGATGGTGCCGAGTGCCGATTCGAGATCGGCCGGGGGCGTCGCCGGCCGGGACTCAATGGCGGGGAAGTCGAGGGTGATCGATTCGTCGGGCGACCGGGTTGCGGTCAGGACGCCACTCCGGGTGTGGAATCGGGCTGGCGCGGCGGCGTCGAGGTGGTGTTGCTCCCAGAGATAATGCGCGCTGGCAAGGGTGGCGTGGCCGCAGAGGTCGACTTCGCTTCGTGGTGTGAACCAGCGCAGCGAATAGCCGTCATCCCGGGGAATGAGAAACGCGGTTTCGGCCTGGTTCATCTCCATCGCCAGTTGCTGCATCCAGCGATCCTGCGGCGGCGCGTCGAGAAGGACGACTGCCGCGGGGTTGCCGGTGAACGCGCCGTCGGCAAAGGCGTCGATCAGATGGAGATCGAACTCGGGCGCGGTCATTTCACCTTTGATGCCAGCCACGCGTTGCGGAACGCCAACTGGTCCGCCGTTGGCGTTCGTCCGGCATCCTCGTAGGTCAGCGTCTGGAGCGCTGGATTCTCGCCGATCGTGATTGTCGTGCTCCGTTGGCCAGCGGTTCCCGTGTACGTCACGCTCATCTGATCGCCGGGCTTGTGCGCGGCGAGCGCGGCTTCGAATTCACTGCTCGACGTGATTGCCTTCCCGTCGACGCTGTTGATCAGATCGCCGACATCGAGGCCCGCCTGATAGAACGGCGTTCCGGCGGGAGCGTTCGCAACCCGCGGGGTGCTGTCTCCAGGCGTCGCTGCGCCACCGCCGCGGCCGGCGCGCCCACCTCGTCCTCCTCTTCCGCCGCCACCGGCTCCGACGACACCGCCGATCCACGGCTGTCCAGGTGCGCTCTTCTTGAGCACGATTCCGGCGCGATCGAGCAACGTCGCGTAGTCGGGGAGGTCGTGCCCTTCGACGTAGCGCATCCAGAATCCGACCGCCCACGCAGAGTCGCCTGACGTGGTGATCAGCGCGTGACGGGCATCGTGCATCGAGTAGGGAATCTCCGGCTTGCCGAAGTCGAGCCACATCGTCCGCATGAAGTCATCGAGCGACTTGCCCTTGGCGCGCAGCGAAAAGTCGAGCGCGATTGCCATCGCTGCACCATATGTGTAATACGAGATGAAGGTGTTGGGATTGGGCGCGTCGGCGGCAGCAGCACCGTCGCGAAACGGCGCCTGATTGCTCATTCCGATCGGCCCGAAATAGAGGCGCCCCGGCGAATTCGCCACGGCATTGATGGTGTTGCCCAGGCCGCGAATCACGGCCGCAGGCTGCGTCACTCCGGCACGCTCCTCGAGGAGCGGCCCGTAATACTGGGTGAATCCTTCGGCGATCCAGAGACCGTCGGTCATGTTGGCGCGATCGTAATCGAACGGCTCGATCCCCTTGGGGCGAATCCGTTTCACGTTCCAGGAATGGAAATATTCGTGTGCCAGCGTACTGAGTCCGGCCATGCCATTGCCGTTCATGCTGTTGCCGGTCACGCTCGTGGAGTTGCGGTGTTCCATTCCGTCGCTGGCGCAGTCGGAGCGATAGCACGCCACGAACGTGTAGGTGCCGAAGTCGAACCTGGGGAACTCGCCATAGACCGCGCCCGCCTCGTGCACGATCTTGCGAGCCCCGTCGGCGTAGGCGTCGATCGCCTGTGGGCCGGTGGGATCGTCGAGCGCCACGCGCCATGTCTGCTTGACGCCGTCATGCGTCTCGGTCCATTCTCGCCACTGGATGTTGCCCAGGTGGGTCGGTGAATCGAAGAGATACTGCATGCCCGGCGCAGTGAAGGTTTCGGAGTCGCGGGTCGGCACCAGTTGCGTCGCAATCGTCCATGACGGATCGAGGCGATGGAAGGTCACCCGGATCGGACGTGCTTCGAGTCCCTTGACGTACACGAACGTTCCCTGCGGCTGGATGTGCTCCTGCTCGGGATTGAAGCCCGGGTACGTTCCGCTCCCCACGTTGGCGTACACCACGTAGCTCAGCGTGACCGTGCCATCGTGTCCTGACGCCGTCCAGCTGTACGGGTCGGGGTGAGTGACGGCGAGCGCCTTCCCTCTTGAATTCACCGCCGTCACCGAATGCACGTTCTTGGCGAACTCGGCCAGGGCGTAGCGTCCGGTCGACGATCGTGCCATGCGGAAGTTGACTGGTCCGGCCGGAAGCGCGGTAAAGGTGGCCTTCACGTCGGCCTCGTGATGCACTGCGTTCGGGAACGCGATGTCGTAGACGATCACCGGTCCCTTGTTGCAACATGTCACCGGATGCAATTGGGCGAGGAGCGACGATCGGGGGAAGGCGAGGGCCGCGAGCAGTGACGCGGCGAGGACGAAACGTGAGCGCATGGCAATCGCTGATGTGAGGGACGGCGCAACATAAGGGATGCGCGCGAAAAACGCAGTTGTTTACGCGGTAACGCCCGACGGAGCGGGTGGTGCAGCGACAATCTCGGCGTAGTGGCACGCAACGTCGCGGCCTTCGACCGGCCGAAGGGCCGGCCGCTCGGCGATGCAGCGCGCGTCCTTGTGCGGATGAAAGCAGCGTGTAACGAACGGACATCCCGGCGGCGGAGCAGCTGGCGAGGGTGGCTCGCCGACGAGGATGATCCGGGAAGTTGCCTTTCCGGGATCCGCTTCGGGGACCGCCGACACCAGCGCCTGGGTATATGGGTGCCGGGGCGTATCGATCACGGTCCGAGCCGCGCCGATTTCGACGATGGTGCCGAGGTACATCACGGCGATCCGGTGGGCGATCTGCCGGACGAGGGCGAGATCGTGCGCGATGAAGAGATAGGCCAGTCCGCGCCGATCCCGGAGGTCAAGCAGAAGGTTGAGCACCTGCGCCTGCACCGATACGTCGAGTGCCGACACCGGCTCGTCGCAGACGATGAATCGCGGTTCGACAGCGAGCGCCCGCGCGATCCCGACGCGCTGCCGCTGCCCGCCCGAGAACTCATGGGGATACTTGCCGGCATACGACGGATCGAGGCCGACCTCCTCGAGGAGCCGGGCGACGAGTGCGGGAATTTCCCGCTTTGGTGCGAGGTGGTGGATTTCGATTCCTTCGGCGACCGACGCGCCGATGGTACGGCGCGGGTTGAGCGATGCGAAGGGATCCTGGAAGATGATCTGCATCCGTCGCCTGAGGGCTCGTAACTCTCGGGGTGACAGCGAGGCGAGGTCGACGCCTTCGAAGTGGACTTCGCCCGAGGTGGGGCGTTCGAGCCGAAGCAAGGTGCGCCCCACCGTTGTCTTGCCGCTTCCGGATTCGCCGACAAGGCCGAGCGTTTCGCCCGCTGCAACGGTGAACGACACATCCTCAACCGCCTTGACGACTGCGTGGCGGTTGATGAACATCGCGCCGCCGCGATAGTGCTTGACCAGATGCTCGACGCGGACCAGGGGCGTTGTCATCGCGCGTCGGCCTGGGCGACCCAGCACGCGGCTCGTTGGCCGGGCGCCACTTCGTCCAGCGGCGGTCGTTCGGTGAGGCAGCGTGCAATCGCCACCGGACAGCGAGGATTGAAGCGGCAACCGTCGGGCCACTGATCGGGGCGCGGCACGTTGCCGCGAATCGGCGTGAGCCGGGTGGTTTCGGCGTCGAGGCGCGGAATCGACGCAAAGAGGCCGCGGGTGTACGGGTGTGCCGGATGCGCGAAGAGCTGTCCGGTCGGTGCCGACTCGACGATTCGTCCGGCGTACATCACCAGAACCCGGTCGGCTCGACCGGCCACGATGCCGAGGTCGTGAGTGATGAGCAGCACAGCCATGCCGTGACTGCGGCGCAAGCGGTCGAGGAGTTCGAGAATCTGTGCCTGCACCGTGACGTCGAGGGCGGTGGTTGGTTCGTCGGCGACAAGCAGGTCGGGTCCGGCCGCAAGTGCCATCGCGATCAGGATCCGCTGGCGCATTCCGCCGCTCAACTGATGCGGGTAGGCGTCGATACGCGCTGGCGGATCGGCGATCCCCACTTCGACGAGCAGGTCGAGCACGCGCGCCCGTGCATCGCGCCGGGACACCTTTTCGTGGGCGTGAATCGCCTCGGCGATCTGATCGCCGACGCGCATCACCGGGTTGAGCGAGGTCATCGGATCCTGGAAGACCATTCCGATCCGCCGGCCGCGATACTGGCGCAATTCGCGCTCATCAAGGTGCGTCAGATCGGTGCCGCCCAGGCGCACCCTGGTTCGCGGGCCCAGTTCGGCCCCGCGCGGCAGGAGACGGGGGAGGGCGAGACCGGTCAGTGTCTTGCCGCACCCCGACTCGCCGACCAGCGCCACGAGTTCGCCGGGCGCGATGGTGAACGACACGTCGTCGACCGGCACCAGTGCTGGGGCGCCGGTGCGGGGAAAGCTGACGTGCAGTTCGGACACCTCGAGCAGCGGCGTCATCGGATATCGGGTTGCAGGGATCGGCGGAGTGCGTCGCCGAGCAATGTGGCGGCGGAGGTCGCCACCACCAAGGCCACGCATGGCGCAATGAGCAGCCACGGCGCCGACGCGAGATAGTCGCGGGCCTCGAAGATCATGTTTCCCCATGACGGCGCCGGTGGGCGCACGCCGACGCCGATGAATGAAAGCCCCGCTTCCAGGAGGATCGCATCGGCGAGGCCGAGGGTGCTCGCCACCAGCACCGCCGGCAGCGTGCCCGGAAAGATCTCGCGCCACACCACACGGCCCGGTGGTGCACCGAGCGCTTCGGCTGCACCCACGAAGAGCGCGTGCCGAAGCCGCATCGTTTCGCCGCGAACCAGCCGCGCCACTGCGGGCCATCCCGTCGCTCCGAGTACCGTCCCCAGGACCAGCGGAGGAACCTCGCCCACCCCGGCGAGGATCACCAGCAGAACGACAACGCGCGGAAGTGCCAGTCCCAGATCGATGCATCGTGCGACCATTCGACCGGCGAGCCCGGGCAGCGACCCGGCTGCGAGTCCGATCATGCTTCCAATTGCGGCCGCAACCAGCACCGCGACGAGACCGATGGTAAGTGACACGCGCGCTCCGCCGGCGAGCCGCGCGAAGATGTCGCGCGCCAACTGATCGGTGCCGAGCCAGTGCGCCGCCGACGGATGGAGCAGGGTGCCACGCACGAGATCGCCCTGGAATGCAGGATCCGGACCGACGAGCGGCCCGGCGACGGCGAAGAGCGCCAGCGCCGCGAGGAGCGCGATTCCGAGGATTCCGGAGCGCGTCACGCCGGTCGTTGCGCCGGATCAACGACGCGATAGAGGAGATCCGCCAGCACTGATCCGGTCTGGATCACCACGATCAGCACGAAGCCGGTCGCCATGACGAGCGGGATGTCGCGTTCGGCGGTCGCCTGCGCCAGCAGCAGCCCGACACCTGGCCACGCGAACACTGACTCGACGAACACCGATCCCGCGACGAGCATCGGAAGCCAGAGGCCGAGCAGCGTCACGATTGGCGTCAGCGCCGGGCGCCAGCAATGGCGCCACGCCACGACGCCGGGGCGTACTCCGCGCGCGCGCGCCGCGAGAACCCACGGTTGGGCGGCCGCCGCGAGAGCGCTGGTGCGTTGCTGGCGCAGCGGCACGGCGAGGGTCGCGATCACCAACGTGGCGAGCGGCAGCGCCAGATGTCGCAGGCGGTCGGCGACGATCGTGCCGACGCCGGCGCCGGGGGAGAGCAACGGATCGCTCGCGCCACTCGGCGGAAACCATCCCAGCTTCACCGCAAAGATCCACACCAGGACGAGCCCCACGACAAACGCGGGCAGGGCGTATCCGACCACGGTGATCGCGCCGGCGAGTCTGGCCCGTATCGAATCCGGATGAAGCGCCGACCAGACGCCGATTGCCAGCCCGGCGGTAAAATCGATCAGCAATGTCAATCCGCCCAGAAGGAGTGTCGCCGGAAGGCGCTCGCTGATTACCACAAGCACGTCACGTTGTTCGGAGACCGACACGCCGAGATCGCCATGCGCCAGCCCGGCGCCGAATGCGATCAGCGATTGCCACACCGTCCGGTCGGTTCCCCAGCGGTGACGGAGCGCGGCAACCACCGCGGGATCGGCCGGATGATCGCGCAAGACCGCGGTGAGCGGATCGCCGGGCAGCAGGTGCAGGAGGATGACGAGCACCACGAAGGCGACGGCGGCAGTGAGCGCCGCCTCGGTGGTGCGGCTGGCGAGCCAGCGGATCACGTCAGCGGTCGCGCGGAAGGGCGTCGGCGGGCCGAACGCGCCATTGCCAGAGTGAAAGCCAGGTGCGTGACGGCCAGACGATCACGTTGTCGAAACGCCGATGGACCGCGATCGGCGTGGTTGACGCGGCGAAGAAGATTGCGGGACGCTGGGCGGCCATTCGAGCCAGCGCGGCGCGCCACGCCGCGGGCTGGTCCTTCGCCGTCGTCGCCGTGGTCACCAGCCGATCGAAGGTCGAGTCGCACCAGCGGGCGTAGTTGGTTGAACCTGGGCGACGTGCCGCACCGCACGACCAACTCTGCACCAGTGAACTCGGCGTGGGATCCTCGCCGACGCGGTTGATCATCACGTCCCACCGTCCCGTTGGCAGCCGCGCTCCGAAGACCGGTCCCTCCACGCGATCGAGATCGACGGCTGCGCCCGCGGCCCGCCACATCTGTTGCGCCTGCAATGCCGCGGTGTGGCGCATCGCGCTCGACGACGGGTACAACAGTGAAAAGTGAAGCGGCACGCCGTCCTTGACGAGGACACCGTCGCCACGCGTATCGCGCCATCCCGCCTCGGCGAGGAGCATGCGCGCGCGCGTCAGATCGGCGGCGGGATGCGGAGTCACGTCGGGCGTGATCCAGTTCCAGATCGCGGATTGCGCCGCGTCGGGCGCGGTAGCGCCGGTGTCGAAGATCGATCGGGCGATGGTGGTCCGGTCGAGTGCAAGTGTGAGCGCCTGGCGCACCCGCGGATCGGTGAACAGCGGGCTCGGGCGGGTCGTGTCGGTCGACGACCGGGTGTTGAACACGAATGAAACCAGATCGTTCGATGGCACCGCAATCAGTCGCGCATCGGCGCGCCCGCGAACCTGCGCCATCGCCGGCTCGGGTATGACATCGAGAATGTCGGTCTCGCCGGTCAGGAAGAGGGTGATTCGCGCGTTGGGATCCTCGACATATCGGAAAAGCACCCGGGAGATTGTCGGCCGGCCGAGAAAGAAGGTCGAGTCGGCGTCAAGTTCGAGAAGTTGCCCCGGAACGCGGCGTGCCATGCGGAACGGCCCGTCACCGATCGGGTGACGGGCATAGTCCGACGTGGTGATCGCCTCGGGCGCGAGCCGCTCGAGGAGATGGGACGGGAGCGGTTGCATCAGGAACGCGAAGGTGTAGACCTGTTCGGCTGACGGGCGTTTGAACTGCACGCGAACGGTACGGTCACCGATGGCTTCGACCGATGCAATTGATTCGAGGCGACTCTGGTCATTGCCGACAACCGGATTGTTGGCCAGCTGCCAGGTGTACACCACGTCGTGCGCCGTGACCGGAGCACCGTCCTGCCATCGCGCCCGCGGATCGAGTTCGAAAATCAGCGTGAGTGGATCGACGCGGCGCCAACTCCGCGCGAGGGCGGGAATCAGCGCATGATCGCCGCTGACGCCGCCGGTCGGGCCATACGCGGCAAGATGCAGGAAGAGCTGATCCGAGACGTCATCGTTCGCCTGTTCGCTGTGGGTGAAAAGCGGGATCGGCATCGTCGGCTCCTTGCCGACGGCATAGACGACGGTGGGATTCGGCGCCGGGCGCTGGGCACCGGCACCTGGCGCGGCCAGCACGAAGAGCGCGGCGATCCGGCCGGTGATGCCGGCAGCGCGATGGTACCGCGACGGGATGAACCAGTGCATCACGACCTCGAGGGCAGTTGATCGCTCAGCGGCGCCAGGTCCACTGCGGATCGCGAAATCGTTCGGCGCCGGGATGATCGGGTCGCTCGGCCCATGCGACGACCTCGCCGGGAATCTCGCCGCCGCCGTCGCGGCGCCACGAGTCGACGATTGCCGAGGCAATGATCGCGGCATCCGGGAGATCTCGACCTGGTTCCGAGCGATCCGCTGCCACGGATGTCAGCCGGAATCGTGCCAGCGCGGGTCCACGATCCGCTCGCGCGATCGCACCGTGCTGCAGGACAGCGGTGCCGAGGAGCGCCTGAGCACTTCCGATCGTCTTGCGCCCGTCGACCAGGACCTCGCCGCCAACGGCCAGGTCGAAGCAGCTCCCGGGGTCGAGTGTCGGGCGGCGCGACCTGGGGGCGATCGCGGCGTCGACTCCAACACCCCGGAGGGCACCGGCGAGCTGTTCATGAATCACGCGATATGCGAGACGGAGACCGCCCAGGGCGGCCGCGGGACCGGTGACGGCATAGGTGAGGTCCTCGGCGTCGTGCCAGACGCCCCGCCCGCCGGTCGGCCGGCGGACGCACGGGATTCCCGACCGTTCGAGGGCCGCACGGTTCCAGGTGCGGCCGGCCTGTTCGTTGGCTCCAAAGGAGACCGTGTCGGTACTCCAGCGATAGAGTCGGTAGATGATCGTTCCGTCGCGGGCAGCGAGCCCGGCGAGCGCGTGGTCGATCGCCATCTGCTGCCACGCGGGGCGTGCCGCGACGTCGTGCCACACCAGCGGCGTCAGCGTGGCAACTGCTCCCAGATCTGTCGCGCGCGCTCGCGCAGCGTGTCACGATCAGCGTCATTGTCGATGATCCACGTCGCGCGAGCGCGCTTCTGTTCGGCAGGCCACTGTGCCGCAATCAACTGGTCGGCTTCGCGGGGATCGATGCTGCGATCGACGATCAGCCGGCGTCGCCGCTCCGCGACCGGAGCATCGACGACGATCACGCCGTCGTATGCGGTCGGATCGGCTGCTTCAAAGAGCAGCGGAATGTCGACGACGACGAGTAGCTCGCCGCGCTGGCGCGCCGCGTCGAGCCAGTCGCGGCGCCGCGGTTCGATCGCGGGATGCACGATCGCCTCGAGCGTTTGCCGCGACGCGGGGTCATCGAGAATCCTGCGACGAAGTCCGGCGCGGTCCAGCTCGCCGTCGGCCGCGACAATCCCGTCTCCAAAGGCTGCCACGATCGCGTTGAACACCGGTTCGCCGCGACGCTGGATCTCGCGGACCACGGCATCGGCGCTGAGGACCGGCGTGCCCCACGCGGTGAAAAGCGCAGCAACACTGGTTTTGCCGGCGGCAACCGATCCGGTGAGCGCGACAGTGCGCATCAGAGCAGCGCCACCTGATCCTCGTCGTGACGGGGAATCTGGAAGCAGCGACGGCAGCGCGCCTCGTAACTTTCGCTTCCTCCCACCATGACGACTGGCGAGTCCCACTTGGCGGGGCGTCCATCGACCAGCCGCTGATTACGGCACGCGAGATCACCGCACACGACGCAGATCGCCTGCAGCTTGGTGACGTCTTCGGCGATCGCCATCAAGTGTCCCATCATGCCGAACGGTTCGCCGCGGAAGTCGGTGTCGGTGCCCGCCAGCACGACCCGCGCACCGCGTTCGGCGAGATGCGTGGCGACTTCCACGATACCGGCATCGAGGAATTGTGCCTCGTCGACCGCCACGACATCCACGTTGTCGGGGTCGTGTACCGCGCGAAGGATTTCGTCGGCGCGATCGATCGGTTCGGCCTCGACGGATATCCCGGTGTGACTCGAAATCCGGTAGACACCGTCGTATCGCTCGTCGAGATGCGACTTGAAGACGCGGACGCGGTGCCGGGCGATCAGTGCGCGCCGGACCCGACGAATCAATTCCTCGCTCTTGCCGCTGAACATCACGCCGGCGACGACTTCGATCCGGCCCGGACGGTGTGGGAGGGTCATGGCCGTTTCGTCAAGGGGTATCCACGGGGAATCAGCCCGCCGCGCGGGATGCAGCGGCGCGCGCCCGGGAATGTCAAGGATCTTGCGGACTTGCGAACACGGACCGCATATTGTCGCCAGTCCGGGCCGACTGGTCCGCGATCCGGTCCCACAGTCAAACCCAAGGAGCAGCTCATGAACAAGATGGAGCTCATCGAGGCGGTCGCGAAGGCCCGCGAAACCTCCAAGGCAGATGCCGGCGATATCGTCGACCTCTTCTTCTCGACCGAGGGCCTCCTCGCAAAGGAATTGAAGAAGGGCGGCGCCATCGCGATCACCGGCTTCGGCAACTTCGAAGTCCGCAAGCGCGCCGCGCGCGAAGGCCGCAATCCGCAGACGGGCGCCACGATCAAGATCAAGGCGTCGAAGGTCCCGGCGTTCCGCCCGGGCAAGGGGCTCAAGGATCTGGTCAACAAGGGCAAGTAACCGTTTCGCCAGTCTTCAGGAGGACTTACGGGCCGCCCCGCTGGGCGGCCCGTCGGCGTTTATCCCGGCGGGAACAAGGGCTTGTCTACCGGCGCGACGGGCGATCGCCCGACCCCTTCGGCCCCCGGCCCAGATCGACTCGCGCCGAGACTTTTCGCTTTCGAATCGTGACACCAATCAGTCGCTGCGCGATCGCTTCGGCGTCGGCCGCAGGGACCTCGACCAGCGCAAAGGTATCGCGAAGATCAATCCGGCCGATCTGGGCACGATCCATCCGTGCCTCGCGAATCAGCACGGCAACGAAGTCGGCGATCGTGGCTTCATCCTTCCGTCCTGCGCTGATCCAGAGCTTGGCAATGCCGGTTCCACCGCTGGTCACTCCCGTCGGGGCCGGCGCCCCGGCGCTTCCTTGTGCCGGCGAAACCCTGCTGGTCGAGGCATCGGTCGATTGCCGCGCTCTTTGCCACATTGAATACAGCGTCGCGGCAACGATCTGCGGATCGAATCGCTCGAAGAGTGGCCCCACGGCGTAGAGCGCCCCGGCGTCGGCTCCCGCAGTGGCGGCGCGGGCGATTTCAGCCCGGATCGATTCATCCCGGTCGACGACGGCACGCAACGGCGACGTGGCCTGAATCGGCTGTCGGACCGGCGCGGCCGATTCCACGTAGCTCTCGCACCCTGGCGGCACCAGCAGCGTGACCGCGCCGGCATGCCCGAGCCGGGCGAGCTGGGCCGGTGCGGGAAGGTCGTAGCACACCGAATCTCCGGTTCCCGGAATGCTGCGACTCGCGATCGTCCACCCGGACGGAAGTGAGCCGAGGGCTCGGCGAATCTGTTGATGGTCGCGATTGTCGGCAGTCCAGATGGTGACCGGCGCCTCGCCGGCGCGGCTGGCGATTGCCGCGACCGTTGCGGCTCTTCCGCTCCACGACGTCGGAACGCTGCGGATCGCCGCCGCCGGTTTGCCCTCTACCGGGACGACGGTAGCCGCGGGCACCACAATCGCCTTGCGCGCGTAACGCTCGACCACTCCGTCGGCGCCGTTGATCTGATCCTGGCGGACGGTGACCACAAGTCGCTGCGCATCGCGGGGACAGTCCTGCAGCAGCGCGCTGACGGCTTCGTCTGCCTGCCACGACTCGGGCCACGCGAACAGTATCGCGCGGAATCGGTCGGGATGCAGCGATGATTGTGCGTGCTGCGCCAGGGCTGTTGCCGGTGAAGCGATGGCGAGATCGACCGGCTCTGCCGCGCGGCGTGGGGTGGCGCCGGGGCGCAGCACCTCGACCTTGAGCGAAGAGCCTTCGATCAAGGCCCCGACGGCGGTGGTCCATTCGTCGAGCTGGGCTGGGGCCACGAGGATCAGCACCTGACCGGCGGCATCGGTCCGGCCCAGGAGGGCGGCCACGATCGGGATCGCCCACGCCGGCACTGGCGGGAGTACTGCGACGAGGTTGTTACCACGAACCACGGCGGGGACCACGTCCCGCACTTCAGGGTCACTGGCCTGCCAACCCAATCGTTCCAGGCCAGCAGCAACCGCCGGCGCCATTTGCCATTCCAGAAACCCCGACACCCCGACCTCGATTGTCAAACGTGAGACAAGATAGCCGTGCGCCAGCTTCGGGCGGGGACTCCGGCGCTCCGTTTCCTATTCCCCGCGCAGTGACTCGATCGGATCGACGTTCGATGCGCGTCGGGCCGGGAGATAGCTGGCAATGACACTGACCAGCAGCAGGGTTCCTGACATCGCGACGAACGTCAGCGCGTCAATCGGGGCCACGCCGTACAGCAACGATCCCAGTGCGCGCGTCGAGGCCAGCGCGACCGCAAGTCCGATCACCACGCCCAATCCCACCACGCGCGTGCCTTGCGTCACCACCATCCGGCGCACCTGCCCCACATCGGCGCCCAGCGCCATGCGCACGCCGATTTCCCGCGTCCGCTGCGACACCACGTACGACAGCACACCGTAGAGGCCGACGGCGCTCAGGATCAGCGCCAGGATGGATGCAATGCCGAGGGTCAGCATCAGGAATGACAGCTGTTCCATCGAACGTCGCGCCAGATCCGCCATGGTATAGACGCGATACATTGGCGCCTCCGGCGCCATCTGGTGCACCAGGGCGCGAACTTCCGGTGCGATCACCGCGGCGCGCGACGTTCGCATCACGTAGGCCGGCGATGAAACCGCCCAGCTTTCGGGCGTCGGGCCAACGAGCGGAAGGTAGAAGAGTGGCGATGGCTTGGTGCGGAAGTCGTCCTGCATGACGTCGTCGACTTCGCCGGTGACGGTGTACCACGTCGAGTCGACTTCCATCTCGATGCGGTGACCGAGCGGGTCCTGTCCTGGCCAGAGGAGTTGGGCCATCCCATGGCTCACCACGATGTGCCCCGACGAAAGCGCCTCGGCGTCGGTGAACGGGTGACCGCGAAGTACCGCGACGCGCATCGTCTTGAAGTAATCGCCAGCGCTGAACGTGGTGTTCACCAACGCGGTGGCGTCGGACCCGACATTCGCGTCGGTGCGAACCCGGACCGGCTGCGGATCCTCGTCGAGCGGCACATTGTCGACCAGTCCGACAGAGGTCACGCCCGGGAGTGCGCGCAATCGGCTCATGACCTCCAGCTGGAATCGCGCGAAGGTTGGTCCGTCGTGCAGTGCCGGCCGGTCTGGTGCGATCTGGAAGGTGAACACGTTGCTGGTGTCATATCCCGGCCGTACCCGCGCCAGTTTGGCGAAGCTCCGAAGCAGCAGCCCCGAGCCGATCAGCAGCGCGAGTGCCAGTGCGGTCTGGCCTGCCACCAGCGCGTCACGCAACCACGGGCGGCGACGAGTCAATCCCCGTCCCCCTTCGCGGAGTCGCCGGAAGTCGGCGACCGAACCCCTCAATGCCGGTCCGAGTCCGCAGATCAGCGCTGACGCCGCCGCGGCTGTGAAGACGTACAGGATCGTCGCGGGCCCGAGCCGCACCGCGCTGATCCGCGGGATATCGTCGGGCGCGATGTGGACGAAGACCGGCAGCAGCACTCCCGCCAGTACGGCTGCCACGAGTCCCGCCGCGAGTGCCAGTTCGAACGCCTCGATCAGCTGGAACCGAACCAGGTCCCCCAGGCTCGCGCCGATGGCGCGGCGGACGGCGAGCTCGCGCATCCGTCCCTCGGCGCGCACCACGAGGAGGTTGGCGGCGTTGGCGCAGGCGATCAGCAGGACGATCGTCACTGCGCCGAGCAGCACCAGCAGTGCGCGGGACACCGGGCCGAGGATCTCTTCCGACAATGGCCGCACCACCGCCTGGTACCTGCTCATGAGGCGCGAGTAACTCACCGGCCCGCCGAATCGCTGCGGCGCTTCGCGCGCCAACGCGGTCAGTTCGCGTGCGAGGGCCGTGGGCGTCACCCCGAGCTTCGCCCGGGCAACGATGCCCCAGCCGAACTCGCCGGGTGTGAGGCCGGTGAGGGTCACGTTCACCGGATACCACAGCAGCGTCCCGTCGCTGGGAAAGCGGAAATCCTTCCCCATGATTCCGATAACCGTGCGATTCGTTCCCGAGATCTGCAGCACTCGCCCGATGACGCCGGGGTCGCCACCAAACCATGTTTGCCACAACGCATAGCTGATCACGGCGACGTTTTCCTGGTCGGCCGCCACCGGCACGCGGCCGAGAACCGGCCGCACGCCGAGGGTCGGGAACAGGTTGGGCGTCGATTGCGCCATGCGGACTCGCTCCACCCGGTCGCCCGCCCGCAGCGTCGACGTGAATGGTCCGCTGTACAGCGCCACTCCATTCGTCATGCGCGAGCGTTCCTGGTATTGCAGGTACAGCTCGCGGGATGAGAGGAATTCCTTCGGCATCTCGCTGCCTGGCGCCGCGCCCGCGATGAACATCAGCCGGTCGATCTGACGGAATGGCAGCGGATCCAGGAGCACGGTCTTGACGACGGTGAAGATCCCGGCGTTGACGCCGATGGCGAGGCCAAGCGTGCCGATCGCCACAAGGGTGAATCCGGGCGCACGCCGCAGTGCGCGAGCCGCCTGACGCAGATCGCCGACCCAGTCCTCGAGGAAATTGCCCATTTGCTGCTCCGGTTGATCCGGCGCCCAGGCCGGCGTGACGGTGGGACGGAGGTGTTCGGCAAGGATCGCCGCCGCGAGATCGAGGGCGGTGCGTCCGTGCTCGGCGACCCGGGCCATGCGCGACCGCCCCGCAAACGCGTCGCAGTCGCGGTCGATCTGCTCGGCGATCCCGGTGCCGAACTCGGCTCGGAACGGCGCCGGGAAGCGGCCGGCGAGCCAGTGCAGCAGCCGGCGGGTCAGCGTTCCCTCGGCATCAGCAGACGGCGCTCGGCGAGCGTGGCGCTGTGCTTGAGGCGGCGGGCTTCGTCGCCCAGCACGCGCCGGCCGGCGCGCGTCAATGCATAGTATTTCCGCTCGAGTCCGGGATGCGCCGGCGCGGATCCCGACAGGACCGTGTCGCGGACCCATCCTGACACTCCCAGCCGCCCCAGCACCCGGTACAGCGAGCCGGGCCGCGGCGTCAGCGCGCCTCCCGATTCGCGCACGATCGCTTCCTTGATGGCATAGCCGTAGAGCGGCTCGGCGGCGAGCGCCAGCAGCACGTGGAATTCGAGGAGGCTCAGTTCGGGGATCGCCGGCGGCATCGCAGCTCCGGATAATTACTCCAAAAGGGTATATACCGCCAGAATGCGCCGCGCCACCGGGGTCTGTCCGGGCGTCCGAAGACACTGGCGGCGTCGCCCCCGCCGTGTAATTACGCCGAAAGAGTATATATCCGATGCCGGTGCGACCTGCAGAGATTGTCGATTGCGGCGATCCGGCTGGGCGGCCTATCCCTCCCGCAGTGCCTGGACCGGGTCAACGCGCGTCGCGCGCCAGGCCGGGATGGCCGCGGCAATTGCGCCGGTGATCAGCAGCAATACCGCCGATCCGAGCACTGTGCCGGTATCGGTCGCGGTCACGCCGTAGAGGAGCGACGCCAGCACGCGGGTGCCCATGAGCGCCAGCGCGATCCCGAGCACCACGCCGATCAGCACGATCCGGTTGGCTTCGCCGACCACCGTTCGCATCACGCGGAGGCGGCCGGCGCCGAGGGCCATGCGCAGGCCGATTTCACTGCGCCGCCGGGTCACGTGGTACGCCATCGTGCCGTAGAGACCGATCATGGCCAGAAGAAGCGCCAGCAGACCGAAAAACCCACCCAGCGCCGCCAGCAACCGCGGGCGCGTCAGCGAGTCGGATACCTGCTGCGCCAGTGTCGTGAACCGGAGCGTGATGGCGGGACTGGTTGAAGCGGCGAGCCGGGTGATGTCGCGAATCATGCCTGCGAACGGCCGCGTGGAGCGCACTTCCAGGGTCAACGTCGAATTGCCGAGGCCACCAATTCCGACCGGGAAATACCCGGTCGGCGGTGCCGGTTGCGTGAGCCTGGAATACTTCGCGTCGCCGACCACGCCGATCACGTCGCGCGGCGGACTGGCGCTGTCCCCCGCTGGCGTGGTGAAGGTGCGTCCCAGCGGACTCGCGCTGCCGAACATCTTCATCGCCATGGTGCGGTTGATCACCACGACGCTTCGATTGCCGGCCACGTCGTCGCCGCTGATGTCCCGCCCTGCGAGCAGGGGGGTGCCCAACGTGTGGAAGTATCCGTCGCTCACCTGGTTGAAATTCGCCAGCGAATCGCGCATGTCGACGGGCCGGTATCCCGGAATCCTCACAAAGTCATTCCATCCGCCGCGGGCAATGGGAGTCGTCCATGAGAGCGAGGCGCTGCTCACACCGGGAAGCTGCCGGACCTGTTGCAGCAGTTGCGCGGAGACGGTCACCAGCGCGTGGTCCTTCAAACCGGTTGGCGTGAAATCGAGCACGGTCAGCAGGATGCCGTCGCGCTGAAATCCCGGGTCGAGGGTCACCAGACGCTCGAACGAGCCGAGCAGCAACCCCGCCGAGACCACCAGCGCGAGCGACAGCGCAACCTGCCCGGTCACCAGCACCCGGCCAAGCCCACGTCGCATAGCCCCGCGCACGGCACCACCGGCCTTCATCGCCGACTGCGGATCAGTGCGTGCAGCGCGCCACGCCGGGAGCAGGCCGAAGAGGACTCCGGTGACCGTTGCGATCGCGATGGTGAACCCGAGCACGCGGGCATTGATCGAGAGGTCGACGGCGACCGGCTGATCCTGCGTTGACAGGAATCCCATCAGCAGCCGGCTTGCCCAGCGGGCGAAGATGACGCCAATGACGGCGCCGGTCCCGGCCAGGAGCAGGCTTTCGGTGAGGAGTTGCCGCACCAGGCGGCGCCGCGCGGCGCCAATCGCGAGACGGATCGCCATCTCACGCTGCCGCGCCGTGGCTCGCGCCAGGAGGAGGTTGGCGATATTGGCGCACGCGATCAGCAGCAGGGCCCCGACCACGATCATCAGCACCGTGAGCGCGGCCCGGTAATTGTCGCGCAGGTCGGAAACACCCGCGGGGGATGGCGTCGCGCTCAGCTTCCCCTGCAGGTAGCTGTGCCGTCCCGTCGCTGCCCAGTCTCCCGGCACCGTCGTCCGATAGACGATCGGGGCGAGCTGGGCGAGCTGGGCGTTGACCGCAGGGAGCGCCATGCCCGCGTTCGGCCTGAGCATGATGTTGAGATACCACGTCGACCGCCCATCGAGCATGCCCGGATCGCTGCTGAGCGCTCCGTACGCGCAGAGCGGTGCATAGATATCGACCCGGCGTCCAACGTCAAGCCCGCTGAATCGCGGATCGACGACACCGATGACCTCCACCGGGTGTCCGTCGAGCGCGACCGTACGCCCGACCGCGCCGGCCGTGCCGCCGAGTCGGCGCTCGGCGAAGCCTGCGCTCACCATCGCCATGGGAGTACAGCCGCGCACGTCGTCGGATGCGTGGGTCAGACGCCCGGCGATCGGTCGAACGCCCAGGGCATCGAAGAAGCCGCCACTCACCATCAGGCCCTGCGCGAAATCAACTGCTCCGCCATTGGCGAGATTGAATTGTTCATCACCGTACGCGAAGGCCGACGTGAACCCGGCGCTGCGGTCGCGCACCGCCTCCCAGAGCGGATTGGTGAAGACGTTGTTGTTCGGCTTGCCCTGATCGAGCTGCAGCAGCTGTTCTGGGTGCGACACCGGCAATGATCGGAGCGTGATCGCGTCGACCAACGAGAAGATCGCGGTGTTGGCGCCAACGCCGAGCGCCAGCGAGAGAACGGCAACCGCGGTGAAGCCGGGGCTGTTGCGCAGCGTGCGGACGGCGTAGCGAAGATCGGCCGCGACCGATTCGAGCCAGGCCAGCGTGTCGACGTCGTGCGCGGATTCCTTCTTTCGGCCCCGATTGCCAAAGCGCCGGCGCGCCTCGGCCCGCGCCGCGAGCGGCGACATCCCGGCCGCCACCAGGTCGTCGGTGCGCTCGCCGAGATGGGTGTCGATCTCGACGTCGAGGTCGCGCGACAGACGTTCGGGGCGCAACAGATTGGTGACACGATCGATCCACGACATGGTGATCTCCCGGATGATCAGGCGAGGCGGAGGACGCGATTGACGCCGCGAGTGAGGCGCGCCCAGTTCTCCCGTTCAACTTCCAGCTGGGCCGCGCCCAGCGCGGTGAGGACATAGACCCGAGCCGGGCGATTGCGTTCGGTCATGCCCCATTTTCCCTTGATCCATCCCGCTTGTGCCATGCGGTGCAGGGCGGGGTAGACGGAGCCTTCCTCGACACGCAGCAGCTCGGCCGACCCGCGCTGGATCTGCTGGGTCAGGGCGTAGCCGTGCAACGGACCGCGCGCCGAGAGTGTCTGGAGGATCAGCAGGGCCAGGGTGCCCTGCAGGATGTCATTCCGGGGAGCCGTCATTGTTACCCCACTAGCTAGGCATAGCTAGAAGGGTACAACACCGGGCCGAAAAGGCAATCGGCGCCGCGCGCTCGCAACGCGCCGGCCGCCACCGCGTCGCGGCCGACTCCAATCCCCGAGGCAGGCGCCCCGGACCTGCTGGCGGGCGCTCGCGCCTCCACCGCGATATTTTTCCGCATGCCCTTCCATCTCTCGCCCAACCTGGCCCATCTCAAGTCCTCCGAGACCGTCGCCATCAGTACCGAAGCCAAACGCCGCAAGGCCGCGGGCGAGGACGTCCTCGACCTCGGCGTCGGTGAACCCGATTTCGACACTCCGCCCGCTGTGGCGGAGGCGGGGATCGAGGCGATCCGGGCCGGGAAGACCCGCTATGCGCCCAACGTCGGCACGATTGAGCTCCGCCGTGCGATCGCCGCGGCATTCTCGCGCATGAGCGCCGGGCGCGCGGTCGACCCGGAGCGGATCATGGTGAGCAATGGGTCGAAGCAGTCGCTGTTCAATGCCGCGTTCTCCCTCTTCGGTCCCGGCGACAAGGTGCTGATTCCGTCGCCGGCATGGGTGTCGTATCCGCAGATCGTGTACCTCGCACGCGCCGAGCCGGTGATGGTGCCCGGCGATCCCGAGTGGGGACTCAAGGTCAGCGTCGACGATCTCGAACGGGCGCGCGACGAGAAGACCCGCGGCTTGATCCTCTGTTCGCCGTGCAACCCGACCGGCGCCGTCTACACGCAGGCGGAACTTCGCGCGATCTCCGAGTGGGCCGCGCGGCACGGGATCTGGCTGCTCAACGACGAGATCTACCGGAGGATCCACTACGGGGCCGGCCCGGCGCCGTCGCTCTTCGATCTCGACGACGGCGCGCTCGAGCGGAGCGTGGTCTTCTACGGAGCGTCGAAAGCGTACGCGATGACGGGGTGGCGGATCGGCGCCTCGTACGCACCGCTGGACCTGACGCGCGCGATGGCGGCACTGCAGAGTCACATGACCACCGGGTCCAACCAGCCGGCGATGTGGGCCGCGACCACTGCCTTCGGCGATCCCGCCACCGACGCCGACGTCGAACGGATGGTGGCCGCATTCTCGCGTCGCCGCGACTATCTCGTGGCGCGCTTCCTCGATCAGCTCCCGGGCGTGGAATTCGTCGAGCCGCACGGAGCGTTCTATCTGTTCTTCCGTGTCGACGGATTGGCGCCCGGCCGCGGCATTGGCGGTGTGTCGTTCTGCGAACAACTGATGAAGGACGCCGGCGTCGCGCTCGTTCCTGGTCTCGCCTTTGGCGATGACCGCTGGGCGAGGCTCTCGTTCGCAGTCTCCGATGGCGAACTCGAGGCGGCCTGCGATCGCATCGTCCAGTTCATCTCACGGCTTGGCGTTCCGGCGACGACCGGCTGATGGCACTCGAGATTCACGTCCTCGCCCAGCCCGGCCCGCTGCCGACCCTTCGCTGGCAATGGGACGCCGAAACCGACATCCTGACCGGGACGGTCGATGCACCGTCGGCGGGTGCGGGGTATACCGGGACGGTCGAGCTGAACGACGATGACGGATCGATCGCGGTCCTCGATGTCAACGCCGGCGTGCTGTGCGGCATCGATATCGTCGTCTGGCCCGAGATCACGACACTTGCGGGTCTGGCTGCACCGGTCGAAGCGAGACGAGGCCAGGTCCTCGTCCCGTCGCGCACCGCCAAACGCGGGGTCGCGGCACTCGAATTCGATACCACCCTCACCGTGTCGGCCGATCCCGACGAACGAACCTTTCACCTGCGGATTGGCACGCGCCGGCCGGTCGAACCAATCCGGGTTGCCGATCACTTCCTCGTCGAGGTCGACGGCGCGCAGCGGCTCGCCGGCTTCTGGCTCGAGGACGTGCCGCAGCCACCGGGGTTGGAGTGACTCCTGCCCGTGCCTGATCCCATGCTGGGGCAGGTGGTCGCGACAGAGCACGAGCCCAGCACACCGCACCAGTTCCGTTTCTGGTCGGTCGCCGACGCGCATTGCGGGATCGGTTCCATCGTGCGCGTCGACGCGGACGACCGGACCATCTTCGGCGTGATCGTCGAAGGGTTTTCGTACCTCGATCTCGCACGTCCCCTCGACGCCGTGATCGCGGCCGGCGGCGACCCCGCCATTTCGGACGATTCCCGCCCTCGCATTCGTCTCTGGACCGTGGCAGTGCTGCGGCAACTTCCCGAGGAGCCGCTGCAGCCGGTCCCGTTTGGAGCCGTGACGCTGGCGGCGGCGGACGATGTTCGCGTCGCCCTCCGGATGGATGGATACGTCACGGACGACCGGTCGACCGGGATCCCGGTCGGGCTCCACGCGTCAGGTGGGCTCCAGGCGCCGGTCTACCTCGACGCTGATTTTCTGGTGGGCCCCGAAGCGGCGCACCTCAACATCAGCGGTGTGTCGGGACTGGCGACGAAGACGAGTGCGGTGACCTTTCTCCTCAGCTCGCTCTTCCAGACATTTCCTGTGTCGAAGGGAACGGTCGCTGCGATCTGCTTCAACGTGAAGGGGCCGGATCTCTGCTTCCTCGACCAGCCCGCCGTCCTGGGTGCCGATGACCTGGCGATCTGGCATCGGCTCGGCCTCAACGCAGTACCCTTCGCCGACGTCACGGTGTACGCGCCGTTCAAGCCCGATGGCGTGAATCTCAATACCCTGCGTTCGCATCCCACGCTCGGCGCAGCGGTCCGGCCGCTTGTCTGGGGATTGCGCGAAGTTCTCGACTTCGCCGAGGTGGTGCTCAATCGTGATGATATCGACGCCAAGGCCGACGCGCTGATCGATTTTCTCGCCGAGCAGGTCGTCGGGAAGCGATACCACGCGGCGGAATTGCAGGAGCCGCCGTTCGAGGTCATGACCTTCGCCGATCTCGACCGGTTTTTCCGGTCGATCTTCGATCATCTCGAGACGCAGCGCGGCGCCGACGTGTGGCGCACGCATCACGCAGCCACGATTCGCAAGGTGCGCAACCGGCTGGGCAACATCGCCACACGATCGAAGGGACTGGTCACTGACGACGCTGTCGCGAGCGATCTCCCGTGGGGCGCGTTCCGCGATCGGTCGGTGCAAGTCGTCGACATCGCCGGCGTCGACCCCCTGGCGCAGGATCTCGTCTTTGCACGCCTGATCGCGAAGTTGCGCGAGCACCTTGAGCGGCGCGATCTCGGCGTCGATCATGTCGTCGTGTTCGTCGACGAGCTCAACAAGTACGCGCCGGCGGACGGTCCCGACACCTACGTCAAGCGGATGCTGCTCGATCTGTCGGAGCGGGGACGATATCTCGGCCTGGTGCTCTTCTCGGCCCAGCAGTTTCGTTCGCAGGTGATGCGACGGGTGACCGGCAATGCCGGGACATCCGGCTACGGACGGATGGACAGCGACGAACTGGCGATGCCCGGCTATGCCACCCTGTCGCCGGCAGTGAAGGCGAAACTCGCGTCGCTCCCCAAAGGCGAGATGATGATCCGCCACCCCCACTTCACGCAGCCGGTGTTCGTCCGCTTTCCCCGCCCGGCATCGATCTCGGGACGGGAAGGGGTTGAGCGCTTCCCTCCGCCGCCCGATCTCCCGTTTGCCGAGGGGGTAGTCCGCCGCCTCAAGGAACGGGACCCGTCGATCAGCGGCGACGGCGTCCGCGCCGCGATCGAAGGTCGTCCGGCGGCCGAGGTGCTCCGGGCGCTCTCGGCGGTCGCCCAGCGCGCGCCGGACGACGTCTTTGCGTTCTTCCGGGGCTGCCTCAAGCGAACGATCGTTGCCCAGGCGGTCGAGCCTCGACGCGGGATTGCCCCGCTTGCGCGCGACGACAACGACCCGTTCGCGCCATATTAGAGGATGCGTCTGGCGCACCTGGCCGATCCCCATCTCGGCTTCCGGCAGTTCCATCGATTGAACGAGCGCGGGCGGAATCAGCGGGAGGTCGACGTTGCCGACGCGTTCAAGTCAGCGATCGACGGCGTGATCGCCGAGCGCCCGGAGGCGATCCTCGTCGCCGGCGACCTCTTCCACGCGGTGCGCCCGACCAATTCCGCGATCCTCCATGCCGTTCGCGAATTCAGTCGGTTGCAGCGTGCGCTACCGGGTGTTCCCGTGATCGTCATCGCCGGCAATCATGATACGCCGCGGTCGTCCGACACCGCTTCGATCTTCGGGCTGCTTCCGGAGCTCGGCATTTTCGTGGCGGCCGATCGCGCCCAACGTTTCCTCTTTCCCGCGCTCGACCTCAGCGTGCTCGCCGTTCCCCATCAGGCGCTCATCGAGACTCCACGCATCGCATTCGAGCCGGCGGGCACGGAGCGGTATCAGGTCCTCCTGATCCACGGCGAAACCCAGGGACTCTTCGGTGACGACACCGAGACGCGCGAGCCGGGCGGTGCGCATCTGTCGGACGACGACCTGCGTGCCGACTGGAGTTACGTCGCGCTAGGGCACTATCACGTCCAGCGTCAGGTCGCGCCGAGGCGGTGGTATGCGGGGTCGCTCGACTATGTCTCGACGAATCCCTGGGGCGAACTGCGCGAAGAGCGCAACGATCACATCCCGGGAAAGGGATGGCTCATGGCCGATCTCGAGACCGGCGCCGTTCGTCGGCGCGCGATCGATGCACCGCGCCGATTCCTCGATCTTCGCTGGCTCGACGCCGACGACCTCGCCGCGCCCGAACTTGATCGGCTGATCGCCGACGCGGTCGCCGCGGTTCCCGGCGGGATTGCCGGAGCCGTGGTCCGCCAGGTAGTACGTGGCGTGTCGCGCGCGGTTGGGCGCGAGCTCGACCATCCACGAATCCGTGCATGGAAGAACGAAGCGCTTCACTTTCAGCTCGACCTGCGGCCACCGGAGTCGCGGCAGCGAATCATCGGGATCGGCGCCCCGGGGCACCGGCAGACCCTCCCCGATATCGTCGCGGGATTTCTCAGCGAGCGCGAGCTTCCGCGTGACGTCGACCGCTCCGGTTTCGTGGCGGCAGGACTCGGTTTTCTTGCAGCGGCCGAATCGCCGCCGGACGAGAGCTGAATGGAAATCGTCCGGTTGCGATTGATCAATTTCCGTCAGCACGAGTCGACCGAGCTGATGTTCGACCGTGGTCTCACCGGGATCGTCGGCCCGAACGGATCGGGGAAGACGACGCTGCTCGAGGCGATCGCGTATGCGCTCTACGGCGTGCCGGGAACTCGCGGCACCCGCGACACATTGCGGCGTCGAGGTTCGCCGCCGCGGTCCCGCTTCGAAGTGACCCTCGAGTTCATTCTCGGCGGCCGGCGCTATGTCGTGACGCGCTCGCTCTCGAGCGCCGAACTGCGGCTCGACAATCAGGTCCTCGCCAACAGCACTGGCACCGTGACAGAACGGGTCACGACCCTCCTTGGCATGGGACGCGAGGAATTCTTCAATACCTACTTCACCGGCCAGAAGGAACTCGCGGTGATGGCGGCGATGGGTCGCACCGAGCGCGCCCAGTTTCTTTCGCGGGTGATCGGGTATGATCGCCTGCGTGATGCCCAGGACCGGCTCCGGGACGACCGGTCAGCGCGGCGAGCCCAGCTCGCGGGAATCGAGCAGGGCCTGGCCGATCCCGACGCCATCGAGGCCGAGGTCACCCAGGCGCTGGCCTCACTTGCGGCTGCGCGCGAGGAGCGAGCGGCCGCCCTTCATTGTGAGCAGGAAGCGAGCGATCGTTTCACCGTCCTCGCGCCAGGTTGGTCAGCGGGACAGGAACGGCGCGCGGCGTGGCAATCGCTCGACGGCGAGCGGCGGCTCATCGACAAACGCGTCGCAGTCGTCCGGGAACAGTTCCGGGCCATCGATCAGCAACTGGCGTATGCGTTGCAGGCCGGTGAGCGGATCGCCGCACTCGCGCCGGCGATCGCCGAATGGACTACCCTCGTCGCTGAGCGCGATCTGCTTGATCGCGATGCGGTCCATTACGCCGCCTGGAGCCGGACCACGGCGAGACGGGATCAGGCGCGTGGGCGTATGGCCGAACTCGAAGTGCCCCTCGATGCGCTCGCCGACGCCGGAAATGTCGCTGCGCTGACCGGCGCGCGGGCGGAGGCGATCGCGGCAGGCGACGCGCTCGACCGGCAGCTCAACGAGCGGCGCACGCGATGGACCGAAGATGTCCAGGAAGCGCGGACCAAGCTCGACGCCCTGCGTGATCGCTATCGCGAGCTCAAGGAGCAGCGCGACCTGATCGAGCAGCAGGGGCCCGAAGGGATCTGCCCCACCTGTGGGCGCCCGCTTGGTGCCGCGCTGCCGGGCATGCTCGCGCTGCTCGGTCGACAGATGGACGAAGTCCAGACCGACGGGACGTATTACAACCAGCGTGTCGCGCAGCTGACTGACGCTCCGCAGGAGGTCCGCGACGTCGAAGCGGCGCGGCAGCTCCTCGATCGCGACCAGCGCCGCATTACCGAACTCCTTGGTCGGGCGCAGGCGCAAGTCCGCCAACGCGAGGACCTCGAAGGCGAGCGCCGGCGGCTCATCGACGAGGTCGCGCGGCTCGACGGCGACCTCGCGGGCCCGGCCGGCGAATATGATGCGTCGCGGCACGAGCAGGTGCGCAGTCGCCTGGCCGAGCTGGAGGCATCGCGGCGAGAGTACGACCAGCTGGCGGGTGCCGCCAGGAGAGCCGAGGCGCTGGTGGGCGAGGCCGCGTCGGCAGAGCAGCGCTCCACCGCGGCCGAAGTCGAGTTGGTGGCGATCGATCAGCGGCTCGGTGCCCTGGGATGGGACGCGACGGTGTTCGCGACGCTCGAGGCGGCGGTGCGGGAAGCGGAATTGGCGCTCCACGGTGCCAGAATCGCCGTGCAGGCGACTGCCGATCAGATAGGGCGCGCTGAGCGTGAATGCCAGGTTGCCCTTGCGCGCCGCGCCGACCGGGCCGCCAAGGCGGGCGTCGCTCGCGCCCTCGGCCACCAAATCACGCTCCTCGACGAACTCGATCGCGCGTTCAGCGACTTGCGCAACACGCTCAATCTGCAGCTGCGCCCCGATCTGTCGGAGCGCACGTCGCAACTCCTGCGTGATCTCACGGCCGGGCGGTACAACGACGTCGATCTCGACGAAGGGTACGTCCCCACCGTCGTCGAAGACGGCGAGGTCAAGCCGGTCATCTCAGGAGGCGAAGAAGACCTGGTCAACCTCGCCCTCCGCCTCGCGATTTCGCAGTTGATCGCGGAGCGGGCGGGGCAACCGCTGTCGTTGCTGATTCTCGACGAAATATTTGGCGCCCTCGATGAAGAGCGGCGGGGCTCGGTGCTGGCACTGCTTCGCGCCTTGTCGGATCGCTTTCCGCAGGTGATCCTGATCACGCACGTCGAGGGGATGCGCGATGCCTTCGATCGTGTCATCACGATGTCGTACGACGTCGAGTCGCGGATCACAACGGTCCGCGAGGACACACCGGAGCCATTCGATGTGGCGGTCTGACCACGCCCTGAGCGGTCCCGCGCGGGCAACCGCCGGCGACATCGACGCGCTCAACCGGGTCTTCTCCGATGCGTTCACCGAACGCTACCGGCGAGATGGTCTCTCCGGCGTCAGGGTGCCATACCTCAATCCCGCGGTCTGGCAGTTCGCCATCGCCGACGCCGCAGACGGCGCCATGCTCTGGCGCGACAGCCGCGGCGATGTGGTGGCGTTCAACATCGTGCACCGATCGGGTTCGGAGGGATGGATGGGCCCGCTCGCGGTGCGCACCGACCGCCAGGGGCATGGACACGGTCGGCGGATCGTCACCGCGGGAATCGAATGGCTCACCGCGCAGGGGGCGAGTACCATCGGTCTAGAGACGATGCCGCGCACCGTCGACAACATCGGTTTCTATTCGCAGCTCGGTTTCCTCCCCAATCACCTTACCGTCACGTTGCAGCGCGAACGCCCGCGGCTGCAGGGCGTGCGCGGTATCGCCGTTGGGGAACTGGCGGCCGACGGCCGCACGGCGGCACTCGCCGAATGTGTCAGCCTCACCTCGCAGGTCGCCGCTGGCGTCGACTTCAGTCGCGAGATCGCGCTGACCCTCGAGCTCGGTCTCGGCGACGCCACGATGCTTCGTGCTCCGGGAGGCGGATTGCGTGCGTTCGCGCTCTGGCATTCGGCGCCGCTGGCGCAGGGACGGACGCGCGATGAACTCCGGGTGCTCAAGCTCGTGGCACCAGACACGCCCACCGCGATCGAATTGATTGGCGCGCTGGAGCGTGATGCCGCGGCACTCGGCCTCGGCCGCGTGGCCCTTCGCTGCCAGACGCGGCACGCCGACTTGTATGCGGCGCTGATTTCTGACGGATATCGGGTGCAATGGACCGACCTGCGCATGACGCTCGGCGGCAAGCCGGAAGTGGAGCGGCGGGGCGTGATGCTGTCGAACTGGGAGATCTGAGCGGCGCGCGAGGTGTCGGCGTGGCCGGGGATGACGTCTCTCCTGCGAGCGGAGACAACATGGCCACCAAGACCACGAAGAAGCCGGCGAAGAAGACCACCGCGAAATCCGCGAAGAAGTCGGCGACGGCGCGAAGTGGCGGCATCAAGGCCGCAGGGGGTCTTGCCGGTCTCGGAGAATACCGCCGCAAGCGGGACTTCTCGCGAACCGCCGAGCCCGTGGGAGGTGCCTCGAAATCAGGTGTTTCGGCGCTGCGGTACGTGATTCAGAAGCACGCGGCGACGTCGCTCCATTTCGACCTTCGCCTCGAACTCGACGGCGTGATGAAAAGCTGGGCGGTGCCGAAGGGGCCGTCGTTCGATCCGTCGGTCAAACGGTTGGCGATGCAGGTTGAAGATCATCCGATCGAATACAACACGTTCGAAGGCACCATCCCGAAGGGCGAGTATGGCGGGGGAACAGTCATGCTCTGGGACCGGGGCGTCTACACCTACTGGCAGGCGGACACCGATCCACCGGCGCGGCTCCGCGAAGGGTACGCCAAGGGCGATTTCAAGTTCGTGGTGCGCGGCAAGCGGCTGGAAGGGTCGTGGGTCCTGGTGCGGATCCGGCGCGGAAAACCCGACAAGCCGCAATGGCTCCTGATCAAGCATGACGATGAATTCGCCAGGCCGGGGTACGACATCGTCGCCGAGGAGGAGCGGTCGGTCGCTACCGGCCGGACGATGGCCGAGATTGCGAAGGGTGGCGCGCCGGCGCGACGGGGCCACCGCCGCAACTGACGAGTCCTCTCGGCGCGACCTGGTCAGCGATTCTTGCGGGCCATGCGATCCATCCTGCGCGCGTGCCGGCCCAGGTACCAGCTCGCGATCGTGGCGGCAACTGCGCCGATCGCAAGGGCAAGTTGAGCACTCGATCCGAGCCCGGGGATGATCACCACACCGGCGAGGAGGCAGAAGACGAGGCCGCTCGCGACGCCGGCGATGCGGCGTGTCGGTGAGCGGACTTGCGACCTGCGGGGAATCACTGCGATCAGGATCACGCCGACGCCGACGGCGAAAATCAGCCAGCCGAGCGCCGCTACCGGAGATTCGTCCATGCGGTAATGTGCGCAGGATGTCGATGCTTGGCTACTGCTTCCGCTCGGAGCTGCACTCCCCGCTCTTCCCACCGGGCCCCGGTCGTCCCTACTATCCAGCGAATCCAATCCCATGCCGGAGTGCCGCATGTCCAAGGGCCTGCTCGCTGCAGTGGCGCTGGTCTCGTGTATTACCTCGCAGCTCGATGCACAGCGCGGTGGGCGTGGTGCCGGCGGCGGAGCTGTACCGGTCGCTCCGTCGCGGTTCACCTACGTCGGCCCCGAAAACGGTGGTCGCATCGCGTCGGTCGCCGGCGTACCAGGTGATACGTCGACGTACTACTTCGGCGCGGCGACGGGCGGGGTGTGGAAAACAACGGACGGCGCGCGGACATTCACGCCGGTCTTCGACAACGAGCCGGTCCAGTCGATCGGCGCACTTGCAGTCGCCCAGTCTAATCCGCGGATCGTATGGGCCGGAACCGGCGAGGCGTGGGCGATCCGTGACGCCGATGTGATGGGCGACGGGGTGTACAAGTCCACCGATGCCGGCGCGACCTGGCAGAACATGGGACTCCGCGAAACCGGCCGGATCGGCAAGATCATCATCCACCCCACCAATCCGAACATCGTGTACGTCTGCGCCCTCGGTCGCGCGACGGGACCACAACAGGAACGCGGTGTCTATCGGACCACCGACGGCGGAGCAACGTGGACGCGGGTCCTGTTCGTCGATGAAAACACCGGATGTTCGGGACTTTCGATCGACGCGAGTGATCCACGGACGCTCTTCGCGGGAACCTGGCAGGTCGTGATGCACACCTGGGCCATGTTTTCGGGCGGCAACGGGAGCGGCGTATATGTCTCGCACGACAGCGGCACGACCTGGATTCGAATCGCCGATCCCGGCCTGCCACACTCGCCCCTCGGCAAGATCGACGTCGCGGTGGCCCCGTCGAATTCCAGTCGCGTGTACGCCCTGATCCAGACCGACGACCAGGGTTCGCTCTGGCGCTCCGATGATGGAGGCGCCCAGTGGAAAGTGGTGAGTTGGGACCGCTCGCTGATCGGCCGCGCCGGCTACTACATCCGCATCGACGTGAATCCGCAGAACGATCTTGAAGTCCTGGTGGCCAATTCGTCGTTCCATCGATCGCTCAACGGCGGCGAGACGTTCGCCGTGACCGACAACGGGTGCGGCGACTGCCACGATATCTGGATGGATCCCCGCAACCCTTCGCACTGGGTCGAGACAGGGGACGGCGGCGCCGGCATCACCCGCGACCACGGCGAACGCTTCACGCAATTCTCGTTGCCAATCGGTCAGATGTATCACGTCGCGATCGATGACCGCCTGCCGTACTGGATCTACAGCAATCGCCAGGACGACGGCACGATGCGCGGACCGAGCAATTCACCGGTGCAGGTGGCCGACGTTCCATCCTACGCGGCAACCGGCGGGTTCGGCGCCGGAGCAGGTGGAGGGGTGACGACGACTGCCCGGGGCGGGCGGGGCGGCCGCAGCGGCGGTGGCGGCGTTCCGTGGCAAGCCAATCTCGGCGGGTGCGAATCGGGATTTACGCTGCCGGCGCCCGGTAACTCCGACATCATCTGGGCGAGCTGCTACGGCAACACGGTGACACGGTTCGACAACAAGGATGGCGTCGCGCGTTCGGTGAGTCCCTGGATGCACACCCTCGACATGGAACCGAACAAGGCGAAGTACCGCTGCCACTGGACGCCGCCACTGGCGATCGATCCGTTCGATCCCAACACGGTCTACTACGGGTGCCAGGTCATCTTCAAGACATCAAACGCCGGCCAGACCTGGAAGGTGATTTCACCCGACCTCTCCACCCACGATTCGTCACGCATTGTCTCCTCGGGGGGGATCGCCGCCGACAACCTCGGCCAATTTTATGGCGAAGTCGTGTTTGCCATCGCTCCGTCGGAAATCCAGAAGGGCTTGATCTGGGCCGGCACCAACGACGGCAAGGTGTGGAACACCACCGACGGCGGGGTCAAATGGAATGACGTGACCCGGAACGTCACCGGCATGGCGCCGTGGGGAACCATTCGCAAGATCGAGCCGTCGCATTTCGATCCGCGCACGGCGTACATGGTCGTCGACTACCACATGATGGACGATCGCAAGCCGTACATTTTCAAGACCACCGATCTGGGTCGCACCTGGACCAGGATCAGCGATGGGCTGCCTCAGGATCATCCGCTGGCGTACGCGATGTCGGTAGCGGAAAATCCCAACCGCAAGGGGATGCTCTTCGCCGGCACCGGCAACTCGATGTACTACACGCTCGACGACGGTGCGACGTGGAAGCCGCTCCACACCGGGCTTCCCGCGGCGCCGGTCACCTGGATCGTCGTCGCCAAACGCGAGCACGACCTGGTGGTCTCGACCTACGGCCGAGGCCTTTATGTGATGCGCGACATCACGCCCCTCGAGACCGCCGACCGGATCGCGGCCGGCCCGGTTCACATCTATCCGCCGGTGCCGGGGCTGCGCAATGCGAGGAGTGGCAGCGCGGCGGTGGTATTCTCGCTTGCCGCGGCGCCGAAGGATTCGGTGCGGGCGGAATTCATCGATTCGGCCGGGTCCACCGTGCGAGCGATGACCTTTGCCGGCCGCGCCGGCACCAGCCGCGTGAGCTGGGACCTGCGCTACGATCCGCCGCAGGAGCCGACGCTGCGTGCCACGCCACCGGACAATCCCCACATCTGGGATGAGCCCCGCTATCACGACCGTACCACGCGGCAGGTGGTGCACTGGGGGATCCAGCAGCCGCAGCGAGCCGGGCCGCTGGCCGCGCCCGGGAGGTACACCTTCCGGCTTCTGGTCGACGGGACGGCGTACACCGAGCCGTTGACGATCACGAAGGACCCCGAGCTTCCATCGAGTCCTGCCGACATCGAACTGTCGACTCGTACCCAGGTGCGCGTGCGCAACGACATCTCGGCAACCAGCGAAATTATCGACACGCTCGAAGCGGTACGGCGGCAGATCGAGGATGATGTCAAGTCCGATGGGACCACCGCCGACGCCAAGAATTCTCTCGACGCGCTCGACAAGAAAGCGCTGGCGGTCGAGCTGCAGCTCCTGACCAATTCCGACCTCAACAGCGACGACAAGTGGTACGTCGAGAAGCCGCGGGTCTACCTCAATCTGATCTGGCTTTATGGCGAGGTCGGAACCGGCGCTGGCGACGTTGCGGGCGGGGCCGACTACCGGCCCACTGATGCCTCGCTGGCCGACCTGGGAGATATCGAAACGGATCTCACTGCCGCGAAGGTCGCGTTCGCAACTTTCATTGGCAAGGATCTTCCGGCGTTCAACTCCTCGATGGCAGGCAAGGTGCGGCCGATCACGAAGACGATGCCCGGAAGACCGGCGCTGGTGCCGTAGCGGGGAGGCGGACCAGCGGGATCACTGCGCGAGCAATCGCTCTTGATTATCGCCCCGATGTTCGGAGCGTCGTGCGAGCGCTCAGAACTACCGCGGTCCGGGCGTCCCCCATTTCGACACGACGATCCCGCGGATTACGAGGACGACTCCCGCGCCTAGCGCCAGATGGATCCACCCGGTAGCGGGCTGGACGATGAACTGCAGGACGAGCCACGCCGCGATCAGCGCCAATCCGGTGACGAATTCAATCATGGTCCGATGCCGTGGTTGAACGTGATAGACAGCTCTCGCCGACGCGCGGGGTCGGCCCGTGTGCGCGTCCGATTGTTGTTTGACTCATCCCGCGCCGCGCCGTATAATAGCGCGGGCCGTGCGGTGGTGGGGAACCACGTTATTGAGCCAACAAGTCCGATTGAAGGGCCCGAATGCCGTGTCCAACGTCATGCCCCACCAGGGGACGACGAACGACGAGGTGAGGGTGCCGAACATTCATCCGGGCTTCAAATAACCTCCTCGCCATCGTACGGCTCGCCTCGCCTTTCGTAGTACCTTTCCTCATGCCTCGCACCATCGTCGTCCGGCGCGTGCACTTCAACGCCGCACACCGGCTGCACAACCCCGCGAAATCCGACGCGTGGAATCGCTCCACCTTCGGTCCGTGCAACAATCCCAATTATCACGGCCACAACTACGAGGTCGAACTCTGCGTCGAGGGTGACATCAGCGACGACTCGGGATACGTCATCGATGTCGGTGTGCTGAAGTCGCTCTTCAATGAGCACGTCCATGCTCACCTCGACCATCGGAACCTCAACCTCGATGTTCCGTGGTTTGCCGACCGGCTCCCGTCGACCGAGAACGTCGCAGTATTCATCTGGGAGCAGCTGGCTGGCCGCATCCCGGCGGGCCGCCTCGCGACGGTACGCCTCTGGGAAACGCCGCGCAATTACGTCGAGTACCGCGGCGAATGACGCCGCTTGCAGGACAGACGATCGTCGTCACGGGCGCGTCGCGCGGCATCGGCAGCGCGACGGCGACCGAGATCGCTCACCTGGGGGCGACGGTGATCCGCGTGGCGCGTTCGGCGATGCCGTCGCTTTCCGGCGCGATCGACGTGCACGCCGATCTGGCGGACCCGGCCTCGCGCAACGGTGCCCTCCAGGCACTGGTCGCCCGCCATGGCCTTCCCGATGCCGTGGTGAGCAGCGCCGGGTCATTCGTCATGGCACCGCTCGAGCAAACCGACGACGCGATGCTTCGTCGGCAGCTCGAGGTCAATCTCGAAGGTGCCTTCGCCGTGGCGCGCCACTTCCTCCCGCCGATGCGCGACCGCGGGTACGGGACCCACGTGCTGATCGGAAGTGTCGCCGATCATCGCCCCTTCCGGGGCAACGCAGCCTATGCTGCGTCGAAATTCGGCGTGCGGGGACTCCACCAGGTCCTCTGCGAGGAATTCCGCGACACCGGGGTACGTTGCTCCCTGATCTCTCCGGGGCCCACCGACACATCGATCTGGGATCCTTTCGATCCTGATCACCGTCCGGGATTCACCCCGCGGGCCCGCATGCTGCGGCCAGCTGATGTGGCAGCCGCAGTCATTTACGTGCTCACCGCGCCACGGCACGTCCAGGTCGAATCGATCCGCGTCGAGCCCGCATGACCTGTGTCATACCGGTGCGCTGCTTTTCGACGCTCCCCGGTCTCGCCGCTCGTGGTCTGTGCACATCGAACTGACCGACCATCTGCGCTGCCCTCAGGAGCACGACGAGGCGTATCTCGTCCTCCTGCCCGATAAGATGGACCGCCGGCAGGTCGTCGCAGGACATCTTGGGTGTCCCATCTGTGGGTGGAACACCGCCTGGACAGACAACGTCCCCGATTTCGGCGGTGGATGGCGGTCGGTCGAGCCGCTGCCATTCGAATCCGGCGCCGAAGCGCTCCTCGGCATCGAAGGGCCTGGAGGGTGGATCGCACTCGCCGGGAGCGCTGGGGCCCTCGCCCCTGAATTGATGCGGATACTTCCTGGCGTCGGAATCGTCGCCATCAACTCCCCCGCCGCGATTGGTCCCGACCAGACCGTCAGCGTCATCCTGAGCGGCGGATGGCCCCTCAAGGGCCATTCCATGCGTGGCGTGGTGCTCGGCCGCGACGCAGCCGGATCGATGATGTCAGCGCTGTCGACCACGCTCCCGGGACTCCGGGTGGTCGGGGTGGGCAAGCCGCCCGACGAAGCTTTGGCGGCGGTGATTGGACGCGCGGGAGAGGTATGGGTCGCGAAAAAGCGTTAGCTACCGAATGCCCTTGGATCCTGAATGCGCGAACGGCCGCCGGGCGATGAATCGCCGCGGCAGCCGCCGGCTATGTCCAGCTCTGGAGACGAACATTGCAGGCCCCGTGCCACAGGCCGATTATCACTGCGGCCAAATCTCGTAACTCTTTCTGACGCAAAGCGTTACTTGGAAGTGACGGGGGCTGGCGATCATACACTGCTGCCGAATGGTTCGGTCAATTCGGCTGGAATCCCTACGCCTCGACGTAGAGTGCCTCGATCGCATCGCGGTAATGCTCTTCGACAACCTTGCGCCGGACCTTGAGCGTCGCAGTGAGCTCGCCGGATTCGATGGAGAAGTCGCGAGCAACGAGAAGGAACTTCTTTGGCGTCTCGAACTGGGCCAGGTCTCGGAGACTTTTCCGCGCTTCGCGCTCGAGCCGCTCCTGGACCGCAGGCATGGCGACCAGTTCATCCGGTGATCGCGCGCCGAGCCCTTCAGTGGCCAGCCAATCCGACAGTGCGGCGAAATTCGGTACGACCAGCATGATGGGGAAACGGCGTTTGTCGCCCAGCATTACCGCGTTGCTGAAATACTTGTTGAGCTTCAGCATTCCCTCAATCGGCTGCGGCGCAACGTATTTCCCGCCCGATGTCTTGATCAGATCCTTCTTGCGATCGGTGATCCTGAGGCAGCCCTCGCTGTCGAGTTCACCGATGTCGCCGGTGTGGAACCATCCTTCACGGTCGATCGCTTCGGCCGTGGCCTCGGGTTTGTGGTAATACCCTTTCATCACGTTGGGTCCGCGCACCAGGATTTCCCCGTCGGGCGCGAACCGGACTTCGACCCCGGAAAGCGGCGGTCCGACCGTTCCAGGGCGGAGCTTGTCGAGGTGGTTGAACGCGATCACGGGCGACGTTTCGGTCAAGCCATACCCTTCGATCAGCGGTAATCCGGCAGCAATGAAAAAGCGGCAGATCGCCGGATTGAGCGGCGCACCTCCGGAGACCAGGAAGTGGATCCGCCCGCCGAGGCGCCGCCGCAGCTTGGCGAAAACCAGTGGATCGACAACGCGTTGCTGGATCGCCAGCAGCCACGGCACGGGGCGGCCAGCGAGGACGTATTGCAACCGTTTCTCGCCGGTCGAGCGGGCCCACTCGAAGATCGCGTGCGTCAGTCCGCCGGCCGCGGCCGCAGTGTCGGTGACGCGAGTGAAAATCTTCTCGTAGAGCCGGGGAACCGACGCCACGATCGTCGGCCGCACTTCCGGAAGTTCAGCCACCACGGTTTCGAACGACGTGGCATAACTCACGACCGCCCCGGCCTGCAGCATGCTGAAATGTCCGACCATTCGCTCGAAGATGTGGCAGAGCGGGAGGAACGACAGGTACTCGTCGCCGGTACTCACGGCGAGAACGCGCAGCACGTCGACCACATTGCTGGTGATGTTCCCGTGCGAGAGCATCACGCCCTTCGGCTCCCCGGTGGTTCCCGACGTGTAGATGAGCGTGGCCAGGTCGTCCGGAGTGACAGCGAGCGCCTCGCGTTCCCAATCGCCCAGGTTGGCGCCGTCGGCGCGCTGCGCCTCAATGTTGTCAAACGATACAATGTCGGGCGTCGGTGGCGGACCGTCGAACAGGATGATCTGTTCGAGCGCCGGGAGGTCGGACCGGACTTCGAGGATCTTGTCGAGCAGCGCACGAGTGGAAACGAAGATCGCTCGCGCGCCGGAGTCGCGGAGGATGTATCCGATCTGATGCGGCGTGAGCGTCGTGTAGATCGGGACATCGACGAGGCGAGCCAGGAGGCAGGCGTAGTCGGCGATCGCCCACTCCGGGCGATTCTCGGAGAGGATTGCGACCCGATCGCCAGGCACCAGGCCGAGCGACTTCAACGTTGCGCCGAGATGGCGCACGCGCCGTTGCAACGTGTCGTAGCTCAGGTCGCGCCAGGCACCGTCGACCTTGCGTCGCATCACGGCGGGGCGCCCGGCATAGCGCTCGGCCGCTGAGAGGAAGATCTGATTGAGGGTGGTCGGCGTCACGGCCGAGCGCGTAGTCCGGCCGTCGTGGTGGTGTCGCGCAGCGTGATCGATACGATATTCGATACCAGAGTGCCGGTGCTCGCCTGGACTCGCGCGGTGGCGGAGGTGTCGAGTCGATCGGTAATGGTGCCGAAGGCATCGACGGTGATGAGCGCGGTGTCGGGCGTGCTCCAGAGAATGTCCGCCGCCACGGAATCACCCTGGAGATTCTCCGCGTGGGCGCGAAGCTTCAGTGAATCACCCACCGTGAGATTGAGCGAATCGGGCGTTTCGACCACCAGGGCAACGATTCCGTTGCCCGAGGCGGGGAGGCCACTGCACGCGAAGGCGACTCCTGCGACCATGACTGCGATGGGCCATCGCTTCATCCGGGCTGGGCTTCCGCGCTCGAAACGGCGGGGGAATCCGATTCGAGCTGCGTGAGGGTTTCGCGCGCGAAGTCGACCCAGCGCGCCATTTCCGGATCGCGCGGCGGCTTGGCGAGAAAGGTCCGCAGGTGTTCGGCGGCTCGGGCCGTGTCGCCGCGCTTGATCAGCAGGAACGCCAGTCCGTAGTGGGCCCCCGCGAGGTCGGGGGCGAGTTCGATCGCGCGGCGGTAATGGCGAATCGCCTCTTCGCGCCGGCCGGTGCGCGAGAGGGCGATGGCGATGTACTGCAGCGTCTTCACGTTGGTGGGGTGATCGCGGAGCGCAAGCTGATACGACGTGATGGCGCCCTCATAATCGCCCTGGCGTTCGAGGGCGAGCCCTTCGTTGAGATAGTCGAGCCGCTGCGGTTTGACCGCGGCTTCGTCGCCGGTAAGGATGCGTTTCCACCAGCTCACGTCTGGGACGCCTGTGCGGGTCTGGACATTCCGCGAAAGTTAGGAGCTTGAGCGGTTCGGGGCTACGGCCACGCGGTTCCGCGACCTCGCCGACTGCGCAACCTTGTGGCTTTCCGCCTGACGGGGCTAGTTACCTGCGGCACCGCGGTACTTCGAGTTTGCAGTCACCCGCCCCCTCACGCGGAGGTCCCATGCCACGCTCCCGTCCCGCACCGGCTCGCGAAATTCTCGAAGTCGACTGGCCATTCTTCGGCGAGCTCTGCCGAGCACTCGCATTGCACGTGGCTCGTGCCTACCAGCCCGAGGTCATTGTCGGCATCGCCAAGGCCGGCGTGATTCCGGCGGCAATCATCGCCAGCATCCTGCAGCGCGATCTGGTGACGATCGTGATCGGCAGGCCTCGCGACGATGCCGATCCCAAGCTGCTGAGCGGCCCACCGTCGTCATTGCAGGGGCGGCGAGTCCTTCTCGTCGACGAAACCTGCGACAGCGGCGATACCATGAAGCTTGCCGTGCACGCGATGCAGGCAGTCGCGCCCGCCAGCGTGCGCACGGCGGTGTCATTCCAGACAGGAAAGTGGCAACCCGATTTTCACGCCTTCGTGAGCGACAAGGCGATCGTCCTGCCCTGGGACAGGGAAGTGATCGAGGATGGCGAACTGGTCACGCGCGCCGATCTGCGCGCGTGGCTCGATCACTGATTCGCGGGCTGGGCGGATCCCGTGCCGAACGCGTCACGCCAGTCGCGGCCCGCTGCCATCAGATCGTATACCGCGGCAAGCGTTTCGGCGCCAGCTGCCAGGAACGAACAGCGATCATCGCCCCGTGAGCGGCACGCGACCTCGAGCACCGCGATCGATGCGCCGGATTCCGCGGTCAGGAACGCCGCCAGGCAGCCACAAGTGAAATAGCAGCCAGGTTCCGACGTGGTTCCGGGTTCGGCTTCGGCCCAGTCCGACGACGCGGCAACCAGTGCACGATCGTCGATCGCCGAGAGCTCCAGCGCCCCCCAGCCCATGTCACGGCACACTTCGGCGAGAAGCGGGCCGAACCAGCTGGCATCAAGGTTTCCGGGATCGGCAAGCCCGGTCCGGCGCTTGACGTGCTCGGCCCAGTCGGCCGCGAGCGCCTCGCCGCTGGCGAACCCGGCTTCGTGGAGAATGTCCGCGGCCACGCCCGGGCCTGCGGCGAGAAGGCGACGCCGCAATCGGTGCAATGAATTCGGGGCGATGTGATATCGGAGCACGTGACCGCCGAACGAACCGGGGGGAGCCAACCTACGATACCGCATCGAGGCGCCGCAAGAGCTCAGGCTCATCGATGACTTCGATCCCAAGGGCCTTTGCCTTGTCAAGCTTGCCGCCGGCCTCGTCGCCGGCAACCACGATCGAGGTCTTCTTCGTCACGCTCGCCCCGACGACGCCTCCGGCCGCCTCGATCCGGGAGGCGGCTTCGCCGCGAGTCAGCGTCGGCAGCGTGCCGGTGAGGACCAGGACCTTTCCGGAGAACGGACCGGGCACGGTGCGCTCGCCAGGCTCGTCGGTGGTAAGACCGTGTGCGACCAGTGCGGCGAGAAGGGCCGCGCTTCGCGGGTCGTCGAGCCAGCTCCGGACCGTTGCCGCGATGGTGGGACCGACGCCGTCAATCGCGGCGATCGCGTCGGCATCGGCGATCTGCAACCGGTCGAGTGAACCGAAGTGCCGCGCAAGCAACTGTGACACCGATCGCCCCACGTGGCGGATCCCGAGAGCATACAGCAGGACCGACAGCGGTTGCCGGTGTGACGCCGCGATCGCCGCGACCAGCTGTGCGGCCGATTGCTTGGCGAACCGGTCGAGTTGCACCAGTTGCTCGACCGTCAGGTCGTAGAGCTCGGCGGCGTTGTGAATCAGCCCCGCGCCGATCAGCTGTCTGACCCGCTCGTCGCCCAGGCCGCGGATATCCATCGCATCGCGCGACGCGAAATGGACGATTCCCTCCACCAGACGACCGGGGCAGAGCGGATTGGGGCAGTAGCGCATCACTTCATCGGCGTCCCGCACCGCGAGCGTACCGCACGCCGGGCAGTGTGTCGGAGGAACCCATGGCGTTTCAGATCCGTCGCGCCGCTCTCGCACCGGTCCCACCACCTTCGGGATCACTTCGCCAGCGCGAATCACCTCGACGATGTCGCCCACCCGCACGTCCTTCTGGGCCACGACCTCGTCGTTATGCAACGTGGCGCTCGTGATCGTCACGCCACCGAGCTCGACGGGCTCGAGGACCGCGTACGGCGCAAGGGCGCCGGTCCGTCCCACGTTCACCCGGATATCGAGGAGACGGGTCGTCGCGATATCGGGCGCGAATTTCCGGGCGATGGCCCACCGCGGTTCGCGATCGCCGATCGTTCCGAGCGTCTCCTGCATCTGGCGCGAATCGACCTTGACCACCACGCCGTCGGCACCGAAGGGGAGCGACGGGAGTGCCGCTTCGAGCTCGACAATCCGGCGGATCGCGCCATCCAGGTCCGGGGTACGCGCGTGATGCGATTCGACCTCGAATCCCCAGCGTTTGAGTGCGGCCAGCACCTCATGATGCGTCGTCGCGTCGAACGTTCCCTCGATCGCCTCCACCTGAAAGGCGAAGCACCGCAACCGGCGGCTTCGCGTGGTCGCGGGATCGAGCTGGCGCAGCGCGCCGGCGGCGGCGTTTCGCGGATTCGCGAATGGCGGTTCGCCCTCGCGCTCGCGCCGCGCATTGAGTTTGCGGAACGCCTCGAGCGGGAAATAGACCTCGCCGCGGATTTCCATCAGGCTGGGCCACCCCATGCCGCGCAATGCGAGCGGGATGTCGTCGATGGTGCGGAGATTCGAGGTGACCTCTTCGCCCACCGCGCCGTTGCCGCGCGTGGCGCCAGTCATCAGCGCGCCGTCGCGATACGTGAGGCAGACAGCGGTGCCATCGATCTTGACCTCGACGATGTATCCGGCGTTCCGGACCTCGGGGGCGAGCTTCGCGTTGCGTTGTTCCCACGCGGCGAGTTCGTCATCCGAAAACGCGTTGGCGAGCGACAGCATCGGCCGCAGATGCGTGTGCTTGGGCAAATGTGTCGCGGGTGCGCCGCCCACGCGAAGGGTCGGCGAGTCGGCCGTGGCGAGCGACGGATGTTCAGTCTCGAGCTGCTGGAGACGGCGAAAAAGGCGGTCGTACTCGGCGTCGCTCAGTTCCGGCGCATCGAGCTCGTAATAGGCTCGATTGGCGCGGCGGATCTGCTCGCGCAATGACTCCGCTTCCCGCTGCGCCGTCTCGCGAGTCATGGATGGATTTTCTTGTCGACCGTGGCGGCGAGCCCCAGTGCCTGCCGCTTGTACGAGGGATCGGAGATATCGGTGCTCGGCAGCGCGGCGATCGCATCGAGCTGCTCTTTCGCCTCGACCCATTTCTTCCGCGAAATGAGGACTTCGGCGAGATCGAGACGGTGGACAATCCGCGTCGGCGCGTATTTCACCGCCAGGCGCAGGTCCCGTTCGGCTTCATCCCACGACGCCGTGTTGAACACCGCCGCGCCGAGAAACTCCCGGGCGAAGAAGCGCTGCAGCGACGACAGCCGTTCGACCTCCGCGTTCCAGCGCCCGAGAATATGCCACGCGCCGTCGTGCCGGGGGTCGAGTTCGATGGTGCGCAGCGCCTCGGCGCGGACCTCGGTGGCGCGCTTGACTCGCTCGCGCGGACTCATGCTCAGCACCGATCTCCCGATCGCGTTGGCCAGCGCGAAGTGTCCTTCGGCGCCGTCGCCGTTCGCGGCGACGGCCCGGCGGGCATAGGTTTCGGCATGCACGTAGAGCGAATCCCGCGTCGGGCTGGTGGCATGATCGGGAATCTGTTTCGCGATATCGATGAGCACGAGGGCGAGCTGCCAGTTCGCCTCGTACGATCCGGGGTCCTGGCGCAGCGCTGTTTCGAAGTGGCGGCGCGCCGCCGCAAGATCATGCGCATTGCCGGCCTCGATTCCGGCCGCGATCTCGCCGGCCTGCGCGGCCGCGCGACGTGGCGCGGCCAGACCGCAGAGGACGACGATGAGCAGGAATCTGGTGACCGGCACGATCGACGATCCTTCCCGAAGAATCAGTTGGGCCGCGAGGCCCGAGGATGAATGGTTGTTCCGCGCCTGATTGAGCGCAAGCGAGACGGCGGCGCGCTGACGGGGGACGAGTGGCGCGAGCTGATCGCCGCGTACACCGGCGGTCAGGTCCCGGATTATCAGATGGCCGCGATGGCGATGGCGGTCTTCTTCCGCGGCATGACGACCGATGAGCTCTCCGCCCTCACCGACGCGATGCTCGCCTCGGGCGATTCGCTGCACTTCGCCCACGAGCGGCGCCCGCGCATCGACAAGCACTCCACCGGCGGCGTCGGCGACAAGACGTCGCTCCTGCTCGCGCCGATGCTTGCCGCGTGCGATGTGCTGGTACCGATGATGTCGGGACGCGGCCTGGGTCACACCGGGGGAACGCTCGACAAGCTCGAAGCGATCCCCGGGATGCGGACCACGCTCGCCCTTCGCGATGCCGAAGCGCAGGTCAGCCGCCTGGGGCTCGCGATGATCGGGCAAACGGCCGACATCGCGCCGGCTGACGGCAAGCTCTACGCTCTCCGCGATGTGACGGCGACCGTCGAATCGATTCCGCTCATCAGTGCGAGCATCATGTCGAAGAAGCTGGCCGAAGGCCTCAATGGCCTGGTCCTCGACGTGAAGATCGGATCGGGGGCGTTTCTTCCGGAGCCGGAACGTGCGCTCGACCTCGCGCGGACGATGATCGGGCTGGGCCACGCGCGCGGATGTCCGACCGTTGCGCTGCTGACCGCGATGGATCGACCCCTCGGCATGGCATGCGGCAACGCGCTCGAAGTGGCGGAGGCGGTTGCCGGGCTAAGAGGCGATGGACCCGCCGACCTGATGGAAGTGACGTTCGCCCTGGGGACCGAGATGCTGGTTCTCGCCGGCACCGTCGACAACAGGGTGTCAGCGCGGCGCCGGCTCGAGGGGACCATTGCGTCGGGTGCTGCGCTCGAGCGTTTCATTGCGATGGTGACCGAGCAGGGCGGCGATGGCGCAGCGATCGAGAATCCGGCGAAGCTACCGACTGCGCCGGTGCGTCGCGATGTGCTCGCCACGCGCGATGGCATCGTCACAGCGGTCGAGCCCCGAGCCATCGGGCGGATTATCATCGACCTTGGCGGCGGGCGACGCACGGTCACCGACGCGATCGACCCGGCGGTCGGGATCGAGGTC
>DASYAK010000052.1:77500-197216 GCA_036501385.1 Gemmatimonadales bacterium | reverse complement strand
GGATTCAACGCGTCGGTATTCGTCGCGTCGAACGGTTACAAGCAATATGTCAAGGTGATGGGCAGCGCCGACCGGATCATCGTCACCCCGCAGGTCCTCTCGCCGGTCTTCGAGCACAACGCGCTCCATCCGCCGGCCGAGAACTGGAATGCCGCGGTGATGCTGGCCGATAGTGCCACGTCGATCGGCCTCTCGGTATCCCCGGCGGCGGCCGAGTTGCTCATGGGGCAGCCAATTACCGGGCTGGCAAAGGGGACGGCCGGGAAGACCGTGACGTCGGATGTGCACTTCACCGACATGCCGCGCGCCGGCCGCAACGTGATCGCAATTCTGCCGGGATCGGATCCCAGGCTTCGTGGCGAATATGTGGCCATCGGTGCGCACAACGACCACATCCCGATGCAACGGGTCGTCGACCACGATTCGCTCAAGGTGTTCAACGAGCTTGCGCGTCCGCAAGGCGCCGACGGCGGCCCGACGAAGAACCTGTCGGCCGATGAGTGGAAGCGGGTCAACACCATGATCGACTCGCTCCACACGCTGCACGGCGGGCCACGCCCCGACTCGATCAGCAACGGCGCCGATGACGACGGCTCCGGCACCGTGACGGTCCTCGAACTTGCGGAGGCCTTCGCCATGGGCAACGTCAAGCCGAAACGTTCGATCCTGTTCATCTGGCACGCGGGAGAGGAAAAAGGAATGTGGGGTTCGGGTTTCTTCACCGATCATCCGACCGTGCCGCGCGATTCGATCGTCGCGGAGATCAACATCGACATGGTCGGTCGCGGCGCCCCGAGCGACATGACCGGTGTGACGAAGGACGGCCAGCCGGTGTACGGCGCCGACAAGTACGTTCAGCTGGTGGGATCGAGGCGGCTGTCGACCGAACTGGGTGACCTTGCAGAAACGGTCAACAACGATCCCAAGTACGGCTTCAAGTTCGACTACTCCCTCGACGCGAATGGGCATCCGGAAAACATCTACTGCCGCAGCGACCATGCGAAGTACGCCGCCTGGGGGATTCCCGTCGTGTTCTTCACGACTGGCGGGCACGGCGATTATCACCAGGTGACGGACGAACCGCAGTACATCCGGTACGATCATATGGCGCTCCTCGACAACTACATCTTCGACCTGGCGAACCGGGTCGCCGATCTCGACCATCGGCTCAAGGTCGACGGAACGAAGATGGAAGATCCGCACGGGCGCTGTCAGCAATAGGCCTGTCACGGCCGGATTCCAGGAACGGCGCCAATGTCAAGATGAAAACTCGGGAGGGGCGATCAGTCGCTCCTCCCGCGTTGCTTGCAGTCGATTGTGCTCCCGCTGACGGACCGGTCTGACCTCTAGTGGCGACCGTACATCGCGGTAAGCGTCGCCTTGGCGATGGTGTGGGCGTGCAGGTTGAAGCCGACGAAGGCTGCAGTCGAGCCGGCCGGAATGTTGAGCGAGGGGACATCGACGGCGTAGACGGTGATGATGTAATGGTGAGGCTTGTCTCCCGCCGGTGGGCAGGGACCGCCGTATCCGGGCGTGCCGAAGTCGGTAGGCCCTTGAACCGCGCCCGGTGGGAGGAGGTTCTTGGCCGGATCGCCGGCACCGCCCGGGATGCCCCTCGTCGTGGCTGGAAGATTGTACACGACCCAATGCCACCAGCCGCTGCCGCTTGGGGCATCGGGATCGTAGACGGTGATCGCGAAGCTCCGGGCTTTGGCCGGCGCGCCATGCCATTGCAACGCAGGGGAGATGTTGTTTCCGGTGCAGCCCATTCCGCTGAAGACCTGGGCGGATGCGATCGGATCCCGCGTGTGGACGTCGGGACTGGTGACCTCAAACGCCCCCGGCGTCTGAGCTGGTGCTGTTGATATTGCCCCGGCAAAGAGGGCGGCAAGCGGCAAGGCGATGCGGCGAAGCATGGTGTCCCCGGCGTTGAATTCTGAGTGCGAGACGTGCCGCAAGTATATCGTTTGCACAGGGCTTGATGGCGAACTGGCCGGCTGGCGCAATTGGGCGCAACTCACGGCCTCCTTGGCGCGTAAGGTGCATGTGCACGTTTCATTCCGCTCATTCCGTCCAACTCCAACCCTGGAATCATGGTGAGATACCGCTCCATCGCGTGCGTGGCCGTGACTGTGTCCGCGGCGTCCGCGCTCGCCGCAACCGCACTCGCCGCGCAGCAGAGCTGCCCGGCCACAACTCACGTAGCGATGCCGCTCAAGTACAAGGGTGGCCCCACGGTGCCGGCGATTACGGCCTGTGATCTGATGACCCGGCTGTACATCTATGCCGATGACTCGATGCGCGGCCGCGAGGCCGGCTCGCCCGACGCACAGCGGGCCACTGCGTACATCGAGGGCCAGGTCAAGGCGCTGGGGCTCAAGCCCGGCGGGACAAAGGGTTCGTTCTATGAATACATGCCGGTCACCGCGACCTACGCGGATTCGGCGTCGACGATCAGCAGTGGCGGGAAGACGTTCCACGCATATCGCGATTTCGACTTCAACAACGCCAACGCGGATGTCTCCGGTCAGGCAATCTTCGGAGGGGAGCAGGGCGATACCACCAACGAACTCGCTCCGTCCGCGATCCAGGGAAAGATCGTGATCGAGCTTCCCCGTCCCGGCGGTCGTGGCGGATTCGCCGGCGGCCGTGGTGGACGCGGCGGCCGTGGAACCGGTGGGCAGGTCCCGCCGAACCCGCTTGCCGGAGCGGCCGCCGTGTTGACCGTGGACGAGAAGCTGGTGGCGCCCCGGGTGAGCTACACGCTGCATGATACGGTGCAGGACGAGGGCGTCGCGGCGTACTGCCAGGTCCACGCTGCCGATGATGCACGAGCTTGCGCTCGCCTGGCCGGCGGCGGGCGTGGTGGCAGGGGTGGCGGTTTCGGCGGCGGCATCTTCGCCGCGACGATTTCGCCGTCAATGGCGACGGCGCTGCTCGGCAAGGAGCCTTCCACTGCCGTCAAGGGCGATCTCGGCCGGCAGGCAACGATCAGCGCGCACTCGAAGACGGTCCTCTCGCCGACGCGCGACGTGATCGCAGTCCTTCCGGGGAGCGATCCGAAACTCAAGAACGAGTACGTGCTGATCGGCGGGCATTCTGACCATATCGGCACCGCCAATTCTGCCGTCGCGGAGCACGATTCGCTCAAGGCCTACAACGAGATCGCGCAGACCCAGGGCGCGGAGCGAACCGGCCGCATCACACCAGATGCCGAGCAGTGGGCCCGGATCAACGCGATCAAGGATTCGCTGCGGAAGATCTATCCCCCGCGGATGGATTCCATCAGCAATGGTGCCGACGACGACGGCACTGGCTCGGTGTCGGTGCTCGAAATCGCTCAGGCGTTCGCCAAGGGGTCCGTCAAGCCGAAGCGCTCGATCATCTTCATCTGGCAGATGGGTGAGGAGAAGGGACTCTGGGGGTCGCAATACTTCACCAACTATCCGACGCTGCCTCGTGACTCGATCGTCGGCGACCTCAACATCGACATGGTCGGACGCGGCGAAGCTACTGACGTGACCGGGATCAGCAAGGATGGCGCAGTGCTGCACGGGTCGCCCGACTACGTCCAGCTCGTCGGTGCGCGCCGTTTGTCGACGGAATTCGGTGATATCGCCGAGTCGGCGAACAAGACCGAAAAGGCGCCGCTCCAGTTCGACTACAGCATGGATGCCAACGGGCATCCGCAGAACATCTACTGCCGCAGCGACCATGCCAATTACGCGCGCTACGACATCCCGGTCATTTTCTTCACGACCGGCGGCCACGCGGACTATCATCAAGTCACCGATGAACCGCAGTACATCCGTTATGAGCACATGGCGCGGGTCGATCAGCTGATTTTCGACATTGCGGTCAAGGTGGCAGACCTCGATCACCGGCTGGTCGTGGACGGGAAGAAGCCCGTCTCGCCGTTCGCCAGTTGCCAGCAGTAGAACGCTCCGGCCCGTTCCAGCCCGCGCGCACCGGTTGCCTCCGGTGCGCGCGGGCGCTTTATTCCCGACGTTCCGATGCCACTTCACGTCGCTCTGCTCGAACCCAGAACACCCGAGGTCAGCGCCGATCTCGCCAGGCGCTGCGTCACCGCGGATGCATCGCTCCACCTGGTGGCGCCTGCGTTCGCCATTGACGATCCGGCGTTTCGTGATGGCCAGATCGACTGGCACGCGCTCGACTGGTGGATCCATCCGATGTGGCGCGACTTCCGCGACGCGATGAGCCGCGAGCGCTGCCTCTATTTCGCGGCGGACGTCGATCGCGATCCGGTCGACGCACCCTTCCGGCCCAACAGCGTGCTGGTCTTCGGCAACGAGGCGCTGCATCTTCCCGACAAGATCCGTGAGAAGTACCCGGATCGCGTCTTTGGTTTGCCGCGGGCGGCCAAGCGGAAAGAGCGTGATGTCGCCGCCGCCATCGAGTTGACGCTCCAGTTCGTCGCCAAACGCGCCGCGCCGACCGCCCGGAACCCGCGCCGCCGCTGATCTCCACGCTTCGTGCCGCGGGGCGCGTCCCCGTGGTTTGAGGCTCCCCGCCAGTTCGATTAGCTTCACACCCGTCATTCAGCAAGACTGGGACGGATCATGTTCGAAAAGATCGCGGTGATTGGAGCGGGAAACGTCGGCGCCACAGCTGCGCAGCGAGTCGCCGAGAAGTGTCTCGCGCGCACGGTGGTCATGGTCGATGTCGCCGAGGGAATTCCGCAGGGGAAAGCGCTCGATCAATGGGAATCTGGCCCGATCGAAGGATTCGACTCGCGAGTGATCGGCGCCAACGACTACGCCGCGACCGAGGGCGCCGAACTCTTCATCGTGACGGCGGGAATCGCCCGGAAGCCCGGGATGAGCCGCGACGACCTCGTGAAGACCAACGCCGGCATCGTGCAGTCGGTGGGCGAGCAGATTCGCGCCGCCGCGCCGAAGGCAATCGTGATCGTGGTATCGAATCCGCTCGACGTGATGTGCTACGTGATGCGACGAGCGACCGGCTTTCCGCGCGAGCGGGTGATCGGAATGGCGGGCGTACTCGACACCGCCCGGTTCCGCTCCTTTCTCGGGGAGGCGGCCAACGTCTCGGTGCAGGACATTCAGGCAATGGTCCTTGGCGGACATGGCGATACGATGGTTCCGCTGATCTCGTGCACCACCGTCTCCGGCATCCCGATCACGCAGTTTCTTGATCGGACTGCTCTCGACAAGCTCGTTGATCGCGCACGCAACGGCGGCGCGGAGATCGTGGCCCACCTCAAGACCGGGTCGGCGTACTACGCCCCCAGCGCGGCTGCCGTGCAGATGGCGGAGGCGATCGTCCTCGACCAGAAACGGCTGCTACCCTGTTCGGCCTGGTTGCAGGGCGAATTCGGCCTCAAGGATGTCTACTGCGGCGTGCCGTGCCTGCTGGGACGGAACGGGCTCGAACGGATCGTCGAGATTCCGCTCGCCGATGACGAGCGCGCAGCGTTGCTCAAGTCTGCGGAAGCCGTGCGCTCGGTCCAAGCGATCGTCTGAGGAGTAATGAACCGCCTCTTCGCGCTGTGGGACACCACGGTCGGGAAGAAGGTGGCGATGGCCGTGACCGGCGTCGTCATGATTCTCTTCCTGATCTCGCACGTGATTTCGAACGTGTTGATCTTCAGCAATCCGGCCCACCTCGACAGCTACGCCGCCTGGCTGCGGTCGCTCGGCCCCGCGCTCTGGATCGCGCGAGCGGTTCTCCTTGCCTCGGTGCTGATCCATATCGCCGCCGCGTACCAGTTGACAATCCGGGCCCGTCGGGCACGTCCGGTGGAATACAATCGCCGCGAGGTTCAAGTCGCCACCTACGCCGCGCGGACGATGCGCTGGGGCGGTGTTCTCCTCGCCGTTTTCATCGTCTTTCACATCCTTCATTTCACGACCGGGACCTTTCATCCCGACTTCCATCCGGGACAGGTCGGGCGGAACGTGATGGAAGGGATGCAGGTGACGCCGGTTGCGATGTTCTATCTCGTGGCGATGCTGGCGCTCGGGCTCCACTTCAGTCACGGGATCTGGTCGGCGTTCCAGACGCTGGGATTCGACCAGCCCGCGTATCGGCAAACGCGGCGCATCGTCGCCTGGGGTCTTGCCATTCTGGTCGCTGGCGGGTTTGCAACGATCCCGGCCGCGGCGTTGCTGGGATACCTCAAGTGGCCGTGACCCGATGAAACTCGACGCGCGCACGCCTGGCGGGCCACTGGCCGAGAAATGGGATCGCCACCGCGCCGACCTGCGGCTGGTGTCGCCGGCGAACAAACGGAAATTCCACGTGATCGTCGTGGGTTCGGGGCTGGCAGGCGCATCCGCGGCGGCGTCGATGGCGGAGCTCGGCTATCAGGTGTCGTGCTTCTGCTTCCAGGACTCGCCGCGCCGGGCGCACTCGATCGCTGCGCAAGGCGGGATCAACGCGTCGAAGAACTATCCCAATGACGGCGATTCCGACTGGCGGCTCTTTTACGACACGATCAAGGGCGGAGATTTCCGTTCGCGGGAAGCCAATGTATACCGGCTGGCGCAGGTCTCAGGAAACATCATCGATCAGTGCGTGGCGCAGGGGGTGCCGTTTGCCCGCGAGTACGGCGGCATGCTGGCGAATCGCTCGTTCGGCGGCGCCCAGGTGTCGCGGACTTTCTATGCGCGGGGGCAGACCGGGCAACAGCTCCTCCTCGGCGCCTATCAGGCGATGGAGCGGATGATCGGCCGCGGGTCGATCCGGATGTATTCGCGGCACGAAATGCTCGAGCTGGTGGTGATCGACGGGCATGCACGCGGCATCGTTGCCCGTGACCTGGTGACGGGCGAGATCGAATCGTTCGCGGGACACGCGGTCGTCCTCGCGACCGGCGGCTACGGCAACGTCTTCTACCTGTCGACCAATGCCAAGGGATGCAACGTCACCGCCGCCTACCGCGCCTACCGGCAAGGCGCAGGCTTCGCGAATCCGTGCTTCACCCAGATTCATCCGACCTGCATCCCGGTGAGCGGCGAGTACCAGTCGAAGCTGACGCTGATGTCGGAGTCGCTGCGTAACGATGGGCGTGTCTGGGTGCCCACGGTGCCCGGCGACTCCCGCGTTCCGCGCGACATCCCCGATGCCGAACGCGACTACTACCTCGAACGCAAGTATCCGTCGTTCGGCAACCTGGCGCCGCGCGACATCGCCTCGCGCGCGGCCAAGGAGGCCTGCGACGATGGGCGCGGTGTCGGCCCCGGCGGTCGCGGCGTCTATCTCGACTTTTCCAGCGCGATCGCGCGGTTGGGCGAGGCGACAATTCGCGAACGGTACGGCAATCTTTTCGAGATGTACAACAGGATCACCGGGGAAAATCCCTATGCCACGCCGATGCGGATCTATCCGGCCGTGCACTACACGATGGGCGGGCTCTGGGTCGATTACAACCTGATGAGCACAATCCCCGGCCTGCACGTGATCGGCGAAGCGAATTTCTCCGATCACGGCGCCAATCGCCTGGGGGCTTCCGCGCTGATGCAGGGTCTCGCCGACGGCTATTTCATCCTGCCGTACACAATCGGCGACTATCTGGCGACGGCTCGACTCGACGCGATCACCGTGTCACACCCGGCCTTCGCCGAAGCGACCAACCGCGCAACGGAACGCCTGAGCCGGTTGCTGGCCATCGACGGGACGCGTTCGGTCGACTCATTCCACAAGGAACTCGGGCACCTGATGTGGAACGAGTGTGGCATGGCGCGGAATGCTGGCGGACTCCGCCGCGCCCTGGCCAGGATTCCGGCGCTTCGCGCGGAGTTCTGGGAGAACGTCAAGGTCCCTGGTGCCGCCGAGACGCTCAACCAGTCACTGGAGAAGGCGGGGCGAGTCGCCGATTTCCTCGAATTCGGGGAACTGGTCTGCCGCGATGCGCTCGAACGGGAGGAATCGTGCGGCTGCCATTTCAGGACCGAGTACGAGACCGCGGACGGCGAGGCCAAGCGTGATGACGCGCACTTCACTCATGTGGCGGTCTGGGAATATCAGGGCACTGACGCGCCGCCGGTTCGCCACGAGGAAGCGCTCGACTTCGAATTCGTGAAGCTCGCGACAAGGAGCTACAAGTGACGTGCCGCCTCTCACCGTTGCGCATCCTCCTTCGAGCCGGAGCCGGCGTCCCGATCGTAGCGACGGATTCGGCATGGGCGTCATGCGGTTGACGCTCAAGGTGTGGCGGCAGGCCGGTCCCGGCGACCGCGGCAGCTTCCATACCTATGCCGCCAACGACGTGAGCGAGCACATGTCGTTTCTCGAGATGCTCGACGTAGTGAACGAAGAACTCCTCGTGCGCGGTGAGGAGCCGATTGCATTCGACCACGATTGCCGCGAAGGGATCTGCGGGACCTGCTCGTTGATGATCAATGGCATTCCCCACGGACCGCGGCGCGCCACGACAACGTGCCAGCTGCACATGCGCTCATTCCGCGACGGCGATACCATCACAATCGAACCATGGCGTGCGCGCGCATTCCCCGTCCTTCGTGACCTGATTGTCGACCGGAGCGCCTTCGACCGCATCATCGCAGCTGGCGGTTTCGTCAGCGCACCAACCGGCTCGGCCCAGGACGGCAACAGCATCCTGATTGCCAAGGACCGGGCCGAGCATGCCATGGACGCGGCTGCGTGCATCGGCTGCGGCGCGTGCGTCGCGGCGTGCCCCAATGGGTCGGCGATGCTCTTCACCGCAGCCAAGGTGAATCATCTTGCGCTCCTGCCGCAGGGGCAACCGGAGCGCGCGGCGCGGGTCCTGTCGATGGTCAAGCAGATGGACGCCGAAGCGTTCGGCGGGTGTACTCTGTTCGGCGAATGCGAAGCTGCGTGCCCCAAGGAGATCTCGCTTGAGAACATTGCGCATCTCAATCGCGATCTGGTGCGTGCCACGCTGGGCGATCGGGGTGATTCCACGCGGGACGACGAGTGAGGTAGCATGCAACTGCATCGTGGTGCGATCGGCGTCCTGGCCGCACTGATCGGGACGGTTGCGGTGCGCGGGACCGCGCAATCGTGGGGGATCACGCCGATGGTCCAGGCGATCGGCACGGTCGATCATTCCGACCCCGTCCCGGGTCGCGGTTCGCTCACCGAAGCCCGCCTTGTCGAACCGATGCTGATGTTGCTGGGCCACGGCTTCGGCCAGCATCTGCAATTCACGGCGTCGCTCGATCTCGAAGGCCTGACGATGCCTGGTGGCGAACTCACGCCCGGTGACTGGGGCGAAGGGTTTGTCGATCGCCGGCATCCGCACACGTACGCGCACGAATTGATGGCGGCGTGGGTCGATCCGCTTGGCAAGTTCGACGGGAAGGGGCGCCTCGGCCTGGCACTGGGGAAAGGGTTTGTGCCGTTCGGCAGCGACGATCCGATGTCGCGCCCGTTTCTGCGGTATCCCGTCAATCATCATCTGTCGCAATTGCCCGAGCGCGCGGTCGCCATTGTGCAATACGCATACGGTCCGGTCACCATCGAAGGAGCGACCTTTGACGGCGACGAACCGACCAAACCGTCCGACTGGCCGTTGATCAGATCCGACGGCGTCTGGCGATTCGGCGATTCGCACGCCGGCCGGCTGACGGTTCGGCCGATCCCGCATCTCGAGATCCAGGGCTCACTCGCGCACGTTCACTCACCGGAGAATCGAGACGGTGCGGGTCCCGACGCCGACAAGCAGTCTATGTCAGCGCGGTGGGACAACGCACGGACTGGCTCGGAGAGCTATGCGTTGGCCGAATGGGCGCGAACATCGGAGCTCGACGGATTCTTTGTCTACCATACCTGGCTCGGCGAAGGGATGCTCGCCCGCGGCCGGGCTCGAGTTGCATACCGATTCGAGAGCACCGAACGTCCCGAGGAGGTCCGGCTGGCGGACCCGTTCCGCACGCTGCGACCGAGCCCGGATAACAGCATCCTGGGGATATCTCGATGGACGCTTCACACCATTCATCTTGCGTACGACGTGGTATCGCCGCTCAAGAAGCTGGCGCTCCAGCCCTTCGTCGAAGCGACGCTGGGCCACGTCACCAAAGTGGGTGGCGGCGTGTTCGATCCAATCGCGCTGTACGGCACCGACCAGGTCCGGGCGTTGAGTGTTGGGCTGGCAATTGGCTGGGGAATGCAGGGGCACCGGATGGGAAGATATGGTGTCCTGAGTACTGGCATGCCGCAGATGCCGGGGATGAGCGGAATGCAGATGTAGACCCGTGGAGTACACGTGGCGACCGGCCACGCCAACGGGGTGTGCCCACCGATGGATTACCTGACTCGAACCGGGAGCGGAACCAGGCTCGGGATCGCCGCGTTATCCTCCGAAGGTCCGGCAACGATCGTGACGTTCCCCGCGGAGTCGAGTCAGTGAAAGCTTACCTTCTCGCAATTGGAATTGCGGCTGCGGTCTCCGTCGCCTGTTCGTCGAACAACTCGGCGACGGCCCCGATGGGCAGTGGACCATATACCGTGGCTGTTTTCGCCGGCAGCGGCCAGTCCTCCACACCGAATGCCACGCTCGTGACACCGCTCGCCGTCACGGTGACCGACCAATCGGGACATCCGGTCGCGGGGATTGGCGTAACATGGGCGATTGCGACCGGCGGCGGCTCCGTCGCGCCAACGACGTCCAACACCGATGCCAGTGGTCACGCTTCGACGATCTTCACCCTCGGGCCCGCGGATGGATCGCAATCGGTGCGCGCGGTCGTGAGTGCCGGAACCGACACTGCGATACTCGTGGCGACCGCCGGCAACACGTCGCAATCGGTGCCGCTCCTCATCGCCAGCGTTCCGACGCCGAGTGGCGCCACGTTTGATCACGATACCTATGTGCGTGACGGTCTCGCCTTCGCGTTCATGTGGAATGCTGGCGTCAGGATTTATGATGTCGGCAACGGCATGAAGGGTGGCTCGCCGGCGAATCCGGTGCTGGTCGGGTCGCTGATCACCAACCTGAACGGAGTGAGCAGCCCCGACGTCCATAACGGCTGGTGGTTTCACAATCCAGTCACCGGCGAGAACAAATATCTGTTCATCGGTCAGGAGGGCCCCGGGGCGGTCGGCGCTTCGTCCTCTGGCGACATCCACATCGTCGACGTCTCCAATCTCGCCGCACCGGTGGAAGTTGGATTCATTCACATTCCTGGCGCGGGTACGCACAATTTCTGGATGGACGAGGCCAATCAGACGTTGTACGCGGCGTACTACAACGCGGGCGTCGTAAAGATCGACGTCTCCGGCACGCTGAGTGGCGACATGTCGAGCCGGGTCGTCAAGCAGGTCCAGCCGGGCGGAGCGGGGAACACCTACGTGTGGGGTGTCATGCTCGCCAACGGCACCCTCTACGCCACCGACATGCTGAGCGGATTCTGGGCGCTCGACCCGAACACCCTCGCCACCAAAGGAGGTGGCAACAATGTCCCGGAGCGATTCGGGTCGGACCAGTGGGTCTTCGGTTCGTATGCCTACAGCGGAACGTGGGGAGCCCGGAGCACGCTCGGGAACGCGGTAAAGGTCTGGTCGCTCGACGGGAACGGCGTGCCGACACTCGCCGATTCCATCATCATCCCCAATATCACGACCATAAGCGACGTCGCGGTCACACCCGACGGCAAGGCATTGGTGATCACGGCCGAAGGTGGCTCAGGGAACGGACTGTACGTGTTTGACCGGAGCAATCCGCTTCAGCCGACGCTGGCCGGGATGTATCCCGTGGCGGTCGGTCTTCACACCGGCGAAGTCGCGGTGATCAACGGGCGGACTTATGTCTTCGCTGCCCGCGACCCTAGCCAGCAGGAAATGGACATCTTCGACATCACCGGAGTCGTGCCATAAAGGTGCCCGCAGGTACGCCGTAAATCCCGCCGCCGTCGGCCTCCGCTATTGTTCAGGGTGAGACGCCGGAGGTCGGCGCCTGATCGCCCCGAACCCGAGTGACCCGTGTTGATCCGTTCGCTCCCCGCCGTATCCGTCCTTCTCCTCGCCGCCTCTGCGGCAGGTGCGCAATCGCTCCCGGGATTCACTCCTGCCGCTTCAGCCCGCGAGCAGCAGCTCGAGGCACGGCTGCAAGCTGTCCCCGACACCATATCGGCCCAGAACTGGACTCGCGCCCTCGCCGCCAAGCCGCACGTGGCGGGAACACCGGCCCAGATCGAGACTGCCGATTTCGTCCTGCGGCACATGGCGTCGTGGGGACTCGACACCCAGCGGATCGCCTTCCGGGTGTATCTCCCGTATCATGACTCGACAATTGTCGAGCGAATCACTCCGACTCGCATTCGCCTCAGCCTGAACGAGCCTCCGGTTCCCGGCGACCCGACCACGATCCTCAACCCTTGGCCCGCGATGAACGGCGGTTCGGGAAAGGGCGACGTCACGGCGCCGCTGATCTACGTCAACCAGGGTCTTCCCGGCGATTTCGCCAAACTCGACTCCCTCGGCGTTTCGGTGCGCGGCAAGATCGCGATCGTGCGTTACGGCGGGTCGTTCCGCGGGATCAAGGCCCGGGAAGCGGAATCGCACGGCGCGCTGGGGCTGCTGATCTATTCCGATCCGATCGACGACGGGTTCGTGCGCGGCCCGGTCTATCCCGATGGGCCGATGCGCAATCCGCAGGAAGTGCAGCGCGGGTCGATCTACAACGGAGACGGCGATCCGACGACGCCCGACTGGGCCTCGACGCCGAATGCCCGCCGGGTGCGCGAGGATTCCCTCGCCGTGTCGCACATCCCCGTGGTGCCGATCGGATACGGCAATGCCGAGATCCTGATGAAAGAGATGCACGGTCCGGCGGTGCCGGTGTCGTGGCAAGGCGGAATGAAGTTTGACTACCATCTCGGCGATACCACGGTAGAGGCCCGGGTGGCAGTATGGCCCGAGCGCGGTCAGCGCGCGTACAAGACGATCTACGACACGTTCGGGCGGCTGCGGGGGACCGAGTTCCCCGACGAAATGGTGATCGTTGGCGGACATCGCGACGCCTGGGGACCCGGCGCCGACGATAACATTTCCGGTACGGTGAGCGTGATGGAAGCCGCTCGCGCCTTCGCCACGGCGGCGCGCGAAGGTATGCGGCCACGCCGGACGATCGTTTTCGCGACCTGGGACGCCGAAGAGTGGGGATTGGTCGGCTCGACCGAATGGGTGCAGTTGATGCGCGATTCGCTCAAGGCCGAAGCGGTCGCGTATTACAACCAGGACGAATCAGCGGCGGGGCGGAGCTTTGGCGCCGGTGGAACGGCGACCCTCCAGGGGTTGATCCGGAGCGCGACCCGCAGCGTGCAGATGCCGGGCGACACCGGCTCGATTTACGAGTACTGGGCTCGGCCGGCGCAAGCCGGCGATATGGCCGCGACAAGCGCAGGGCGCGGCGCCGCGAATGGCGGGCGACGTCGCGGCGGTCCCGACGCGGCGCGCCGTTCGCAACAGATTCCGGAACCTCGGCTCGGTGATCTTGGCGGCGGGTCTGACTTTGCTGGGTTCTACAATTATCTGGGGATTCCCTCGATCGAGACCGGTTTCAGCGGACGGTCCGGGTGGTACCATTCCGCCTACGATACCTACACGGCGATGGAACGCTTCGGGGATCCGGGATATCTCAGTCATGCGGCCGAAGGACGCCTCGTTGCGGTGATCATGGCGCGGCTCGCCAATGCCGACATCGTTCCCTACGACTTTGCAGCACTTGGCCGGTATCTCGGCGAGTTGGCCAGCCCGGTGGCACCGTTGCGGATTCATGAGCCCGATGTGAGCCGGGTTGCTCCGGAACTTGCGGAGGTGCAACAGGCCGCTGCGGCACTTCGCTCAGCCGGCGATCGATTCAACCTGCTCCGCGATTCGCTCCTCGGTCGCGGCGACCTTTCCGCGTCGGCGCTGGCAATCGCGAACCGTGACCTGCGTCAGGCCGAACCAAAGCTGACCCGCCCGGAGGGGCTTCCGGGGCGGCCGTTCATGAAGAATCTCGTTTTTGCCTCGGACCGCGACAACGGGTACGCCAATGTCGCCTTGCCGGGAATCGCCGAGGCATTGCGGGACAATGATATTCCGCGAGCGCAGCGCGAGGCGCGCGACCTCGCCGCGCGGATCCGCGCGGTGGCGACACAGGTCGATGGGGCCACCGACGCCCTGCGGACCGAACAGCGGTAATTACAGTCTGGGGAGGGTGACGCCGCGCTGCGCCTGGTATTTCCCTTTCTTGTCGGCGTAGCTCGTCTCGCAGATGTCATCGTCGTCGGCTTCGAAGAAGAGGACCTGGCAGATCCCCTCGTTGGCGTAGATTCGCGCGGGGAGCGGTGTCGTATTGCTTATTTCCAGCGTCACATGGCCTTCCCACTCCGGCTCGAAGGGCGTCACGTTGGTGATGATGCCGCACCGGGCGTACGTGGACTTCCCGACGCAGATGGTGAGAACGTTCCGTGGAATCCGGAAATATTCGACCGACCGCGCCAGGGCGAACGAGTTGGGCGGCACCACGCAGACGTCGCCCTTGAACTCGACAAAGCTCTTTTCGTCGAAATGCTTGGGATCGACGACCGCGGAGAGGACGTTGGTAAAAATCCGGAATTCGTCGGCGACCCGCATGTCGTACCCGTAGGACGACAGGCCGTACGAGATTCCGCCGGCGCGCACCTGGCTGTCGGTGAACGGTTCGATCATGCCGTGACTCGCCGCCATACGGCGGATCCAGCGGTCGGATTTGATGGACATGCCGATAATCTAGCCCCGGCCGGCCAATCATCGGCCCGGCGGTCGGCGGGCATCGGCGATCGCGTGGTGCGACGTTGAATTCATCTCCGCCTTCCGGTACTTTTCAATCCGGGTTGTGAAATATTTCACGAGGCGGCCTCCAGGATGCTGCAGCCGTACATCCCGATCCTCCTGCTTCTGGTCTTCGTGATCGCCAACGCGGTCCTGATCATTGGTGCATCGACCCTCCTCTCCAGTCATCGCCCCACCGCCGTGAAGTCGTCTGCCTACGAATCCGGCATGCCGGTCATCGGCGATGCCCGCGAGCGGTTTTCGGTCAAGTTCTACCTTGTCGCGATGCTTTTCATCGTCTTCGATATCGAGACGGTCTTCATGATCCCGTGGGCCGTGGCATTCCAGCAGCTCAAGGAGATGGGTGGTGTGCTCCTGATCGAGATGCTGACCTTCGTGGTGATCCTGGGCGTCGGGTACGTCTACATCTGGAAGCGCGGAGCACTGCAATGGGACTGAGTCCGCTCCCGGTGGCCGCCCCGGTGACGCACGAGACGATCTCGCCCAACTGGATCACCACCCGGCTCGATTTTCTCGCCAACTGGGGCCGCGCCAATTCGCTCTGGCCGATGCCGTTCGGGACCGCCTGCTGCGCCATCGAATACATGGCCACCGCGGCCTCGCGGTTCGACATCGCGCGGTTCGGCATGGAGCGGCAGAGTTTTTCGCCCCGTCAGGCCGATGTGCTGATCTGTGCCGGGCGACTGCCATTCAAGCTCGCGCCGGTGATCCGGCGGATCTGGGACCAGATGCCCCAGCCCAAGTGGTGCATCTCGATGGGGGCGTGCGCGTCGAGCGGTGGCATCTTCGACAACTACGCGATGGTGCAGGGGATCGACACGATCATCCCGGTGGATGTCTACGTCCCGGGGTGCCCGCCGCGACCGGAAGGGCTTCTGTACGGGATCATGCTGCTCCAGAAGAAGATCATGGGCGAGACAATGATCGACCCCGCCTTGCGTGTCGAGCAGCTGGTTGGACCCGACGGCCTTTTCCGCCGTCCCGCCGACATCGACGAAGTCTCCGAGCCCTTCGGCAATTCGGTGCAGCAGACGAGGTCGGCGTGACCGTGGCGGCCGGCGCGGATGGCACGTTCGCCCTGCTCAAGGAGAAATTCTCCGCTGGCGCACTGCAGTCAAAGGTCCTCTGCGGTCAGACCATCTTCGCGGTCGCAAACCAGGACGCCCACGCCATCCTCGAGTGGTTGCAGCACGATCCTGCCCAGCGATTCAACTATCTGACCGACCTGACCTGCGTTGAATATCGTGATCCGGAGCTGCCGCTCGAAGTGGTTTATCAGCTGCGGTCGCTCGATCGCAAGGCCGATTTGCGCGTCAAGATTCCGCTCGATCCTGACGGTCCGCTCGAGGTGCGGTCGGTCGTCGATCTCTGGCAGGGAGCGGATTGGCTGGAGCGCGAGGCATGGGACATGTTCGGCGTCAAGTTCACCGGACACCCCGATCTCCGGCGGATCCTGATGTGGGAGGGCTATTCGGAGGGGTTTCCGCTGCGCAAGTCGTTTCCCCTCCGCGGCCACTGGTCGCGGGCCGAGCAGACGCGGCAGGCGCTGGAGGCGAATCCGGAAGCGTACTACTCGCTCGAGGAACTCTCGATCGCCGAAGCGTACCACGAACTTCCGGCCGACGTGCGCGAACGCCTGGCCGCGGCGGGGAAGGTGCTTCCGTGACGCCGCGCACGGTGGAGATGGAGCTGTCGACGCCCACGCTCGACGCGCGCGGCAGCGTCCGCAACGTGCCGCTGGGCGTTTCCCGGCGTCCAAGCGAGTCGGTCAACGATGATTTCGGTGCCGAACGGATGCTCGTCAACATCGGACCGCAGCATCCGGCAACGCATGGTGTGCTTCGACTCGTCGTCGAGCTCGAGGGCGAGGCGGTGAAGCGCGTCATTCCGCATATCGGCTACCTGCACTCGGGGTTCGAGAAGCTCGGCGAATACCGATTCTACAACCAGATCATCCCGCTCACCGATCGCACCGACTACCTCTCGCCGATGGCGAACAACATCGCCCTCGCCCTGGCGGTCGAGCAGCTCCTCGGCATTGAAATCACCGAACGGTGCCGCCTGTTGCGAGTGATCGCCTGCGAGATGAGCCGGATCATCTCCCACCTGGTGTGGGCCGGAACGACCGGAATCGATCTCGGCGCCTACACGCCGTTCCTCTGGATGTTCGATCAGCGAGAGCGCATCTACAACCTGCAGGAAGCGTGGACCGGTGCGCGCCTGACGACGTCGGTAGCGCGCGTGGGCGGGATGATGGCCGATATTCCCGACGGCTGGGAAGACGGGCTTCGCGGATTCCTCAAGACTTTTCCGACGACGCTGCGCGAAGTCGACACGATGTTCACGCGCAATGCGATCTGGTGCGGCCGGACGCAGGACGTGGGAGTCATCGGGCCGGAGGACGCCATCAACTACTCGCTGTCGGGGCCGATGCTCCGCGCGAGCGGCGTTGCATACGACGTGCGCAAGGACCGCCCGTATCTCGGTTACGACGAGTTCGACTTCGACGTTCCGATTGGCGAACACGGCGACAGCTACGACCGTTACCGCGTCCGGCTCGAGGAAATGTTCCAGTCGGTTCGGATCATGGAGCAGGCGGTGGAGCGGTTGCGCCCGGGGCCGGTCGACGTGGCCGATCCGCGGGTGACGCTGCCACCGAAGTCGCGTGCCATGAGCGACATGGAAGCGATGATCTTCCATTTCAAGCAGGTCATGGAGGGGATCAAGGTCCCGGCGGGCGAAGTCTATTTCGGCGTGGAAAATCCCAAGGGAGAACTCGGGTATTACTTCGTATCCGACGGCACCGCCAAACCGGTGCGGTGGCGCATCCGTCCACCGTCATTCCTCAACCTCGCGTCGCTGCCCAAGCTTTGCGAGGGCGCGCTCCTTTCCGACGTGATCGCCATCAACGCGAGCATCGACATCGTGATGGGAGAGATCGACCGGTGACCGCCTCGCATGCCGCGGCCTACGAGCCGGTCTTCACGGGAAGCGTCCTCGCCAAGCTCGAGGCGCTCTATCCCCGGTATCCCGACAAGCGGTCACTGCTCCTGCCGACGCTCTGGCTGGTGCAGGAAGCGCGCGGATGGATCCCGGAAGACGCCGTGCGCGAAGTCGCGGAGAAGCTCGATCTCACAGCGGCGTATGTCCGCGGCGTCGTGACCTTCTACACGATGTACCACACGCACCCGGTCGGCCGGCATTTCATCCAGGTCTGCACCACATCGCCGTGCGGGATGTGCGGGTCGGAAGAGGTTGCGCGGGCACTGGTCGAGCACACCGGGTGCGGCGATCTCGGCGCCACGAGTCCCGATGGCCGGTTCACGGTGATCGAGGTCGAGTGCCTGGGTGCGTGCGGGTTCGTCACGCCGATCCTGATCGACGAAGACTTCATCGAATCGGTGACGCCAGAAACCGTTCCCGCCATCCTGGCCCGGTACAGCTGATGGGCTATCCCCACCCGATCCATCCGCGCGAAACGCCGGTGCTGTCGACGCACTTCGGCGAGACGGCGGCGCGCACCTATGCGGGCTGGGTTGAGCGCGGCGGTTACATCGCGCTTCGCCGCGCGCTCACGATGCTCCCGGACGACATCGTCAACGAGGTCAAGGCGTCGGGATTGCGTGGGCGCGGCGGTGCCGGATTCGCCACGGGCATGAAGTGGTCGTTCATGCCGAAGGACGACGGCAAGCCGCACTATCTCTGTTGCAACGCCGACGAATCGGAGCCAGGGACATTCAAGGATCGCGAAATCATGCGGTGGACACCGCACGCCCTGATCGAGGGATGTGCGATCGCCCAGCTCGCAATGCGAGCCGAGACGTGCTACATCTACATTCGCGGCGAGTTCACCGAGCCGTACCGCATCATGGAGATGGCGGTTGCGGAAGCGTATGCCGCCGGCGTTCTCGGCCCGAACGCGATGGGATCGGGGAAACGGATCGATGTCGTGCTGCACCGCGGCGCCGGTGCCTACATCTGTGGTGAAGAGACGGCGCTGATGAATTCGATCGAAGGGCGCCGTGGCAATCCGAGGATCAAGCCGCCGTTTCCGGCGGTGGCGGGCCTGTTCGGCAAACCGACGACCATCAACAATGTCGAGACCCTCGCCGCGGTGCCTGCGATCATCAATCGAGGCGCGGAGTGGTACAGCACGCTCTGCCTCGGCAATCCCAAGAGCACCGGAACGAAGCTCATCTCGGTGTGCGGCCATGTGCAGCGCCCCGGCGTGTACGAAATCACCCTCGGCTTTCCGATGAAGGATCTGATCTATGATCTCTGTGGCGGGATGCGGCCCGGGCGAACGCTCAAGGCCGTGATTCCGGGCGGATCGTCGGTGCCGATCATGACGCCCGAGGAGGTCGAGGATTGCGTCACCGACTACGAGGGGATTGTGGCGAAGGGCTCGATGCTTGGCTCGGGCGGGATGATCGTGATGGACGACTCGACCGACCTGGTCTATCAGATCATGCGACTCGCGCGGTTCTACGCTCATGAGAGTTGCGCCCAGTGCACCAATTGTCGCGAAGGAACGGCGTGGACGACGCGGATCCTCGAACGAATTCTCGCGCGCGAGGCCAAGCCGTCGGACCTCGACCTGCTGCTGGAGCTCTCCGATCAGATGACAGGACGGACGATCTGCGTGCTGAGCGACTCGTGCGCTGCGCCGGTCGTGAGCGGGATCAAGAAGTTCCGCGCCGACTTCGATGCCTACCTCGGCGCGGCGCCGGCCGTCGCGATGGCCGGAGTCTGAGCCGATGACCGACGCAATGGTTTCGGTCACGATCGACGGCGTCCCCGTGCAGGTGCCCAAGGGGACGATGATCATCGACGCCGCGAAGCAGGCAGGCGTCCTGGTGCCCCACTACTGTTACCACCCGGCATTGCCGTCGCCGGCGGTCTGCCGCATGTGCCTCGTCGAAGTCGAGAAGGCGCCCAAACTGATGCCGGCGTGCGTGACCGCGGTTGCCGACGGCCAGGTCGTGCACGTGGGATCGCAGCTCGCCCGCGACGCCCGCAAGGCGGTGCTCGAGTTCCTCCTGATCAATCATCCGCTCGACTGTCCGATCTGCGACCAGGCCGGCGAATGTGAGTTGCAGGATTTCGTGTATCAGGAAGGGCGGTCGGGGACCCGTTATTCGGATTACGCCAAGCGTTACGCGCCCGTCGAGGATTTCGGTCCGGACGTCTTGTATGTGCCCAACCGTTGCATCCTGTGCACCCGTTGCGTGCGCTTCATGGACAGCGTGGCTGGCGACGCGGTTCTCGAGGTCTACGATCGGGGCGACCGGGCCTACATCGGTATCGACGCCGAGCAGCGCCTCGATCACCCGTGGGCGGGAAACGTGGTCGATCTCTGTCCGGTCGGTTCGCTGATTTCGAAGGATTTTCTGCACAAGGCACGGGCGTGGGACCTCGACAAGACGCCGTCGATCTGTCCTGGATGCACCCAGGGGTGCAACATCACGGTCGATACGCGCGACAGCGCCGTGGTGCGCCTCCGGCCACGTCCGAACCTCGACGTCAATCGTCACTTCATCTGTGACACCGGCCGCGCCGATTATCGCTGGATGAATCGTGGTGACCGGGTGGAAGCGCCGCTGATTCGCGACGGAGACCGATTCCAGGCCTGCGACTGGAACGTGGCGCTCGACCGGATCGCGGCACTGGTGCTTCAGGCAGAAGGCGGCATCGTCGTGCTCGCCGGCGGCCGAGCGTCGTGCGAATCGATCGGCTGGCTGCTTCGCGTCGCCGGCGAGCGAAATCGCGGGGCGGCGATGAAGGTGCCGCTGGGAGAGGAGGCGCCAATCGGGAGCATACCGAACCTCGCGCTGCGGCGAGAGCGTGCCGCCAATCTTGAAGGTGGCCGGGTGCTTGGCATGCGATCGGAATGGCGGGACACGATGTCGCAGCTGCAGGGCGCGGCGCTGGTGCTCGTGGCCGATGTCGAGCTCGACGACGGGGACATCGCCGCACTCGCCGGCGCCCGCCGGGTAATCCATTTCGCGTCGGTCCCCGATCCTCGCATCACGACAGCCGACGTCGTCGTCCCGATCACCACGATGGTGGAGGAACAGGGGGTCTACGTCAACCGCGACGGGCGGGCGCAGCGCTTCCTGCCGGCGCGTTCGGCCCCGGGGATGGCGCGGCCAATCTGGTGGGCCGCGGCACAGGCGTGGCAGCGGGGCAGTGGCGGGCGGCGAGCGCCATCAACCGCGGCGGAGGCGTTCGGCGCGCTGGACGCGTTCGCGGGCGTGAGCTACCGCGACCTCGGATTTGGCGGGATGACCGTGGCGCAGCGCGAGAGTGCCACGACGTGACGGCGCTCGAAAAGGGATTTCTCCTCCTGGCGATCGTGAAGCTGTTGATCGTCTTCACGATGGTGATGGTTGGTGTCGCGCTGCTCACGCTGATGGAGCGGAAGGTGGCCGGGTGGATGCAGAACCGCCCCGGTCCCAACCGTGTGGGGTCGTGGGGGATACTCCAGCCGCTCGCGGATGGCATCAAGAACTTCATCAAGGAAGAAACCCGTCCGGCATCGGCGACGGAACTTCTCTTTCTGCTCGCGCCGGCGCTGTCGTTCATTCCTGCGGTGATGCTGATCGCGGTGATTCCGCTGGCCTCGCCGCTGCGCGTCAATTTCGACGCCACCTGGCCGCTGATCGGCGCGATCGCGTATCACGGCATGATGCCGATGTCGGTTGCCGACCTGCCGATCGGCTTCGTCTTCATCCTGGCGTTCTCGTCGCTCGGTGTCTACGGCATCGCCCTGGCCGGGTGGTCGTCCAACAGCAAGTACTCGCTGATCGGCGGCCTGCGTGCCAGTGCGCAGCTGATTTCCTACGAAGTGGCGATGGGAATGTCGCTGATTCCGGTCCTGCTGATATCGGGCAACGCCTCGTTCAGCGAAATCATCGTGCGGCAGCAGCAGGGACTCTGGTTCATCTTCCCGCTCTTCCTCTCGTTTTTCGTCTTCCTGATCTCCGGATTCGCCGAGACCAACCGGCTTCCCTTCGATCTTCCCGAGGCGGAATCCGAGCTGGTGGCGGGGTACCATGCCGAATACAGCGCGATGAAATTCTCGCTCTTCATGATCGCGGAATACGCGCATATTGTCACGGTGTCGGCGATGGTCGCGGTCCTGTTCTTCGGCGGCTGGGACATTCCGTTCACCCACTGGGACGAGCAGGGCGGCTGGCTCCAGGCGGTGGTGACCGGCGCTGTCTTTTTCATAAAGACCTTCTTCTGGATCTTCTTCGTGATGTGGATCCGCTGGACCTTGCCGCGGTTCCGGTATGACCAGCTGATGGCCCTCGGGTGGAAGATTCTGCTGCCGCTGTCGCTCACCTACATCATGGTGATCGCGGTCGCGATCGAGGTGATCCAGCGGGGATTCGGGTGGACCGACCCGCGGGCGATGGGGCTGGCGCTGTTCGCGCTCAACCTCCTGCTCGGGTGGCTCCTCTTCTTCCTGCTTGATCGCGGGCGAGTGGTGCGGGGCGTGGCGCCGCGGGCGCGGAGCCGGGGAGTGGCACGAGGGGAGGGGCTGGCCTGATGGCGATTGGCGTGAAGATTCTCAAGCGACCCGACCGGGAAGTGTCGTACATCCGTGCCACGCTCAAGGGGATGGCGCTGACATTCCGGCACATGCTGCAGCCGCGCGTCACGATGCAGTATCCCGAGATGAAGAGCACTGACGACTGGCGCATCTCGACGCGGTGGCGCGGGACGCACCGGATGCTCACCGACGAACAGGGACGGTCGAAGTGCGTCGCCTGCGGGCTCTGCCCCCAGGTCTGTCCGGCGAACTGCATCAAGCTGGTTCCCGGCGAGGACGAACTGGGGAACCGCTACCCGCTGATCTACGAAATTGACGAATTCCGGTGCGTCTTCTGCGGCTATTGCCAGGAAGTCTGTCCGGAAGAGGCGATTCACGTCGGCGTCCACTACGAGAATTCGGAATACTCGCGCGACCGGTTTGTCTACGACCTGGAGCGGCTCTCGGCCCAGACCCATCCGGTGTCGACGTTGTGGGATCCGTCCGATCCCACGGGTCAGTGACGTGAACGTCGCGGCGGTGGTCTTCTGGGTGTTCGCGGTGTGGTCGGTCGTGTCGGCGCTGCTCTGCATCACGCGCAGCAACGCACTGTCGGCCGCGCTCTGGCTCGTCTCGACGATGTTCGCGCTGGCGGCGATCTTCGTGATCCTTCAGGCCCAGTTCATCGCGGCGATCCAGGTGCTGGTGTATGCCGGCGCCGTGATGGTGCTGTTCCTCTTCGTCATCATGCTGCTCAATCTCGACAACCTCCCGCGCGAGTGGAAACGCTGGCCCGGATGGGTGGTTGGCACCGGCCTTGCCGCGGTGCTTGGCGCGACGCTGGTGAGTCTGCACAGCTATTCCCCGGAACGGCTGGCGCGCGAAATCTCGACAATGCCGGGGCCGGTCAATCCCTTGCTGGTGTTTCCGGAAGGTGGCGCAATGGCCGCCGCCACGGCGTCGCAGGGTGCGGTGGGGAGCGTGGCGCAGCCGCTCTTCACGGGATACCTGATCCCGTTCGAGATGACCTCGGTCCTCCTTCTCGTCGCGGTCATCGGCGCCGTCGTCCTCGCCAAGAAGAAACTCTGATGCTTCTCGGACCGTCACTCGGGCTCTCGGCCGTGCTCTTCGTGCTCGGTGTCGCCGGCGTCCTGATCCGACGGAACGCGATCGTCGTCTTCATGTGCGTCGAGTTGATGCTCAACGCGGTGAACCTGTCCTTCGTGGCGCTGGCACAGCTGCACGGCGTGAGCGGACAGATCATGGTCTTCTTCGTGATGACGGTGGCGGCAGCCGAGGCGGCGGTCGGGTTGGCGATCATCCTGGCGATCTTCCGGCACACCCAGTCGGTCGACCTGGCGCACATCAATCTTCTCAAGGGCTGACGCGTGATCCAACTGGTCTGGCTCGCGGTGGCTCTCCCTCTGCTCGGCGCCGCGATCAACGGCGCGCTTGCGTTCCGCCGCCCCGATGCGAAGCGACTGGTGTCGCTGGTCGGCGTCGGCGTGATGATTGTCGCGTTCGTGGTGGCCGTCGCCGTGTTCGCCCAACTGGCGCGGAATCCGGAGCCGTCGGTGCAAGTGGTACTCTGGCAGTGGCTGCCGGTGACGCCGCGATTCTCGGTCGATCTTGCATTCCAGGTGGATCATCTCTCCGTCATCATGCTGCTGGTGATCACCGGCGTCGGCGGCCTGATTCACCTCTTTTCCGTGGGATACATGTACAGCGACCCCGGGTATGCACGCTACTTCGCGTACCTGAATCTCTTCGTGGTCTTCATGGTGGTGCTGGTGCTCGGGGCGTCGCTCCCGGTGTCGTTCATCGGATGGGAAGGCGTGGGCCTCTGCTCGTATCTGCTGATCGGATTCTGGTACGAAGTCGATGCCAATTCGGACGCGGGGAAGAAGGCCTTTCTGGCCAACCGGATCGGCGACTTCGGCGTGCTCATCGCGATGTTTCTCCTCTGGTGGACGCTCGGCACGCTCGACTACAGCGGTATCACGACGCATGCGGCATCGGTCTTCCCGGTGGGCAATGGAACGGTGCTGCTGATCGCGCTGTGCCTCTTCCTGGGGTGCACCGGAAAGTCGGCGCAGATTCCCCTCTATGTCTGGCTTCCCGATGCCATGGCCGGCCCGACACCGGTATCGGCGCTGATCCACGCGGCGACGATGGTGACAGCAGGCGTCTTCCTCATCGTGCGAATGTCTGCGATTTTCGCCCTTGCACCGGTGGCGCTCGAGACGGTCGCCGTCGTCGGTGCGGTCACCGCGTTCTTCGCCGCCAGCATCGGCCTCCGGCAGTACGACATCAAGAAGGTCCTGGCGTATTCGACTGTGTCGCAGCTGGGATACATGTTCCTTGGCGTGGGAACCGGTGCATTCGCCTCGGGGATCTTCCACCTGATCACGCACTCGTTCTTCAAGGCGCTGCTCTTCCTGGGCGCGGGGAGCGTGATCCACGCGATGCATCACGGGCTGCACCACGCGCATTCGCACGCCGACGCCCAGGACATGCGTAACATGGGCGGGCTGCGCCGGGCGATGCCGTGGACCTTCGCGCTGATGCTGATCGCGACTCTCGCCATCTCGGGAGTGCCGCCGCTCTCGGGGTTCTTCTCCAAGGACGAGATTCTCGGCGCGGCATTCGCCCAGGGGATGCATCATCCGGTGTACATGGTGTGCTGGGCGCTTGGACTGGCCGCCGCCTTGATGACTGCCTACTACATGGCGCGCCTGGTTGCGATGACGTTCCTCGGCAAGTTCCGGAGCCCCGAAAAGGCCGCGGAGCATCTCCACGAAGCGCCGTGGATCATGACCGGCCCGCTGGTCGTGCTCGGTGTGCTGAGCGTGATCGGCGGCCTGGTCAATCTTCCGAGCTTTGCGGGAGGCACCAGCTGGCTCGAACGTTGGCTCGAACCGGTGACGGCCGTCGCGCGCCTGACGATGGGACCGCTGCCCAGTGCGGAGGGATCGGCCAGCGCGCTGCTGATTGGGCTCGCGATCGTGGCTGCCGTCGTGGGTCTCGTGGCGGGAACCGCGGTGACCGAGCGACAGACGATCGAGACGCCGGATCGCACCCCGCCTGAGCATGGCTTCGCGAGCGTGCTCTATCACAAATATTACGTCGACGAACTCTACCAGAAGATCTTTGTCGACCCAGTGGTCTGGCTTTCTCGACGCGTTCTGTGGCAGACAATCGACGCTTTTCTGGTGGACCGGATTGGTGTGGGGGGAACGGCGCGCGTGGCCGAGGCACTCGGCTGGCTGGGGTCGCGACTCCAGAACGGGCAGGTTGCCTTCTACGTGACGATGTTCGTCGCCGGTGCGGTGGTCCTCCTTCGCGCGGTCACGAGGTAATTGATGGCCCATTTTCTCGCGTCGATCGGCTACCAGCACTGGATCATCCACGTCCTACTCGCGCTGCCGATCCTCGCCATGCCGGCGATCCTCTTCTCGCCGGTCCGGGCGGCGCGGTATATCGCGTTCGGCGTGGCGCTGAGCGAACTGGTCCTCGGCATCGGGTTGTGGTGGGCGTTCGATACCACGGCGAGCGGGATGCAATTCGTCACCGACATCACCTGGATTCCGCGGTTCGGGATTGGCTACCGCGTCGGGATCGATGGGCTGTCGGTGCTCATGGTATTGCTGTCCGTGATCATGCTGCCGTTGGTGGTGTGGGGAAGCTGGCGGAGCGTCGACCAGAAACAGCGCGGCTTCTACGCCCTGCTGATGGCGCTCAATACCGGGATGCTGGGCGTCTTCGTGGCGACCGACCTCTTTCTCTTCTACATGTTCTGGGAAGTTCTCCTGATTCCGATGTACTTCATGATCGGGATCTGGGGAAGCGCCAATCGCCTCTACGCCGCGACGAAGTTCGTGATCTACACCTTCGTCGGATCGTTCATGATGCTGGTTGCGATCATCTGGATGGTGGCTGTGATTGGAAACGCAACCGGGGAGTATTCGTTCTCGTACGCGAACCTCCTGGGGCACGCCCAGCTGCTGCAGCCCTGGGGACCTTGGCTCTTCACCGCCTTCGCGCTGGCGTTCGCGGTCAAGGTACCCCTTTTCCCGTTCCATACCTGGCTTCCCGACGCACACACGGAAGCGCCGACGGCTGGCTCGGTCGATCTTGCCGTGATTCTGCTCAAGATGGGAACCTACGGCTTCCTCCGATTCGCGATCCCGTTCTTCCCGATGTTCGCGCTGTCGAAGACCACCGGGATGGTGATGGCGACACTGGCCGTGATCGGTATCATCTACGCCGCGCTTGTGGCCATGGTCCAGCCGGATCTGAAGCGTCTGGTCGCCTATTCGTCGGTGAGCCATCTTGGTTTCGTGATGCTGGGAATCTGGGGAAGCACGGTGGAGAGTGTGCAGGGCGCGATCATGGTCATGGTGTCGCACGGGTTGTCGACCGGCGCGCTCTTCTTCATGATCGGCATGCTTTATGAGCGTCGTCACACGCGCAAGATCGCCGATTACGGTGGTCTCGCGCGGGTGACGCCGCTACTGGCAACCGCATTCGTCATCACAGCGTTCTCGTCGATCGGCCTCCCCGGGCTCAATGGGTTCGTGGGAGAATTCCTTGTTCTCCTGGGGTCGTTCGGGCGCTATCCGTGGCTCGTCGCCGTGGCCGCGACCGTGGTCGTCTTCTCGGCGGGGTACATGCTGTGGTCGACCCAGCGGGTGTTCTTCAATCGATTCACGAATCCGGCGAATGAAGGGATCGGCGACCTGAATCTCCGCGAGTTCGCGGTCATCGGACCGCTGATCGCCGCGATGATCTGGGTCGGGCTCTATCCCGGGCCGCTGCTGCGTCGAACCGCCGTTGCGGCTCGGACCTACGTCGAAATGATCCAGCCGGCGCTCCCGCCACCGGCGCTCCGGCCACCGCCGCTCCCCGGCCAGGGAGCAGCGCAATGATGCAGATCGATCTGTCGTCCGCGGGGGGTGCGACGATCGCACTCCTCCCGGAACTTGTCCTCACGGCGTGGGCGCTGGTCGTGCTCATGTTCGTGGCGTGGCGGCACCGCGATGGCTACGACATGCGAACCGCGGGTGCGCTCTCGATCGTCGGGTATGTGCTTGCGGTGTTCGCGACCGGCTGGCTGGCATGGCGCGGCGCGCGACCGGCGGGACTGTCGTTCATGATCGCACTCGACGGCTTTCGGTTTGCCAGCGATGCGCTCCTTCTCTGGATTGCCGGCGCCGTCACCATCCTCTCGGTCCGCTGGCTGATCCGGCAGGGGATTCTGGCGCCCGAGTATTACCCGCTCCTCATGCTCGCGACGGTGGGGATGATGCTTCTCGCGGGCTCGGCCGACCTGATCACCCTGTTCCTCGGCCTCGAGGTCATGTCGATCTCGGTGTACATCCTTGCCGGGTTCGACCGGACTCGTCGCGCGTCGGCGGAAGCCGCGCTCAAGTATTTCCTGATCGGGGCGTTTGCGTCGGGATTCCTCCTCTACGGCATTGCACTGACTTACGGTGCCACCGGGGCATTCAACTTCGAGCTGATCGGGGCACAGTTCGCGGCGACGCCGCCTACGTTGATGGCGAAGCTGGGGATGGGGCTGATCCTGATCGGGTTCGCCTTCAAGATTGCGGCGGTGCCGTTCCACGCCTGGGCGCCTGATGTCTACGAAGGCGCGCCAACGCCGATCACGGCGTTCATGGCGGCGGGAGTGAAGGCCGCGGCATTCTTCGCGCTGTTGCGCGTTCTGAGTCAGGTCTTCCCGGCCATGACGTCGACCTGGCGCCCGATCATCTTCGGTCTCGCGCTCGTCACGATCCTGATCGGGAACCTGACGGCCCTGGCACAAACCTCGATGAAACGGATGCTCGCGTACAGCGCGATTGCGCATGCGGGCTACCTCCTTCTTCCGGTCTGGGCCCACTCCAACGACGGCACCGCCGCGGTGCTGATCTATCTCCTGTCCTACGCGGTGACGATCGTGGCCGCATTCGGCATTCTTGCCTCGATCGAACGCGCCGGCGCGCGCACCGTCCTCCTCACCGATCTCGAGGGCCTGTTTTCGGTGCGGCCTTTCGCATCGATGGGATTGAGCGTCTGCATGCTGTCGCTCCTCGGGTTTCCGGGAACATTCGGCTTCATCGGAAAGTGGTTCCTCCTGTCGGCGGCACTGCGCCAGGGGCAGATCATCCTTCCGGTTGTTGCGGTCGTCGGAAGCGCGATCTCGATCGGCTACTACCTGCCGGTCGTGCTGGCGATGACGCTCAAGCCGACCCGCACGCGCCAGGCGCACCAGACGATCAAATTTCCGCGGCCGGCGCGGATTGCGGTTGCCTTGTGCGTGTTCGCGATCGTCCTTCTGGGTGTCTGGCCCAATCCGGTCCTCAATTTCGCGACGCAGGAAGCAGTGCAGTTGCGCCAGGTGACCGCACCAATGGGCCAACGATGAAAATTCCGCGCGCCGTCTTCCGCGAGTACGATGTTCGCGGCCTGATCGGGTCTGAGCTCACGCCCGAGTTTGCCGAGCACATCGGGCGAGCGTTCGGGAGTACGGCGATCGATCACGTCGGCGCCGGGGCGCGGATCGCTGTCGGATGCGACAACCGGCCATCGAGCGGTGGATTCGCGGACGCGTTGCGCCGGGGAATCCTCGCGACCGGCGCCAGCGTGGTCGACGTCGGCGTCCTCCCGACTCCGGCGCTCTACTACGCGGTCCAGGCGCTCGGAACCGATGGCGGCGTCCAGATCACCGGTTCGCACAATCCCCCCGAATTCAACGGCTTCAAATTCGTGCTCGCGGGTGAGTCGCTGCACGGTCAGGCCATCGCAGCGCTTGGCGATCTGATCGAATCCGAGCGCTATCGGGTGGGTTCCGGACGCCACGAGCAGAACGATACCGTGATCGACCGCTATCGGGCCGCTATTGTGGAACGCCACAAGCTCCGCCGTCCGGTCAAGGTTGTTGTCGATTGCGGCAACGGCGTGATGTCGCTCGTGGCGATCGAGACCCTTCGGGAAATCGGCGCTGACGTTGTTCCACTCTTCGCGGAGAGCGACGGGACGTTTCCGAACCATCACCCCGACCCCACGGTCGCGGCCAACCTGGTCGATCTGCAACGGACCGTGCGCGAGCGAGGCGCCGAACTGGGGATCGCGTTCGACGGCGATGGAGACCGCATTGGCGCCGTCGACGAGCAGACGCAGCCGATCTGGGGAGACCAGCTGCTCGTCGTCTTCGGGCGTGACGCCGTCCGGCGGTTCGGACCCGGCGTCGCCGTCATCTTCGACGTGAAATGTTCCGAGGTTCTTCCGCAGGCACTCACCGCGGCCGGTGCACGGCCGGTGATCTGGAAGACGGGCCATTCGCTGATCGAAGCGAAGATGAAGGAAGAGCGGGCGCCGCTTGCCGGTGAAATGAGCGGCCACATTTTCTTTGGCGGTGACTGGTTCGGCTTCGATGATGCACTTTTCGCGGCGGCGCGCCTCCTTGAAATCGTGGCGAGCGGACCAGCGGGGCTCGCCGCCTTGCTCGCCGATCTCCCGGTTACCTACGCCACGCCGGAATTGCGCGTGGCCTGTGACGACGCGCTCAAGTTCAAGCTGGTCGAGGACGCGATCGCGTATTTCGGCGCGCAATATCCGGTCGTGACAATCGATGGAGTGCGGATCACATATCCTGACGGCTGGGGGCTTCTCCGCGCCTCCAACACTCAGCCTGTGCTGGTACTGCGGTTCGAGGGCACCACCCCGGAGGCCCGCGACGCGCACCACGCCGAGCTGATGCAGTGGCTCGCCGCGCGAGGGGTTCGCGGATAGCGCGATGACGCCCCGAAGCCGTCGTCTCCTCGGGGCGATCATAGCCGCGTTCGCGCTGTTATTTATCGGGCGCTGGACGGTCGGCCTGGTGGCGGAGCGGTGGTGGGCCGCGACGCTGTCGCCGTCTGCTGCGGCGTTCGTCACCGGCTGGCAGCTGCTCGGCCTGGCACTCGATGTTGGCGCGATCGTTGTGGCTTCGGCGTGGTTTGTCCTCCACGCGCTTCTCGTGGCGCGCACGATCGCGTCGGTTCAGGTCGCCCATCGTCTCGGGAACCTGCAGCTCCGCGAAGCAGTCCCCACCCGTTTCCTTCTCATTGGTGCGATTGCAGCCGGAACCCTCCTTGGGCTGATCGCCGCGAGCGGCGCACACGCGTGGCGGGAGCCGATCGTCCTGGCTTGGCAAGGCGCGCATTACGACGTCGTCGATCCCTTGTTGCACGATGATCTCGGCGTGTTCACCGCCCAGCTGCCGGCGTGGGATCTCGCGATCCGTTTCCTCGTGCTTGTCGTGGTTCTGGGTCTTGGCTTCTGCGTCGCGCTCTACGGAGGAATCGGAGCAATCCGGCGGACCGGGCGATACACCATCACGCTGCACCCCGATGCGCAGCGCCACCTCGGCGGCCTCCTCGCAGGGTTCGCCTTGGTGATCGCCCTCGGATATCTGCTCGCGCCGTACCATCTGGCGGCGTCGGACTATCGATCGCTGACAATGAACGGCGCGACGCTGATCACCCGCGGCGCCCAGGTGATGGCTGGAGTTGCCGTCGCCACCTCATTCCTCACCGTCGTCTGGTCGTTGCGCGGCAAAGTCACCGTCCTCGCCGCAGCGTGGATCGTCCTTGGCGTCGGGTCCGCAATTCAGCGTTTTCTCGTGCCCGCACTCGCCGAGCAGGCGCCGGTAGACGGAGAGCGGCTGGCGATGATGCGCCGATTCGATCGACTGGCGTGGGGGATTCATCCGGAGCCGCCATCACCGGCGTCGGACACTCTTCCCGGCGTCACGGCGATCTGGGACCGTTCGGTTCTCGATCGAGTGGCGGAGCAGGATGGGAGCGTGCCAGAGGCAGCCACGGCGGTCGCCATGGTTGACAGCGGACGCCAGATACCGGCGTGGCTCGTGGCGTCGTACGCGCCTGACCCGCCAGGCCGACTGGACATCGTGGCGGTTGCCGATGGGATGACGACTGGCACGGGCGAGCCCATCCTCGTGCAACCTCCGCAACTGGACGCAACCAGCCGGCCGGTCTGGCGCTCGCTCGCCAATCCACGCATCCGGCCGGGCGGTCCCGGATGGATGCCGGTTCGCGACGGCGTCGAGGCGGGCGGGCCACTCCGGCGCCTGCTTCTGGCCTGGGCACGCCAGGAGCCCGGAATGTTGCGGGATCCCGAGCAAGCGGCCGTCGACTGGCATCTCGATCCCACCGAACGGGCGAGCGCGATCCTTCCGATGTTTTCGTGGCTCCCGGCCGACCTCCTTGTGATTGGTGATCGCCCGGTGTGGGTGGTGCAGGGGACGGCCGTACTCGATCGAGTGCCGATGGCGACACGAGCCCACTGGGGCGACGTTCGCGTCTCGGGAGTCGTGCCAGAAGTGATCTGCACTGTCGACGTCGCAAGCGGTCAGACGCATTTCTATCTTGATCCGGCCGCCGATTCCCTCGGCGCTTCGTGGGCACGGATCATCGGAGGAACGGTTGCACCCGCCGCGACGCTTCCCGCGGACCTGCGGCGAGGATTGCCATATCCGCCGGAATGGTTCGACGCGCAGATCGCCGTCCTTGAGGGGCTGACATGGAACGCGGGCCAGCGAGAAACGCCGTCGGGTCCGCCGGCAACGCAGGTTCCGACCTGGATCGGGGCTGCGACTCCGGCTCGCCAGATCGCGCTGGCCGAGCCGTCGCGCGGAACGGTCACGTCGATTGTCACGGCCTACCGAACTGACGGGGTTCCGGTGCTTCGCATTGCTTCTGCCGAGTCAGACGGTTTTCCGGCGAATAGCCGCGGCGAGATCTCGCGCCGATGGAGCCGGTCGCCCGAGGTGTTACATCTCCGCGATTCAGTGACGGCCGCTGGTGATTCGGTGATCTGGCGCGGCATGCGGTGGATGGGCGGTCGCGATCCCGAGACGGCCTGGCAACCGCTCTTCGCCATTTCACGCCACGGAACACCGACGCTCCTCTGGCTCGGCACGGCGATCGCCGATCACGTTGCCGGTGGTCGAAATGTGCCGACGGCATGGGCGGCCGTGGGTCGGGCCGGTGTCGACACCACCGCGCGCGCTCCTGACGCAACCGCCGTCCTCGACGCTGCGCGCGTCTGGATGCGCCGGGCCGATTCGGCCTTCCAGCGCGGCGACCTCACGGCGTTCGGTCGCGCCTTCGAAGCATTGCGCAGCGTCCTGATGCCGCACGGCCGGTGAGCGCGGATGGTCCGACCCGAGATAGCATCCCTCGAGAGTCGCGGCTACTTTGCGCCCCGACGTTCGCAAACCGGTATTGCAGCAGACTGTCTCCGGTAAGGCGATCCCATGTTGTGATGGGCACGTGAACTCACCATCGAGGATTGTGTGAACCTGCACGAATACCAGGCCCGCGCTTTGCTCAAGGACGCTGGTGTCCCCTTTTCTGACGGCGACGTGGCGACCAGCGCCGCCGAAGCTGGCGCGCTCGCGCGGCGAATTGGTGGAACAGTCGTGGTCAAGGCGCAGGTGCACGCTGGCGGACGCGGCAAGGCAGGCGGGGTCAAGCTGGCGCGCAATCCGGACGAGGCTGAAGCGCACGCGCGAACGATCATCGGGATGGAGATCAAGGGTCTGGTGGTCAACAAGGTGCTGGTCGTTCCGGCCGCGGAGATCGCCAGCGAAAGTTACGTCGGCCTGATTCTCGATCGGGCCACCCAGAAGCCGGTATTCATGGTGTCGAGTGCCGGCGGAATCGACATCGAGGAAGTCGCCGCGAACACGCCGGAAAAGATCACCCGGCTCCCGGTCGACCCGCGCTACGGTCTTCTCCCGCATCAGGCGCTCAAGCTCGCGCTGGCACTGTACACCGAGTGGGCGCAGGCGCGGGCTGCAATGCAGATTCTCCGCCAGCTCTACCAGGTTTTCATGGCCAATGGCTGCTCGCTTGCGGAGATCAATCCGCTGGCAACCACTTCGGACGGAACGGTCCAGGCGCTCGACGCGAAGATCGTGATCGACGACAACGAGCTCGACCGGCGGCCCGATCTTGCCGCTCTCCGCGATGAATCTGCCGAGGAGCCGAGCGAGGTCGCAGCGCGGCACGCCTCGCTCACCTTCATCAAGCTCGACGGTGATGTCGGGTGTGTGGTGAACGGCGCCGGACTCGCGATGGCAACCATGGATCTCGTGAAATATTACGGTGGTGAGCCGGCGAACTTCCTCGATATCGGCGGATCGTCGAATCCGGAGAAGGTCGTCAACGCGCTCCGGATCATCACCGCCGACCCGCGAGTCAAGGTGATTCTCTTCAATATCTTCGGCGGGATCACGCGGACCGACGACGTGGCGACGGGAATCGTGAACGCCACGAAGCAATTCAAGGTCGACGTCCCGATCGTGATCCGTCTCACCGGGACCAATGAGAAGGAAGCGTTTCGCATCCTCGATGGAGCCGGGATGAGCGCCATGAACGACATGGACGCGGCGGTGTCGAAGGCAGTCGCGCTGGCCCGGGAGGCAGTGTGAGTATCTGGATCGGAAAAGACACTCGGCTGGTCGTGCAGGGGATCACCGGCCGCGAGGGCTCGTTTCACGCGAAGCAGATGCTCGAGTACGGCACCAATCTCGTGGCTGGAGTTACGCCCGGGAAAGGCGGCCAGCTGTTCGAGTCGAAGGTTCCGGTGTTCAACACCGTAGACCAGGCGGTCGCGGCAACCGGTGCGAATTGCGCGGTGATCTATGTCCCGCCGGCGATGGCTGCCGGCGCAATTGAAGAGGCTGCGGACGCCGGTATTCCGCTCGTGGTCTGCATCACCGAAGGTGTACCGGTTCTCGACATGACGTTGGTGATGCCGTTCCTTACCGAGCGGCGAGTGCGGTTGATCGGCCCCAATTGTCCAGGACTGATCACGCCCGGGTCGGCCAAAGTCGGCATCATCCCGGGATCGATCTGCACCCCCGGAAATGTCGGGCTGGTTTCTCGTTCCGGCACGCTCACCTATGAGGTAGTACACCACCTCACGGGAAGCAGGCTGGGTCAGAGCACCTGTGTCGGGATTGGCGGCGATCCGATCGTCGGAACGACCTTCATCGATGTGCTGGCGGCATTCAACGCCGACCCGGAGACCGACGCGATCGTGATGATCGGCGAAATCGGAGGGACGGCCGAGCAGGAGGCGGCTGAGTATGTGAAGTTGCACGTCAAGAAGCCGGTGGTGGGGTTCGTTGCCGGACAGACTGCGCCCAAAGGACGCCGCATGGGCCACGCCGGCGCAATCATCTCCGGTTCCGCTGGAACCGCGGACGAAAAATTTGCCGCCTTCGAGGCCGCCGGCATCGGCATCATGCGTCGGCCCGCGGATGTCGTCGGCCTGCTCAACGAGAGGATGCGCTGATGGCCGGGAATCGCACCTTTGCCATGATCAAGCCCGACGCCTTCGAAGCGGGGAAGGGCGGCCGGATCCTGGCGCACGTCGAGCAAGCCGGGTACCTGATCCGGGCAATGCGGCTGGTCCGGTTGACGCGCACCGAGGCGGAGGCCTTCTACAAGGTGCACCGGGAACGGCCTTTTTTTGAGGAGCTCGTTTCCTTCATGAGTTCGGGTCGGGCGATCGCACTGACTCTCGAGAAGGACGATGCCGTCGCCGCCTGGCGGGCCACGATCGGCGCCACCGACCCCGGCGAGGCCGCTTCGGGGACGATCAGGAAGCTCTTCGCCGAGTCGAAGGGGCGCAACGCCGTTCACGGGTCAGATAGCGATGACAATGCCGCCCGGGAGATAGCTTTCTTCTTTCCGGAGCGTGAGTTAGCCATCCTCGGCTCGGGTTGACCAAGTCCGGTTCGGCAGTCTAGCTTTGAGGGCTATGCTTCGGCTGAACGTTCGTGACTTCAAGGGTGGACCGCTGCCAACGGCGGACGCCCTCAGTCCGGACGACCCGGTCTTTTCGGGGCTCGAACTCGACCTTGTCGGACCGGTCGAGATAGACGGGACGCTCCAGCCGACCGATGGCGGGGATTTTTTCTGGCGGGCGCACCTGCGGGCGCAGGTGGCGGGAGAGTGCCGCCGCTGCCTGACCGATGTGACGCTGGTCATTGACGATGATGTGGACGTCCTTTTTTCGGCCGACCCTGATCTCGTCGACGACCCCGGCGTCTACGAACTTGCGGCCGACGCCGAGTCGGTTGACGTCACTCCGGCGATCAGGGAAGAGCTGGCGCTGCGAGTCTCGGCGTTCCCGCTCTGCCGCGCTGATTGCAAGGGGCTCTGCGCCACCTGCGGCGCTGATCTGAACGCCGGGTCGTGCCAGTGTGCACGGACCGGCTCGACCAACTGAGGCACCGATGGCTGTCCCGAAGCGAAAAATGTCGAAGTCCCGCAAGCGCCTCCGTCGCGGTCACCACTCGGCAAAGGGAATTCCCACCCAGGCGTGTCCCCGTTGCAGTGCACCGCGGCTGCCGCATCGGGTCTGTCCGTCATGCGGGTACTACGCGGGCAAAAAGCGGCTCGAGGTCGAGGACCAGTAGGCCGTGATCCGCATCGCGCTCGACGCGATGGGGGGTGACGGCGCCCCGGCCCCCGAGGTCGACGGCGCGGTGCTGGCGTTGCGCGAACTGCCGCCCGACCTCGAACTGACCTTGGTCGGCCGCACCGAATTGATTCAATCCCATCTCGAACGCCATCGGGGAATCGATCCCGCACGCCTCAAGGTGGTCGATGCCCCCGACGCGATCGGCATGGAAGAAAGGCCGCTCGCGGCGGTGCGGAAGAAACCGAAATCTTCGCTTGTCATCGGGTTCGGTCTCCATCGGGACAATCACGTCGACGCGTTCGTCTCCGCCGGCAATACTGGCGCGACGCTCGCCGCGGCGACGATCATCCTTGGCCTGCACGAAGGGGTTGACCGTGCCGCCGTGGCATCGCCTTTTCCCACGGCCGACAGCGTGGTGCTCGTGATCGACGCGGGGGCGAACGTTGACTGTACCTCCAAGGAGCTGGTGAATTTCGCGCGGCTGGGCAGCATCTACATGCGCGATGTGGTGGGACGCGAAAGTCCGGCGGTTGGCCTCCTCAATGTCGGAAGCGAAGACGAGAAGGGGAACGCCATTGTCCGCGAAACGCATCGGGCGCTTCGCAAGCAGCCACGGATCCGCTACGTCGGCAATATCGAGGGTCGGGATATTGTCGTCCCGCATCCCGAGCACGGCCAGGTCGACGTGGTCGTGTGCGACGGATTCGTCGGCAACGCGGTGCTCAAGTTCTATGAATCGATGGGACCGCTGGTAACCGGACTGATCCGCAAGGAAAATCCGGCGCTCCTTGATGCCAAGGAATTGCAGCCGCTGATGCGCTTCCTCGACTACGCGGAGTATGGCGGCGGGCCACTGCTGGGCGTCCGTGGGGTCGCGATCGTCTGTCACGGCTCGTCGAATGCGAGCGCCATCAAGAACGCCATCCGCCGAGCGGCCGAATCCGTGAGGAGCGGCCTCAGCGCGCACATTGCCGCGGAGATGGTTCGCCGCGAACCCGTCGCTGCATCGTGACGTTGCCACCGGTCGCGGCGATTGCCGGTCTTGGCGCAGCAGTTCCCGCCGGACTCCTCACGAACGCAGATCTCGAACGCACACTCGACACATCGGATCAGTGGATCGTCGAACGTACCGGGATCCGCGAACGTCACATCGCGGCGCCGGGGGAGACGCTGTCGAGCTACACGGCTGCTGCCGCGCGCTCGGCGATGGAGAAGGCCGGGACCACCGCGCACGATCTCGACGGAATCGTCTTCGCCACGGTCACTCCCGATCGCCGCCTTCCATCGGCAGCATGCGACCTGCAGGCAGTCCTTGGCGCTGACCGGGCCTGGGCGTTCGACGTGGTTGCCGCCTGTCCGGGATGGCTCTTTGGCCTGACGGTGGCAGACGGATTGATCCGCGCCGGGATGGGCGAGACAATCCTCGTTCTCGGCGCCGAAAAGCTGTCGTCGATCGTCGATTACGAAGACCGGTCCACGGCCATTCTCTTCGGCGATGCCGCCGGCGCCGCCGTCGTGCAACGCAGCGGCGGCGATGGTCGCGGACTGCTCTCCAGCTATCTCGGATCGGACGGAACACTCGCCCCGCTGCTGTACATCCCGGGCGGCGGATCGGCGGACCCGCTCAACGAACAGGTGCTGCGCGACCGGAAGCACCTGGTCAAGATGGCCGGGCGTGAAGTGTTCAAGGCGGCGGTGCTTGCCATGAGCCGGTCGGTTGACGAGGCGATCGGTCGCGCGGGGCTCACTGCCGATGCGATCGACCTCCTGATCCCGCACCAGGCGAATATGCGGATCATCGAAGCGACGGCCAAACACGCGGGCATTTCGATGGACAAGGTGATGGTCAACCTGGACCGTTACGGCAACACCAGTTCCGCGAGCATTCCGCTGGCGCTCCAGCAGGCCGTCGACGAAGGGCGTCTCGAGCGGGGAATGGTGGCAATGCTGGTGTCGTTCGGCGCGGGATTCACCTGGGCCAGCATGGTGATCCGGTGGTGACGATCCTCCTCTTTCCGGGTCAAGGCGCGCAAAAGGTCGGCATGTCGAAGGATCTTGCCGACGCGTTCCCCGAAGCGCTCCGTGCGCTCCAGCAGATCGATGAAGCTCTTGGCGTGGCCTTGGGACGGGTGATGTGGGAAGGTCCCGAGAGCGAGTTGACCCTGACCTACAATGCACAACCGGCGATTCTGGCCCATTCATGCGCCATACTCGCCGTGATCGCGCGACGCCTCAAGGGCGTCGTCGCCGCTGCTGGCCACTCGCTGGGCGAATACACCGCATGGGTCGCGGCTGGCGCGCTTGACCCTTCGGAGGCGGCCCGGCTGGTGCGCCGACGGGGCGAACTGATGTTCCAGGCCGGTGAGAGCCGGCCGGGCGCTATGGCTGCCGTGCTCGGTCTGGCCACGTCCGATGTCGAGGTCGCTTGCGCGCAGGCGCAGCTCGATACCGAGGCTATCGTAGTCGCGGCGAACCTCAACGCGCCGGATCAGACCGTCATATCCGGGGACCCTGCGGCGGTAACGCACGCCGGTGCACTCTGCCAGGTTGCCGGCGCCAAGCGTGTCATCGCGCTGAATGTCAGCGGCGCCTTTCATTCGCCGCTGATGGACCCCGCCGCGTCGGGCCTTCGCGACGCACTCGGCAACGCGTCGTTCACCGCGCCCGCATTTCCGGTGATGGCCAATGCGACCGCAGAACTGGCGCGCTCTCGCGAAGACGCGGTGGCGTCACTCGGCGCGCAGCTGACCGCGCCGGTACGGTGGGTCGAGTCGATGCGCCATCTGCACGAGGCCCATCCCGACGCGCATTGGCTCGAGATCGGACCGGGGAACGTGCTGACCGGCCTCCTCAAGCGCATCGTGCCGGCGGCCCGATGCACCCCGCTTGGCACGGCGGCACAGGTCGACGCGTGGATGGCGGCGTGAGCGTCATCATCGATCTCGGTGGAAAGGTTGCGTTGGTGACGGGCGGGACGCGCGGCATTGGCAACGCGATCGCGTCGACGTTGCACGCCGCGGGCGCCCGGGTGGCGATCGTCGGGCGATTGCAGGAAACGGCGGATGCAGCAGCGGCGGCGATCGGCGATCGCGCGCGGGGTTATGGCTGCGATATTACCGACCGCGGCGCCGTGCGGGCGGCCATCGCTGCCTGCGAACGCGACCTGGGACCGCTCGACATCCTCGTGAACAACGCCGGCGTGACCCGCGACAATCTCCTCGTCCGCATGACCGATGCCGACTGGGACGAGGTGATCGCCTCCAACCTGACCGCCGCATTTGTCGCCATCCAGGCGGTGATCAAGGGAATGATGAAGCGGCGGTCGGGGCGGATCATCAATATCACCAGTGTGGTCGGCGTGACCGGCAACAAAGGGCAGGCAAACTACGCAGCCAGCAAAGCAGGATTGATCGGCCTCACCAAGGCAGTGGCCAAGGAGTACGCCGCGCGAGGTGTCCTGGTCAACTGCATCGCGCCAGGATTCATCGATACGGCGATGACCAGTGCCTTGCCGGAGACAACCCGGACGACATTATTGGACGCGATTCCGCTTGGACGACTGGGTACGCCGGATGAGGTGGCGGGAACGGTGCTGTTTCTCGCTTCCGATTTGTCGGCGTATGTTACCGGGCAGATCCTGGTGGTCGACGGTGGCATGATTGGCTGAATTGGACCCAACACTTCAACACTGCAATCGAGGCAACAGATGAGCGACGTGGAGGAGAAGGTCAAGGATATCATCGTCGAGGAGCTTGGCGTCGAACGGGAAAAGCTCACGCCGGAAGCGTCCTTCATGGAGGATCTCGGCGCCGATTCGCTCGACACCGTCGAGCTGGTCATGGCGTTCGAGAAGGAATTCGACATCGACATCCCCGATGAAGAAGCCGAAAAGCTTCGCACCGTGGGCGATGCCCTCAAGTATCTCCACGAGAAGCTCGGGAAGTAGCCGCATGCGCCGTGTGGTCGTCACGGGTCTCGGCCTCGTGACCCCGGTGGGGCTCACGGTGGACGAGACCTGGCAGGCACTCCTCGCCGGGACGTCGGGCGCCGCACGCATCACCAAGTATGACCCGACCGCGTGGGCGGTGCGCTTCGCGTGCGAGGTCAAGGGGTTCGACCCCGCGGGCTACATCGACCGGAAGGAAGCGCGCCGCTACGACCTCTTTGCCCAGCTCGGCATTGCGGCGGCACACCAGGCGATGGTCCAGGCCGGCCTCGCGGCAGGCGCCGCCGACCCGGCCCGCGCCGGTGCGATCGTCGGCTCGGGAATCGGCGGGATGATGACCTTCCAGGAGAACTGCGAAGCATTCCTGCAGAAGGGCCCCGACCGCGTGTCGCCGTTCTTCGTGCCGATGTTTATTCCGGATATCGCGGCGGGTCTGATCTCGATTCGCTACCGCCTGCAGGGCCCGAACTTCGCCACCGTGTCGGCGTGTTCGTCGGGGGCCCATGCGATCGGCACGTCGTGGCAGCTGATTCGCGGCGGCATTGCCGACGTGATGCTCACCGGCGGATGCGAGGCTGCGATAACGGGACTCAGCGTCGCCGCGTTCGCCAACATGAAAGCCCTTTCGACCCGGAACGACGATCCCGCGGCGGCGTCGCGGCCATTTGATCGCGGGCGCGATGGCTTCGTCCTGGCTGACGGCGCCGGGATGCTGGTCCTTGAAGAATACGAGCACGCGCGCGCGCGCGGTGCGACGATCCTGGGTGAGATCATCGGCTACGGCGCGAGCGCCGATGCGTTCCATATCACCCAGCCGCCGCCGGATGGCCGCGGCGCAATTCAGGCGATGCAGAGCTGTCTTGCGAGCGGGAGTATCGCGCTCGACGATGTCGATTACATCAACGCGCACGGGACGTCGACCCCGCAAGGTGACATTGCCGAAACCAACGCGGTCAAGGCCGTATTCGGGGCGCACGCCCGCCGGCTGATCTTTGCGTCGACCAAGTCGATGACCGGTCATGCACTGGGTGCCGCCGGCGCAATCGAGGCCGTGATCTCGCTCCTCGTGGCGGCCCGCGGTGAGGTGCCGCCGACGATCAACCAGACCGACCCCGACCCTGAGTGCGATCTCGACTGCGTCCCGAACACCATGCGACGCACCCCGGTTCGGGTCGCCCTTTCCAATTCGTTCGGATTTGGTGGCCACAACGCCACGCTGGCGGTACGGGCGATCTGATCCAGTCCAGCGCCGGCCAAACCCGATCCGCCGTCCTGCCGGTACCCTGGGCACCGGAATCTCGATAACTTCCTCCTATGGCATCAGAGACAACTGAGTTGGCCATTGACCGCCTCCGCGACCCCGCGCTCCGCCCGATTGCGGACCGCGTGGCGGAGGGGCGCCGCCTCGATGCGGCCGATGGCCTGGCCCTCTACGAAACCAGCGACCTGATTGGTCTCGGAACGCTGGCCGACTTCGCCAACCAACGGCGGAACGGCGACCGGGTCTTCTTCTCCGCGAACCAGCACATCAATCCCACCAACGTCTGCATCCTCCGCAACACCTGCACGTTCTGCTCGTTTGCGCGGATGCCGAAAGAGGACGGGCACTACACCCGGTCGCTCGACGAGGTCTATCATGAGGCCGCGCAGGCGAAGGGCTCGCCGACCCGGGAATTCCACATCGTTGGCGGCCTGCACCCCAAGCTACGGCTGAGTTACTACACCGACATGATCCGCGGACTCAAGGAGCGGCATCCCGACGTCCACATCAAGGCACTCACTGCGGTCGAAATCGCGCACCTCGCCCGGATCGAGAAACACACCATCCACGATACGCTCGTCGCCCTCAAGGACGCCGGCCTCACGTCGCTCCCCGGCGGAGGGGCCGAAGTGTTCTCCACCGCAGTGCGCGCGACGATCGCCGAGCGGAAGCTCACCGGAACCGAATGGATCGCAGTACATCGCGAGGCGCACGCCCTCGGCATTCCGACCAACTGCACGATGCTCTACGGACACGTCGAGACCGCCGCCGACCGGATCGAACACCTCACCATGCTGCGGGACCTTCAGGACGAAACCGGCGGGTTCCTGACCTACATCCCGCTCGCGTATCACACCGAACACAACGAACTCGGCGAACAGCTGGGCCGGGTGGGAACGGCGACAACCGGCTACGAGGATCTCAAGAATATCGCGATCGGGCGACTCTTTCTCGATTCGATTCCACACGTCAAGACGCACTGGCCGATGGTGACACCGTTCATGTCGCAGGTCGCGCTCGCATTCGGGTGCGACGACGTGGAAGGAACGGTCGTCTACGAGCGTGTCTATCACGAGGCGGGGGCACGAACTCAGATGCACATGCCGTACGAAGGGCTCGTGGCGATGATCCGCGACGCGGGGAAGACACCGGTCGAGCGCAACTCGCTCTATGAGGCAGTGCGTACCGATTTCTCGACACTCGACATCCCGCACGGTGGCGATCGCCGCGCTGGACTTCCTGTGGTGCACGCAGCGTGAAGCTCGGTCGGATTCCCTGGATCAACGCGGCGCCGGTCTACGCCGCGATGGACCGCGGGATTGTCCGGGCGCCGGCAACAGTCGTATCCGCGACGGCGGCCGAACTGAACGATCTTCTCGCCGCGGGAGAGCTCGACCTGAGCGTGATTTCCGCCGTCGAGTACGCCCGTGACGCCGCCGCCTACCACCTGCTGCCGCACCTGGCGATCTCGTGTGACGGACCGGTGCACAGTGTGGCGCTCTTCAGCAAGCGGCCGGTTGCCGATCTTGATGGCGCAACGGTGCTGCGCACCGCGTCGTCCCGGACGTCGCACCTCCTCCTCGAACTCTTGTGCCGCCACCGCTGGAAGGTGTCGCCGCGATATGCTACCGCCCGGGCCGAGCCGAACGATCTTGCCGCGCTCGAGTCGCTGCCGCACGACGCCGTCCTCGTGATCGGAGACGCAGCACTCCACCTCCGGGCCAGCGGGATTTATCCCGTCTTCGAGGATCTGGGTCTGGCGTGGAAGGAATGGACCGGACTGCCATTTGTCTTTGCCGTTTGGGCCGCACGGCGCGATCGCGATCGCGCAGAAGCGCTCGCGGTTCATCACCACCTCCTCGAGTCGCGTGCGTGGGGCGTCGGTCATCTTGACCAGATCGCCGAGGACGCGGCGGCGCGGACCGGGATCCCGGCGGCCACCTGCCGGGCGTACCTTGGCGACCTCGACTACGATCTGTCGTATCGCCATCTCGCCGGCCTGACGGAATTCTTCGGCCGGCTCGCCGAAGATGGACTCGTTCCCGACGGGTCGCTCACTTTTCTCACGGCCGCCTGATGCCGACCATCGATCGCGACACCGCGGAATTCCGGGACTACCTCGACCTCTACCAGCGGGCTCCGCTTCTCGAATTGGCGGCGCTCGCCGACCGAGAGCGGTATCGACATCACGGCGACGACGTGGTCACCTACATCATCGATCGCAACATCAATTACACCAACGTCTGCGTTGCCGATTGCGGGTTCTGCGCGTTCTACCGGCGCCCCAAGGACCAGAGCGGCTACGTGCTGTCGTTCGAGCAGATCGGCGCGAAGATCGACGAATGCAAGGCCCTTGGCGGGGTGCAGATCCTCTTTCAGGGTGGTCACAATCCGTATATCCCGTTCGACTGGTACCTCGAATTGATGCGATACATCAAGTCGCATCACCCGATTCACATTCATGGCTTCTCTCCGTCCGAGGTCGTCTTCTTCTCGGAACGATTCCGCATCCCGGTGGCCGACGTCGTTCGCCAACTCCGTGAGGCCGGACTCGATTCGATCCCCGGCGGCGGTGGCGAGATTCTCGTCGACTCGGTCCGCGCACGCGTGGCCAGGAAGAAGGCGCAGACCGAGGAATGGCTCGGCGTGCAGGAAGCGGCGCATCGCCAGGGCATGAAGACCTCGGTGACAATGATGTATGGACTTGGGGAAACCGACGCCGACCGGATCGAGCATCTCTTCCGCGTGCGCGATCTCCAGGCGCGAACCGGTGGTTTCACCGCGTTCATATGCTGGCCGCTGCAACCCGACGGGACGCCCGAGATGAGCGACCGGGTGAAGACTGACGCGGTTACCTATCTCCGCACGCTCGCGATGGCACGAATCATCTGCGACAACGTCCCCAACCTGCAATCGAGCTGGGTGACGATGGGACTCAAGGTGGGTCAGGTGGCGCTCCGCTTCGGCGCCAATGATTTCGGCTCGCTCATGATGGAAGAGAACGTCGTCTCGGCGGCGGGCACGACCTATCGCGCCACGATCGGCGAGATGGAACGCGCGATCGTGGACGCGGGGTACACGCCTCGCCGGCGCCGCCAGGACTATTCGATCCTCGACGAACCCCTGGCGGTGGTCGCGTAATGCGCGTCGGCATCGGCTACGATTCGCATCGGTTCGCGGGAGGCCGCCCGCTCATTCTCGGCGGAGTGACCATTCCCAACCCGCGCGGCCTTGCCGGCCATTCCGACGCCGACGCCGTGGCTCATGCCATTGCCGACGCCATCCTCGGTGCAGCCGCGCTCGGGGACATCGGACAGCTATATCCCGACACCGATCCGGCATTCCGCAACGCCGATTCGATGACCCTCCTCGCCGATGTCCATGGTCGCGTGAAGGCGATCGGCTGGCAGCTGCACCAGACCGACGTCACCGTCATTGTCGACGCCCCCAAGCTCGCGCCGCACGTTGCCGCCATGAAGGCGCGGATCGCCGAGGTGCTTGGCGTCGGCCCGGACGCGGTGTCGATCAAGGCGAAGACCAACGAGGGAATGGGATTCATCGGACGGCACGAGGGAATCGCGGTCCTCGCCGTCGCGACCCTTGCCGCCTCGGAAGCGGTCTCCGGAGCCACTGCGGGCGCTCCGGCGCGGTGACGCTGCCGCCGGTCGCCACGGCATTTCATTTCATCGCGTTTCGTGATCACCTCTCCCTCGAAGCAGGCCACAGCGAGAATACCATCGCTGCGTACCAGCGCGACCTTTCGCGCCTGGCCGAATTCGCGCTTGCGAGAGGAGTGAAGGAACCGCGCGAGATCACCACGCCGCTGCTCCGGGAATTCATTTTTCTTCTCAAGGATCTGGGCCTCAGTGGCGCCACGATCCGCAGGACAATTTCCGGAGTCCGCACCTGGTTCCGATTCCTCGCGGCGGAAGGACTGGTGGATCGCGATCCGAGCGACCGGCTCGAAACGCCGAAACGCTGGCGAACTCTTCCCGATGTTCTCTCTGTCGCCGAAGTCGAGCGACTGCTCGAGGCCCCCCGGATCGAGGAGGCGCTGGCCTGGCGCGACCGGACATTGCTGGAACTCGCCTATGGTGCGGGCCTGCGGGTTTCCGAGATGTGCGATCTGGGTCTGGTTGATCTGCTGACTGCCGATGGGCTGGTCCGTGCGTTTGGAAAGGGACGGAAAGAGCGGTTGGTGCCGATCGGACGCGCTGTGGTGTCGGCGGTGTCGGTGTATCTGCATACCATTCGCCCCGTGCTCGATCGCGGCGAGTCGGCCGGCCGGCTTCTCCTCAACGCCCGAGGCCGCCCGTTGTCGCGCGTTGGCGCGTGGGGGATTGTCCGGAAACGAGCGCGGCAGGCGGGAATAGAGAAGCGTGTTACACCACACACGCTACGGCATTCATTCGCCACACATCTCCTCGAAGGGGGCGCCGATCTGCGCGCGGTGCAGGAGATGCTCGGCCACGCCGATCTGTCCACGACGCAGATCTATACCCATGTCGATCGCGATTACCTTCGGACGGTACACCACAAGTTCCATCCGCGGGGCTGAATCCATGCTGCTCGTCCTCGACAACTACGATTCGTTCACCTTCAACCTGGTGCAATACCTGGGTGAACTCGGCGCTGCGCCGGAGGTCATTCGCAACGACCGCATCACGGTCGCCGACGCGCTGGCGATGTCGCCGCAGGCAATCGTCGTCTCACCCGGGCCCTGCACGCCGGGCGAGGCAGGCATCTCCGTCGATCTGATCCGCGCCGCAGCCAACCAGGGGGTGCCGGTCCTGGGAGTCTGCCTCGGGCACCAGGCGATGGCCGAAGCCTTTGGCGGCCGGACCGTCAGGGCAGACCGGTTGATGCACGGCAAGACCAGCCCCGTGATCCACCGCGGCGACCCCCTCTTCGCCGGGATAGCGTCGCCGATCGAAGCGATGCGGTACCACTCATTGATCGTCGAGCCCGGGAGCCTCCCGGGAGTCCTGGAGGTGACGGCCTGGTCCGGCGACCGCCCCGAAGGGGTCGAGATCATGGCAATGCGGCACCGGGAACGCCCGATCTGGGGGGTCCAGTTTCATCCGGAGTCAGTCGGGACTGCACCAGGGAAGCGGCTGGTGACAAACTTCCTCAATCTGGCCGGTATTGCAGCGTAATCGGTTATTTGTCAAGAGGTTAGGTCGGCGCGGCCAAGTCCGGCACGCATTTTGACAGCAGACCGCCGATCTGATACTTTGCGGTGTGCCCGTTCTGCTGGTGGTCCCCGCCCGCGTCGGCTCCACGCGACTTCCGTCCAAACCTCTCCTCCCACTGGGCGGGGCACCCTTGGTAGCCCGCGTCATCGAACGAGTCCGCGAGGTGCCGGGCATCGACCGGCTCGTGCTCGCCACCGACAGTCAGATGATTGCCGAGGCCGTCGCGCCGTGGGGCGCCGAAGTGGTCATGACCTCTGCCGAACACGCCAGCGGAACCGACCGGATCGCCGAGGTTGCTGCCAGGGCCGAGTTTCGACAGTTCGATGTGATCGTGAATGTCCAGGGTGACGAGCCGTTCATCCCGATGGAGGCGGTGACCGGTGCCGTCGCGCGAGTCCTGGACGGCGATCCGATTGGCACGGCGGCCGCGCCGCTCGATCCGGCGCTGCGGGACGACCCCGCTCGAGTCAAGGTGGTGTGCGACGGCCGGGGTCGGGCGCTCTACTTCTCGCGATCGCCGATTCCGCATCTGCGGGACCGAGCAGATCTCGCCCGAACCCGATGGTGGCAACACCTGGGCGTGTACGCGTACCGGCGCGAGCCGCTGCTGGACATCACCGCCCGACCGGTGACCGACCTCGAGCGAAGTGAACGCCTTGAGCAACTCCGGGCGCTCGACGCAGGATATGTGATCGGAGTTGCATTCCTCGATGCCCCGGCCGACCCGGGGATCGACACGCCAGCCGACCTGGCCGCCGCAGAATTGCGGTGGCGCGAACTCGCCGAGGTGTCGCCATGACCGCTCCGCCGCGTACCACCAAGTTCATCTTTGTCACCGGCGGCGTGGTATCGTCACTCGGCAAGGGAATCGCGGCGGCCTCGCTGGGACGCTTGCTGGTGGAGCGCGGGCTTGCCGTGACAATGATGAAGTTCGATCCGTACATCAACGTCGACCCGGGCACGATGTCTCCCTTCCAGCACGGCGAGGTGTACGTCACCGATGACGGCGCCGAAACCGATCTTGACCTGGGACACTACGAGCGGTTCATCGATCGATCGCTGGCGCAGCAGAACAACGTGACCACCGGACGGGTGTATCAGACGGTGATCAGCAAGGAGCGGCGCGGCGAATACCAGGGCGGCACGGTGCAGGTGATTCCCCACATCACCGACGAGATCAAGTCCGCGCTGCGCCGCTCGGCGCCGGGGCATGACGTGGTGATCGTCGAAATCGGCGGCACGGTGGGCGACATCGAATCGCTCCCCTTCCTTGAAGCGATTCGGCAGTTCCGCCAGGACGTCGGGCGCGACAACGCGATCTTTGTTCACCTGACGCTGGTGCCGTTCATTGCGGCGGCCGGCGAGCTCAAGACCAAGCCGACCCAGCATTCGGTGCGTGACCTGATGCAGGTCGGTATCCAGCCCGACATGCTGATCTGCCGGAGCGAGCGCGCGCTTGATCCCGAGATCAAGCGGAAGATCGCTCTATTCTGCAACGTGGATTTCTCCGGGGTGATCGAGAGCCCCGACGTGAAGAGTATTTACGAACTCCCGCTTCGTTTCTTCGAACAGGGATTCGACCGCGAGGTCTGCGCCCGGCTCCATCTGGAGACTCGCGAACCTGACCTGTCGAAGTGGGCGGCGATGGTCGAGCGAATCCTGCATCCGCAGACCCGTGTCCGGATTGCAGTAGTCGGCAAGTACACCAACTTGTCGGATGCCTACAAGTCAGTTGGGGAAGCGTTGCTTCACGGTGGCATTCCCCACGACGCCGGTGTGGACATTACCTGGCTTTCGAGCGACCGGTTCGAGCGGGACTCGCCAGCTGAACTTCTCGTGGGTTTCGACGGACTGCTTGTGCCGGGTGGGTTCGGCGAGCGCGGCGTCGAAGGGATGATTCGCGCCATCGAGCATGCCCGGTTGACGCAGCTTCCGTTCTTCGGCATCTGCCTCGGGCTGCAGGTCGCCATCATCGAGTTCGCGCGGCACGTCTGCGGGATGGCCGATACCACGTCCACCGAATTCGCGCCCGACTGCCCCGATCCGGTCATTGCCCTCATGGCATCGCAACGGGAGGTCAAGGACCTGGGCGGGACGATGCGCCTCGGTGCGTACACGGCTCGACTCAGGGCGGGGAGCCGCGTCGCCCAGGCCTACGGCACGTCGGAGATCTCCGAACGGCATCGGCATCGCTGGGAAGTAAACAACGCCTACCGGGATGTCCTCGCGGAACATGGAATGCGGCTGTCGGCGCAATCGCCCGATGGTGGACTGGTCGAGATGATCGAACTCCCCAATCATCCCTGGTTTGTCGGCTGTCAATTCCATCCCGAACTCAAGTCACGTCCCACCCGACCGCACCCCCTCTTTGCAGCGTTCATTGGTGCCGCGCTGGCGCACCATTCAGCGGAGCCCGGAGTTGATCGGCAATCATCCCAGTCTGTGGCAGGCGTGACCTCGTGACGGCATGGCAGTTCGGGCCTGGCCCCTTTCTCATCGCCGGTCCGTGCGTCATCGAGGACGATGACACGATGCTCCGGATCGCCGACGAGCTGGTGCAGCTCGCTGAACGCCACGACATCCGCGTGTGCTTCAAGGCATCGTTTGACAAGGCGAATCGAGCCCGCGGCGAATCACCGCGGGGGCCCGGGCTTGCGGCGGGGCTTGAAGCGCTCGCACGAGTGCGGCAGCGATCGGGCCTGTCCGTGCTGACCGACGTACACGAGGCGGCGCAGGCGATGGCCGTTGCCGACGTGGCCGATGCACTGCAGATCCCGGCGTTTCTCTGCCGCCAGACGGATCTCCTCATCGCGGCGGGGCAGACCGGGAAGCCGGTGAACATCAAGAAGGGTCAATGGGTGCATGCCGGTGCGATGGCCGGTGCGGTGGGCAAGGTTCGCACTGGCGGGAGCGGCGACATCGCCGTCACTGAACGCGGCACCTTTTTCGGGTATGGCGATCTCGTCGTCGATTTCCGCAACTTCGCCCGCTTGCACGAAGCAACGGGATGCGCGGTGATTTACGACGCGACCCATAGCGTCCAGCAGCCGGGGCAGGCACCTGGCGGCGCAAGTGGTGGCCTTCGCGAACATATCCCGGCGCTGCTTGCGGCCGCGGCTGCAGCAGGTGCGGACGGTTTCTTCATCGAAACACACCCCGAGCCGGATCGCGCGCTGTCGGATGCGGCGACGCAATGGCCTCTCGATCGTCTCGACGCGCTCGTCGAGCAGACGCTGGCCGTGTGGCATACGGCGCACGAGCACGCTGGTGTTTGACGCCGCGGTTGCTCGCAGGATCCGCCTCCTCGGGCTCGACGTCGATGGGGTTCTCACCGAAAATGACGCCTGGATCGGCGAGTTGCAGGGAGCGCGAGTCGAGTTCAAGCGCTTCGACATCCAGGATGGCTTCGGCGTCCGGCTCCTGCGCGGGAGCGGGATCGATATTGCGTGGCTCACTGGTCGGGTGTCGCCGTCGACACTGTTGCGCGCCGCCGAACTGAAGGTGGCGACCGTGGTCACCGTGGAGGCATACGACAAGGTCACGGCGTTCGGGAAGGTTCTGGCAGCGAAGGGAATCGCGTGGGATGAGGTCGCCTATGTCGGCGATGACATTCCCGACCTGCCAGTGCTGCAGCGAGTCGGCCTGCCGATTGCAGTCGCCAATTGCCGCGACGAACTGCGGGCGACTTGCAAGTACATCACGACGGCGAGGGGAGGGCACGGCGCCGTTCGCGAGGTGATCGACGCACTGCTGCAGGCACGGGGCGAGTTCGATGCCGCCGTTGCCCGTTTCTTTGTCGAACGCGGGGCAGTTCCGACGTGATCGGCACGGCAGACGCGCTCGCGACGGCGCAGCGGACCATCCGTCTCGAGGGCGAGGCGATCCTCGCAGCGGGGGAGCGGATCGACGAGCAGTTTGCCGCGGCCATCGACTTGCTCGCGTCCGGTAGTCGCGTGGTCGTGAGCGGGATCGGCAAGTCGGGGATCATCGCCCAAAAGATCGCGGCGACGCTGACCTCGACCGGGACGGCGGCAACCTATGTCCACCCGGTCGAGTCACTGCACGGCGATCTCGGCCTGGTCGATCCGCGATCCGTCGCGATCCTTCTCAGCAAGAGTGGCGAGACGGAAGAGCTCTTCGGACTCCTCGCGGCATTGGTGCGGCTCGATGTGCCGGTGGTCGCGATCACCGGGATGCGCGACTCGACCCTGGGCCGAGCGGCGCGTGTCGTGCTCGACGGTTCAGTGGGTGAAGAGGCGTGTCCGCACGATCTGGCGCCGACGACGAGCACGGCAGTCGCACTCGCGTTGGGCGACGCATTGGCGATGGCGCTGCTGGAGCGGAAGGGATTTGCCCGCGAGGACTTTGCGGCTCTGCACCCGGGAGGGCGGATCGGACGTCGCCTGCTTCTCCGTGTGCGCGATGTCATGGTGAGCGCCGAGCCTTTGCTCGGACCCGACGCACCAATGCGCGACGTGGTGGTGGCGTTGGCGCACGGGCGCGGGATCGCCGTCATCGTGGCCGAGGCCGGACTTCGCGGAGTGATCACGGCCGGAGACCTGACCCGTCTCGCGGAGCGTTCACCTGGCTACATGGATATCGCAGCGAATTCGGTGATGAGCTCGCGCCCGTGGACTGTCGGTGCTGACGACCTTGCGGCCGCGGCCCTGGGCCATCTCGAGCGTCACAGCATCATGGCAGCGCCGGTTGTCGATCGGGACGGAGTTGTGATCGGCGTGGTGCACCTCCACGACCTCCTGCGCTCGGGTGCGGGATGATCCGGGCATTGACGTTGGCGCTCCTGGTCACCGGCTGCGTCAAGCACGGCGTCACGCCGCACGGCCGGGTCGCCGCCGACAGTGCCGATCAGGTCTACGATTCGATGACATTCGATATCACCCGGAACGGTGTCGTGGTGTCGCACGTCGTCGCCGAATCGGCGTGGGTCTATCAGGGGCGCCAGGTCGCCGATCTCAAGCGGATGACGGTGACGTTCCACGACTCCACCGGTGCTCCGACGTCGACTATTACAGCCAAGTCGGGTGTCTACTCGATTCGACTGCAGAATCTCGACGCGCGCGGCAATGTGATCGCGACATCGCCGGGCGGCAAAGTCCTCAAGACCGAGCATCTGGTGTACGACCGTTCGCGCAATCGCATCAACGCCGACACGGCGTTCACATCGACCTCACCGCAAGGAAACATGGCCGGAGCCTGGATCGAATTCGACCCGGGATTTACGCATGTGACCGTCAATCGCCCGACCGGCCGTCAGAAAGGGAAGGGAATTCTCATCCCGGGCCCGTCGGGGAGTACCCGCTGATGAAGGTCGTATCCGCGGCACTCGTCCTGTTCGCCATGGCGCCGCCGTGCAGCGGTCAAGGGCGGCCCTGCAAGATCATGCTGATCAGTGCGCAGCATAATCTCGTGACCAACCAGGTCCTTCCGGGAAACATCAACTACGACATTGGCGGAGACGTCCGGCTTCGCTGCGTCGACCAGCCGGTATTCCTCGATACCGATTCGGTCAGCATCCGGAGTGGTCAGTACATCCAGCTGATCGGCCATGCGGTGTACCACGACACGTCATACCGGTTCACCGCCGACTCGATGGTCTACCACACGCCGACCGAGAAGCTCGAGGCGCGGCACAATGTCCACGTCCTCGATCTCGGTTCGGGGTCGACGCTGGTCGGTCCGTACGTCGACTACTGGCGCGCGGTGAGGGGGATCAACGACAGCGCGCGAGTGGTGGCGATCGAGCGTCCAACGGTTCACTATTTTGCGCGCGGTCCCCTCAAGGACACTCTCGGTCGTCACCCGTACGTCCTCACCGGCGATCGGTTGACTGGGTTCGGCCAGTCAAGGCTCTGGGGCGGCGGGAACGTCACGATCGATCGAGAATCGATTCACGGTGCTGGAGATTCGCTCGCATTCGAGCGAGTCAAGACCAGCGTTGGCCAGCTCATGGGCCCCAAGGCGGTCCTCCACCGTACCGGTCCCGACTCGTTCACGGTTCATGGACATGAAATCCGCCTGTCGCTCGATCAGGACAAGATCCGTGAACTACGCTCCTTCATCGACGCCGACGTCGTTCGCAGTGGATCGCGGGTCGCCGGAGACACCATTGTGCTGGGCTTCACCGATGAGAAACTCGGCCTGACGCTCGCCTGGGCTCCGGCGACTGGTGCCACGCTGCACAGCGCCGGCTACGACGCGCGCGGCGATTCGCTCGCCGTCGAATCCCCGGGCGAGGTGCTGCACGAAGTCCGGATCTTCCGTCACGGCGTGATCGTGAATCCCCTCGACAGCGTCGCGGCCCGGCGCCCTGCGACACCGGGTGACAGCGTGAAGCCCGACACGCTGCGGAACACGATCTGGGGTGAACGGATTCTCGCCCACTTCTCCCAAGTCGATTCTGCGGGCACTCCGGTGACACATCTCTCCCAGCTTCAGTCGTTCGGCCACGCAGCGTCGCTCTACTCGCGGGTGGTCATCAAGAACGGCAAGAGGTCGCCGTCGACCAACTATACCCGCGCCGATACGATCGTCATGGTGATGCGCGCCGGCGATTCGACCGGAGTCGTCTCGGTGCACGCCTTCGGACACGTCGACGGCTTGCAACAGGAGACGGCGTCGCTGCGTCATCCCGCCGACACGGTCAAGGGTCAGACGAAGGTGGTCAAACCATGACTGTCCTTCACGCCGAGGGCCTCCGGAAAACCTACCAGCGGCGGGCCGTCGTCAATGATGTCGCCGTCGACCTCGCGCAAGGTGAAATCGTCGGGCTTCTCGGCCCCAACGGGGCGGGGAAGACGACGACGTTCTATCTCATCAGCGGACTGATCCGCGCGGAACGCGGAACGATCCGGCTCGATGACGTCGACGTGACCGGCCTCCCGATGTACCAGCGCGTCCGGCGCGGCCTGGGGTATCTGCCGCAGGAACCGTCGATATTCAGGCGCATGACGGTCGAACAGAATGTGCTCGCCATTCTCGAGGTTCTGGATCTGCCCCGGGCAGAGCGGTTCCGCCGGCTCGACGTGATGCTCGCTGAGCTCGGACTCACGCCGTTGCGCCATGCGGTCGCCTATACCTTGAGCGGTGGCGAGCGTCGCCGCCTCGAGATCACGCGCGCCCTCGCGACTTCGCCAAAGTTCATGCTGCTCGATGAGCCATTCGCCGGCGTCGATCCGATTGCCGTGCACGACATTCAGACGATCGTGGCGTCGTTGCGCGACCGCGGCATCGGGGTGCTGATCACCGATCACAACGTGGAGCAGACGCTCGAAATCGTCGACCGCGCCTACATCATGCACGAAGGGACGGTGCAGGCGGCCGGCAAGGTTCGAGATCTCGTCTGGAACGATCGCGTGGCGGAGCTCTATCTCGGCCCCACGCTCACAGCGCGGCTCCGGCGCCAGATGGAGCGCCCCGCGTGAAGACCGGCATGCACCAGCAAACGGGAATGCGGCAGGAGTTGCGCATCAATCCTCGCCTCTATCAGGCGATGGACATGCTCTACATGCCGATGCTTGACTTGCAGCAGCATCTGCAGCAGGAACTCCTCAACAACCCGTTCCTCGAGCTCGAGGAACCCGAGGAGGAGGCTGTCCCGGAGAAGACGACCGAGCAGGAGCAGGCGGAGGTCAAGAAGGACGACGAGATTGACTGGGAAGAGATCCTGATCAACGGGTTTGAAGTTGGCGGCCAGCGGGAGCAGTTCGAGTCGTTGCAGTACGTGGAACCCGTGTCGATCGAGACCCGGGATCTTGCCGATCATCTTCGCGACCAGCTGCAGATGCTCGACATTTCGCCGCGCCTGCGCCTCCTGTGCGAGGAGATCATTGGTAACATCAACGACGACGGCTATCTCACCGCTGCCGCCGATCAGGTTCTCGAATCGGTGAATCGGTGGCTGCTCTCCAACAATCCGGCGGCTCGCGATCCCGATCACGATCCGTTCGATTTCGACGAGGAGGAGCCAGGGACAGAGTCCCACGCTGGCGGCAACGGCAATGGCTCGGCGCTTCCGCCGGGTGTGGCCCTCTTCTCGGTCCCTGAATTCGACGCTGCGCTGACGCTGGTGCAGGGACTCGATCCACCGGGGATCGCAGCGCGCGACCTGCGTGAATGCCTGCTGCTTCAGTTGAAGGACGCCGGCGATACCACGTCGCTCGCCCACCGATTCGTGGACGAAGCGTTCCCCGACCTCATCGCCCATCGATGGAATGATCTGGCCCGGCGCTTTGGCGTCGAGCCGCGGGCGGCGCAATCCGCGGTGGACAGTCTGTCCCGTTTCGAGGCGAAGCCCGGTCTCAAGTTCTCGGACCGAGGCGACGCGTACATCACGCCCGACCTGATCGTCGAGAAGATCGACGGGCGGTACCACGTCTTCCTGAACGACACCGGCGTGCCGAGGCTGCGCCTCTCCCGGGCCTATCAGGAGCTGGCGCGCGATCGCGCCAAGATGACCGCCGAAAATCGCGATTTCATCGCGTCGCGGATGAACAGCGCGACCTGGATGGTCCAGGCGATCGAGCAGCGCCGCCAGACGATGCTCAAGGTGATGAACTTCATCGTCGATCGGCAGCGGGAGTTCTTCGAGAAGGGGATCGAATACCTCCGCCCGCTGACGCTGCGCGAAGTGGCCGAGGTTATCTCGATGCACGAATCGACAGTGAGCCGGGTCACCAACGAGAAGTACGTGCAGACGCCTCGTGGTGTCCTTCCGCTCAAGTTCTTCTTCTCCAGCGCCCTGTCGACGGCATCGGGTGAGGACGCATCGGCCCGGTCGATCCGGGCGAAACTGGAGCGGATGGTCGCCGAAGAGAAGCCCGCCAAGCCGCTCACCGATCAGCAGATCGTGCACCTCTTCGAGGAACAAGGCATTCAGATCGCCCGGCGCACCGTGGCAAAGTATCGCGACCAGCTTGGCATTCTTCCCGCGCGGATGCGGAAACGGGTATGACCGCGCCAGTCCGGGTATCGATGCTGGTCCCGGCCAAGGACGAGGCTGAGAACCTTGCCGAGTTCGCACGGCAATGCGCGAGTGCGCTTCCCGCGCTCGGCGTTCCATTCGAGGTAATTGTCGTCGACGACGGCTCGCGGGACGCCTCAGCGAATGTCCTGCAGCAGCTGCAGCGTCAGTATCCATTTCTCCGGGTCGTCACTCACCTTCGTCAGCGCGGAATTGCCGACGCGCTCCGCTCGGCCGCCGACGCCGCCACCGGGGACATTTTCGTCTTCTATCCCGCTGACTTGCAGTACCGCCCCGAAGACGTGACCACGCTGGTCACTCCCATCCTCGCTGATGAAGCCGACATCGTTACGGGAACGAAACAGGGGAAATACGAGAAGGCGTTCGTATCGTCGGTGTACAACACGCTCTGCCGATGGCTCTTCGGCATACGAGTCACCGATCTGAATTCGGTCAAGGCTTTCCGCCGGGAAATCATGCTGATCCAGCCGCTGCGCCCCGATTTCCACCGCTTCATGGTGGTGATCGCGGCAGCCGAAGGCTATCGGCTCACGTCGGTACCGGTGCCGCTCTATCCCAGGACAGCTGGCGTGTCGAAGTTCACCTGGCGACGGATTCCGGTCGGCGTGCTCGACCTCCTTTCCGTCTGGTTCCAGCTCCGCTTCGGCCGCAAGCCAATGTTGTTTTTCGGCATCGCCGGTGCCGCGCTCTTTTTCGTTGGATTCCTCGCCGGCCTGGTCGCGCTCATCCTCCGGTTCGGGTACGTCATCGGCTTCGCTTCGCTGCATACCGGGTTCAGGCCGCTGTTGAACCTGGTTGAAATGATGGTGATCAGCGGCTTCGTCCTGTTCGGCTTCGGGTTCATCGGCGAGATGCTGGCCGGAGTTCGCGAAGAGCAGCGCGAGCTTCTTCGGCGGCTGCAGGTCGGTCGATCCGACTGACTCGATGCGAGTCGTCTGGGTCACCCATAACTACCCGCGATTCCGGGGTGACATAGCGGGTGCGTTTCTCCATCCGCTCGCGGTGGCCCTTCGTGGGCGCGGCGTCGACATTCGTGTCGTTGCGCCGAGCGACGGTGGGGCCGGCGGCATGGAAGAGCTCGATGGCGTGCCGGTGCGCCGGGTCCGGTATGCCCGCGCCGCACGTGAACGGCTGGCGTACGGCGGAATGAACGGCACATCGATGGCGTCGATTGGCGGCGTCGTGACCTTCGATGCGTTGCGCAGGGCGTTGCGTCGCGGCGCTCGTGATGATCTTCGCGGGGCTGGACCCGGACTGGTGCACGCGCACTGGTGGCTTCCTGGCGGGCTGGCCGCCCCGCCAGAAATTCCGATGGTCCTGACCTGTCACGGATCGGATGTGCAGCTACTCGAGCGAAGCGGGCTCGCTCGGTGGATTGGCCGGTCTGTATTTCGGCGCGCGAAGGTCGTGACCACCGTCTCGCGAGCGCTTGCCGCGATCGTGAAACGCCGCACCGGAATTGACGTCGGCGATGATGCCATTCAGCCGATGCCAGTCGTCAACGTCGAACGCCCGTGGAGCATCGGGGGCGGGGGCGTCGTGGTGATCGGACGGCTCACTCGGCAGAAGCGGGTGGATCTGGCGATCGACGCGTTCGCGCAGGCGCGCGAACTCGGAGTGGCGTGTACCCTGAGTATCGTCGGTGATGGCCCCGAACGGGCGAATCTGGAGTTGCTCGCCACCGAACGCGGCGTTGAATCCGACATCCGGTTCCTTGGTGAAATTGCGCCGGGGGATGTGCCCACCATTCTCGCAAACGCCGATTGCTGCATCATGCCGGCCGTGGGAGAAGGGTTTGGTCTTGCCGCCGCGGAGGCGCTGATGCAGGGGGTTCCGGTAATCGCCTGTCGTGATGGCGGCGGCCTGACGGATATTGTCGTGCCGGGAATTGGCGGACTCATCGTCGATCCCGCGCCTTCGGCGATTGCCGAAGCCCTGCTCGATCTGCTGGCGAACGCTGCCGCTGCCGACGGCGCGCGGCAGGCCGGAACAGCATGGCGCGCCAGGTTATCGGCTGACGCCGTCGCTGATCGCTGTCTCACCTGGTACGAGGAAGCGCTCGATGCGTAAGACAAGCTGGCGGGTGATGCAGGCTGTGGCCGGCGCGGTGATTCTCTTTTTCCTCGTCAAGGGAACGATTCGCGATTGGGGCAAGGTTCGCGAGCAGCGGATCGAATGGCATTTGCGCTGGGAATTCATCATTGCCGCGCTGATCGTTACGTGGGCGATGTACGGTATCCTCATCTGGGGATGGCGGGCGGTGCTCTCCGGCTGGCGCGAGCGCCTGCGGATTGTCGATGCGGCCAGGATCTGGAGTGTGTCCAGCCTCGGCAAATACATTCCGGGCAAGATCTGGTCGATCGCAGGCATGGCGCTGATGGCGCAACAACGTGGCGTCTCCGCGACTGCTGCAACCGGGTCGGCGGTGATCATGCAGCTGGTCTCACTCGCCACCGGAGCGATGCTCGCCCTGGCGCTCGCGGGAACCGATCTTCTCAATCGCCTGGTCGGCGGATTCGGCGCGACGGCGGCGATCGTCCTGGCTACTGTGGCATTGGTATTGGCGATCGGGCTCACGTCGCCATCGGTGACTCGTCGGATCGGTTTTCTGCTCGGGAGACCCGACGTCATTCGGCCGGTCGATCCCAGTGCACTTGCTGCGGCCCTCTTCGCCAACCTGGTTGCCTGGGCGGGATATGGCATCTCGCTGCAGCTTCTCTTGCTGGGAACGCTCCGCGGCGTTGACCTTCCGTGGGCGACGGCGACCGGGGCGTTCGCTGCGTCGTACGTGCTGGGCTACATCGTCCTCTTCCTGCCGGCGGGGATTGGCGTGAGAGACCTCGCCCTCTACCTGCTGCTGCGCGATACCATCGGCGATGCACCGGCGCTGGCAATCGCGGCTGCTTCCCGCGTAGCATTGACGGTCAACGAAATTGGCGTGGCGCTGCCGTTCCTTCTTTTCCGGAGCAAACCGAGTGACGTCGCCCTCCCCGTCTGACGCGCCGTTCCAGCCGAGATTTCCGCTCCTCGTTGCCATTGGGGTGTTTACGGTTGCGGCGCTCACGCTTTTCTACCCGATGTTCTCGGGACAGTTCCTTGGTGGATCGGACCAGCTCTCCGCCGGATACGCGTTCCGCGCGTTGGCGGCGCAAGGGATGCATCAGGCCGGTCACGTTCCGCAGTGGAATCCGTACATCTTCGGCGGGATGCCACTGTGGGCCGTTCCAGGACACTTCGACGTCTTCTATCCCACCGCGTGGCTTCGATGGTTCTTCCGCGCCGACACGGCACTCACTCTTGCGTTCTTCATCCATTTCATCGTGGCCGGCATCGCGATGTACGCGCTGCTTCGCACGCTGCGCGCCTCGTGGACCGCGTCGCTCGTGGCCGGCCTCGCCTACGAATTGACCGGCGCCCTCGCATCGCAGATGAATCCGGGACACGATGGGAAGCTCTTCGCGGCTGCCCTCGCCCCGTTCGCGTTCGTCGCCCTGCTTCGCGCGATCCGGCACGGTCGCACCGGCTACTTCGGCTGGTTCGCCCTGGTCATCGGCCTGATCATGCTGACGCCGCACTATCTCGCCGCCTATTACATCCTGGTCGGTGCCGGGCTCTTTACCCTCTGGCTCGTCTTTCTCGATCCGGAGCGTCCCGCCGGAATGCGGCCGTTGCCAACGCTGGTCATCGCGGCGGTGGCCGTCGCCGTCGGCCTGGGTATCGCGGCGGTGGAGCTCGTCCCTGTCGAACACATGGTGACGTACACCGCTCGAGGCGCGGGTGGTGAAAGCCTTGGGTACGCCTATGCCAGCAGCTGGGGAATGTCGCCGGTCGAACTTCCGTCGATCATCCTGCCGCGTTTTAATGGCCTCGACACCTACTACTGGGGTCCGAACTTCTTCAAGTCCGATACCCAGTACCTCGGCGCCCTGGTCTTGGCACTGGTGATCATCGGATTTTCAGCGATCCGGCGAGACCGCCTCCTTCTTCCGCTCGGTGCGATCGGGATTCTTTTCCTGATGGTGTCGTGGGGTGGCTATTCGCCGTTCTATCACCTGTGGATACTCATGCCGAAGATGGGCCAATTCCGTGCGCCGGGACTGGCATTCTTCATGGTGGCGCTCATCTGCTGCATCATCGCCGGCTTCGGCGTCGACGAGATTCTCGATGGGAAAGTTTCGCGACGAAAGCTCTACACCATTTTCGGCGTCCTCGCCCTGATCGCCCTTCTCGCAATTACGGGTGCGCTTCAAGGTGTCGCCGAAGCGCTCGCCGGGCCAGAAAAAGGCCAGCAGGTCGTCGCCAACCAGTCGCAGATCCCCGCCGGCGGCATGCGTCTCCTTATCGCCGTGATCGCTGCAGCCGTGGTGGTCCTCCTGATCGAGCGCCGGATCATCGGCCGATTTGCCGCCGCGGCACTCCTGGCTGCGGTTGTGATTGGCGACAACTGGTCGATCCTCAAGGATTTCTCTCCGTGGGTGCCGCCCGCCTCGACGATTTACCCGGATGACCCGCTGATTTCTGTGATGAAGCGGTCGCCGCTGCCGTTCCGCGTCTATTCGCCGGCCTCGCCCGACAACCCCGATCCGCGGGAGCACCAGCAGCTCAACGGACTCACTGTCTATGCCGGAGCCAACCTGATGGTGCGGGGACTGCCGATGCTCCTCGGCTACCATGGGATGGAAGATCGTTTCTTCGATGCACTCCTCGGCGGCAAGAACATCTGGCAATACCAGCTGTCTCCAAACATCTGGGACCTGTTCGCCGTCAAGTACATCGCGCTCTCGCAGAATGTGGATTCCGTTCCCGGGTACCATCGGGTAGCCGGGCCGGTGCAACTCGATGACCCGCTCCGCATGACGGCACCTCAGGGTGTCCTCTTCGAGCGCGATTCGGCGGTGCAATGGGCCCGCGTCGTGCCCGCCGGCGTGACCGCGCCGGACGACCAGATCCCACCCACGATCACGAACCCCGCGTTTCCGCTGAACAGCTATGTGATTTTCTCCGACACATCGCAGGTTCGGGCGCCCAAACCGGTGGCGAATGCGCCGCTTCCCGCGCCGTCGGAGGTTACCGCCACCGTCGCGTCGTGGTCGCCGGGTGCGATGACCATTCACCTTGCCGGGAGCGACGCCCGACCGGGCTATCTGCTTGTCGCCGAGAACTGGTATCCCGACTGGCACGCCACGATCGATGGAAAGGGTACAGTGGTGGAGCGGGGCGACGGTGCGCTCCTGACTGTTGCCCTCACGCCGGGAGCACGTGAAGTCAAGCTTTGGTACGACATCGCCTCGTATCACGTCGGGAAACTGATCAGCCTGGCGTGTCTCGGCCTGGTGATCGTCCTCATTGCGTCGGATCGCCTTCGTGCCCGAACCGTCAATGGGTGAGCGGGTCCTGGTTGTAGTACCCACCTATAACGAACGCGAGAATCTTCCCCAGATCGTTCCGGCGATCCTCGCGCAGGACCCGGCGCTCGAAGTCCTCGTTGTTGACGATGGCTCCCCCGACGGCACCGGTGCAATCGCCGACGACTTCGCAGCGCGGGATCCGAGGGTGCATGTCCTCCATCGGACGGCGAAGGAGGGACTCGGCCGGGCCTATCTCGCGGGGTTTGCGTGGGCGCTTGAGCGAGACTATTCCCGTATCTTCGAGATGGACGCGGACTTTTCGCACGATCCGAAAAACCTGCCGCGATTCGTCGCCGCTTCCGACGATGCCGACCTCGTGATCGGGTCGCGATACGCCAGCGGCGTCAACGTGATCAACTGGCCGATGAGCCGTCTCCTCCTCTCCTGGTTTGCCAACAAGTATGCGAGGTGGGTCACTTCGCTTCCATTGACCGACGCGACTGGCGGGTTCAAGTGCTTCCGCAGGGAAGTGCTGGTCGCAATTCCGTTCGACCGGATTCGTTCGAATGGCTACGCCTTCCAGATCGAAATGACCTACCGGGCATGGAAGAAGGGTTTTCGACTCAAGGAGCTTCCGATCATCTTCGTCGATCGGAGCGAAGGGCAGAGCAAGATGAATCGGCGGATCGTGATCGAGGCGATCTGGATGGTCTGGTGGTTGCGACTCCAGGGCCTGTTTGGAAGGCTCGGATGACGGTCGTCTTCCACAAGATGACGGGCTCGGGGAACGATTTCATCATGATCGACGGCCGGACCTCGTCGCCCGGTGACTGGATCACCGCCAGGATCGCCGGGATCTGCGATCGCCGCGACGGTGTGGGTGGCGATGGGCTCGTCTTCGTGACACCCGCTGGTCCTGACGCCGTCCGGATGACCTACTTCAACAGCGACGGTTCGCCCGCTCCAATGTGCGGGAACGCGGCGCTCTGCTCGACCCGGCTCGCGGCACGCCTCGAGATGGCCGACCCCGCCGGGATGACGCTGGTGACCGACGCAGCCACATTCGCGACCCGATGCGTCGGCACCGGGCACTTGGCGGAACTCCACCTCCCGGACGCCCCAGCTCCGCGTCCGATCGACACCGCGATCAAGCCCGGGGAGCACTGGGTCAGGCTCGGCGTCGTTGGCGTCCCTCACGCGATTGTCCTGGTCGATGACGTGGCTGCAGTTGACGTCTCGGGTCGGGGCCGGGAGCTCCGGTTCGACCCAGCCTGCGGCGCAGATGGGGCGAACGTCAACTTCCTGAGCCGGACCTCACCTTCCAGTAGAAGTGAAGGTGCCCCGGATACGCCGCACTGGACCGTACGGACCTACGAACGAGGGATCGAAGCGGAAACGCTCTCCTGCGGAACTGGAACTGTCGCCGGCGCGCTCGCGCTGGCGGATCTTGGCCTGGACGCGCTACCGCTGGAGTTCCGTTCGGCGAGCGGACGGATTCTGGCTGTGAACGCAACCGTTGCCGATGGATGTGGCGTGGCGATCTGGCTCCGGGGCGAGGGACGAGTGGTTGCCCGGGGCGTCTGGCTCTCCTGATAGCGCTCAAGAACCAATGAAAACGGAAGGCGAGTGGACAACGACAGCTTCTCCACAGTTTTCCACCGACGAACTTAACATAATATACATTATACGTCGTTTATTTCAGCCGAAGATAACCGAGTTTGAACAGTATAATGTCTTGTCTCATAAGGTCTTACGCGAATGAATCCAAGCGTTCAGACGGCGCGGCCAATTGGGTTACCTGGCGTCTGGGCCACGATCCGTCGCTGAGCTGCCAACCCTCTGGCCGCCAGTCGCCGCGACTCAAGAATGTTGCGCGGTGAGTTCCGCCAGGCGAACCTGGGCTTCTGTGAAGGCTGCGGTCTTGGCGTACTTGGTGAGGATCTCCTTGTAGATGGCCTTGGCTTCGTCGGCCTTGTTTGCCAGACGGGCTGCCCGGCCAGCGTCAAGGAGGCTGCTCGCCTTGAGGTAATTCACCGTCGCCAGGTCGGCCGCCTTGCGATAGGCTGCCTCAGCTTCAGTGAACTTGCCGGTGTTCTCGTAGGCGGTGCCGAGAAGGTTATCGGCTGGAGAGGCGTAGACTGGCGGTGGATTGGTTTTCAGGAACGCCTGGAGCGTAGAAATCGCCAGCTCGTTCTGCCCTGCCACGAGCTTCGCTTGAGCCAATCCAAGATTTGCTTCGTACGCGGCGGGCGTGCCGCTGTACGTCGAAGCCACCCGGGTGAATCCCTGCACAGCCACTCCCCAGTTCTGCTGGGCGGCGGCGTCGCGCGCCTGCTCGAGTGCCTGGGCAGCGAATGCCTGCTTGCGCTGGCCGGCCGTGATGGTGAACCAGACCACCAAACCGACCAGCAGCACGGCCGCCCCGGCGATCCCGAGGATCCGGATTCGCTGCGGCGTGAAGAACGGCTGCGCCTCGGGATCACCCACTGGCGTGGCTGCCGATGTTGGTGCTGACTTTCGGGTGGTCGCCATTCCGCCTGCTCGAGAAGTTGATGGTTTGGTCAAGCCCGGAAACATGGCAAGAATCGGGTCCGAGCGCCAGACCAGCACCACGTACGTTGTTCCGGTCGGTGTTGCGACTCGGGCTGCAACGCCGTTCCGGGCAACTTGACTCTGAACACCACGACCACTAATTGAGGGACCGCGCAATTCACGTCTGCACTCGTCCTGGCCTCTCTCTGGAGTTGTCCGTGGCATCACCCCGTGGGTCCATATCACAATCTGCTTCGTCCTCGCCCGATCAAGGCGCCCAATCCATCGATTCTCCTGAGACCACTCGACGCGAGTTCCTCGCGGCGGCCGGCCTCGGCATGGCCTACACGACGCTCCGCCCCGGGCTGGGGCGTGCGTTCGGCGGCCGGGTCGGGTCACCGTTCGAATACGGCATGGGCGTGCCACAGGATGCGCCGGCGTATTCAGGCCTTCGCTGGCGGCTCATCGGCCCCTTTCGCGGCGGTCGTACTGACGCCGTAACCGGCGTCCCTGGCCGGCCGAACGAGTTCTATTTCGGCGCGGTAAACGGTGGCGTGTGGAAGACGATCGATGCAGGTCGAGTCTGGACGCCGGTCTTCGATTCACAGCCCGTCGCATCGATCGGCGCCATCGCCGTCGCGCCGTCGGCGCCTGACACGGTCTATGTCGGGACCGGCGAATCGACTCTTCGCGATTCGACCGGCTTTGGCAATGGCGTTTACAAGTCGACCGACGCCGGCCAGACATGGCAGCATCTCGGCCTCGACGGGACACAGCACATCGGGAAAATTGCGGTCGATCCGAAGAACCCCAACGTCGTCTTCGTCGCGGTGATTGGGCATCTCTACGCCGCGAGCCCGGATCGGGGCGTGTTCCGCACGATCGATGGCGGCAAGACGTGGCAGAAGGTTCTCTACAAGGACGAGAACGTCGGTGCAGCAGAAGTCGTGATCGATCCGACGAACCCGAAGGTGGTGTACGCCGGTCTCTGGAATACGCGCCGGCCGCCCTGGTACAGCTATGCGCCGACCAATGGACCGGGCGGGGGGATCTTCAAGTCCACCGACGGGGGGACGACGTGGAAGCAGCTTACCGTCGGACTTCCGAAGGAAGGAATCGGCAAGACGGGAATTGCGGTCGCACCGACCAACCCGAGACGGGTGTACGCCGTGGTCGATTGCCTCCTTCCCGAAGCGGCGCCGGCTGGCGCGGCTCCCGCACCGGTAACGGGTGGCGGCCGTGGTGGCGCTCCTCCAGGCCAGGGAGGTTTTTTCCGGTCGGACGACGCCGGAGCGACGTGGACGCGGGTATCCGGCGACAACGCGCTCTGGGGCCGAGGATGGTACTTCGAGCATATCGCTGTCGACCCGCACAATGCGGACGTGGTCTACGTTCCCAACGTTGCTGTCAGCCGCACCAAGGATGGCGGCAAGACGTGGGTCGCCCTGCGCGGTTCACCCGGCGGTGACGACTACCATCAGGCGTGGGTGTCCCCGGATGATTCGAACACGGTGATCGTCGCGAGCGATCAGGGAACGATCATCTCCCGGAATGCCAAGACGGACGATCCCGCTGATGTCACCTGGAGCTCATGGCTCAACCAGCCCACGGCGCAGATGTACCACATCTCGGTAGACTATCGCTTCCCGTACTGGGTCACCGGCGCGCAACAGGACAGCGGATCGGTCGCGGTATGTTCGCGTGGCAAGTTCGCCGAAATCTCGATGCGCGACTGGGAGCCGATCGGCGCGGGTGGCGAGAGCGGCTACACGGCTGGTGATCCGCTGCATCCGGGTATCATCTACGGTGGATCGGGAAGCCGGTTCGATCTGATCCTCAATACCTCGGCCCCCGGCAATGGCGCTCCGCGCGGCCGGCATGATTGGACGCAACCGCTGGTGCTCTCGCGCGCCGATCCACGTGCGCTCTACTATGCCAGCGAAATCCTGTACAAGAGCACCGATACGGCGGAGACGTGGACTGCGATTTCGGGTGATCTCACCCGCCCCGATCCCGGCGTCCCACCCAACCTCGATGCGACAGCGGCTGCGCAAGTCGACGTCAACGGCAAGCGTGGTGTGATCTACACCATCGCACCGTCACCGCTGGTGATTCCCATGGTCTGGATTGGAACCGACGACGGCTACATCCAGGTGACCACCAACGACGGCAAGACCTGGCAGAACGTCACGCCATCGGCGATCACGGCGTGGAGCCGGGTCACCATGATCGAAGCGTCACACTTCGATTTCAACACCGCGTACGCGAGCGTCGACCGTCACCAGCTGCAGGACTTCGAGCCATACATCTACCGTACCCGCGACATGGGCCGAACCTGGCAGCGGACTACCAACGGGCTTCCGGCCGGCGTGTACGTGCACACCGTCAAGGAAGATTCGATGCGCGAGGGGCTCCTCTTTGCGGGGACCGAGCGCGGCGCCTACCTCTCGTTCGACGGCGGCGACAACTGGCAGCCGTTGCAACTCAATCTGCCGGTGACGTCGGTGCGCGACTTCGAGATTCATGGCGACGACCTGGTCGTCGGGACGCACGGCCGCGGTATCTGGATCATCGATGATATTTCACCGCTCCGGCAGATCACCGATGCCGTGCTGCGCGCTGATGCGCATCTCTTCAAGCCGGCCGACGCGATCAACTACATCCGCGGCGGCGACAACGGGACGCCGCTGCAGAAGGACGAGCCGCAGGCGCAAAATGCACCGGACGGTGCCGCGATTGACTATTACCTCAAAGCCGCAGCCAGCGTGACGCTCGAGATTCTCGACGCTGGTGGCAACGTGGTGCAGACGTACACCAGTGGTGAAGCCCCTTCACCAGCCGGCGGTGGACGCGGGGGACGGGGTGGAATCCCCAACACATCGCCGCTCTGGCGGACAGCGCCTGAGGCCTTCGCTGGAAGTGCGGGAATGCACCGCGTGGTGTGGGCGCCGGGTGGTGGTGGTGGGCGCGGATTCGGCGGCGGAGGCGGCGGGCGGGGTGCTGCCGCCGCGATCGCCGGCGCCGTTACGGGCGGAGGCGCGCCAGGAACGGCTGGTGCAGCGGGCGCTGCGGGCGGTCGCGGCCGTGCCGGTGGTGGAGGTGGCGCGACGGGCGGCGGCCGGGGGGGCCGTGGCGGAGGTGGTGGGGAAACGATCGGAACGTTCACGGCCAAGCTCACAGTCAACGGCCAGAGCTATTCCCAGACTTTCACCATCCGCCCAGACCCGCGGAGTGCCGATCGTTAGGACGCTGTCATGGTATGCCGGTCGCGTGCCGCGGATCGCAGCGGCCGCGACCTTTGTGCTGTCGATCAACGCTGCTGCATTGTGCGCGCAGGACTCGGCGAATTGGTCGACAAGTTCCCGGCCCGCGGAGCCGGACATCAGTTCGCCGACGCTAGGCGGGATCGGCATGGGGCTCGCGGGCTTCGCCCTGGGGGCTTATGTCGGCACCAGGGCGGGACACAATAGCGGTGATTGCGGCGACGATGGCTGCATCACTCAAGGTCTCTATGGTGCCGCGATCGGCGGGACCTTCGGGCTCGCCCTAGGCATTCACCTCGGCAATAGGCGGCGCGGCAATTTTCTGGTCGATTTTGCCGCTGCCGGGGGAATCTGGGGCGCCGGCATGGAGCTCGGAACCCTGCTGCACTGGCGTGGCCAGGCGCCGCTCGTCATCCTGACTGGCATACCGATCGCCCAATTGATGGTCACCACGTCGGTCGAACGGGCCACCGGTCGGAAACGCGACCGCGCCGAAACGGCCGCGATTGAGTTCATCCCGCAGGCTCGGGGAGCCGCGGTCGCGGTGACCCTACCCCTTCCGATCATCCACTGATCGTCCCCGCCCCGGGCGGCGGACGATCGGCTGCACAGTGCCCCCGGCAGGACTTGAACCTGCAACCTCTGGCTTAGGATGCCCTTGCTCTATCCAGTTGAGCTACGGGGGCGGGCGTTCCACGCGGAATAATAGTGATCATCTGTCGACCGGACAGATCTGTGTCGCTCAGCTGCGATGGTCTGGGCTTCAGCGAGGTCACGACCGCCCTGTCGGATGAGAATCGCCCAGACAGGCCATCGACATTACCTCATCTATATCTTTAGTAAAGATACCGTAAGTAACTGCACAAACATCGGTTACATCTGTTGAGAGCGACTTCAAGTGATTTCTTCGTTCGTCCCGGCGTCGCGATTTCGGCGTAGCGTCCTGGCGAACTCAAAGACAATCGGCAGGACCGAGATCACGATGATTCCGAGGATTACCAGAGAGAAGTTCTCGCGCACCCGCGGAAGATTGCCAAACCAGAACCCGGCGCACGAGAAAAGCCCTACCCAGGCGAGCCCGCCGGCCAGATCGTAGCCAAGGAAGCGCAGGTACCGCATCTCCCCTACCCCGGCGACGAACGGCGTAAAGGTCCGGACAATCGGAACGAACCGGGCAAGAATCACCGTCCGCGGTCCGTAGCGTTCAAAAAACGAGCGAGTGCGTACCAGGTAATCGCGACGGAGCCAGCGGTAGTCGTGGGTGAATGCGCGCGAGCCGACTTGGCGTCCGATCCAGTAATTCGTGTTGTCGCCGATGACCGCAGCCGCGAAGAGGACCGCGATGAGGCCCGGCAACGACAGCGACCCGATTGCGGCGAGGGACCCGGCGGCGAAGAGGAGCGAATCGCCCGGAAGAAAAGGCGTGACAACCAGTCCTGTCTCGCAGAAGATGATGAGGAAGAGGATGCCGTACGCCCACGGCCCGTAGTTATGGACCATCGCGCCGAGGTGGCGGTCGAGATGGAGCACGAAATCGATCAATGCGTGAAGGGTCATTCAGTCCGGCCCAGCGAAGCCATACTGGCCGAGAAGCGGGACAAACCGGACGTCGTGGACCTGCGATTCGTCATGTCCGGGCCCTTCCTTGTGGCGGGTAACCAGCGTCAGCACCTGTGCCTCCTTTCCCCCGACCGGGATGACAAGACGCCCTCCCGGCGTGAGTTGGTCGACCAGAGGTTGCGGGACGTTTGGCGATGCCGCCGCGACGATCTCTCCTTCATAGGGCGCGTTGGGCTTCCAACCCAGCGATCCGTCGCCGTGAATCACGGTCACGTTGTTCAGGGCGAGGGATCGGATCACCTCGTGCGCCTGGCGTGCGAGCGAGGCGATCCGTTCGATCGAGAAGACCGATTCGGCCAGCATGGAGAGCAGCGCGGTCTGATATCCTGATCCGGTGCCGATTTCGAGGACCCGTTCACGGCCGGTGAGGGCCAGCAATTCGCACGAACGGGCCTGAACGAATGGCTGGGAAATCGTCTGCCCATTGCCGATCGGCAAGGCTTCGTCTTCGTAGGCGCGGTGCCGAAGTGACTCCGGGACAAACAGGTGCCGGGGAATGGTGCCCACAGCGCGCAGGACTGCCATATCGCGCACGCCCTGGCGCTGCAGGGTCTCCACCAGTTGCGATCGATACCCTGCAAATCCGTCGGTCACGCGTCGAGCTTCCAGTCGCTCACGGTCTTGAGTAACTGATGATTGGTCAGGTCGAGCTGCAGCGGCGTCACGCTGACGTATCCGGCGGCAATTGCAGCCTGATCGGTGTCGGTCTCTTCGGTCCAGATGATCTTCCCGCCGCCCACCCAGAGGACTTCCCTGCCCCAGGGGTCTTTCTGTCGCGCGACCGAATCGGCGAATATGCGCGATCCCAGCCGCACCACCTTGACGCCCCGTACCTCCGTGGCCGGAATCGGAGGGAGATTGATGTTGATCAGCGTGTTCCGCGGATAGGACCCGAGCTTGCAGATCCTGGCGACCAGGCGCTCCACAAGGGGGCGATATCCCGGGAGAAGGTCACCCGGTCGCCCCGCAAACGAGAGAGCGATTCCCGGGATCCCCAGCACCACGGCCTCCATGGCAGCCGAAACGGTCCCCGAATAGAGGACATCCTCGCCGAGGTTCGGCCCGTGGTTTATCCCGCTGAATACAAAATCCGGTCGCCCGGGCATCAACGCTTCCAGGGCCAGTAGAACGCAGTCGGTCGGAGTTCCATCGACTTGCCAGCTCCGCTCGCCAACCGCGACCGGCCGGAGCGGTCGAGTCAGTGTCAGGGCGTGAGACTGTCCGCTCTGCTCGCGATCGGGCGCGACGACCGTGACCTCTCCCACCTGCCGACAGGCATCTGCCAGGACTTGGAGCCCCGGTGACAGGATTCCGTCATCATTTGCAACTAGGATCCGCATGGCCGGGAAGATAGTCCCCGGCGTCTTCTCTCGACCCAGTGAGGCCAGTGCGTCGCTACGCATTGCTGATCGACTTTGGCGGGACCCTCGACGCCGACGGCGAACCATGGGTCGAGCGGTTCTACCGCCTCTACCGCTCGGCTGGTGGGGCCGGCGACCGGGCTCGCTTCCGAACGGCATTCGCCCGTTCGGATGACCAGCTGGCCCGCCTTCCAGGAATTGCCGCGCTCGGCTACGCCGCGACCGTTGCCGCCCAGGCGAGCCTCCTGGCTGAGCTTCTGGCAGACGGGGCTTGCCTCGCCGGGCCGGATCTCCCCGACCTCTTCGTCGAAGACGCGGTCGGAGTCGCGCGGCGGAATCGTGAGGTGCTCCTCGAACTGTCGGAGACGCACCAGCTCGCCGTGATCTCCAACTACCAGGGAAACCTTCAGCCCTGCCTCGACGAACTCGAGCTTGGCGACCTCTTCGATGTCGTCTCGGATTCGGAAGTGATTGGTGCGCGGAAGCCCGACCGGAGGATTTTCGACGCAACGCTGGCGGCGCTCGATTGCGACGCGGAGCGGTGCTGGATGATCGGCGACAGCCCGCCCAATGACATCGCCGCCGCGGCTTCCCTCGGAATGGCAACCTGCTGGCTCGCAGACGACGCGCGGCCAGCGATCGGAATCGCCCCCGACGTCCGCGTTGCGCGATTCGACCAGGTCCCGCGGGCGCTCGCAGCATGATGCACGGATTGGTGCTGGCCGGCGGTGAAGGATCGCGCCTGCGAGCCAGCGGCATCACCGTTCCCAAGGCACTGCTGTCGATCACCGGCGAGCCGCAAATCGTCCGGATGGCGGCCGCGTGTCGCCGCGTCGGCTGCGCCACCGTGACCTGCGCGGTGCGGTCCGATCTGGTGGACCTCGTCGAGCGCGCAACGACCGGTCTTGAGGTGCACATCGTGGGCGTCACGACGCCGACGTCGTTGCACACGCTCGACATCGGCTTGCGGGCGATCGAGCCCGGCAATGTCCTGTGCACGCTGGTCGACACGATCATGCCAAACGCCCAGTGGGATCGCGCGCATCAGGCAGCCATCATCGCGTTTGAGACCGCCGACGCCATCGTGGCCGTGACGCCGTTCATCGAAGATGAATCGCCGCTCTGGGTCGACGTGACATCCGGTTCGATGGTGCGCCGCTTCGGGCAGGCCGGCGAACGCCGCCTTGTCACCGGTGGGGTGTACTGGTTGTCACCTCGTGCCCGCGCGATCGCGGCGGCGTCAGTCGCTGCCGGCGTCCAGCGCATTCGTGGTTTTCTCGGCGCCTTGATCGATCAGGGTGCGCTGGTGCAGGCCGTCGAAATCCCGCGGATTGTCGATGTCGATACCGATGCCGATATCCGCAGCGCCCTCGAACTCGTTGGAGGAGTAGCCCGATGACGATGCGCCTGGTCGCGATCTACCGCAGTGCGACGTATTCTCCTGGCCGCCATCGCAGCAACGACGCCGCGATCATGGACGCCACCACGCTGCGCATGGCCGAATCGGGGTGGTCGGTCGAACGCCTCGGCGAAGGTGATGTCGAAGCCGGAATCATTCCGGACGCGGACCTCTACCTCAACATGTGTCAGGGGAGTGCGGCCTCGGCTGAGCTCCTCGACCTCGAGGCAAGCGGTGCCCGGATTCTCAATCGGCCGTCGAGCGTCCTCGGTTGTCATCGGCACCACCTGGTGCGAACTCTCGAGGATTCGGGTCTCCCTTTCCCCGACACCAGAATGATTTCGACGACCGATGGGCGAGACGACCTCGTTGACCTTCCTGACGCCGATCTCTGGGTCAAGCGCGGCGACGTGCATGCACAGCAGGCAACCGATGTCGTGCGAGTCCCTCGCAGCGACCTTGCCCGGACGCTATCGGCCTTTGCTGACCGCGGAGTGGCGGAGGTCGCGGTTCAGGCGCACGTGCCCGGACCAGTCGTGAAATTCTACGGTGTTGGCGATCGTGCGCTCTTCCATGCCTTCCGCGAAGATGGCCGTCCGGTTGACGCCGACACCGTCGATCTCCGGACGCTGCAATCGATTGCCTTTGCCGCCGCGCGGGCGGTCGGTCTCGGCATTTTCGGCGGCGACGCGGTAATCGCAGCGCGCACCAGACCCATTCTGATTGATCTCAATGACTGGCCAAGCTTTGCGCCAGTCCGCGACCAGGCGGCAGCGGCGATCGCCGAATACGCCGAAGCGTCGATTCCCTTTCGGAGCACTCGATGACTGCAACGGCACCAATGGTGGCTCTCCCTGGACCACTCTCGCTGGAGACCTGTTCAGAGGAATCCCGGTTCGCGGCGCCTGGCACGCAGGGCGTCGCGCTTTTTTCCCAGCTTGCCCTCGATCGCGGCGAAGGCGCCATTCTCTGGGATCGCGACGGGAATCGATATATCGATCTGATGGCCGGCATCTGCGTGGCCAGCCTGGGTTACGGTCATCCCCGGTACGTCGAGGCGCTGCAGCGACAGATTGCCCGGCTCCACGTCGGCAGCTTCGCCACCGCGCACCGAGCGGAGCTTGTCAAACTGATCGCGAGTGTCACGCCGGGCGATTGCAATCGCACCCAGTTCTACTCCAGCGGCGCCGAGGCGGTGGAAGCTGCCCTTCGGCTGGCGAAATCGTATACCAAGAAAACGGAAGTGATCGCCTTCTGGGGCGGCTATCACGGCAAGACTGGCGGCGTTCTCCCGCTGCTCGGCGGCACTTTCAAGCACGAACTCGGCCCGCTGATGCCGGGATGTTATCTGTCGCCCTACGCGAGTCCGTCGCGCGATGAGTTTTCGTCAGCCTCACCCGAGGAATGTCTGTCGCGGGCGATGCACTTTCTCCGCCGCAAGATCTCCCTCGAAACCACCAACAACGTGGCGGCGATCATCGTCGAACCGGTCCAGGGAACTGCCGGAAACATCGTGCCGGTGCCCGGCTTTCTCCGCGAGCTTCGCAAGCTCGCGGACGAACTCGGCGCCGTCCTGATCGCGGACGAGATGATTACCGGATTCGGCCGGACCGGCAGGATGTTCGGCGTGGCGCACGACGGGATCGTCCCCGACATCATGACCGTCGGCAAGGCATTTGGCGGCGGGTTTCCGATGAGCGGCGTGATTGCGACCGAGAAGGTGGCGTTCTCGACGCCGTGGGCGAACCCCAGCGGGAGTTCGTCGAGCTACGGCGGCAATCCCCTGGCGGCCGCGGCAGCGCTGGCTGCGATCAGCATTACCATCGACGAGGATCTTCCGGCGCGGGCGCAGCGGATTGGCGAGAAGATGCTTGCCGTGATGCGGCGGTGGGAGGAAACCATCCCGATTGTCCGCGACGTACGCGGCCGGGGATTGATGATCGGAATGGATCTGGTGCACCCGCGGACTGGAAAGCTCCTCGACCGCGCCGTGACCCGCGGCATCTTCGACGCGCTTCTCGCTCGCGGCGTCCTTTCGATGCTGTACAGCGCGGAAGTGCGCATCAACCCGCCGCTGGTGATCGAGGAAGCGGACGCTCTCGAGGCCCTCGCGATCATGGAAGGCGTGCTCGTCGATGCCAGCGAACGCATCGTTTGACAAGGGGGCGGCGATTGAAGAATGGGCCGACCTTCAATTCTTCCGGCCCATTGGCCTCCGGATTGCCCGGCTCGCCGTTCCTACACGGATCACGCCCGATCAGATCACCTTTGTCGCGCTGATCACCGGCCTCGTCGCCGGACGCCTCCTGTTCTATCACAGCGTGGCGCTCAATGCGGCGGGCGTAGCGATGTTCGTGGTCTCCGACATCTTCGATAGCGCCGACGGCCAGCTGGCGCGGATACGTGGGACATCGACGAAACTCGGAAAGATCCTCGACGGAGTTTCGGATTCTGGTCGGTTCATCAATCTCTACATCCAGCTCATCGCCCGGATGATCGTGGGCGGCGCAACCTGGTGGCTGGTGGTTCCGCTCGGTGTCGCGGCGGGCCTCGCCCACGCGCGCCAGAGCGCAGCCGCCGATTACATGCGGCAACTCTATCTCCATCTCGGCGAACGCGGAGCCGGAGAATTCGCACTCCCCGAAGACATGAGTCTCATGACGGCGGAGACTCCGTTTCAGGCGTTCCTGATTCACATCTATCGAGGTTACCTGGAGAGCCACAGCCGCCTGGTGCCGCGATCGCTCGAGCTGGTGCGCCGCATTCGTGCCGGAACGCCGACCTTCGAGGTCACCGATCGCTGGGCCGCGATGCAGCGTGGTGTGGTCTTGCAGTGCGCCTGGATCGGCCAGAATATCCGGTTTCTGCTGCTCGCCGTCACGGTTCTTCCAGGCTCGCCGGCGGCATTTCTCTGGGTGACCCTGATTCCGATGACCGTGGTGATGATTGCTCTCCTCGCGCGCCATGAGGCTAACGCCTCCATCATCCTCAACGAGACGGCTTCGCGGCTGGCCGAGGCCGCGTAGTGCCTCCAAAGCACGGGATTGTGATCGGCGCGGGCGCTGTCGCACGGCTGGCACATCTGCCGGCCTATAGCCGCGACGCCCGACTCGCGGAACGATTGCAGATCGTCGGGGCCGTTGACCCGGCGGTCGCCGCGGCCGACCTCGACGGGCTTCCAGTTTTCGCGACCCTTGACGCCGCTGTCCGTGCAGGCCCGCTCGATTTTGTCGATATCTGTACCCCGACGTCGACCCACCAGACATTGGTCCGCGAGGCGCTTGCTCGCGGGCTTCACGTGCTCTGCGAAAAGCCCGTTGCAGTCGACGCTGGTGCGGCCCGCGAACTGGCCGGAGCCGCGCGTGCGGCGGGGCGAGTTCTCTTTCCCTGCCATCAGTACCGTCAGAATCCGGCGTGGCTGGCGATGCGCCAATGGATCGACGCCGGAGAGATTGGCCGATGGCACCTGGCGGAGTTCCACGTTTACCGCGGCGAGGCTGATCGCGGGACGACCGCAAGCGGCGTTCCGTGGCGGGCCCGTAGCAGCGTCAGTCTCGGCGGAGTGCTTCTCGATCACGGTACGCACCTGCTGTATCTGCTCCTCGATGCCGGCGGCATGCCGCGCTCAGTGACGGCACAACTCTCCCGGCTCGGTCACCCGGACTACGAGGTCGAGGACACGGCGCACCTCCTGCTTGACTACGGCGATCGTGCGGCAACGCTGACCCTCACCTGGGCCGGTCAGGGGCGCGAGAACCGGATCCGGTTCATCGGCGACAAGGGAATGGTCGAATGGGTCGGTGGATTCCTTCGCCTGGTGAAGCGCGACGGGACGGTGGAGTCGATCGACTTCGCAGCGCAACTCGACAAACGCGAGTATGCTGCATGGATGAGTTCCCTCCTCGGACAGTTTGTCGACGCGATCGATCTGGGGCATGACGCCGGCGCGTTGCGCGAGATCGAGCAGGTTGCGACCCTGCTCGACGCGGCGTACCGGTCGGCTGCCGAGGGTTGTCGGATCACCACGGGATGACCAGGTCCGTTCGCGTCGGCGCGTTCGTGCTTGGCGCGACGCTGCTGGCGGCGTTGATTGTTCACAGTGGTCCGCTCCTCCTCTGGCGAACGCTGCGCGGATCGATCTGGGTGGTGGGGCCGCTGGTTGTCCTGTGGGCGTTCGTCTATGCCTGCAATACTCGCGCGTGGCAATTGCTGATTCCGCGCCGGCCCGCACACTTCACCTTCTGGCGGGCTTACCTGCTCTCCATCAGTTCCTTCGCGATGAACTATGCCACGCCCATTTTCTCGCTCGGCGGGGAGCCACTCAAGGTGACCGGGGCGACGCCGCTGCTCGGTCGGCAGCGCGCCGTGGGGTCTGTGGTCGGGTTTCGCTTCCTGCATGCGATCTCGCACATTCTCGTCTTCCTGAGTGCCGTGATTCCGGCGGCGATCCTCCTGCCGCACACCGTTCCGATTTTCGCCATCCTCCTCCTTTCGGCGCTGGCATTTTCGCTTGCGGCGACCTTTCTCCTTTCACAGCATCGCGACGGGATTTTCGAGCGAGGGGTTGTCCTTCTTGGCCGGCTGGGGCCGCTTCGGCGCCTCGCCAGGCGCTTGGAAGAGAATCGGCCGCGCCTGAAGGAGCTCGACGACGAACTCACGGCGATCCACGCGGCTCCCGGTCAATTCAAGTGGGCGATCGCCACCGAAGTGACCGGCCGGGTGCTTTCGACATTCGAGTTCACGATCATTCTCTATGCACTCGGCCTCGGCGTGGATTTCGCGCGCGCATTCGTGATCGCGAACATCTCCTCGCTGTTCACGAATCTCCTGTTCTTTCTGCCTTTTGAAATGGGATCCAAGGAGGGAGGCGCATTTGTCGTCTTCGCCTGGCTTGGCTACGATCCGAAACTGGGAACAACGGCGGCGCTGCTCTCCCGGGTACGGGAGCTCGCCTGGACCGGAATCGGGCTTACCGCGCTGCTGATCGCCGGCGGAGGCACGCGAGACGCACCTCATATCGCCGACAAGTAGCCCGTGACGTCACGTCAGGCTCAGCTGTTCTTCACCGTGCGAATTGTTCCCTCGCGCGGCGCGCGGCTCCTCGGGCTGATTGCGAGTGGGCGCCGGTGATCGGAGCTCCGCTGGCCGGACGCCCGTGGTCTCTGCCGTGAGTGTCGGTGGCGGCGGTGGGGCAGCCTCGAGCGCGCGAGAGCAGTCGAGAAGCTGCACGACTTCGTTCAGTGATCGGCGGACGTCATTGACCATTTCGAAGCGGATCGCGTCCTTGGCCGCGGCCTTGATTTCGCCGGTGCGACGATAATGATCGAGACGCTGACGCGCGCCATCGATCGTGAACTTCTCGGTGTAGAGCAGGTGCTTGACCAGCATGATCAGTTCCACTTCTCGCGCCTTGTAGACCCGGTTGCCGGATCGATTCTTGGCCGGATTGAGAAAGCGGAACTGGCTTTCCCAGTAGCGGAGGACATGCGGCTTGAGATCGGTCAGGGCACAGACTTCGCCGATCGAGAAGAATTGCTGCACCGGCTGCGGCAGTGTCATCCCCATTGTTCCGCCTTGAGGGTTCGTTCCATCAGGACCTGAATTGATTCGCGAGGCGAGGCCCCGTCGAAGAGAATCGCGGCGACCTGCTCGATGATCGGCAGGTCAACGCCGTGCTGTCGGGCGAGTCGCGACGCTGCGAGCGCAGTGTTCACTCCTTCGACCACGGTGCGGTGCGTTGCGCGATATTCTTCGAGCGTAGTCCCGGCAGCCAGTGCGATGCCAAGTTGCCGATTGCGGGAGAGCGCGCCGGTGCACGTGAGAATCAAGTCGCCCATACCAGCGAGCCCGGCGAAGGTCGCGGGTCGTGCGCCGAGAACTTCTCCCAGCCTGCTCATTTCGGCGAGGGCCCGTGTCAGGAGCGCGGCACGGGGGTTGTTGCCGAGACCAAGACCGTCGAGGATCCCCGCGGCGATCGCAATGGCGTTCTTGAGCGATCCGCCCAGCGTGACACCGGTCACGTCATCACTCGAATAGACTCGAAACGAGCGAGTCGCGAACAGCCGCTGAATTGCGGCAGCGGCAGCCGGATCGCGCGACGCCGCGACGACGGCAGTCGGCTGGCCGGCGTGCACTTCTTCGGCAAAGCTCGGACCCGATAGTGCCACGAACTTCGCCTGCGGCACGGTCGCCGAGGCAACCTCGCCCATCAGCATCAGCGTGTCGGTCTCGATCCCCTTGGTAGCACAGACGAGCGGAATTCCCGCGTCGACATCACTGCAGATGCTGGCCAGGACAGTTCGCGCGACATGGCTCGGCGTGGCAAAGCATATTACGTCCGCGCCGCGAGTTACGGCACGCAGATCGTCGCCTGCGTCGAGCGACGGGTGCAGTTCGATCCCCGGGAGAAACGATTCGTTCTCGTGACGATCGGCGATACCCTTCGCGACGTCGCTCTCGAACGCCCAGATCCGGACGGTGCATCCTTTTCGAGCGAGAAGGTCCGCCAGGACCGTCCCCCAGCTTCCCGCGCCGAGCACGGCCACCACGGTCACTGTGAGCCTCGGGGCAACGGAGCGCCCCGTCCGAAGCGGGCTTCCGTCCCATTGAGCAGTCGCCGGATATTGGCGCGATGAAGCCAGATCACTAGCAGGGCCAGTACCGCAAACCAACCAACCAGTCCGCGCCGGGTCGGTACGAGAAACCAGATCGCTGGCGGAAGCGCCGCGGCCGCGACGACGCTGGCGAGCGAGACGTATCCCGAAATCGCCAGCGTTGCGGCCCATATCGCCAGTGCCGCGCCGAACGCGCCCGGGGCGAGGCCAAAGAGGATTCCGGCGCTCGTGGCGACTCCTTTGCCGCCGCGGAACTGTACGAACACCGAGAAGACGTGGCCGATCACGGCTCCAACGCCAAGCAGCAGCGAACCGAGGACTCCGGCATGCACCCAGGGGCCGAATACCGCGACCGGAATCGCACCCTTGCACCCATCGAAGAGGGCCACCGGAAGCGCATATTTCCAGCCGAGGACGCGGTAGAGATTGGTGGCGCCGAGATTGCCGCTGCCGACCATCCGGAGATCGAGTCCGGCAACGGTTTTCGCGATGAGATACGAGGTCGGAATCGCCCCGAGGAAGTAGGATGCGACTGCGGCCGCACCCCACGACGCCATCACTGTTTGCTTCCCCGCCGACTGATGGTGAGCCGCACGGGCGCGCCGGTGAAGCCCCATGCATCGCGGAATCCGCGGACAAGGTACCGCTGGTACGATTCCGGAACCGCTTCAGGACGATTACTCACGATGGCAATTGCCGGTGGGGCTGTGCCGATCTGCGCGGCGTATAGGAGCTTGACCTCCTCCCCCTCTTTTTGTGGCGGCGCGGCGCGGGCCAGGAGCTCCTGCAGCACGCGATTGACCTCGGCCGTGGGGACGCGATGAGTCCGCGCCTCTTCGACCGTGATGATGAGATTGAGGAGCTTGCGAACTCGCTGCCCCGTGAAGGCCGACACATAGACGAATGGCACATTCTCGAGAAACGGCGCCTTCTCGACCAGGAGTGCCTTGCCGCGTTCGGCAGTGTTGGCGTCTTTCTCTTCAACCAGGTCCCACTTGTTGACCACGACGATCAACCCGCAGCCACGATCCCACGCTTCGGTGGCGATCCGCAAATCCTGGTTGTGCAATCCGATCGATGCATCCACAACGAGGAGGCACACCTCGGCCCGGCCCAACGCCCGCTCCGTCCGCATGTTCGAATAGAACTCGACGGCGTCATCCACTTTGGCCTTGCGGCGCAAACCGGCGGTATCGATGAAAGTGAGTGTCTTGCCGTGGTACTGCAGGCTCGAATCGATGGCATCGCGGGTCGTCCCGGCGATCGGGGTCACGACGTGCCGCTCCTCGCCGAGAAGCCGATTGGCGAGTGACGACTTGCCCACATTGGGGCGCCCCACGATCGCCACCCGGATCCGATCGGGCGCGTCGTCGACTGTCGCCACCGGAAGTGCCTCGACGAGCGCATCGAGAAGATCGCCGCTCCCCTGCCCCGTCGCAGCCGATACCGGCCAGGGCTCACCCAGCCCAAAGGCGTAGAAGGGGAACCGGGCATCGTGCAGTCGCAGCTCGTCGAGCTTGTTGACCGCGAGCATCACCGGGCGGCCAGAACGCCGCAGCCGCAGTGCGATCTCTTCATCGATCGGATTGACTCCCTCGCTCCCGTCAACGAGAAGGAGGACGAGATCGGCCTCGGCCACCGCGCGCTCGACTTGCTCCCGGATGGCGCGATCCATCGTTTCGTCGGAATCAGGGACGAGTCCGCCGGTGTCGACCACCCAGAACCCGCGACCATTCCACGTCGCATCACCGAAGTGGCGGTCGCGCGTGGTTCCGGCCCGGTCCGAGACAATCGCCTCTCGCCCACCCACCAGGCGATTGAAGAGGGTCGACTTGCCCACGTTGGGGCGACCGACAACGGCAACAGTGGGCTTGTTCATGCGGCGAGAGGCTCGCTCAGTGCGTCGACGAAGGTTCGTGACAACCTGATCGGCATTGGCACGGCTGCCGCGACGGTATCGACGCTGATCGAATCGATGAACAGGCCATCGTCGTTTACCGCTTCACCCGGAAGCAGCGCCAGATCGATCCCGTCGAGATCACGGAGAGCGTTGGCCATCGCCTCGCCTGACAGGAGACCGGCGGTGGTGACCCGGGATCCAAACAGATCGTTCTCCAGGGGGATCAGGGTGAATTCGGCCCCCGTGACTTCTGCGAGCGGGACGATCACCATCGGCATCAGGTCGCCCATCGATTTCCCCGTCACAATCGCGATGCGGCGGCGTTCCCACCCGCCGAGTGCGGTCGCCCCTGCGGCCACCTGCTGCTGCAGCCAGCGCACGGAGCCCACACCGTTCTCCACCTGATCGAACGATCCATAAGCGGAAGCTGGCGGAAGCGGCAGTGCGGCTCGGAGATAGAGTTCATCAGCGCCCTGGGCCCACGAATCGCCCCGCGCGGCCCGGGCGCGCGCTGCGGCCTCTTCGACCACCACCACGGCCGCTCGGCACTCGTCTTCAGTCGGTTCGCGCACCAGATGATGCTTGCTGAACTCGGTGAGTCCGACCGGGACGACTGATACCGACAGGACCGCTGGGCCGAACTGCCACAGCTCGTCGAGGGTCTGCCTCAGTGCCGCTCCATCGTTCACTCCTGGTGACATCACGATCTGGGTGTGGAACTCGATCCCATGGTCGGCGAAGTGACGCAATTGCGGCAGGATCTCGGGCGCCTGCGGGTTGCGGAGGATCCATCGCCGGACCTGCGGATCGGTCGCATGCACCGACACGTAAAGGGGCGAGAGCCGGTACCGGATGATCCGGTCGACATCGTGCTGCTTCAGGTTGGTCAACGTGGCGAAATTGCCGTAGCGAAACGAGAGGCGGTAGTCGTCATCGCGAATGTAGAGGACGTCGCGCACACCCTCGGGGTTGCCTTCGACAAAACAGAAGTCGCACCGATTCGCGCAGCGCCGGATGCGGGCCGCCTCGACGCCGACGCCCAGCGGTTCCTCGATGGGCCGCGCTACGTCGACTTCGAATTCGTCGATTTCTCCTGGCTTGCGGTAGACGAGCGAGAACTCCGCTTCGGCAGTCAGGAATTCCCAGTCGAGAAAATCTTCGAGTTCTTCGCCGTCGACCGTCAGAAGATCGGCATCGCGAACTAGGCCGATGGCCTCGCCAATCGAGCCGGGCTCAACTGTCGTGACCTTGATCAAAGCAACCAGCCGAGGGCTGAAGTCATTCGCCAATATGACGCTATGTGCCTTTGATTACAAGGGGTTAGGCAATCTCACTTCAAGCGACTTCACAGCCGGCATCGTTGCATCCTGCCACCAGTGGCGACTCCGCTGCCCATTACCTTTTCGCCGGTGATCAACCGAAAACCGGCTACGGTGGTTCTTGGCGTCCTCGCTGCGATCGCGCTGCTTGGGACGATCATCACCTGGAGTTGGGGTGACGTGCGCCAGCGAGTCCGCGCCCTTGGCTCCGGTGCCAGGCGCAACGGAACGGCGGTAGACACCCGGCCGCTCGACGCCGCACAGCAGCTTGACCAGCTTGCCGAGACGCGGACTGAACGTGCCTACGCGGCCGAGGCGCTCAGGCTGGGCGACTATTCGGTCGATTTTGCCTTTGCCGCCGCGACCCGGCAGGCCGCCAGCGCTCCTGTGCTGTCGACCCCGGCAACGCGCGAGATCATGGACCATCTCAAGAGCGCATCGGCCGCGGTCGATGCCGACCACGACCACATCAAGACGCTGACCGATGCGGTTGCCAAGGCATCGGCAAGCGCCCATGACGCGATTCAACAGCAGCTCGATCTGGCACAGGCGCAACTCGAACTTGACCAGGACGAACTCGACGACGCGCACCAGGACCTGATCCGCGCAGGCGGCGATCGCCTCGCGACTATCCAGCGGGTCCGCGACCAGCACGATTCGGCACAGCACCGTGCTCCGGCAGCAGCAACCGCGGCGACTGCCGCGGCACCATCGATCGAGCTGACCCAATCGTCGAGCATCATCGACCAGGCGGCGGCCTGGCGCTCACTCGAATCAAAGCGTCGGCTCCTGGACCAGGCGCGGCAAGCAGCGCTCGACCGGGCCGCGGCGTTCACCGTTGCCCACGACACGCTGGAAAAACAGGTGGCAGCAGAGCGCACGGCGCAACAGATCCTGCATGAGAAGGGGCGGAACGCCGGGAATGTCGTCCTCGGCCTCGGAACTGGTGCGGCAACGCGAACCGGAGCGAAGCAAACATCGCCGACCCCGCCGGCTCCGGATACGACCGCGTTGCGCGCCCCCGAAACGCCACTGGCGTTCCTCAAGGATCTCACGGTCGATCAGAAGGACTTGTCCGATCTCGACAAGAGAGTCGAGAACGAGCAGGACCTGGCGGGTGTGTATACCGACTGGATCAGTTACGTGCTGGTCCGGCAGCAGAGTTTCACGCACGGAATATTCGTATCCGCATTCTGGACTCTGCTGATCGCGCTGCTGATCGTCACCGCAAACCGCGGGATACGTCGCGTTGTCGCGCAGATGGCACAGACCAATCGGGCATTGCACACCGTCAGTACCGTTACGCTCTTCATCGCCCAGGCAGTCGGCATCCTCCTGATTCTGCTGGTCATCTTCGGCGTTCCCAGCAACTTCGCGACGGTAATCGCGTTGACCGGAGCGGGATTGGCGCTCGCGCTGCAGGACTTCATCGTCGGCTTCTTCGGGTGGTTTGTCCTGATGGGGAAGGATGGAATGCGCCCCGGCGATTGGGTCGAGATCAACGGAGTGAGCGGAGAAGTTCTCGACGTGGGGGTCTTCCAGACTGTTCTCCTCGAAACGAGCACTGGGTCGGGTGCGGCGGACCCGACCGGGCGAAAGGTGTCCTTCGTCAACAGCTTTGCGATCGAGGGGCACTACTTCAATTTCTCGACGTCGGGGCAATGGCTCTGGGACGAGCTCGAAGTCGAGATTCCCGATGGAATGGATCCGTACGAGGTAGCCGAAGAGATTCAGCGAATCGCGGCCCGCGAGACTGCTGCCAACGGCGAGCAGGCAGAAGCCGATTGGCAACGAGCGACCCATGCGCCGGGCAACAAGCCCTTCTCGGCCGCGCCATCGGTCAGCGTGAGCCTGACTGGCAGTGGCGTCACCGTGCGGCTCCGCTACCTGACCCGGATCACCGAACGCCAAGCCGCGAGAGCGGCGATGTATCGCGCGATGATCGACCTCCTGCGTGGAAAGCCGGTCGCGGAAGAGCGGGAGTAACGCGCGTTTCCCGGCCTACACTTCGGTCGCGGCAACACCGATACAAATGTTCTCCCGAGAGTCTTCCAATCCGGCTGTCACCGGCGTCTGAACGACCGCCAGAAAGAAGTTCACGAGGACCAGTCCTGCGACAATCAGCGTGGCGTGGAAGGCGTATTCAATGCCGAGCAGTCCGGTCAGGCTCATCCCCACATGCTGATGGAAGCTGTCGTGCGCCCACCAGTTCATCAGGAGCCACGAGATTGCAAGATGAGCTGACCGGGTGGTTCGCGCCGGGAGAGAAACCAACGCGTCGAGTGGAGGATAGCCGAAGACAAGAAACGCCGTTCCGAGCCCGAGCGCGGCCGCCTCGATCGCGCCAAGAAGCATGAACAGGGCGAGCTGCACGCCGACAGGATCGGGGACGCCGGGAGCCGCCCGCCAGAAAACGCCGAGCGGCGCGTGCGACTCCGTCAGGAACCCGAACACGGCAACGACGACCGTGACACCGACGACTTTCGTTTTGAGCTCCACGTTCATCTCCTTGGATGGCTGCATATAACTTTTGGCACGGATTCGGCGGACTCGGCAATATGGACGCCGCAACGCCTCAGTGCCCACGGGATGATCATCAGCGTCCTCGCCGAGCAACAGGCCGGTACCAATGCCGGCGACAGAACACCCCGCAACATCGACCGATGTTGCGGGGCGTTCGCTGACCTTACCCGGGCGACGGGGTGGAGCTGAACTCGCTCACCCCGTCTGCCATAGCAACGATCTCTTGATAAGCGGGCGACGGGGTTCGAACCCGCGACCCTCAGCTTGGGAAACTGCCCCGTGAGCGCCCACGAGTGCCAGTGAGCGCCGTTTGACCCGTTCAGCGCTCGTGGGCGCTCGCCAGCGCTCGTGGGAGTTGCACTACTTTCTGCACTACTTGCCGCCGGCGCCGGGCGGTTGCCCCTACCCACCCGCCTTGTTGGCAGCATATTCATGGGGTCACCCCCGTCCTTTCCGGCCACAGCCGAGATTCTCCCACGCCTGCCCTGGGGCATTGATTGACGTTTGACGCCTTGCCGCGCCTAAGTGCAGCGTTGGCCGACCGCTATCGCATCGAGAGCGAGCTCGGCCAAGGCGGGATGGCCACGGTCTATCTCGCCCAGGACCTGAAGCACGACCGCCAGGTCGCCATCAAGGTCCTCAAGCCCGAACTCGCCGCGGTGCTTGGCGCCGAGCGCTTCGTCGTGGAAATCAAGACGACCGCCGCGCTGCAGCACCCGCACATCCTGCCGCTCTTTGACTCCGGCTCTGCCGACGGCTTCCTCTTCTATGTGATGCCCTACATCCAGGGCGAGACGCTGCGCACCAAGCTCGATCGCGAGACGCAGTTCGGTATCGATGAGGCGGTCCGCATCACCCGCGACGTGGCCGACGCGCTCGACTACGCCCACCGTCACGGCGTGATCCACCGCGACATCAAGCCGGAAAACATCCTGCTGCACGACGGCCGGCCGATGGTGGCAGACTTCGGCATCGCGCTGGCCCTCAGTGCCGCGGCAGGCGGACGAATGACCGAGACCGGGATGTCGCTCGGCACGCCGCACTACATGTCGCCCGAACAGGCGACCGCCGACAAGGAGATCACCGGTCGCAGCGACATCTATTCGCTCGGTTCCGTGCTGTACGAGATGCTGGCCGGCAACCCTCCGCACGTAGGCTCCTCGGCGCAACAGATCATCATGAAGATTATCGCCGAGCCGGTTGAGCCGGTGACGAAGTACCGGAAGTCGGTGCCGCCGAATGTCGCGGCTGCGGTGGCGAAGTCGCTCGAGAAGCTTCCCGCCGACCGGTTTGAGAGCGCGAAAGCTTTTGGTGAGGCGCTCGCGAATCCGGCATTCACGACGATCCAGGCCGCCGGTGCTGATGGAGCTACCACGCCCGCCGGCGTGTCCCCGGGCCTCTGGTGGACGACGGCTGCGATCGCCGCACTGGCGCTTGTGGTCGCCGCCTGGGGCTGGCTGCGCCCGGTCCGCGATACGTCCGGCATGGCCGTGCTTTTTCGCGTGGCCGGTGGTTCCAACATCCGCCTGGTCAGCGGACGCCCGGCAATCTCGCCGGACGGCCACATCCTGGTGTTCACTGGCGTGCGAGGCGGCGCGGAGATGCTCTTCTGGCGAGCGCTCGACGATTCGGTGATCCACGAAATCCCCGGGACGGAAGATGCGAGTACGCCATTCTTTTCACCGGATGGCAAATGGATCGGCTTCTTCGCAGGGGCCGGATTGCAGAAGACGCAGCTCACCGGCGGGGCGGCAACGACAGTGAGCGCCATGCCCGTGGCACGCGGCGCGGCATGGACCAGAGGTGATGTCCTCCTGATCGGCACGCCGAGCCAGATGCTGGCGATCCCAGCGGCTGGTGGGACGCCGCGACCGGTGGCCCCACTGGACACGGCACATGGCGAGACTTCGCAGAGGTATCCGCTTCCGCTGGCAGACGGGGAAACGGTGTTGTACACAAGTACCCAAACGGGCGGTGGCCTGTCCCAGACCCAAATCGGGGTGATGTTGCTGTCGAAGGGAACCACTCGGCATCTCGACCTTCCAGGCACCACGGCGCTGGCGGTCATCGGCGACTACCTGATCTACGTGAATAGTGCCGGCAGCCTCATGGCGGTGCCATTTGATAGCCGCCACGCGCGTGTCACAGGCGATCCGGTGCCCGTCGGCGATGGGGTCGCCGTCGGCAATACGGGCAACGCCTATGCTGCCATTTCCGCCAGCGGCTCGCTCGTCTACGAGGCCGGTACCGCGACATCGCAGATCGTGTTGACCGACCTGCAGGGACGCGCGAAGATGCTGGTCCCCGATTCGAAGACGTTCGGCCATCCCCGGTTTTCGCCTGACGGCAAGCGGCTTGCGATCGACGCGGCGACTCCTGCGTCGACCGATATTTGGATTTACGACATTGGCTCGGGCATTTCCACCCGGCTGACCTCGGAGGGAAGCAATTCCCGGCCGGAGTGGACACCCGATGGCAAGCGGGTGCTCTACATGGGATCGAATCATCCTGAACAGAAGAGTGGCGGAGGTGCCCTCTGGTGGCAGCCCGCGGATGGCAGCGGCACAGCGACAATACTGCAGAGCCATCCAAGATCGTCAGTGAACGAGGGGGTGTTCACCCCGGACGGGCATATCCTTGCCTACCGCATCAATGGCGGCGGCGTCAACGAGGACTTGTGGTACCGGCAATTGGAGGGCGATACCACATCGAAGCCGATTGCCGCCACGAAGTTCGCGGAATGGGCACCACGTTTCTCGCCCGATGGCCGGTGGGTGGCGTACACCTCCGATCAGTCGGGGACGACCGAGGTCTACGTCCAGGCGTTTCCCGCACTCGGGGCACGTTATCCGGTCAGCACCGGAGGCGGTCAGACGCCGATCTGGGCCCCGGATGGACGGCACATCTACTATGTCGCGAACGGGCAACTGAGCGTGGCAACTGTCTCCACCGCGCCGACGTTTGCGGTGGTGGCGCGGCAGCCGCTCTTCGAGGGCAGCTACGATCTGAATGTACCGGTGCGCGCCAACTATGATGTGGCGCCGGACGGTCGGCACCTCGTTCTGCTCAAGTCCACGAGCGTCGAAGCACGACTGCTGGTAGTGCACAACTGGAAGGCCCAGTTCGCTGATCGGCTCGCGCAGACGGTGAAGAGGTGACAACGTATTTCGCGCGGTTGCCGACCGCCATCGCTGACCGATGCACGCATTTGGCGCTCGTGGCCTGAATGAACATCTTGACGCGAAACGCCCCGCAACGCACTACCCATTGCGGGGCTTCAAGTTACATCAAGCGGGCGACGGGGTTCGAACCCGCGACCCTCAGCTTGGGAAGCTGATGCTCTACCAACTGAGCTACACCCGCGTGCCAGCTAAAGTAGCGTGCGGCGAGGAGACGATCAACGTCCGCTCGCCGCCGCCGTGTGAGTCATTACTTCTTGTGATACCGCCAGGCGACGATTCCGGCGCCAGCTACTTCGACATTGATGTCCTGCTTGGCGTTCGGCTGCAGCGCGGGAATGGCGACTTCCTGGCTGGTCACGACCGCGCCCTTGTTGTCGAGGAATTCAACAACCAGCGTCATCGCCGCGGGCGGGATCGTCTTGTCGTTGGCGTCGACCGCGGCGTTGCCGGTCGCCGATCCGACCAGTTTCGCACTGTCCTTCCCCGGTACGAACCGCGCGACGTTGACTCCAATCGTCATCGCTTGCAACTGGGTCGCAGCAGCCACCCACTTGGTAGTATCCGCCAACAGTCGGTATCCGTTGGCGAGGAGCTTCACGTTGGCGATCCCCAGCGGATCGACTTCGAGGAGTTTCTGCGATGCATCGATAAGCTTGTGTCCATCGTTGAGTGCGAGATAGCAATTGGCAAGATTGTACATCGCGTCGTGGTTGAGCGGTTCGGTGGCGAGAATCTTCTGAAAGGCATCGGCTGCCGCGGCGTAATTCTTGTCGTTGAACGCCCGGACGCCCATTCCGGCAAGTTCCGGCGTGGTCAACGAGCCAGCCGACATCAGCTGCGATTCGTACTGGGCCGCCTCCGCCGTGTTGCCGCTCAGCCGCAATGCGGAGGCGAGATTCCGCTTGGCACCCGTGTCGGTCGAATCGAGGGCGAGATATTTCTTCCACCATTCGATGGCGTGCGGATAGTCGTTCGTCTGCGAGTACAGCGACGCGATATTGTACGTCGCTTGCGTGCCGGTCTTGGTGAATTGCGAATCGGCCTTGGCCTTCTCGACGGCGATCTGGAAGTAATACAAGGCGCTGTCGTACTGCTTGGTGGCGACGAATGTCGCTCCCAGATTGTAGTAACCTTGCGGGTAATACCGGGAAATGGTCAGCGCGTCGCGGAGAACCGCGAGGGAGGAATCGGTCTGGCCGGTCCGGATGAACTCGGAACTCGGATTCACCAGCGGCACCCACGCCTGCTGGCGCATCGCCTTGATCGCGGCCGAACAGTCGGGCGACAGCGCCTCGAGTTTGGTCAGCGCCGAATCGGCACCGCGCAGGTCGCCAAGCTGAAGATCGGCGCGCCCGAGAAAGTACCACCCGGCCGCGCTCTGCTGGTTAGCTGCAACGGCATCCATCGCTGATTTCACGGCCTGGCCGACCATGTCGACGTACTTTTTCGAATCGACCTCGCTCCGGGCGCCGCCGTTGTCGTCCGCGATTCCCTCCGCCGCGGTCTTGAGATGAAGGCCGGCGCTGCTGCTGCGGAAATCCCCACCCTTCAGCGGGCAGATGGGCGGCTCATACCGTCCATGAGGGTGCATCGCCTCGCGAACCCGAAGATTGTATTGCGTCTGCGCACCGAGAGGCGCGGCTGCCACCACCAGGCTCGCCAACGCGACGATGGTCATTCTCTGCATTCTGGCTACTCCTCGAAGTCGGATGGGGCCGGTGGCTCCGGCGCCCGTTGCAGGTACGTTCCGGCCGTGACCGGGGTTGGCCTTCCCCAGCCCGCCGACGCTGCCCTGGCCAAAATATCCCCGGTCATCCCCTACTCGGCAATTCTTCCGGGTTGCGGTACAGCCACCCGGCTCCGGTGTTGAAGAGGATCACTCGGTCCTCACGCGCAATCGTGCCGTTTCGCTGGAGTTCGAGGGCGGCCGCGATCGACGCCCCGCCCTCCGGCGAGAAGTCGATTCCCTCTTGCCGCGTCCCGAGCTGGGCGAGCTGGGTCATGGCCTCATCCGGGACGGCGACGGCTCCTCCGCCGGTTTCCCTGAGGATTCGAAGCATGAGTTTGTCGCCCAGCGGCCCCGGAACCCTGAGGCCGCTGGCGACAGTCCACGGGTCGGGCCACGGGTCGGCTTGTACCGCTCCCTCGGCAAACGCCTTCACAATTGGCGCGCAGCCAGTACTCTGGACCGCATACATGCGGGGCATCGGCCCGGTAATCCAGCCCGCGGCCTCCAGCTCGAGAAAGGCCTTCCACATACCGATCAGGCCCGTGCCCCCGCCGGTGGGATAGATAATGGCGTCGGGGAGGGTCCAGTTGAACTGCATCGCGATCTCAAGCCCGAGGGTCTTCTTCCCCTCGATCCGGTACGGTTCCCTGAGGGTGCTGAGGTCGAGGGCACCAGTTTCGGCGGCGAAGGCGCGCGACGCCTTTCCGCAATCGCCAATGTGCCCGTCGAGCAGGACCAGCTCAGCCCCATATTCGCTGATCTGCGACAGAATCGTCCGTGGCGTGGTCCTCGGAGCAAATACCCGCACGACAGTACCAGCGCGGGCGGCGTAGGCGGCACTCGCCACCCCTGCGTTTCCCGCGGTCGGGATAACGAATCGAGTCGCGCCTGACCGGACAGCGCGGGTGATCGCCGCACTCAGGCCACGGGACTTGAACGATCCCGTGGGATTGCATCCCTCATCCTTGATCCAGATATCTCCCAGATCAAGTGCCGCGGCGAGGCGCGGCGCTGCAATGAGCGGCGTGTCGCCCTCGCCGAGGGAGACGGGCTCTTCATCGGGTTCAAGCGGGAGGAAGGATCGGAACCGCCACATCCCGCGCCGGCGCCTCACTTCGGCGCGTTCGGCGATCGATTGATCACGGCTGGGATATCGAACCAGCCAGGGGCGACCGCATGCGGAGCACACCGTGGGAAGGCCATCTGGAGGCCCGACGGTACCGCAATCCGAACACTCGAGATGCCAGTCCATTTCAATGCGCCTTGAGGTAGTCAAGAATCCTGTTCGCCAAGCCCTCGGAAAACCCCGGCAGTGCGGCGATGTCGGCTTGCGTCGCGAGCCGTACGCCCGCGAGCGACCCGAACGTCTGCAGCAGTTGCTGGCGCCGCCGCGGTCCGATCCCGGGAATGTCGAGCAGCGCCGACGTGATCGTCCGCTCAGTCCGTCGCTTCCGGTTATACGCCACGCCGAACCGATGCGCTTCGTCGCGGGCGCGCTGCAGCAGGCGCAACGCTGGGCTCCGTCGCGGCAGGCGCAATGGCTCGGCCCGATCCGGAAAGTAGATCTCCTCGTCCCGCTTTGCGAGCGAAATGACGGGCACGCCCTCGATCTGTAACGCCGAGAACGCACCGAGTGCCGCACTGAGCTGTCCCTTCCCGCCGTCGATCACCACCAGATCGGGAAACGGCTTCTGCTCGTCGATCCGGCGCCGGAAGTATCGGGAGATCACTTCGTTGATCGCGGCGAAGTCATCCTGCTGGGCAATGCCCTTGATGCGGAACTTGCGATACTCGCCCTTGCGCGGCCGCCCTGCCTCGAACGTCACCAGGGATCCAACCGTGTCACGACCCTGGCTAGTTGAAATGTCGACGCAGATGAACACCCGCGGTACATGGGTGAGTCCCAGTTCGCGGCCGAGCGCATACACCGGATCCTCGGCGCGTTCGTCGGTTTCGAATGTCTCCAGTCGCAGGCTCTCGAGGAGGTGGCGCGCGTTCTGCTCGGCGAGATCGAGCCAGCGGGCAGCCATGCCGCGTTGCGGGATGATCACCCGCCGATCACCCAGGAGTTCGACGATCGCGTCGAGCCCTGATGGGGCGAACGGAAGCACGATTCGCTGCGACTTGTCGTCGCTCGGCAGATACCATCGAACCATGAACGCACTCAGAATGTCGGCATCCGATTCCTCGAGGACACTCTCCAGAAAACGGTGTTCCCTGCCGATCACCCGGCCTTCGCGGATCCGGAAAACCACGGCGACCGCGTCGTCACCGTCACGGGCGTAACCGATCGCATCGGCGTCTCCGCTTCCGACAGTTTCGACGCCGCCCGGCTCATCCACCTGATCCAGCCACTTGAGGGCGTCCCGAAAGTCGCTCGCCCGCTCGAAGTCCTGGCGCCCGCTCGCGGCGAGCATCATGGCGCGAATTCTGGCCTTCAGGTCGACGGTTCGCCCTTCGAGGAAATCGACGACTTCACGGATCATCTCCTGATACGACGGTGCATCCTGCCATCCGACGCAGGGCGCGCGGCACCGACCGATGTGAAAATCGAGACACGGGCGTTCGCGGCGGGTTGCGGGGAGAGCATCATCGCACGAGCGGACCGTGAACATTCTGCGGATGAGATTGAGCGTGCGCCGCATCTCGCCGACATCGGTGTATGGACCGAAGTAGCGCGCGCCCACGATGTCGCGCCGGCGGGTCACCAGGATCCGCGGGAACGCTTCGCCCAGCGTGACGGCGATCGACGGGTAGCTCTTGTCGTCCTTGAGCCGGACGTTGAATCGAGGCTGGTACTCCTTGATGAGATTGTTCTCGAGGAGAAGCGATTGCGTTTCGTTGGCGACCACGATCGTCTCGACATCGGCGATCTTCGACAGCAGGAGATCGTGCGTCGGCAGTCGCGGCTGGTCGTTGGCAAAGTACGACCTGACCCGGGTCCTGAGGTTGGCCGCCTTCCCGACGTACAGAATCGCTCCCGCGGCATCTTTCCAGAGATAGACGCCGGGGCCATCGGGGAGTGTGTCGAGTTTCCGCTGCAGTGCTTCGTTCACCGTCAGATACTCCCGCCCCGGGCCACATGACGGATTCGATTGGTCAGCACCGCGGCTTCGGGAATATCCCACCAGAAGGTTATTGCGAGATAGGTGATCGCGTTTGCGGGGACTGCGAGAAGCGCCACGGGAATCGGCGGAAGACTTGTCGCCAGGCGCGCCACGCCGACACCAATCGCCGCGGCGGCGATCCCTGCGATCCAGAGCTTCACCAGTTCGATCGCCGGGACGTTGAACCGGCCGATCTTGCGGTAGAGGCCGCGGCGCAGTAGCGCAAACTCGACCCATCCGGCAATCCCGGCCGAGGCGGTCAGTCCTGCGACGCCCCACTTTGCATCGATATGCAGCAGCGGCGGCAGTTTCAGCGCGGCGACGACTCCGAGGATCGCGGTCAGTGCCACCCGGACCACACTGCACCAGAGCGGTGTCCGCGTGTCATGGAGTGCATAGAAGGTCGCCGCGTAAAGGCGCCCGAGGGTCGACGCGAGGAGTCCGGTCGCCGACCCGGCCAGAACGATCCAGACAAATTGCGCATCGCTCCGGTGAAACAATCCGCCTTGAAAAACGGCTCCCGCGATCACTCCGCCGAGAGTCAGGAACCCCAGAGCCGAGGGGACGATGTAGAACGCGAGCCGCTGCGTTGCGCCGGACAGCCGCACTCGGAGCGCATTGGCGATCGTCACCGGGTCGCCCTGTTCGCGGGACATCTCCGGAAGTTCGGCCGCCGACACGGCCATTCCGAACAGGGAAACCGGGAGAGTATAGAGAACCTGCGCGTTGGTCATCGCGGCCACCGCACCGATGATCGGAACCTTGCTCGCGATGAAAAGATCGACGAATGCCGAGATCTGATTGGCGCCGCGCGACGCGAGATTCGGGACAAAGGCGCGAACGACGTCACGAATCTCGGGGACGGCGCGCCACCATTGCAATCGGATTGCGCCACCGACGGTGCGGACTGCCGGCCACTGCACCACGATCTGCAACAGCGAGCCAATCACGGCACCAATCGACACCGTCACTGCGAATTGCGGTCGCGGCTGATGGCGAGCGACGAGGAGTGCCGCCGCGATGATCGTCATGTTCCAGACCACCGGCGACGCATAGGAGAGCAGGAAGCGCCGGTGTGAGTTGAGGACGCCGAGGCACCACGCCGAGACCACCAGGAGGCCGACACCCGGAAAGAGGATGCGGACCAGATGTTCGGTCATCGCGCGCTTGCTATCGCTCCATGCGTGCGACACCAGCAGGTCGAGGAGCCACGGTGTCGCGAGTTCTCCGACAAGCACCAGGGCGGCGATTGCAAGGATGAGCAGCGACAGGAGGGCACCGGCGAGACGGCGGGCCTCTTCCTCTTCTCCCTTTCCAAGGAGCCGCGAGTAGCTGGGGATGAACGACGCCGACAGCGCGCCTTCCCCGAGCAGATTCTGAAGAAAATTCGGAATCCGGAACGCGGCAGCGAGTGCATCCGCCGCATCGGTCTGCAACCCGAGATAGTGCGCCAGCACGCGCTGCCGCACCAGGCCAAAGAGCCGGCTGAGGAGGATGCCGGTCGCAACGAGGAGCGACCCGCGGCGGCTCACTCGGCGGCCTGAGGCAGGGCGTCGGCCCAGCGTTGCGCAGCATCATACACCGCGTTGAGCCACGCCGCGCCAAAGCGTCCGAGGAACACGGGATTGATCAGGATCCGCTCCTGCGGGTTCCCGCGGGGCCGCAGTCCCTGTAGTAACCGTTGATACTGTGCGTGCGCGATATTGGTGCGCCGCCGGAGGTGTCGTTGCAGCGAGCTGTCGATCTGCTCGGTGATTTCGTTCAAGCGTTGCATCCGTCCTGCGATGGCGCGAACCAGGACCGGGTCGATGCGCTTCCCCGCGGCCCCGACGACGCCGGCGCTCCGCGCGATCTGCTTGGTCAGCGCGTCAAGCGCCTGGCGCGCGTCGGCCGGAAAATCGCGCTCGAGAATGGTGCGTGCCAACGCGCCGTCGTCGTGCAACACCTGCCCCGCGTCGATTCCCAGCCGCTCGAGGAGACGTTCTGCCCAAGGGGCAATCACCGTTCCCGACCAGCGAGGTACCGGGACCTGGCGCACGACATCGAACCGGGCATAGAGCGCGATGCTTTGCTTGTCGAGGTATCGCTCCTCGGCCGGTCCGGCTGCGTACGCCACCGTCGGCAGCAGCGCGGCTTCGACGACCGGCCTCAGCAGCACGTTGGCCGAGAATCGCTCGGGCTCGCGCTGCAGCAAGGATTCAAGCTCCAGGAGTGTGAATCGTTCACCGGAGCGCCGGGTCCGGAATGCGGGCCCGTCGATCATCAGCCGATCGCGGCCCGCAGCGCTCGTCATGAAGACGAGACTCGCATCCTCGCCCGTCGCGATCCCCGTTCCGGGCTCCGGAAGTGCCGCAAGGACCTGGTCGAGCGCGCTGGCTTGTCGCAGAGCTTCCGCGAGGATTGGCGCCTGCGCACGCTTGGCGGCGGCACACGTCGGGTCGAAGCACAAGACGCCAACCGGAGCGAGGAGTTCGGCGAGTGCACCGGCAAAGGCGTGGTGGATACTGCGTCCCGGCAGGTAATGGCGCCCCAGCCAATCGAGGACTTCATCAGCCCGGGGCCCCGGCGGCAACGAAGCACCGAGCTGTTCGAGGCCCACGAGAATGTCCGCGGGCAGAGAGACCTGGTACATCGGCAGTTGCGGCGCAGATACCGGCCGTGGCGGGAGATGCCAGTCGATCAGGGTACCGACCTGGTCGACCCAGGTCGCGGAGCTTGCTTCGGCGTAGTCGTGATCGTCGCCGGCGATCCAGAAAAGCGGCACTACAGGGCGTTTCCAGCGGCGCTCGAGTACCATGGCGAGGGCCGCAGCCGACAGCGCCTTGTGCACCGTGTACAGCGGCCCGGTGAAGAGCCCCGGTTGCTGGCCGGTGGTGACGACGAGCGCGCCCGGCTCGCGGAGTCGGGCGCGCAGCGGTTCGGTGCCCGGCGCATCGACCAGCGCCGAGTCGAGTTCCGGCCGCCAGACGACTGCCCGGGGCGGAATGGACGGGAGCCTGCCGATCGGGTGCGAAACGAGGCGCAGCAACTCAGCGAACTCCCTTGTGATACGGCTCGCCGCGCAGGATCGTGCTGGCGCGGTACAGCTGTTCAACCGCGACGACCCGGGCCAGTTCGTGCGGCAACGTGATAGCGCCGAGGCTCCAGCTGATCCGGGCACGGTGGCGGATTGCGCTCGATACGCCTTCAGCACCACCCACGATAAAGGCGCAAACATTGCCGTCGATCCGCCAGCGTTCGACCCGTGCGGCGAGCTCCTCGCTCGACCACGCCTCGCCGGCGCTGTCGAGGAGGACAACAGTGGCCCGCGTCGGCAAGACCGCGATCAGGTGTTCCCCTTCAAGCTCTCTCCGCCGGTTGACGCTTGGAGCGCGGCCGGCCTCGCGGACTTCATGCTCGGATACCGGCACGAACCGGCGCAACCTCCGGAGATAATCGTCGCAGACCTCACGCAGCGCCGGGCGAAGTTTGCCGACGGCCACGACCTGGAATTGCATCAGGCATAGAGTCCGCGCATGCGGTGCATTGCGGCGACCCGGTCGATCGCCAGCATGTACGCGCCGATGCGCATGCTCACCTTGTGCTTCTCCGACATGCCGTGGACCTCGTCAAACGACCGCGTCATGATCTTGTGCAGGCGGTCGTTGACGACGTCCTCTTCCCAGAAATATCCACTGCGATCCTGGGCCCACTCGAAATAGGACACCGTGACGCCACCGGCATTGGCGAGAATGTCCGGGATCACGTAGATGCCCTTGCGATCGAGAATCTCGTCTGCCTGCGCCGTGGTCGGCCCGTTGGCCCCTTCGCAGATGATCTTCGCCTGGACGTCGTCGGCATTGCGGCTGGTGATCACATTCTCCAGTGCAGCCGGAACCAGCACGTCGCACTTGAGGGCGAGGAGTTCGTCGTTGGTCACCGCCACTCCCTTGCGATACCCTTCGAGGAACTTCTTGTCGCGGACCCACTTGAAGCAATCGGCCATGTCGAGGCCCTTGCTGTTGTAGATCCCACCGCTCTTGTCGCTTACAGCGACGATCTTCATGCCGGCCTCCGCCATCAGGCGTGCGGCGGTCGAGCCGACATTGCCGAATCCCTGTACCGCGACGGTGGCGCCCGCCACCTTCATCTTGCGGCGTGCGAGGGCCGCCTGCGTTACGACGAGGCACCCACGTCCAGTCGCATCCCGGCGGCCCAGCGACCCGCCCATCGCCACCGGCTTTCCGGTCACGACGCCGGTGACGGTGTGGCGCTTGTGCATGGAATAGGTGTCCATGATCCAGGCCATTACCCGCTCGTTGGTATTCACGTCGGGTGCCGGGACGTCCGATTCCGGCCCGAGGATCTCGATGATCGCCGAGGTGTAGCGGCGAGTCATCCGTTCAACTTCGCGGTCGGACATGCTGGCCGGATCGCAGATCACCCCCCCCTTTGCACCGCCGAAGGGAAGATTGACGACGGCGCATTTCCAGGTCATCCACGCGGCGAGCGCCTTGACCTCGTCGAGCGACACATTCAGGTCGAAGCGGATGCCGCCCTTCGCGGGGCCACGCGACGTGTTGTGCAGCACGCGAAAGCCGGTGTAGACCTCGATCTCGCCGTTGTCGCGCTGGATCGGTACCGACACGATGATCTGCTTTTCCGGAGCACGGAGGACGCGATACAGGCCGGGCTCGAGCTTGAGGTGCGACGCGGCATCGTCGAATCGCGACATCATCGCTTCGAAGGGATTGCCTTCAGCCGCGAAACGGCGGTCACGATCGGGCTTCATGAGCGGTGCTTTGGCGGACGACTTCGGTGCGGCCATGATCTTCTCCGTGCTGGTCAATCGAGGGTTGAGAAAGTTATTGCCGCTTCCCGGCCACACGACCGAGCGCGTCACGCAACTCACCTTCGCCGGCTTCAAAGGTCACCGCAAGTATTGCCACGACCGGTTCCGGCACGCTGGCAGGCCAGCGGTGGCGAAGCTTTACCGCGTCCTTTGCGGTCACGACGACCCGGTCGGCGCGCCGCGCGGCGTGGGCTAGCCAGGCCACGTCTTCGTCGCGGAAGAGGTGGTGGTCCTTCCACGTGGCGACCTGAACCTGGGCACCGGCCCGCTTGACCTGGGCCACGAACGACGCCGGGTCCGCAATCGCGCTCGCCACCACGACACGCTGACCCGCGAGCGACGATACCGGCGACTCCCGTCCCGTCACGAGACCCCGCAAGAGCGAGAGGTCGAGCCGCGCCAGCGCCATCGGTTTCCCGCTCCCGTCTCCCAGTTCGGACATCAGCTTCCCGGCTACTTCCCGGCTTGCCCGCTTCCGGGTCACAATCACCAGATCCGCTCGATTGAGTGCGCCGAACCCCTCGCGCCAAGGTCCGGCAGGGAGCGGCCAGCGAACCGCTTGAGTCGACTCCGCGCTGACGAGGCAGATATTGAGGTCACGTTCGATGTCGAGGCGCTGGTATGCATCATCGAGCACCGCAACCAACGCGCCTTCGGCCGCGGCCCGCAGTGCCGCAGCCTTTCGATCGGGGTCGGCGATCACGACCGCACCGGGAATCGTCTCGCGATGGACGTCGACCTCGTCGCCGCCGACGCCCCGCAACAGGATCGCCGGACGAATTCCCTGCGCCGCGTACTGGGCGGCGATCCATCCTGTTATCGGCGTTTTTCCCGAACCTCCAACTGAGAGGTTCCCGACGCCGACGCTCGGGATCGCCAATGGGGAGGCGGCGCTGAGCCCGCGCCGGTACGACCAGCGGCGCAGCGACATCGCCCCGCTCCACAAGGCGCTGGCTGGAAGCAGCGCGCCACGGGTGATCCTGGCGCCGACCTGGCTGCTGGTCCAGAGCCAACGGACGAACCGGTGGGAATCGCCGCGTCGCGCCGTCAATAGACCAACTCGCGTTCGATGTGCGCCATTGCAGTGGCGCACCGTGTCAGGCCCTCGGCCAGGCCTTCGGCGCCCGGGCCGACCGAAAACGGCTCGCCGTAGGCCACGTCGATCTGCGCAAACGGCTTGGGCACGAGCATCCGGTCCCACGAGCCCATCGACCAGGCCGAGTCGCTGACGGCGTGGAGCGGGAGGATCTTGGCGCCGGCGCGCTGGGCCGCTCGTACCACGCCCGGCTTGACGTCCCGTCGTGGGCCGCGCGGACCGTCGGGGGTGATCGCCACCGTGCAACCGTCGTCGAGGGCGCGGATCGCGCCGAGCAGTGCCCGCATCCCACCGCGGGTGGACGATCCCGGGACCAGGTGGTAGCCGATCCGGCGGGCATAGTCGGCGAGATATCTGCCTTCCCGGGCTTCGCTCACGACGATCGCAATCTGTTGCATCCTGTGGCGCCAGAGGAGCGGCAGCAGCGCTTCATGCCAGAGGAGAAAGATGAACGGGCGCCCAGTCGCCACGAGATCCTTCCAGCGATCGGGGCGATGCACCCGAAAGCGCCACGAACGGACCAGCGGGTTGATCACCGCGGGAGCAACCAGCCGGACGACACCCGGTGACAGCCGGACCTTCACGCGGCAAGCAGCTCCCCGGCGAGCTGTGCGACTCGCTCGCTCGCTCCGGGGCCTCCCAGCCGCCGACGCACCTCCGCCAGCCCGACCCGCTGTTTGCGGGCCTCGGCAGAGTCGGGATGAAGCAGTGGCCGTGTTGCCGCAACGAGGGTGTCGACGGTGAGCCGCCCCTGAAGGAGTTCGGGGACGATCTCTCGTTCCGCGATCAGATTGGGGAGTGCCACCCAGCGGGCGGTGAGCAGGCGTCGCATCAGCCGAGCCGATACGGCATTCATCGAATACGCCACGACCATCGGGACATCGGCAAGAGCGGCCTGGAGCGTAGTCGTCCCCGACTTGGCAATCACGGCGTCGGCGGCGGCAAGAATCCGGCTCGAGTCGTCGCGAAGAATTCGCAGGCGATCGGCTCCGTGATAGGCACCCCACGCCGTAGCGGCGACGAGCACGTCGGTCGCATCTCCGGCATCGAGAAGCCGGATCGCGGCGTCACGCATCACGGGCCAGAGGCGAGCGACTTCGTGCGGCCGTGATCCCGGGAAAATCGCCAGCGCTCTCGCCGCGGGGGCGATTCCGAGTGCCGATCGCGCCGCCGCACGGCACGGCGGTGCGTCACCATCGAGGAGCGGATGACCGACGAATGTCGCTTCCACACCGACCCGTTCGAAGAAGCGTGGTTCGAAGGGAAGGATCACGGCGAGGCGATCGACCGCACGCGCGAATCGCGCTGCGCGTCCGGGCCACCATCCCCACAGCTGGGGTGCGATGTACCAGAGGACCGGAATGCCATGGCGCTTGGCCGCTCGGGCGAGCCGTGCATGAAAACCGGGATAGTCGATCGGAAGAACCAGGTCGTATCGCTGCGCGCGAAAGTCCCGGATCAACTCGCGCTCGAGGCGCCAATGCTGCGGGACCTTGCCGATGATTTCCACCAGTCCGATCGCCGAGAGGCCATCGATCGATCGCCGCAGCGTCGCGCCCGCAGCCTCCATCTGGGGTCCGCCGACAGCTTCAATGTCGGCGTCAGGAAGGTGCTCCCTCAGTGCCGCGATGACGCGACCGCCATGGAGGTCGCCGGACGGTTCCCCCGCTGTTACCAGAATTCGCACCGTCACCGTCCCAGGGCTGGGACCGGCACGCGCTGCACCGCGTTGGTCACGTCGAGGGCGAGCGCAAGGGCCGCGCGGCCTTCGGTTGCACTGACAATTTCCGAAGCGTCTCCGCGCACCGCGGCGACAAACGCCTGGAGTTCGAGACCGAGGGCATCTGCTTCGGGAGCAGAGAGCGCGACCGTCTCGACGATTTCTTCGAGCGACGATCCGGTCCCGGGGCGCCATCCTTCACGAAGGCGCATGAAGGTGGCTTCGCCAGTCGCCAGATCGAGTGAGATGTACCCCGACGGTTGAAAGAGGCGCAGGCGACGAACCCGTTCGCGCGCAACGCGCGAAGACACCATGCTGGCCACGGCTCCGCCGGCGAACTCCACGCGGGCATTCACAATGTCGAGGTGCGGCGAAACGATCGATACGCCGCTGGCTCGCACCTCGACAGCGGGCGCGCCACCGACCAGGTGAATTGCGAGGTCGAGATCGTGAATCATCAGATCGAGGACAACGGCGACGTCGGTTCCGCGGGGCTGAAACGGTGCCAGGCGGATTCCTTCCACGAACGCGGGGCGGTCGAGGACGTTCCGTGCCGCTCGCACCGCGCGATTAAAGCGCTCGACGTGTCCCACGGCAAGCACAACCCCAGACTCGTCCGCCGCCGCCAGGAGTTCGTCGGCTTCGGTGAGCGTCACCGCCAGCGGCTTCTCCATCAGAACCGAGACGCCCCGTCGCAAGCAGGCCATTCCGACTTCGTGGTGACTGGGCGTGGGGACGGCGACCGTCACTGCGTCGACGTGGCGGAGGAGTTCCTCGCTGGTTGCGAACGCCCGGCATCCATATGTCGCGGCAGCTTCGGCCGCGTGTGCCACGTCGGTATCGAAGACACCGACGAGATCGACGTCACGCATCCCGGCCAGGTGGCGCACGTGGTGCCGGCCAAGTGCTCCGACACCAACCACCCCCACTCGCATCACGCCGGCACGCCGCGCTGCGACGACGAGACGAATTCGAGGAAGCGATCCACCTCGGCGGTCGTGGGCAGATCGGTGCGGGCTCGCTCCAGCGCCTGACCGAGATTGAGGTCGGAATTGAAACAGAGGCGGTAGGCGCGCTTGAGAGCCGCGACCGTCGCGGCGGGAAACTTGTGCCGCTGCAGGCCGATCGTGTTCAGTCCGTAAAGTTCGACTGGATTGCCGACCGCCTTGACGAACGGCGGAATGTCCTGGCTGACCCGGGTCATCCCGCCGATAAATGCGTATTCACCAATCCGGGCGAACTGATGCACGGCGACGAGGCCGGAGATGACTACGTAATCTTCCACCGTCACGTGTCCCGCGAGCTGCGTCCCGTTCGCCATGATCACGCCGTCACCGATATGGCAATCATGGGCCAGATGGACGTACGTCATGATGAAACAATTGCGGCCCACCGATGTCACGCCCGAAGCCACTGTCCCTCGGTTGATCGTCGTGAACTCGCGGATCCGGGTCCCTTCACCGATTTCGACCCAGGTTTCCTCATCGGCGTACTTGAGATCCTGCGGGGGGCCGCCGAGGATCGATCCGCTGCCGACACTCACGCCGGAGGCAAGGCGGACATTGCGCTCGAGGGTGGCGCGCGCACCGATGCGGCACCCTCGGCCAATACTGACCGCCGGCCCGATGATCGCGAACGGGCCGATTTCGACGTCGCGGTCAATGGTCGCCGACGGATCGATGAGCACCGTGGGATGGATGCGATGGTTCATCGGTCCATCACCGTGGCCATCATGCTCTCCGCTTCGCACACGACCTGTCCGTCGACAAACGCCCGCCCGCGAGTCTGGCAATGCTTCCCGCGCACGTGCACGACCTCGACCTCGAATCGCAACTGGTCGCCCGGGAGGACAGGGCGTCTGAAACGGACCCCGTCGAGACGGGTGAAGTAGACGACCTTCGAATCGGGATCCTCGAAGTTCCCCATCAGGAGCATTCCGCCGACCTGCGCCATCGCCTCGACGATCAAGACTCCCGGCATGATCGGGTGTCCCGGAAAATGGCCCGGGAAGAATGGCTCGTTGATCGTCACGTTCTTGATCCCGACGATTCGCACGCCCGGCTCGATCTCGACGATTCGGTCGACGAGGAGGAACGGGAAACGATGCGGAAGCACCTTCATGATGCTCGCGATGTCGAGACGGGTCGGGTCGGTGCGTTGCGCCTGCCGCGCGAGCGCAGTCGCCAGCGCGACATTGCCTTGATGACTGGGGCGCTCCGCGATGATCCGTGCGTCGACCCTGGCGCCGAGGAGCGTGAGGTCGCCGAGTATGTCGCCGAGCTTGTGGCGGACGAATTCATCCGGCCAGCGGAGCTCGCCGGTGGCGACCGCCGTGTCGGAGAGCACCACTGCGACCTCACGCGACGCGCCCTGGAGGAGTCCGCGCTGCTGCAGCGTTTCGACCTCGTGGATGAAGCCAAAAGTCCGGGCGGGCGCGATCTCGCGGGCAAAGGTCTCCCGCGACATGTCGTAACTCGCGGATTGGCGCCCGATCACCGGATGATCCCATTCAATCGTCGCCGTGAGCGACAGACCGCGCCCAGGAGCCACCACATAGTTGGCGTCTCCCTCCCGCACCGTAAACGGCGCCATCACCCGCACCACCGCGGGATCGCCCTCGCGCTCGGCAATCCCCGCGCGCTCGATCGCCTCGTACCACGGGAGGAACGATCCGTCGAGGATCGGTGGCTCAGGGCCATCAATCGCAATCAGGAGGTCATCGAGTTCCCACGCGTGGGCAGCGGCGAGAAGGTGCTCGACCGTGTCGACGGTGGCGTTCCCGATGGCGAGCCCGGTTCGACGCTCGGTCGCTTCGACGTTGCCGATCCGTGCCGGGACGAGCGGCCTTCCGGGCATGTCGTCGCGCCGGAAGACGATCCCGGTCCCCGCTTCGCCGGCCTCGAGCCGGACGACCGAGTGCGCCCCGGTGTGGAGTCCCGTGCCGCTCAGTTCGACGGTTCCCGCCAGCGTTCGTCTAGGCATCACCGCGCTCCTTGGCAAGATGTTCGAGGAGGTCGCCGTAGGGTCCCAGGCGGTACATCGTGGCCACGCCGCGGAGAAATTCCCGGTGCGGGCGCGCGGGGTAGCCGGACACGGCTGTTCCGGCGGGGACATTGGCCATCACCGCGGATTTGGCGCCGACCCTGACATCATCACCCAGCGTGATGTGGTCGATGCATCCGGACTGCCCGGCAAGAATGACGCGATCGCCGAGCGTGGTGCTCCCGGCGACACCGACGCACGCCATGATGAGGCAGTCGCGCCCGGTGCGGACATTGTGCGCGATGTGCACCTGGTTGTCGATCTTGGTTCCGCGTCCGATGCGAGTGTCGTCGAGCGATCCGCGATCGACGCAACTGTGCGATCCGATCTCGACGTCGTCTTCGAGAATGCAGCCACCGACATGGGGTATCCTGGTGTGTCCTGATTCGTCCGACAGGTACCCGAAGCCGACGCCGCCGATCACCGCCGCCGCCTTGCACCAGACCCGTGCGCCGAGGATCGCGCCATGGTAGATGACGACGTGGGAGTCGAGCCGCGTGTCGTCCCCGATGACGACACCATCTTCGATCACGACGTGACTGCCGATCCGGACGCGCGCACCGATCACTACGTCGCAACCAACCACCGAGTACCCGCCGATCGCGGAGCCTTCTCCGAGGCGGCAGCCCCGGCCGATTCGCGCAGTGGGCGCAATCCCGGCAGCAACGACGTCGGATGATTCCAGGGCCCGGGCCACAGCGGCAATCGCGCGCGCGGGGTCGGGAACGACGATGCGCGTCGCGGGTCCTGGCGTGTCGGTGAGTCCGTCAGGGATGAGGACGGCGCCGGCGCGCGATCCTTCCATCGCACTCAGATATTTCCGTCCGGCGCAGATGCTCAACGCGTCAGCCTCGGCACGTTCCAGCGAGCGAACTCGCCGGATCGGGATATCTCCGGGACCAAACAAGCGGCCGCCGACCAGTTCGGCGACCGCTTGGGCTGTCAGCGTGCGGTTTGGCACAGGACTCAGGACTGGTCTTCCGGGACGTTGGTCCCTTCCGGCGGCTTCTTCGGGGGTGGCGCCGCAGGCGAGGTCGCCTTGAGCCGATCGATGACGCGCGACGTGAGATCGAGCGTCTTGTCCGCCGATGCGATTCCGGCGGCCTGATTGCTGACATCGAAGATGATGGCGCACTGCAACTCCGCGCGCATGCCGTCGATCACGTCGGTGACTCGCGACTCGATCGGCTGCAGCACCTGCTGGCGGCGCTGCCCTGCGCGCTGCTGCAGATCATTGACGTGCTGCTGCAGCGAATCCTGTTTCTCCCGGAACCGCTTCGATTCGGTCGCCTTCTGGGCGGCGGACATCAGCGCCGCCTTGTCCTGCAGCGCGAGTCCGATGGAATCGAGAGCGGATGACTGCTTCGAGATCTCGAGCTGATATCCGTGTTCCTCGAGCCGCAGCTGGGAATCAGCGGCAACGTACTCCGGCATGCTCGCAAGGATCTGCGCCCCGTTGAGGAAGGCAACCTTGCTGGTCGCACACGGTGACTGGGCCCGCCCGGAAACTGTCGCAACCAGCAAGAGCGCGGCAGCGCCCAACGCTCTCAGCACCACATCTCGACGCATCATCCTGTCCCTGCCCTTGCGGGGCGTAATGGTAAAGGCCATCGCGGCCGAATCAGAAGAAATTGCCCAGGCGGAAGTGGACCTTCCACCCCGGCGCGGGAAGGCCCAGGAGATCGGTCTTGTCGATCCCGTAGGCCAGGTCCACGCCGATTGGACCGAGCGGGGAAACTAATGCCGCACCAATGCCGACGCCGCGGAAGAGTCGGGTCGGATCGTACTGGCGTACGGTACGATAGACGTTGCCCGCATCGAAGAACATATCAACGTAAATCGCCTGGGAAATCCGGGCGCCAGCCTCGGTGGTAAACTCTGCGTACGAATTGCCAAAGGATGCCGGGGTGGCGCTCGTCGACGATGCGTTGGGGTCGTAGCCGTTCGGTGTGATCGAGAATTCGTCATACCCGCGCAGCGGAATCCCGTACTGCACGCCGCCCATGCTGTAGAGCTCGGTGAAGAATGAGCCGGTGTTGCCAAAGATGAACCCCGACTTCGCCGTCAACCCGAGTGTGAACTGGACTCCGCCGCCCAGGCTCCCGTGCTTGGCGCCGAGCGTTCCGAGCGGAGTAAACCAGCGGGTGTCGAAGTTGACCTTCTGGTAGTCCGCGTTGCCGCCCAGGATGCCGCCATTCTGCTCGGCGCTGACGTTGATCATGCTTCCGGCCACGGGGAACGGCAGCCCGATCCGCGTGTCTCGCAGGAACGACGCGCCCAGCGTTGACCGGGTACAGGGCGCGCACTGGTAGGCGGCCTGCAGGTCAACCGATCCGCCCGAATACGTCACCCTCTGGAGGCCGTAGCTGGCGAAGACTCGCGAATACCGTGATCCCAGGAACGGTACCCCGACCTGGATCGATCCGCCGGTGGAGTTCTGCTCCCCAAGATCGCCGACGACGTACCGCAGCTGCGAATCGTACAGCGTGGCTGTCCCAGACATCCGGGTGTCGAAGAGCGTCGGATCGGTGTAGCTGAGCTGGAAATCGGTGATGTTCTGTCCGAATTGCCACTGCAGTTTGCCGTGCTTGCCGCGGCCGAAGAGATTGGGTTCTTCGAGTCCGAGGAATCCGCCGAGACCCGTTCCCTGTCCCACGGACGCACCGAAATTGATGTTTCCGGTATGCTTTTCCTGCACCCGGAAGGTGATGTCCACCGTCGAGCCGTCGGCCGATGGCACGATATCAGGGTTGGGCATCGGTTGCTGGAAGAACCCCAGGTTGCCGATGTTCTGATATGACCGGACCAGCTTTTCCCGATTGAAGAGCTCTCCCGGAAGAATCACGATCGCTTCGCGGATGATCCGGTCGTGCGTCACCTCGTTACCGGTGACGCTGATCTTGTTGACGATGGCCGGTTGGCCCTCGGTGATGCGCCAGCGCAGGTCCATCACCGGCGTTCCGTCGGCGAGGGTCCGCTGCGATTGCTCTGCGCTCACCACCGGAAACATGTAGCCGTTGTTCTGGTAGAGCTCGGTTGCCTTGCTGGTCGCATTCTCCCAGGCGCTCCGGTCGAACACCGTGCCCACTACCTTGCCGCTGCCGACCTGGTCGGGAGTCACGAATGGAATCATCGCCGCAAGTTCTTCGGAAGAGAACCGGCGATTACCGAGAATGCTCACGGTCCCAACGTGATAGACCGGCCCCTCTTCGAGGCTCATCCGGAGGATCGCCTTGGAGCTGTTGGGCTCGGTGATCAGCGTGTCGTTGATCACCTGCATGTCGGTCATGCCATGCTGGCCATACCAGGTGGGAAGGTGGTCGCGGACGTCGCGATCGACCTTTCGTTCGTCGTAGGAACCGGAACGAAACCAGAGAAATCCCTCCGGCTTGGAGTCCATCTCCTTGACAAGTTGCGCCGCATCGAAATGCTGGTTCCCCTGGATCTCAACCCTCGAAATCGTCACTCGGCTTCCTTCGACGACGGTGAACAGAATCGTCACGCCGTCCTTGACCTGCGTCTCGGTCACCGTGGTGCGGGCCGCGTAGTAGCCAGCCTTGTGGTACGTCGAATCGATCTCGAATCGCGCGTTGGCCACCCCGGCGCGATCGAGAGGCCGCGCCTTGACGAGGTGAATCAGATCGATGATCTCATGCTCCGGCAATTGCTCGGGGCCGACCAGCCTCCAGTCGATCAGGAGCGGGCGCTCCCGGACGCTGATCACCAGGACGAATCGGGTCCCGATGATCTGCTGCTGGATCCGGACGTCGTCGAACTGCCCGGTGCCGTAGAGGTTGTCGATGGCCTTGGCAACGTCGTGATAGGTCGGCGTCGAATGCACTTGCAGGCCCGACACGAGCACGATCTGGGAGGCGGCGTTGCGGACGTTGCCCTGCACCGCGATGCTGTCGACCGGCGGAGTCGCCGGCGGCGGCCCAGCGGGAGTCTGCGACACGGCGGCGCGCGGGTGGCAGACCGCAATCACCGCCAGGATGGCGAGTGCTGCGAGGTGATTCCTGGCCTCGCGGGCAATGGTGCGCTGCGTCACGAGTGTGTGGCGCCGGTCCCGGTCAGCACCCGGAAGGCGAGCTTGTCGCCGCCGGGCGCCACATCGACTTCGATTTCGTCGCCGTGGGTAAAGTCACCACTGAGAATCCGCTCACTCAACGGATCCTCGACGTAGCGTTGAATGGCTCGCCGCAGCGGCCGGGCTCCGAAATTCTGGTCGTAGCCGTGATCCACAAGGAATTCGAGTGCCGCCGGTGTGAGTTTGACATCGTCGCCAACCCGGCGCGTAAGGTCCTTGAGGAGCACTCGTACGATCTCGGAGATGTGCTCGCGAGTCAGCGGATGGAATACGATCACGTCGTCGAGACGGTTGAGAAATTCCGGGTTGAAGACCTTGCCGATCTCATCCTTGACCGTCTCGGTCATCTTCTCGAACGTCTGTTTCGAGTCGCCGGCGTGAAAGCCGAGACCGGTCCCCTTCATGATGTCGCGGGCGCCGACGTTGGAGGTCATGATGACGACGGTGTTCTTGAAGTCGATCATCCGTCCGTAGTTATCCGTGAGGTGTCCTTCGTCGAGTACCTGCAACAGGATATTGAAGACGTCGGGGTGCGCCTTCTCGATCTCGTCGAGGAGCACCACCGAATACGGTTTGCGCCGCACCGCCTTGGTCAGCGCACCGGAGTCCTCGTAGCCCACGTACCCCGGCGGCGCGCCGATCAGGCGCGACACCGAGAACTTCTCCATGTATTCCGACATGTCGACGCGAATCAGCGCCGTCGGATCGCTGAAGAGGAAGCGCGCCAGTGCACGGGCCAGTTCGGTCTTGCCGACGCCGGTGGGTCCAGAGAAGATGAACGACCCGATCGGCCGATTGGGATCCTTGAGCCCGGCGCGTGAGCGACGAATCGCCCGCGAGACGGCATGAATTGCCTCATCCTGTCCGATCACGGAGACGTGAATCTCTTCCTCCATCCGGAGGAGACGCGCCGCTTCGGCTTCCTGGATCCGGGTGACCGGAATCCCGGTCCAGCGCCCCACGATGAACGCAATCGCTTCTTCGTCGATCACCGGCCGCTTGGTCTGCCGCTCGGCCTCCCATTCGACCTGGACCTGCCGGATCTGCCCTTGCAGCTCCCGTTCGCGATCCCGCAGCGCCGCGGCCTTCTCGAAGTTCTGCTCCCGCACGGCCTCTTCCTTGTCGGCCGTGATATGCTCGAGCTGCATCTTGAGCTCGCCGATTTCCGCCGGCGGATGCTGCGATGCGAGGCGCGCCCGCGCACCGGCCTCGTCGATCACGTCGATCGCCTTGTCCGGGAGAAACCGGTCGGTGATGTACCGCTCGGCGAGTTCGGCGGCGACCTGGAGCGTCTTGTCGGGGATCACCACGCGGTGATGATCCTCGTACTTCTTGCGGAGCCCCTTGAGGATCTCGACCGTCTCCGGCACGCTGGGAGGATCGACCATGACGGTCTGGAACCGGCGCTCGAGCGCACCATCCTTCTCGATATACTTGCGATATTCATTGAGCGTCGACGCGCCGACACATTGCAGCTCGCCGCGAGCCAGTGCGGGCTTCAGCATGTTGGATGCGTCGATCGCACCTTCGGCCGCGCCGGCACCGACCAGCGTGTGCAGTTCGTCGATGAACAGGATCACGTTCTTGCTCTGCGCGATCTCGTTCATCACCGCCTTGAGTCGCTCCTCGAACTGGCCGCGATACTTCGTGCCGGCGATCACCGCCGCCATGTCGAGCGACAGGACGCGATGATCGCGCAGCACGTCGGGACACTGGCCGTTGGCGATCAGGAGTGCGAGTCCCTCGACGATCGCGGTCTTTCCCACCCCGGGCTCGCCGATGAGGACCGGATTGTTCTTCTTGCGGCGCGCCAGAATCTCCATGACGCGCTCGATCTCCTTCGAACGTCCGATCGTGGGGTCGAGCGCACCCTCGGCCGCGAGGATGGTCAGGTCGCGACAGAAGTGGTCGAGCGCCGGCGTCTTCGATTTCTTCTCGGTCTTGGGCGGCACCGCCTGCGGGCCGCTCGCCGCCTGGCCGCTGCTCGGCTGTCCCTGCGGGAGATCGCTGCCGAGGAGACGAAGCGTTTCGGCTCGCGACTGCTCGAGCGTCACGCCGGCGTCGGTCAGCACCTGTGCGGCGATTCCCTTCTCTTCGCGAAGCAATCCGAGGAGAAGGTGTTCGGTCCCGACGTATGAATGGTTGAGCTCTCGCGCCTCCATCATCGCCAGCTCGAGCACCTTCTTGGCGCGCGATGTGTACGGCAGTTCGGGGCCCGCCGCCGTGGCGGCTTTCCCCTTCTTGACGGTTTCCTCGATCTTCTGCTGAATGTCCTCGAGTTCGACGCCGAGATTGGTGAGCACCGCCGCCGCGACGCCCTCGCCTTCGCGGATCAGGCCAAGGAGGATATGCTCGGTTCCGACGTACTCATGGTGAAGGCGCGCCGCTTCTTCGCGCGCCATCTGGAGCACTTTGCGAACCCGGTCGGTAAAGTTGTATCCGTTCATTGTCGCTCACCCTCCTCAAACAGCCGGCGCACGAATGACGCGCGATGCACCGGTAACGCCTTGTCGTCGAGCGACACACCGGCGTCCCTTGCGATGTGCGCATTCTGAGCCAGCACCAGTACCCGGTTGAGCGTGTACAGCGGCATCGCGGGGAGAATTCCCGTCGCAACGCCGAGACGAACACTGCTCAACAGACCGACCGTCTCGTCGAACGTCAACGCACGGGCATGTCGCAGTACCGCCCACGCGCGCCACACATTGTCCTCGAATACGGCCGGCGCATCGCGACGCAGCTGCTCGCGCGCTCGTTGCTCGTAGTCCATGACCTGCCGCACCATCCGCGACAGGTGATCGAGCAGCTCGGATTCCGACTTGCCGAGCGTGGTCTGATTCGACAACTGGAACAGGCTTCCGATCGCTTCGCTGCCCTCGCCAAAGAGCCCTCGTGACGTGAGCCCGACCTGCATCAGGCCCTCGAGCACCTTGCCGATTTCCCGGGTCAGCACCAGCGCCGGAAGGTGAATCAGCACCGAGGCACGCAGCCCCGTTCCGACGTTGGTCGGACACGCCGTAAGATAGCCGAACTCCGGGTGGAAGGCGAAGGAAAGCCGTACGCCAAGCTCGCGATCGGCGTGCTCGGAAACTCGGTACGCGGCGTCAATCGCCAGCCCCGATCGGAGGACCTGCAACCGGACATGATCCTCCTCGTTGATCATGACACTGGCGGTTCGACCGAGGAGGAGTGCGGCACCGCTGCGCACCCGTCCCTGCGAATCCAGTCCGGCGAGATCCCGCGACACGAGCTGGCGCTCGTTCAACCAGTGGCGAATCAGCGGCGGCAGCGCGTCGATCCGGTGCAGTGCCGCGTCGGCGAGCGACGGAGCTGCCCGGGCAGCTGTCGAAACCAGGTTGACGATCTCCTCGCGCTGCTCCGCTACGTTGCGTCCGCGAAACGGTAGCCCCGTCACATTCCGCGCCAGTCGGATCCTGGTTGAAAGGACGAGGGCGCTCTCGGGGCCGCTGGCATCGAGCCAGGGCATGCCGCCGTCGGGAATCAGTGCGGGATCGGTCATGGACTGTCGTAGACGCGCAATTGGTCGCGAAGTTCGGCCGCTCGCTCGAATTGCTCCGTTTCGACCGCCAGCCTGAGCTGTGCCCGAAGTTCCTCCCGTGAACGCGAGCGTTCTTCGGCTGGCGACAGAACCGCGGACCGGGCCGCCTGATACGGCGCCCCGGTGTGCCGGGTTGCGCCGTGCAACCGCCGCAGCAGATCACGCAAGGGCCGCTCGAACGCGTTCCAGCAATCAGCGCACCCTACTCGCCCGGATGTGCGGAAGTCCTGCAGCGTCGCACCGCATGCCGGGCAAGCGTCGCCAGCTGCGACGGCGGTCGCGATTGACGCCCCGCCCTTCCCCATGGCCGCGAGGAATGCGCCGAGCGGGGTCTGAGTCACCGCAGCGTCAGTCTCGATGCCGCGCTCGGCCGCGCACTTGCTGCAGAGGTGCAAGGTGGTGACGTCGTCGCCGACCACCTGGGTCAGGCGGACGACAGCCTCACCTTCGTGGCAGACCTGGCACGTGCTCACGCCAGGGTTTCCGCTGGCGCGGCCGGACGAAGCACGCCGTCTTCGAGCGTGAGCACCCGATCGGCACGTTGCGCCAGGGTGTAGTTGTGAGTGACCGCGACAACGGAAGCGCCACTTGATTGCGCGAGCGTCGACAGCAGCCGATGCATGTCGGCAGCGGTGTGCGGATCGAGATTACCGGTCGGTTCATCCACCAGCAGCACGGCCGGTGATGTCACCAGTGCGCGGGCAAGCGCGACCCGCTGTTGCTCGCCCCCCGACAGGAGGGTGACGCGGGAACTGGCGCGCGCGGTCAGTCCCACGTCGGCGAGCGCACGGTCGGCGCGCTCGCGTGCGATCGATGGCGATTCACCGCCAATCAGCCACGGCATCATCACATTCTCGCGCGCCGTGAAGTCGCGCAGCAGGTGGTGAAACTGGAAGACGAATCCGATCCGCCGGTTCCGGACATGCGCGAGTTCCGCGCCGCTCATCGACCGATACGAGCGTCCCTCGAGCCTGACGTCGCCGCTGTCCGCGTGATCGAGTCCGCCCACCAGGTGGAGCAGCGTACTCTTCCCCGACCCGCTGGCGCCGATGATCGCCACGAACTCGCCCTGGGCGACCGACAGGTCGAGGTTGTGCAGCACGGTGAACGGAATGCCATCGCCGCCCACGAATTGCCGCCCAAGGCCGGTCGCCTCGAGAATGACGTTCATTCAGCCCGGATCGCTTCCACCGGCAGCAGACGGGCCGCCCGGCGAGACGATGGGATCGTCGCGAGCATCGCGACCGCGATGCTGGCCACGACCACGACGACGACATCGAGCACTTCGACCCGCACCGGGAGACGGTCGATGAAGTAGATCTGCGGGTCGATGTGAATCCGCTTGTCGACCAGGAACGCCACCGCCAGGCCGAACACCAGCCCGAGTCCGGTGCCGAGCAACCCGACCACGGCTCCCTGCGCGAGGAAGATCCGCGCCACGCCTCGCGCCGGGAGTCCCATCGCTTCGAGGATCCCGATCTCTCGTGTCTTGAAGGCGACCACCATCGTCAGCGTTCCGACAATGTTGAACGCCGCGACGATCATGATGAAGAAGATCACCAACCCCATCGCGAGCTTCTCCAGTTGCAGCGCCGAAAACAGCGTGTTGTTCTGCGACTGCCAGGTCTCCACTCTGAACGGATACCCCAGCGCCGCGGTAAGCCGTTCGCCGACCGCTTCAACGTGCCACGGATCGCGCACGCGGACGCCGATCGCCGATACCGCTGTGTCGAGTCCCGCGAACCGCTGTGCCGTCGTCCGGTCCATCAGAACGTACGAGTTATCGTAGATGTACATCCCGGTTTCGAAGATGCCGGTCACTTCCATCGACCAGCTGCGCGGCACATCGAATTCCCCGGTCGCCCGATTGCGATGGGTCACCGGCGGAATCATCGAGATCACGTCGCCGGGATACGCCGAGAGATGATCGGCGAGCCGCTTGCCGATGACGACCGCGCCGTCGACGCTGTCGTGCGGCAGCGTCGGCCTGAATGCAAGGTCGCCCTCGGTCATCGCGCTGTCGAGGTGAATCACCTGGTTGGTGCCCACACCCGGCTCGAGTCCCGCGACGAAGACGCCCTCAGGGAATCCTGCCGTGTTCGTCACGAGCGATTGCGCTGCAACCTCCGGCGCCGCAGCGACGACGTCGGGGTCGCTGCGGATCCGGGCGAGTTGCGCCTTCCAGTCGGGAATGCGCAGCGTCGTGCCGAAGGTGAGAACACGGAGTTCGGGCGAGGCGACAAGGATCCTGTCGCGCAGGTCGTTGCGCAGGCCGTTCATCACGCCGAGCACAACGATCAACGCGCTCACGCCAAGGGTGATGCTGCCGATCGATATGATCGTCTGGAGCGAGGCGTTCCTGGTGCCGCGCTGGCCCCGGAGATAGCGCAGTGCAATCCGTCGTTCGAGCGCGCTCGGCCACCAGCTCATCATCCCTCACCCCTCGGCGGGAGCGCGCGCGTGATCGCTCTCGGGTCGCATCGCGGGGAAAAGAATCACGTCACGGATCGAGGACTGTCCGGCGAGCAGCATCACCAGCCGGTCGATCCCCAAGCCCAGACCACCGGCAGGCGGCATGCCATATTCGAGTGCCCGGATATAGTCGGCGTCAAGCTGATGCGCCTCGTCGTCGCCGGCGGCGCGCTGGCGCACCTGATCCTCGAACCGGGCGCGCTGATCGTCAGGGTCATTGAGTTCGCTGAACGCGTTCGCGAGCTCGGTTCCGTTGACAAAGAGCTCGAACCGTTCGGTCAGCCGCGGGTCGTCGCGGTGCACCTTCGCCAGCGGCGAGAGCACTCGCGGATAATCGAGGACGAAGGTCGGCTGGATCAGCGTCGGCTCGAGCGAATGCTTGAACACTTCGTCGAGGAGGCGGCCACCGGCGAGTCCAGCGACGGTGTCGCGCGCCTCTCCTTGCTGCACCAGATGGTCGCGCAGGGCGCTCTCTCCAGCGTCGAGCGGATCAAACCCGGTGATCGCGCGAATCCCGTCGACGAAACGGACCCGTTCGAATGGCGGCGTAAAATCGAGGGTTGTATCGGCGCTCTCGATCTGTCGCGTCGCCAGACATTCATGCACGACGTCTCCGAGCAACTGCTCCACCATCCCGAGCATGTCACGGTAGTCGGCGTAGGCCTGGTACCACTCGAGCATGGTGAATTCCGGATTGTGAGTCCGGTCCATTCCTTCGTTGCGGAAATCGTGACCGATTTCGTAGACTCGCTCGAACCCGCCGACCAGGAGGCGTTTGAGGTAGAGCTCGTCCGCGACGCGGAGGTAGAGCGGCATGTCGAGGGCGCGATGGTGGGTCATGAATGGATGCGCCGCCGCGCCGCCATACATCGGCTGAAGCACTGGGGTCTCGACTTCGAGAAAGCCGCGCGCATCGAGGAAGCGCCGGATCGCCGCAATCGCCCGGGCCCGCAGCACGAAGACACGGCGCAGGTCAGGATGCACGGCAAAGTCCGCGTACCGCTGCCGATACCGCACCTCAGGATCGGTGAGCCCTCCATGGACCACCGTAGTGCCGTCAGCAAGCCGCTCCGATTTGCCGCGCGGCAGCGGCCGAAGTGACTTGGAGAGCAGCTCCACGCTGGCCACCGCGATCGTGATCTCGCCAGTGCGTGTCCGGAAGAGCCGGCCCGCGATCCCGATGTGGTCGTCGAGGTCGAGGAGTTCCACCAGTTCCCACGCGGCTCCGAGCGAGTCACGCTTGAAGTAGACCTGGATTCGTCCCGACTGGTCCTCGACGTGTGCGAAGATCGTTTTGCCCTGCCCGCGCAGCGCCACGATCCGTCCCGCGGCGCGCACCTCCGGCCCCTCGTCGCTCCCGCCGTCATTCCATGCTGCGAGTGCGTCGGCGGCGGTGTGGCTGCGCTCGAATCCGTAGGCAAACGCCGGCACGCCGAGCGCCTCGATCCGCGCGCGCTTCTCCCGGCGCGCCGCCTCGATGTAGGTCCGTTCGAGCGGGTCGATCACGCGGCTTTCGCTCCGAAGCGTTTGAGATAGGCCTCGATGAAGCCATCGAGATCGCCGTCCATCACCCGCTGCACGTCGGTTACCTTGATCTCGGTTCGATGGTCGTTGACCATGGTGTACGGTTGAAAGACATAAGAGCGGATCTGGTTGCCCCACGAGTTATCGGTCTTGGTCGCTTCGACCAGGGCACGGGCCGCCTCCTGCTCCTCGAGTTTGAGCTGGTACAGCGCGGCACGCAGCATCTTCATTGCAACGTCGCGGTTCTTGAACTGGCTCCGCTCCTGCTGGCACGACACCACGGTGCCGGTGGGAACGTGGGTCAACCGAACCGCCGACGACGTCTTGTTGACGTGCTGGCCCCCGGCGCCCGACGCGCGGAAGACATCCATCTTGATGTCTTCCTCCCGCAGATCGATTTCGATGGTGTCGTCGACGTCGGGGTACACGAAAACCGACGCGAACGACGTGTGGCGCCGCGCCTGGCTGTCGTACGGAGAGATCCGGACCAGGCGGTGCACGCCTTTTTCCGCCTTAAGAAATCCATAGGCGTATTGCCCCTTGATCTCGATCGACACCGATTTGATCCCGGCCTCCTCGCCGGCCATGAGATCGAGAATCGCCACGTCGAAGCCCTTCCGCTCCGCCCAGCGGACATACATCCGCATCAGCATTTCGGCCCAATCCTGCGACTCCGTCCCTCCTGCGCCCGGATGGATCGTGAGAATCGCACCCCGCGCATCATCGGGACCCTGCAGCATCGTCTGCAGTTCGAAGCGTTGAAGCTGGGTCACCACCCGGCCGAGTTCCGTGTCGAGTTCAGCCGCCATCGCCTCATCCGGCTCGTCAGCAAGCAAGTCGGACAGCCCCGACACGTCGTCGAGCCGCGCCTGCAACTGGTCGTGGGGGATGATCCAACCCTTGAGCGTGCGAATCTCTTCCACCTGTTCGCGCGCGCGCGCCGTGTCCGCCCAGAACGCTGGGTCGGCCTGACGTCCTTCGAGGTCCCGGAGCCGCGCTACCTTGTGGTCGAGGTCAAAGAAAGTCTCGGAGTTCGGTCAGTCGGTGCTTCAATTCGACGACGCGTTCGGCACGATCAGGCATGGACCAATCCCGGTGAGAATGCCGAAAGATAGCGACGCCGGCCGGCACTGCTCGCCGATCAGCCGAAGAGCGAACGCCCTTCGGCGAGGATCTCGTTGAGCGCCTCCGTGAAGTAAGGCGTGTTGGCCGCGATATCCTGGCCGACCTGCTCGCTGTACTCCTCCCAGCTCTTGCGAATCTCCTCGCCGAACAACTCCTTGAGATTCCCTTCCGCAAGGCCGCGCTGCCGCTTCTCCGGGTAGTACACCACCAGATCGGAAACGAGGGCTCGCGCCAGCCGACGTGCCCGTGTCGACGGGTCCTGCTGCAGGAAGGGATTGTTGAACCGGCCCGGCGACTGGACCGGGGCGGACCCGACGATCGACTCCGGCGCCGGTGCTGCCGGCCGGCCTGACGCGGACGCGACCGGAGGTTCCGATGCCATCGGCGAGGTGGAGGCCAGCGGTCGAGGCAATAGTTCGGCGGCCGCGGGCGCCGGCGCGGGAGTGACCATCGGTGGTACTTCCTGGACCGGCACGTCGACCCTCGGAGGGTGCGATGGAGACGGCTGAACCGGAGCGGCCGTCGCCGGGGCTGCGGTAATCTCCGCAACGGGCGGCGCGGCGATCGGTGGCCTGCGAACCGCGATCAAGCCCGAACAGACCGAGCATCGGGCGCGCACACCCTGCTCGGGGACCTTGGCCGGGTCCACCCGGAAAACCGTCGCACATTGGGGACACGTGACGTTCATTGATTCCTCAGCTGCTGCGGGCGTCGCGTCCGCCGGGGCCGCTCCGAATTTCCATGTCCCCCCGGCGGCGGTCGACGACAAACACGGACCCGGGAAGTGTCTTGGCGTAGCTCTTCATCTCGGTCGCAAGCTCGCTCACCTGCGCCGGATGGGTAAACCTGTGGTGCTGGTTGGTGACCACCCCGATCGACAGCGTCATCAAGGGAACCCGGTGCAATTGGCCTCGGCGATCCTTGCCGAAAAAATACCCTGCGCGGCGGTCCTGTTCGCTGTACTGCAGCGGGATCAGCTCATCGAACACCGAGAGGATCTCGGTGCACACCGGGCCGAAATCGGTGAATGATGTCACGAAGATGAAGTCGTCACCGCCGATATGCCCCACAAACCCGTCAGAGCCAAGTAGTCCGCGAACGACGTCGTGCAGCACCCGTGACAGAATGTAGATCACCCGGTCGCCGTCATAGTAACTGTACCGGTCGTTGAATTCCTTGAAATGATCGAGGTCGGCATAACAGACGGCGAAGGCTCCCCCGCTATCGAGCCGGCGGCGGATCTCTCGCTCGATCTCGTTGGTTCCGGGGAGTCTGGTGGATGGATGGACCGCGACGTCGCGTTCGGTCCGGACGATCAACGCGTCGAGGCGCGCTCGCTGCTCGGCGGGATCGACCAGCGGCGAAAGGACCTCGTCGGCACCAGCCTCGTACCATTGTACAATCGCACTGGCGTCGTGGCGATCGGTGAGAATCGTCATCGGAACGATCGCCGTCGATGGATCGGCCTTGAGACGCTGCACCAGACCCACACCGTCATGATGTCGCGAGCCTTCGTCGACAAAGATCAGGGCGCCACGTCCCCGCAGCACCAGGGTTGCGACGTCCGCGGTGTCGACGTGTTGCTCGATACCGAGTCCGCGCGTTCCGGCCCAGCGAGTCACCAGTTCCGGCGGCGGACGATCCGCCGCGCCGCAATACAGGATGATGCGACGCTGATGTGGCACGCCGGAACTCCGGAGGAGGGGCCAGGGGCAACGTAGGCTCGGCGCCAGTGGCCGTCAAATGAACCATGCGGCGGCGCCGATCATCACATACAGCGCCAGCAATTGAACGCCCTCGAGCCAGTGTGACTCGCCATCGAGAATGATTAGCGCCGAGACCACCACGGCGGCCGCGAGCGCTCCGACCTGGAACCCGGGAAAGACGAGGTCCATCCCCGGTCCGACCAATCCGCCGATCAGAACCAGGAGCGGTGCGACGAACAGGGCAACCTGGGTGCTTGACCCAAGCGCGATCTGGATGGCGAGTTCGATTCGCCCGCGTCTCGCTGCCACCACTGCGCTTGCGTGTTCAGCCGCGTTGCCAACGATCGGAATCACGATCAGCCCGAGGAATCCCTGGGAGATGCCAAGCGATCGGGTCACCGGACCAATAGTGTCGACCAGGAACTCCGATTCCACAGCCACGGCGATCGTGGCGATGGCCAGTACCGCCAATGCGAGCCCGACCGGCCACGGCCGGCGCCCGGGATCCGGGTTGCTCGCCATGGCAAAGCTGCGACGATGCGTCCGGAGGGCGAACAGCAGCGATCCGAGATACGTCAGGGCCAGTACCACCGCGACGGCGCGTGACAACGCCGGAAGGTGGGAGTCGGCCGGAGTGCCGCGCAGGAATGACGGGAGCATCAGGGCCGCAACAGCGAGGGCGAGCATCGCGCTGCTCATCCCCGCCGCGATGCGGTTGAACTTGAGAATTGGCTGGCGGAGTCCCCCGGCAAGGAGCGCCAGTCCCAGAATCAGCAGCAGGTTGCCCAGGATCGACCCGGCCAGTGACGCCTTGACCAGCTCGACATAGCCGGCGCGAAGCGCGGCAATGGCAACGATGACTTCGGTGGCGTTGCCGAACGCCGCGTTGAGCAACGCACCCACCATCGGGCCGGTGTGATCGGCAAGGTGTTCCGTCGCCTCGGCAATCGCAGCTGCCAGTGGAATGATCGCGAGACACGCTGCAAGGAAGACCCAGCGCGAATCCGCGCCGAGATAGTGGAGCGCGAGAGAAACCGGAACGGCGAGGTATCCGAGCCAGAGCACCGACCACCGCCGCTGCGCCGGCTCGGCAGGAATCGGTCGAGGCGGTGGCACGAGACGAGGCCGCTCTGGAGCAGGGGATTCCGGGATGTCGTCAACCTCGGGATCACGCCGGCGTGGCGCGTCGCCCTTCGCAGGCGCGAGTCGCGGGGCGCGATCGGGGCGCGGCGTGTCGCGACGGGGGGGACGTGCTGCCGGCGGGTTGATCAATGTCCTGAGTTGGCTCGGCCGGGCCTTCGCTGTCGTGAGTGCCCGGGCGATCGCCCCGCGAGGTTCCTTGATCAGTGCAAGAAAGAGGTCGTCGCCCGTGGGTTGGCGTCCGGCCACCGTCGCCGCCTCGGTCGCCGTCGCCATTGCGCGTTCGGCGTGGGTCGACAATCCGCTAGCCGAGCCCGGGCCGTTCTTGCCACTGCGGCTCCCGGCAATCAATCCACGGAATGTTTCGGGCGACATTCCGGCCTGCGCCAGTGCGCGCTGGGCCGGGCCATCCCCTTCGAGCCATGCGAGGAAGAGGTGTTCGGCCCCGACAAAGCCGCTCTCCTGGGCAGTCGACTCTTTCGCCGCCCGGGCACGAAGTTCTTCGAGAGATGCCATCGACCGGTTCAGGGGAGCGGGGTTGCTTCGTCGATCAACATGATGGGGATATCGTCTTCAACCGGGTAGACGAGCCGGCAGGCATGACAGATGAGTGCTTCCTCAGGTGCAGCCCGGTACTCGAGATCGCCCTTGCACTTGGGACAGACCAGGATTTCCAACAGGTGCGGGGAGAGCGTCATCAGCTTCCCTCATCGAGAGGAACGGGAAATCCGAAACGGGCCAATGCGCCGGCACTGCGCCGCCACCGCGGCAGCACCTTGACCCACGTTTCGAGGAACACTGGCTCGCCCAACAAGGCCTCGAGCCTGAGCCTGGCGTGACGCCCAATGCGCCGGAGCGTCTCGCCACCGTGGCCGATCACGATGCCCTTCTGGGATTCGCGCTCGACGAAGAGCGTGGTTCGAATGTATACCGGCTTGCGGTCTTCGCGGAACTCGTCGACCTCGGCCGCGAACGCGTACGGCAACTCGTCCTCGAGGGCTTCGAAAGCTCCCTCTCTCAGGAATTCGGTGACAAAAAAGCGCATCGGCTGCGTGGCAAGATCGTCGATTGGAAAACGGAAGGCGCCGGCCGGCAGTCTTCGGCGCAGCTCTGCCAGGAGCCGGTCTATCGAATCCGCGGCGTTGACCGAGGTGACGATCGCCGACGCTGCAAGCTCCCGGGCGCGATCGGCGGCGACGAGATCGCCCTTGGTGTAAACGAGAAGTACGGGGGCCGCAAACGCCGGGGCGTCTGGAACGAGGGCAGCGAACTCTGGGGCCGGCGCGTCGGTCGCAGGGTGGAGATGGAGGATCAGGTCAGCCGATGGGAGCGCGTCGAGGGCCAAGTGGCGCATCCGGTGCTGCATCAGGTAGGCTGGGTCGAGGAGACCGGGGAGATCGACCAGCTCGATCTGTGTGGAGCCGTCGGAGACGATGGCGGTGACTGGGAGCCTGGTGGCCTGGGCCTTGGGTGAGACGAGAGCGAGGTGGGTGCCGAGGATCGAGTTGAGCAGGGACGATTTGCCAGCATTGGGTCGGCCGGCGATCGCGACGCGACCGAATTGGAGCATATGGAAAGCTAATGCAGGCGAGCCGATGTTGGACACAGTATGGTCGGTCAAAGGCTTAGTGAATCAGAAATCACTTCATGTGGAAAGCGCGGTGGAGAGGGGGCAAATACGAAGCCCGTCCAGCATGATGATGCTGGACGGGCTTCATTGGGATGGCTGACGACGGTCTACTCTCCCACCACCTCGCGGTGGTAGTACCATCGACGCTGCGGGGCTTAACTGCCGTGTTCGGAATGGGAACGGGTGTGGCCCCCGCGCGCTGGTCGCCAGCCGTAATTGGGCTGAAGGCAACGGAAGGGAGGGATGTTGTGAGTTGGGGAAGGCACCGAAAACCTTGCTACAAAATGGGAGAGATCAAACTGCACGGGCGATTAGTACGGCTCGACTGAAGCGCTTGAGCGCCTTGCATCTGCCGCCTATCAACCTGGTAGTCTCCCAGGGCCCTTCAGGGATCTTAAGATCCAGGAGTGTTCATCTTGGGAAAAGTTTCCCACTTAGATGCTTTCAGCGGTTATCTTCGCGCGACATCGCTACCGGGCGCTGCTCCTGGCGGAACAGCCCGTACACGAGCGGTCGCTTCGTCCCGGTCCTCTCGTACTAAGGACGACGTCCCTCAACACTCCCACGCCCACGACGGATACAGACCGAACTGTCTCACGACGTTCTGAACCCAGCTCATGTGCCACTTTAACCGGCGAACAGCCGGACCCTTGGGAC
>DASYAK010000052.1:0-72500 GCA_036501385.1 Gemmatimonadales bacterium | reverse complement strand
ACCCTCTCCGAGACCGAGGAGGAACTCCGCGAGGTCGCTGCCTCACATGGCTGGACTCTCGATGGCGTCACGATCCGCGAACTCGTCCCCGATGAATCCGAACTCGCGCCCGATGAGCAGTACACCATGTTCCACCCGTCCGAGGTGGAACTGAGCGAAACCACCAAGGCGATCCTCACTGACGTCGAACAACTCCGGCCCTCGCGAGTCGTCTTCGACTCGCTTTCCGAACTGCGCCTCCTCGCCGGGAACCCGCTGCGTTATCGGCGCCAGATCCTCGCGCTCAAGCAGTTCTTTCGCGGGCGCAATTGCACTGTCCTCCTGCTCGACGACCTCACGTCGTCGAATCAGGATCTTCAAGTACAGAGCATCGCGCACGGCGTGGCCCGTCTCGAGCAACTGTATCCTGAATTCGGCGCCGAACGCCGGCGCCTGACCGTGCTGAAATACCGCGGCAGCCGATTCCGCGGTGGCTACCATGATTTCGTGATTCACCGTGGCGGGATCGAGGTGTATCCCCGCCTGACCGCCAGCGAGCACCGGGTCGAGCCGCAAATGGAAAAACTGTCGACTGGCGTCGTCGAGATGGACAAGCTTCTCGGCGGCGGCATCGAGCGCGGAACCAGTACGCTGATCGTCGGTGCGGCCGGCACCGGAAAGTCATCGCTCGCCGCGCAATTCGTCATGGCGACCGCCGAACGCGGACAATCGGCAGCGATGTTCATCTCCGACGAAAGCGTCCATACCTTGCTCAGCCGGACCACGGGGCTCGGGATCGACCTGGCTCGTCACGTTGCCAGCGGACAAGTGATGCTCAAGCAGGTCGACCCCGCAGAGATGTCACCCGGCGAATTCTCCCACGCCATTCAATGCGCCGTCGAAGCGCAGCACGCCAGTGTCGTCGTGATCGACAGCCTGAACGGCTACCTCAACGCAATGCCCGAGGAGCGATTCCTGGTCATCCAGCTGCACGAGCTCCTGTCGTACCTCGGTCAAGCCGGCGTCGCAACGCTGCTGATCGGCGCGCACCAAGGCCTGATAGGCAGCCAGATGAATACGCCGGTCGATGCCAGCTATCTCGCCGATGCGGTCATCCTGATGCGGTACTTCGAAGCGGCGGGCGAAGTGCGGCAAGCGATATCGGTCGTGAAGAAGCGAGGCGGCGCGCATGAGCGGTCGATCCGTGAATTCCATCTGACCAGCAGCGGAATCTCCATTGGCCCGCCGCTCCGGCACTTCAGGGGGATTCTGACCGGCGTTCCCGTCGAGGATCGGACCGTCACGCCCACATCGGCCGGGAGCCGCGATACGTGACGAACGTTCCGACCGAGGAGACCGAGCGGCGCGTCCTCGTCCTCGCGCCAACCCGTCGCGATGCATCGCTTACCGGCGAATTCCTTGAGCGTGCTGGCGTCAGTGCGGTTATCTGTGACACTCCTGCGACACTCCTTGAATGCCTCGACGCCGGCGCTGGCGCGATGCTCCTTCCCGAGGAATTTCTCGCGACCGCCAGCAGTGCGGGAATCGCCAACTGGCTCGAACAGCAGCCTCCGTGGTCGGACCTTCCTGTACTGATCCTGGCGCGTCCAGGCGCCGATTCGGCGATGGTGGCACGGGCGATGGATCTCTTCGGCAACGTCACCGTTCTCGAACGTCCGATGCGGCTGGCATCCCTTGTCAGCGCGGTCCGATCGGCGCTCCGGGCCCGGCTGCGCCAGTGCCAGATCCGCGACTACCTGGTGATGCGTGAACGCGACCTCGAAGCGCAGTCACTATTGGCGGCCATCGTCGCCTCATCCGACGATGCAATCATCAGCAAGACACTCGACGGCAAGATTCTCACCTGGAACAGCGGGGCCGAGCGGATCTTCGGATACTCCGCCGCCGAGGCGATCGGTCAGCCGATCCTGCTGCTGATTCCGCCGGAACGCTTCAATGAAGAGGCGATGTTGCTGGATCTTCTGCGGCGAGGCCAGCGAATCGAGCATTTCGAGACCGTCCGCCTTGCCAGGGACGGCCGCCGCCTCGAGGTGTCGCTTACTGTGTCGCCGGTGCGCGGCGCCGACGGACGGATCATCGCCGCTTCCAAGGTGGCGCGCGACATTTCCCAGCGAAAGCAGGCCGAGGCCGCGCTCCGGGAAGCCAGCCGGCGCAAGGACGAATTCCTCGCAATCCTTGCCCACGAGCTGAGGAATCCGCTGGCCCCCATACGGAATTCGCTCCATCTGCTGCGACTCGGCACCGGGGGTGACGAGGTTGTCCACCACACCACGGAGATCATGGAGCGGCAGGTCAATCACATGGTTCGGCTGGTCGACGACCTCCTGGAGGTGTCGCGGATCACCCAGGGAAAGATCGAGCTGCGCAAGGAGCCGATCGAGGTGTCGACCATCGTTGAACACGCACTGGAAACCAGCGGACCGGCGATCGAAGCTGCACGGCACGCTCTCATGCTCGACGTGCCGCCCGAATCGATGATTGTCGAGGGGGACCCACTGCGTCTGGCGCAGGTATTCGCCAATCTGCTGATCAACGCCGCCAAGTACACCGATCCGGGCGGCACCATCCGGCTCAGCGCGAGCGTGAGCGATCACCACGTGATCGTATCGGTGAAGGACTCCGGCACCGGCATCGCACGGGATCAACTGGCGACCGTCTTCGATCTGTTCACGCAGGTCGACCGCCACGGCGCGCGCGCCCAGGGCGGCCTGGGAATCGGCCTTACACTCGCCAAGCGTCTGGTCGAAATGCACGGAGGCTCCGTCGAGGCGCGGAGCGAGGGATTGGGGCATGGCAGCGAGTTCCTGGTGCGGCTCCCGCTCGCGAATTCGCGACCGATCGGGATGCGGTCCGCCGTTCCCGCACGTGATGGGTCGCTGCCGGAGCAGCGTATCCTGCTGGTCGATGACAACGAGGACTCGGCGGAGAGTCTTGGCCTGCTCCTCCGGCTACTTGGGGCCGAAGTAAGCGTCACCTATAGCGGTGCCGATGCGCTCGCCGCAATCGCTGCGGCCAAGCCGATGGTGGTGGTCCTCGATATCGGGATGCCCGGCATGGACGGCTACGAGGTGGCCCGCGCCATTCGCGCTCAGCAAGGCCTCAACGATGTCATTCTGGTGGCACTGACCGGTTGGGGTCAGGATGATGATCGAGCGCTCTCGCGCGCCGCCGGGTTCGATCACCACCTGGTCAAACCCGCAGACATCGATGCACTCCGAACGCTGCTCCGCTCGATCGAACCAGCGCGGGCACGCATCTGATCCCTGCCCTCCGGGCTGCGCACCTGAGCAAGAACCGACGCCAACGTGCTATTACGCCGCCCGGCTCACGACGTTGGTGGTGAGAAGGCCGCGTGCTGCTGGTCGATCCAGCTCTGGTGATAAGTTGGATCCTCGAACGGTTCGGCAGCTTTCGCCACATGCAGCGGGCGGAATGAATCCATCATCACGGCAAGCTCGTTGGTGTATTTCGCTCCGATACTTGCCTCGGTGCGCCCCGGATGCGGACCGTGCGGCAATCCATCGGGGTGATGGGTGATCGACCCATACTCGATCCCTTTGCGACTCATGAACTCGCTTGACGCGTAGAAGAGCACCTCGTCGCTGTCGACGTTGCTGTGGTTGTACGGTGCGGGAATCGCGTTGGCATCGAAGTCGTAGGGCCGCGGACAGAACGAGCAGACAACGAATCCGTCGCCCTGGAAGGTCTGATGGACGGGCGGTGGCTGATGAATGCGCCCTACAATCGGCTCGAAATCGCGGATGTTGAACGCCCAGGGGTAGAAATACCCGTCCCATCCGACGACGTCGAATGGATGATGGTCGAGCACGAGTTCGTTGATCGCGTCGTACTGCTTGACCAATACCGGAAAGTCGCCTTTCACATCCTGGGTATTCAGCGTAACCGGCCGCCGGATATCCCGTTCAGAATACGGCGCTCCTTCAAGGAGCTGACCGAATTCGTTGCGGTATCGCTTGGGCCAGCGCACATGCCCCCGGCTCTCGAAGATCACGAATCGTCCGGGACCTTTGGCCAGATCGAGCTTCCAGCGGTGCGTGATGTTGCGGTGAATCACGACATAGTCACCCTGCTCGAACGGCAGATCGCCGAACACCGACTCGAGCGTTCCCTCGCCCTGGACGACATAGACCAGCTCGTCGGCCTGCGAGTTGCGGTATGGGTGCTCGTCGACGCGATCGGGAGCGACGAACAGCATCGCGACATCGCTGTTGAAGAGAATCGGCGTCCGGTCGAGGATGATGCTTCCTCCGGTCGGTGCCTGCGCTGTGCGGAAATGTCGATGCCGCAATGACGTGGCGGTATCGGCCTCCCACGCGACGGAACGAAGCCGGCGCGCGGACTTCACGGTGGTCGGCGCCGACGTGTGATACAGCAGCGACGACGTGCCCGTGAATCCCTCGTGGCCGATCAATTCTTCGGCGTAGAGGCCGCCGTCCGGTCGGCGAAAGACCGTGTGCCGCTTGCGCGGCATCTGACCGAGCTGGTGGTAAATCGGCATCAGAGGTTGCCCCGAAGCGCCTGCTCCCGTTCGATTGCCTCGAATAGCGCCTTGAAGTTCCCCGCCCCGAAGCTCTTGGCTCCCTTGCGCTGGATGATCTCGTAGAACAGGGTCGGGCGGTCCTGCACCGGCTTGGTGAAAATCTGCAGCAGATACCCCTCGTCATCGCGATCGACGAGTACGCCGAGTTCGGCGAGCGGGGCGAGATCTTCGTCGATATGGCCGACTCGCTCGGGTACGCTGTCGTAATACGCCTTCGGCACCTTCAGGAACTCGACTCCATTGGCGCGGAGCGCGCGCACCGTCGCGACGATATCGTCGGTTGCGATGGCGATATGCTGCACTCCGGGGCCGCGATAGAACTCGAGGTATTCGTCGATCTGGGATTTCTTCTTCCCCTTGGCGGGCTCATTGATCGGGAACTTGATCCGCCCATTTCCGTTTGACATCACTTTCGACATCAGCGCCGAATACTCGGTGCTGATCGTCTTGTCGTCGAACGAGAGGATGTTGGTGAAGCCCAGCACGTCTTCGTAGAACTTGACCCACTCATTCATCCGCCCGAGTTCGACATTGCCAACGCAATGGTCGACGTACTTGAGTCCGATCCCGGACGCCGGTTCGGGCGCATCGACCGGAACGAAGCCCGGAAGAAACAGTCCGCGATATCCGTTGCGCTGCACGATCGAATGAATCGTGTCGCCGTAGATCCGGATCGCCGCCGTGACGACCTCGCCGTGCTCGTCGCGCGACACCGTCGGCTCCTGCGCGCTTTCCGCGCCACGGCTCACCGCCGCGGTGTGGGCCGCCCGAGCGTCTTCTACCCAGAATGCGATATCCCTGACGCCGTCGCCGTGGTGATGCACGTGCTCGGCAATCGGACCCTCGGGCCCGAGGGGAGAGGTGAGCACAAAGCGCAGCTTTTCCTGTTCGAGAAGGTACGAAGCGCGGTCGCGTACGCCGGTCTCCGGGCCTCGATAGCCGACCAATCGATGGCCCCATACCGTGCGGTAGTAGTGCGCCGACTGCTTGGCGTTGCCGCAGTAGAACTCGATGTAATCGGTGCCGTTGATCGGGAAGGCGTCACCGGTCGTGGATTGTACCGGCGAGGTGAGCGTGGAAGTCATGAGATCATTCTCCATCAAGAGAATCGTGAATGCCGGCTTTGCGCGGGTGACGCCTCACGCGGTGGCGCCGAGGAACGACGCCAGATCGGTCTCGCTGATGGCGGGCTCTCCCGGGCTCACGTTGTCGAGCTTGCCGGCCTTGACCCACTCGACCAGCCGGCCCACTTCGGCGAAGAGATGATCGAATGACTCCACCACGAAAAGGAGCGGCTGGTAGTGGTCGATCTCGAAGTACTGGTTGACAACCCATTCGAGCTGGAAGGGCCAGCGCTGCACATCGGGTGACTCGATGCAGTGCTCGAGTTCACCGTAGGACGACAGCAACCCGCTCCCGTACGCCTTGACCTCGCCGGGCCGGCTTCCCTGCATCAATCCGAATTCGATCGTGAACCAGAAGAAGCGCGCCATCGCCTTGATCACGCTGGTCATTCGCCGCACGCGCTCATGCTCGTCGCTGATGGTGCGAGCCCGCTCGGCAGCGGTGCGGGCACATTCACCGAACCGGACCAGCGTGTCGGCGAACGCCTTGTCGGTGTGCATCGGGACATGCCCGGCGATGTCGTGGAAAATGTCCGGCTCGGGGAGATAGTCGAGCACCCCGCCGTCGCGAATGGTGATCGTGGTCGGGAATTCGCGCTGGCGGAGGCAGTCGAAGAACATGTAGGCGGGGACGTAGCCGCTTACCGCCTTCGCACGAAAACCGGTGAGTGGGGCCATGAATCGATTGACGTCCTCGAGCCGTGGCACTTGCGCCGGGTCGAGGCAGAGATTGTTGATGCCCTGCAGGAAGCGCGGGTTGGCATATTTCTGCCAGCGCTCGCCCATCCTCGAATAGAGCCGCTGCCAGGCATCGTGGTTAGCCGCCGAATAGAGCTGGTACGGCTGCTCGATGTAGAGCCGCCCCTGCGATCGGGCCGCCTCGATGAATGGGGCGCGTGTGGTGGTCAGCCCTGCTGCCGCATCACGGGAATCTGAGGCCATTGTCGTCATCGTCGCCTCCGGATGTCGCCCGTCGCCACGCCGCGCCGGGAGGTTCAAAACTAATACGCCGCCGGGATGGTCGCGGCGCCATGCAAGGCGTCGGAGATCACAGCAACTCGGCCCGGCCGCGGAATTGATCGAGCGATTCCGGATTCGCCAGGGCACCGGCGTTTGTCACGTTACGCCCCTCGACGACATCGCGGACGGCAATCTCACTCGGCTTCCCGCTGCGAGTCCGCGGGATGTCGCCGACCTGGGCAATCACTTTCGGGACGTGATGCGGCGAGGTACCGGCCCGGATCCTTCCGCGAATGGCATCCCGCAGCGAATCGGTCAGCGACACCCCTTCACGCAACCGGACGAAAAGAATGATCCGCTCATCTCCCGCCATCTGACCGGGGATGCGTTGGCCAATCACGAGGCTTTCGACCACCTCGGGAATCGCGTCGACCTGCCGGTAGATCTCGGCTGTCCCGATCCGCACGCCGCCCGGATTCAGCGTGGCGTCGCTTCGTCCGCTGATGACGAATCCGCCGGACGGCGTCGTGGCAATCCAGTCGCCGTGCCGCCATACCCCGGGATAGGTGTCGAAATAAGCCGCGCGATATCGGCTCCCGTCGGGGTCGTTCCAGAAGCTGCGTGGCATCGCCGGGAATGGCCGCGTGCAGACCAGCTCACCCGGAACACCGATCCCACACGGCGACCCGGTCTCGTCGAAGACGTCAACCGCCATTCCAAGCCCGGGCCCCTGGATCTCACCGCGGTGAATGGGAGACATCGGATTGCCGAGGACGAAACAGGATACGATGTCGGTTCCACCGGAGATGCTTGCGACCTGCACTCCGGCGCCGACGGCCCGGTAAATCCAGTCGAAGCTCTCTGCCGCAAGCGGGCTTCCAGTCGAGAGTATCGCGCGCAGTCTTGAATAATGGTGCCGCTTCGACGGTTCGAGCCCCGATTTCTCCGCCAGTGCCAGGTACTTCGCACTGGTGCCGAAGACGTCGACCTCCGCCTCGGCGGCCATTCGCCAGAGAATGTCGGGCTCGTGCGGCGGAAGCGGGGAGCCGTCATACAGCACCAGCGTCGCCTCGGCCGCGAGCGCGCTCACCTGCCAGTTCCACATCATCCAGCCGCACGTAGTGAAGTAGAAGAGACGCTCGCCGCGCCGCAAGTCGACGTGCAGGCGATGCTCCTTCAGATGCTGCAGGAGAGTTCCACCCTGGGAGTGCACCATGCACTTGGGAAGGCCGGTGGTGCCCGACGAATACAGAATGTAGAGTGGATGATCGAATGGCAGCCGCGTGAATCGCAGCTCCGCGTCGCCCTGGCGATCGATCAGCGCTGACCACCGTTCGGCGCGCGAATCAGCCGGCAATGTTCCAGTGCGGGTGTAGTCGATCATCACCGCGTGCCGTACGCTCGGCAGGCGCGCCAGAAGTTCTGCGGCTCGCGCCGAGCAGTCATGCACCCGGCCGGCATAGCGATACCCGTCGCAGAAGATGAGCACGACCGGCTCGGTCTGGCCAAAGCGGTCGACGATACTGTCGACACCGAAATCAGGCGAGCACGAAGTCCAGATTGCGCCGAGTGATGCGGCCGCCAGCATCGCGACAACGGTTTCGGGAATGTTGGGGACCCAGGCCGCGACCCGGTCGCCCGGTTCGACTCCTCGATCGCGAAGGCTCGCAGCAACCTGCGCTACATCGCGGCGTAGCTGACGCCACGTCAATGTCGATTCCGGGCCGCCTTCGCCCCAGGCTATGATCGCGGGGTCGTCGTCGTCGCGGCGAAGGAGATTCTCGGCGAAGTTGAGCCGCGAGCCGGTGAACCAGCGCGGGCCGAGCTCAGGATCGGGCGGCGCCATCCGGTCCGCGCCAACGACGACCTGATCCCAATGGATGCCGTCTGGTCCGGAATCGGCAATCACCGCACCGTCGCGCCAGACCTCGGCCCAGAACTCCTCGAGATGATCGATACTCCAGGCGTGCATCGCCTGGAAGGCCTTCGCGTCGGTGTCGAAGGGGAGTGCGACGCCGCGATTCCGCAATCGGTCGATCAACCGTGCGAGCTGCGAATCGTGGGCCCGCCCAGGATCAGGCCGCCAGATCACCGGATCGGACGTCATGGCCGTGTCGGGTCAGTGACGCAGCACGACGTCATCGCTGCGAACTCGCGGTCCGATCATCAGCGTGAGAAGTTGTTGCCGGTATCCCGGCGCGACGACCTGCACGTACTGCTTCCGGCATTTCGCGAGGAGCTTGGGATCGAATTCAAGACGATATTCGCCGCGGCTGTCGCTGAACGTTCCAAACGCAGTCCCGGTGATCTGCAGATGCGCTCCGCTGAGCGCAGTGCGCCCGTCGGTGTCGAGAACCCGTCCGATCACCGTCGCGAGAACCGGCGATCCGTCGGCGTTCTTGCCGAGGTCGGGGATCTGGACACAACGCCCGGACGTTTCGTCGTCGAACGAATTGGTCCACCTCTCAGGATCCCGACTCGCCAATCCGGTGCGCCCCATCGACCCCGCGTCTGCCGACGAGGCGACTTCTGGCGGCGCGCCGCTGGCCGAGTCAACCTTCGGCGGCCCCCAGGGCGAGGTGGTGGGGAGCGGCAGCGCGCCAACGCCGGTGTAGTCACCGGGTCGCGGAATCAGAATCCGTTGCGGCGCCGGCGGCTGGGCATCGGGCGGCTTCGGCTGATCGGTTGGCGGAGGCGCCGGAGGAGTTGGCGTTGGCGTGGCCACGGCCGGCGGCTTGGCGTCGGGCTCGGGGGCCTTCGCAGCGGCCTCCTTGGCGGGAGCGTCGGGTTTCTTTGAGTCAGGGCCCAGCTCAACCTCCTTGAGGGGAGGTGGCGGCGGTGGGGGCGGGGTTGGTGTCTCCGGTTTCGGGGCAGGCTTTTGCACCTGACGCTGCTTCGGCTTGAACGCCGGCGACGCCTGGAGTGCCAGCGGAGTCGCCGTCTGGTAATCCACAGGTGGCCGTCTGGACGATGCACTCGATACCGGCACGCCAAAGATCAACAGGAGGATGATGAGGAGATGCACAACGGCGCTCATTCCGAGCGCCGCCCAGCTCCGCGAGTTGGAAGCCCGCCGCGGACGTATCTCGTATTCCTCGGGGTCTAGCACGCCTTGAGTTTAGCCACCGCGGGGGTCATTCGGGATGCCTCCGACGCCACAAGTTGAACTGCATCCTCCACATACGTCGGCCGGTCCCGGCGAGTTGGGGGCAGTGGAGGCCATATTGGAGCATGCCTGACATCCTCCATACCAGCGCCGTCATCGTTGGTGCCGGTCCGATTGGCCTGGCCTGCGCTATTTCGGCCAACCGCCGGGGAATCGGCAATCTGGTAATCGATTCCGGTGCGATTGCGAATTCGATCGTACGTTACCCGATCGGGATGACGTTCTTCACGACTCCAGAGCGGCTCGAGATCGGCGGACATCCATTCACCTGCTCGGGAGCGAAAGCGACGCGCGAGGAGGCGCTCAAGTACTACCGCGGCGTCGTGCGTACGGAAGGACTCGCGGTGAAACCGTACACCCGGCTCGTCGGCGCGCGAATTGGCGGAGACCGGATCGCCTGCGAAATTGAATCCGCGAAGGGGCCCAGAACGATTAGCTGCGAGCGGCTGATCATGGCCACCGGGTACTTCGATCACGCCAATCTCCTCGACATCCCTGGTGAAACTCTCCCGCACGTCTCTCACTGGTTCGACGAACCGCATCTCACCGCCGGGCTGAATGTCGTGATCATCGGTGGCAAGAACTCTGCAGTCGAAACAGCGCTGCAATGTTTCCGGGCGGGTGCCCGCGTCACCCTCGTGTACCGCGGTACAACGCTGAAGCCGAGCGTCAAGTTCTGGCTCAAACCGGACTTTGACAATCGAGTAGCAGCTGGCGAAATCGAGGCACGACTCGGCGCAGAAGTCCTCGGCATCAGCCCAGGCTTTGTAACGATTCGCGACGCTGCTGGCGGACGGCATGAGTTGCCTGCCGATCGCGTCTACGCTCTGACCGGATATCACCCCGACTTCGATCTGCTCGCCTCGATCGGGATCGTCTGCAATCCAGAAACCGGGAGGCCGTCGCTCGATCCGAAGACACTGCAGACCTCCGTTCCCGGTGTCTATCTCGCTGGGAGCGTGGGCGCGGGGCGGAATATTTCCGAGGTGTTCATCGAGAACGGGCGCTTCGACGGCGAGAAGATTTTCGGCGATGCCGCGAGCCGCGATTGGGCCGACCGCCGCTACGTCGAGTCACCCCGCCCGGTTGGCGAGTAGCGGTCAGCTCTCCGGAATCTTCCGCTGTGCGGGGTCGGCGAGGAGGCGCTCGGCGAACTCGAGCCGTTCCTGCAGGTCACTCACTTCGGCGCGAAGCGAATCGAGCTCGTCGAGGATCGCCGCCGCAGTGCCCGATGTGACGAGGTGATCGCTCTCGGGTTCCCAGCTGCTCACCAGTCGTCCTTCATCATCTCGCATCGACCCTGCCGCGACCATGATAATGTCGTAAAACCACCAGAGTCCCAATCCTCCGAGCGTGCAGAGCTGAAGGATTGCGCTCTTGGTCCGACCGACGTAGAAGCGGTGCGCTCCAATGAAGCCGAGCACGATGGCAAGAATCAGCGCAACCGTTCGCGATCGCGGGGAAGCAAAAAGCTCGTCGTCAGCCATCGGCCACCTCCGATATCAACAGTCGCGAGCGCGCCCGGCAGGAGTCGAACCTGCGACCCACAGCTTAGAAGGCTGTTGCTCTATCCAGCTGAGCTACGGGCGCCCTAAATCGAAAGCTAGCCCCTCGCGCGAACCGCATCCCGGATATCGCGCAAAAGGAGCACTTCCTCGCTCGGAGGCGGTGGTGCTGCTGCCGCCGGCGCCGGGGCCTGATGAAGCCGGTTCATCACGCGCACCATCTGAAAAATGATGAAGGCGAGGAAGAGGAAGTTGAGCGAAACGGTGAGAAAGTTGCCGTAGGCGAACACGGGGACCCCGGCGGTTTTCATCGCGGCAAGCGAATGCACCGTGCCGGCCGGGACGTCCTTGAGCGGAATGAAGAGATCCGAGAAATCGAGCCCGCCCACGAGGCGTCCGACGACAGGCATGATCAGGTCATTCACGACCGAGTCGACGATCTTGCCGAATGCCGCTCCAATAATGACGGCAACAGCAAGGTCCATTACGTTTCCCTTGACGGCAAACTCCTTGAACTCGCGAAACATCGCCATTGGAGCTACCTCCCGACGGTTGGAAGTGGGGGACAGCTCCAATCTAAAGCGTTGAACCGATGTCAGTACGCCACTCTCATTCTGAGGTCGGTCATGTTGCCTGGTGTTCCACTCGTTACCCTGCTGTCGCTCCTCCATGCAACGCCCATGGCGGTCCCGCCGGGCGAAGCGGTCGTTCAGCGCGCTTTCGAGAAGTACCGTGGGAAGTGGTTCCACTCGGCGCTCTACATCCAGCGAACGGTGCTTCCCGCTGACCAACGGATAGAGACATGGTACGTGGCGGTGCAACCCCCAGGGCGTGTCCGCGTCGACGTCGCCCCAGCGGCCACTGGGCGGGTGGTGATCTATCGCAACGACACAACGTATGAGATCGGCGGCGGACGACTGCGGTCGGCGACGGAGGGCGTGCTCCCGTTTCTGCTTGTGCTCCACGACCTGCAGACTGCCAAACCCGAGCAGACGATCGCGATGCTGCGCCGCTACGGCTTTGACCTGACCCGGACCCACAACACGACGTGGGACGGCGCTCCGGTAATCGTCGTCGGCGCCCTGGCCGGCGATACCGTGTCGAATCAGTTCTGGCTCGACCGCGACCGTCTCGTCCTGGTCCGCATGATTGAGAAGAACATGGATCCACGCCGTCCACTCGATGCTCGAGTCACCGGCTACAAGCCCGCCGACGGCGGATGGCTGCCACGAAGTGTCCGGGTCTATCTCGGCAACGACTTGTCCATTGCCGAGGATTACAGTGAGCCCAAGCTCGATATTCCCCTCGAACTCGATCTTTTCGAGCCAATGCCGTATCACCTTCCCAAGTGGGTCGGTCCGCTCAAGGATGTATTCGGCCACACTCCGAACGTGAACGTCCCGAAGCCGTAGCACGAATCCGCTGCGCGATCGGTGGCGCGCTTTTCTTGGTTGATTCTCAAACTTCAGCCTCGGACTCCTCCGTGAGCCATCGTCGCCTTCGCGCCGCGTCACTGGCCGGGCTTCTGCTTGTCCCGGGCACCGGAGCCGGCCATCGACCTGCGCCGATCCCCGCCCGATACCTCTACGTCTGGGCCAGCATGGGTAGCCACAGCGCCGCCGGCCCGGACCTGATGGTGGTCCTCGACGCCAATCCGGCCAGCCGCGGCTATGGCAGAATCGTGGCGGCACTCACGGTGGATACGGCGGACCGGATGGCGCATCACACCGAGTATGTCTTGCCGCCGCGAGGGCCGCTGATTGCCAATGACTACACCGGCGACAAGACCTTCCTGATCGATTTCAACAGACCGCTGACGCCTCGCCTCGCGGGGCGACTGCCGGTGGTGCCGCATGGTCGCAGGCTGCATTCGTTCGTCCGGCTGCCGAACGGCAATGTCGTCGCAACGATACAGTTCGGCGATTCGTCGGTCGCGGGAACGCCGGGTGGGCTCGCCGATTTCGATGCCCGCGGCGCGCTTCTGCGCACCGGGTGGTCTCGCGATTCGACGTTTCCCGGCGCGCACATTCGCAACTATGGGCTGACGGTGCTGCCGGGTGCGGACCGGATCGTGACGACCAGCGCCCCGATGGACAACGAAGCGACGGCGGACGTGATCCAGGTGTGGCGCCTCTCGGACCTGACTCTCCTCAAGACGCTCGCCGTACCAGCGAATGCCGACAGCGTGACGCAGCATCGACCGTTCGAGGTGCGCGCGCTCGACGACGGAACGGCGATGCTGAACTCGTACTCCTGCGGTTTCTTCCGGATATCCGGGCTGACCACCAGTCCCCGCATCGAACGGGTGCTGACGTTGCCCGGGCGAAACGATGACGGCTGCTCCGTCTCGGTGTACATCGGCCATTACATGGTGATGCCGATCGCCTTTGCCCACCGCTACGCGACGATCGACATTGCCGACCCGGAGCACCCGGTGGCGGTCGCCTCGTTAGGGGCCGGTGCCACGTTCTTCCCGCATTGGGCTGCTGCCGACCCGGGAAGCGATCGTCTCGTGGTTACCGATCAGGGGAATGGCGTCCCGATGGTCAAGATCGCGCTGTTTGACCGTGCGACGGGCCGGCTGTCGTGGGACACCCGGTTCAAGGACGCCGCGGCTGCTTCGCCTGGGGTGAGCTTTGACCGGGCCATAGCCGAACGGTGCGCGGGGAATGGCGATGCCGCACGGAGCGTTGTTCGTGCCGTGAATCGTGCGCGGTGCCGGCGCTTGCGGCTCGAATTCCGTCCGGGCCACTTGGCTCCGAGGGAGGTCGACCTCAACAACGGTCCGTTCAACGGACACCTGAACAGACACCCGCGGGCCAAGGTCCCGAAACGCGAAAGCCCCACCGATCGCTTATGGCGTAGTGGAGCAATCCCTTCTGTCTCATCGGGGCGCCGGGATTTGAACCCGGGACCTTCCGCTCCCAAAGCGGACGCGCTACCGGACTGCGCCACACCCCGTACTGACAGCTTCGCTAAAAACTACACCGTCGCGGTGCGGCCGGCGTCGATCGGTGGAACATGCCACGCTCACTGTCGCGTCGCGGGGGCCTTCCATGCCGGCACGCCCGGCAATACCGGAAGGACCTCCGCCAGCGTCACGCCACGCCGCATTGACGGCAGGCCGTGCACGTACACTACAAGTCCGTCGATCGGCGAGAGCACATCTCCCGTCTTGCTGCCGAGCAGATCGGTGGTGTAACCCAGCCGCTGATCCTTCTTCACCATTGCACCATGGGGAACGACGGCAAAGAAGGCACCGGCTCCCTGCGCCCCGATGCGTGGCGCGGCGGCATCGAGCCAGACCGGGGTATAGCGTGGTGTCGGCCGCCGGTCGATCATCTTCAGTGCACCCATCACGTTGAGACAGCCGTTGACGACGTTGTTGAGATCTTCGTCAGTAACCACCCCGCTCCGGCCCACCCCCACGAGGAGAATCGGGTCGTTGTGCAGCAACGCCTGTCCGTCGATCCGGCTTCCGACACGCGGCGAGTTGACGTCCCGATCGATGATCTGGATGTGTTTGAGTCCGAATGCCACGGCCAGGCGCACGCTCTCAGAATCCGGGCCGGCGTGACCACCGCGTACCGCGGCCGAAAAGGGAATGCCGATGTCTTCATCAAGATCACCGCCGTGGAAATCGAGGATCACGTTGGCCTGATCGACCACTTCGCGCATCAGAATCGCCGCCGCGCGCGAGCTTTGCGTTCCCGCGCTGTCACCGGGCCATACGCCGAGCATCGACTTCTTGTCAACCGGATTTCTTGCCGGCGTCATCGAGGTGAACGACGACACGTTGACCACCGGGATGATGATCACGGTACCGGAGAGCTTCGCCGGGTCAATCCTGGGAATCAGCCGCTGCATCCCGATGATAGTGCTGTATTCGGTTCCATGTTGCCCTGAGACCAGCGCGAGGACCGGACCGGGGTGCGCGCCGTGGATCACCGCGACCTGCATGACGTATCCCGAGTCCACTCCGGGCGGAACGGTGATCGTTCCTGTCGCGGTCTGGCCACGCTGCGCCGTGGCAGTTCCAACCGTGAATGTGGGCGCACTGTTGACCTGTGCCCCGAGGGATGACGCGCTTAGCGCGCCAACGAGCACCAGCAGAAAGGCAGGACCGACGCGAAAATGCACGGTGATTCTCCCGGAAGATTGCTGCGCCATCGAGCGGCTTCAGTGAGGCTTTGGAGAATTATACCGCGAGAGGCTTCGCTCGGCCGCCTCCCTCCCGACCCAGTGCTAGGAACTCCGGAGCGCCACGAGTGGATCGGTGGCCGCCGCCGTGCTGGCGGGAAGCGAGACAGCGACGAAGGCGGCAGCAACCAGCGTCACTGGAATCAGCGCAAACACGAGCGGGTCCAGTGGACTGACGCCAAAGAGGAAGCCGCCCATCAGCCGCGTCGCCGCCACGGCAATCACCATCCCGATCGCAGTTCCCATGGCCACAAGGCGCATTCCATCGCGGACTACCATCCTGACGACAGTGCGGCGATTGGCACCAAGAGCCATCCGGACACCGATCTCCCGCGTGCGCTGACTCACCCGGTATGCCAACGCGCCGTAGAGCCCCACGAGGGCAAGGAGCAGACCGAGTGCGCCCATCGCACCGGTCACCAATGCGGCGATCCGCTGAGGCAGGAGTGCAAGGCTGGTTGCGGCCTGCAGCGTGCCCCCCGGAGGCTCGGGAAGGATCGGATCGATCGCTCTGACTGCGTCGCGAATCACGGCCGGCAAGGCGGCAGCGCTTCCCGAAGTTCGCACCAGCAGGTGGACGCTGCTGGTCCAGTTCTGCGCCAGGGGCAAATAGAGGAACGGGGCCAGCGGCTGGTTCAGCGAGCTGTACTTGGCATTGCGCGCAACACCGACGACGGTGATGACCCCGTTGGCACCTTCGAGTGTCCGTCCGACCGGATCGGCGCCGGGCCAGTACGCGCGAGCGAAGGCCTGATTGATCACGGCAACGTCCGGTGCATCGGCGTCGTCCGTTGCGGCGAAATCACGTCCGCGAACGATCGGAATGCGCACGGCGCTGAAATAGCCGGTTGCCACCGTTGCGAGATCGACATCGACTCTGCCGTCGGGGAACTCGCCCGCCGGCGGTCGATATCCCTCGATCGTGAAATCCTGCGAATAGGTCGAGTTGGTGAGCGGGATCGGCTGGACGTATGACACCCCAGTGACGCCGGACGTGGCAAGCAGTCGTTGCCTCAGCGCGTCGTAGAAGAGTCGCGCCCGGTTTTCGGAATATCCCGCGGTGCTCACATCGAACGGCGCCGTCGCCACACCGGTGGCATCGAACCCCGTCGGTATCCGCAGGCCGCGGTCAAGAGCGCGCAGGAAGAGGCCAGCTGCCATGAGCAGGACGAGCGAGACGGCCAACTGTCCCGTGACCAGCACCTGCCTGAGCGGCGATCGCCGTACCCCGGAGCCGGCGGTATCGCTGCGAAGGCCGAGGCTCGGATCGATGCGCGTCGCCTCGAGCGCCGGAGCCAATCCAAAGACGATTCCTGTCACCAACGCCATGCCAAGCGCGATCGCCAGGACCCGGTAATCGGGCGAGAGATCGACACTGATCGGGACTTCCAGCCGGAATTGGAATCGGCTGGCCAGTCGTGTTGTCCAGAGAGCGATCAGAAAACCGCCGCTTGCCCCACCGAGAAAGAGGACGACACTTTCGGTCAAGAGCTGCCGAATGATTCGCCGCCGCCCCGCGCCAAGCGCGACCCGGATCGCCATTTCGTGACGGCGGGCCATTGCGCGGGCGAGGAGCATCCCGGCGACGTTCACGCTGGCGATCAGGAGAACCAGCGTCGCGATCACGAGAAGGAGCGCCACGAAACCGAGCAATCGTCCGCGCTCCTCACCTGGTAGTCCGGTGGCCGGTGTCACCGACATTCGTGCATCCGGGTCGATCGCGGTCGAGGTCGCCTTGAGGCGTGAGAGAATCACCGCCTCCTCGGCGGTTGCGCTTGCCACGCTCGATCCGCTGGCAAGTCGCCCAAAGAGCATCAGCCACGAGCCGCGCGGATTGGACAGGCGATCGGTGCCGGGCCTCAACTGGTTGGCCATTCCGATCGGAACCCACGCGTCGGTGCGCACCATCGGGATGACGCCGTCGAATGCTGCCGGCGCCACGCCGATCACGACATACGGGACGCCATTGACTGACAGCGGCCTCCCGAGCAGGGTGGCGTCACCGCCAAGCCGCCGTCGCCAGAATCCTTCGCTCAGGACGATTTCGGCGTGGGATCCCGGTTCGCGATCGTCACCGGCCGAGAAGAAACGACCGAGGAGTGGTCGCACTCCCAGCACCGCGAAATAGTTGTCGGACACGAGATTCGCGAACGCCGACGTTCCCTGCCCACCGGCGTTTACCGTGAGCGGCTCCGGCGACCACGCCGCAATGCCAGTCAGCGTGCGTGATTGATCGCGCAGCGCAATGTAGAGCAGGTACGACGCGGTCTGCGGTGAACGAGTCCCCGGCCCCGCGGTCCGGGTCAGGTCCACCAGTTGCTCCGGGGCCGAGACGCCGGGAATCGGCCGGAGCAGCAGGGCATTCGCTGCACTCACGATGGTGGTTACCGCGCCGCTGCCCACTGCGATCGCCGTCATCGCCACGACAGTGAAGGTCGGACTCTTGCGCAGCATCCGGCCGGCATAGCGGAGATCCTGCATGGCGGTCGTGATCAGGACGGCGCCGTGGGCGTCGCGCGTTGCTTCACGGACCCGTTCGACCCCGCCCAGCGCGAGGCGGGCTCGACGGGCCGCGTCGGCCGGGGCGGCGCCGTCTTCCACATGCTTGGCCGCTTCACGATCGAGATGATAGCGTAGTTCCTCATCGATCTCGTGCTGGACATCGGCCGGTCGCAGCAGCGCTCGCGCACGATACCGCAGATCGTGCCAGAATTCCGAGAGCACGCCCGTCAGCCCATCCGCAGCACGAGGGCGACCGCGTCCGCGAGCCGCGCCCAATCATGTGCCTCGGCTGCGAGCTGCCGCCGGCCGGTCCTGGTCAGGTGATAGAACTTCGCCTTGCGATTGTTGTCCGACGCGCCCCATTTCGCCTTGATCCACCCGCGTCGTTCCAGGCGATGGAGCGCTGGATAGAGCGAACCCTGCGGAACCTGCAGGGCGGCGCGCGACACCTGCTGGATCCGCTCCGAGATCGCCCACCCATGCATCGGGACGAGCGACAGCGTCCGGAGGATCAGCAGATCGAGGGTTCCCTGCGGCAAGTCGAGGCGATCGTCTGGCAATGCCGTCTCTCCATGTATGCTTCTACAGGAGAGATGAATACCCGGCGCCCTGTAGGAGCACAAGGGGGACGAATTCGAGTCTCAGCCCTGAAACGCCGTTGCGCGCTGACGCGTGATCCGTCAGCCGCCGTTGCGAAGGATTGCCGCGAGAGCGGCCACTGCCCGCGCCCGGTGCGACACCCGTGCCTTGGCTTCCACCGACGCCTCGGCGAAGGTGACCCGCAGATCGGTCGAAGAGAAGATCGGATCGTAGCCGAAGCCGCCAGCGCCGCGCGGTGCCTGGGTGATCCTCCCCTCGCACACTCCGGCTGTCATCACGTCGGCTCGCGCCGGACGTACCAGCACGAGGACGGTGCGATATCTCGCTGTCCGCTGCCGATCGGGAACCTCCTTGAGCCGGTCGAGCAGGACCGCAACGTTATGCAGCGCGACCTCTTCGTCGGGGCCATCGACACCGCCGAATCGTCGCGAGAGGACACCGGGGGCGCCGGCGAGCGCGTCGACTTCGAGTCCGGAATCATCGGTCAGGACGGGAACGCCAGCGCGCCTCGCAAACCAGTGTGCTTTGGCTGCCGCATTGAGCTCGAACGTCGGATGGACTTCGAGTTGCCGCTCCTCGGGCTCTTCGTCAAGGCCGACGTCGTCCGGGAAGAGGATCTGCTGGCAAATCGGGGCGAGAAGAGTCCGGAATTCTCTCTGCTTGCCAGTGCTTCGCGTCGCGACCAGCAGGCGGTTCACCGGCCGATCGCTGCCCGTTGCAGCCGGAAGAGTTGGCCGAGCCCCTGGTCGGCGAGGTTGAGCAGGGCGTCGAGTTCGTTGCGGTCGAAGGTCCCATGCTCGCCAGTTCCCTGCACCTCGACGAACGCGTCGGGTTCGAGCATCACGACGTTGGCGTCGACCTCTGCGTCGCGGTCTTCCAGATAGGCGAGATCAAGCCGATGCTCGCCGGCTACTTTTCCCACCGACACCGCGGCGACCAACCGCCCAAATGGCGACGCACGCCCGGTCCGCTCGGCGAGCCAGGCGCAGGCATCGTGGAGGGCGACACAGGCGCCGGTGATACTCGCACACCGGGTCCCGCCGTCGGCGACCAGGACGTCGCAGTCAACCTTGATGGTGTACTCACCGAACGCGAATGTCGCCAGTGCCGCGCGAAGCGATCGCCCGATCAGGCGCTGGATCTCCGAAGTGCGGCCTCCGGGTCCATGCCGCTCACGATCGTTGCGCTCCGATGTTGCGCGTGGCAGCATGGCATATTCGGCAGTGACCCATCCTTCGCCCGACCCCTTCTTGAATCGCGGCACGCCGTCTTCGACGCTTGCCGTGCAGTGCACCAGCGTCCCGCCCATCCGCACCAGACATGACCCCTCGGCGAACGGATTGGCACGCCGCTCGAGGACCGCGGGGCGGAGCTCGACGTTGCTGCGACCATCAGGGCGTGGCACGAAGGCGCTCCAGGAGAGTTGTAGTCGATCGATCGGCAACGAGCGGGATGACCTCGACACGACCGCCGCGCGCCCGCACGAAATCCGCGCCAACAATCGCGTCGGGAAGATAGTCCGCGCCCTTGACGAGCACGTCGGGCTCGAGCGCTGCAATCAGGGCGAGTGGAGTGGAATCATCGAAGAGCACCACACAGTCGACGGCTTCCATCGCCGCAACCATCCGGGCGCGGTCCTCTGCGGGTACGATCGGGCGGCCGCTGCCCTTGCCCAGCGCGCGAGCTGACGGATCGCTGTTGATTCCGACGACAAGCGCTCCACCGAGCGCGCGGGCGCGCTCGAGCAGCGCGATGTGCCCGACATGGAGGAGATCGAACACCCCGTTGGTGAAGACAACCGGGGCCGGCGCCTGCGTCCGCCAGCGAATCGCTGCGTTCTGGGACAGGATCTTTGCCGAGCTTCCTCCACCGGAATTCAGAGTGGTTCCTCGGCGTGCGCCTTGAAATGCAGCTTCTTTGCGCCGAAAATCGGCAAGGTGACCAGTTCGTCGTACTCGGAGCGAATCGTGATTACCGCCGGATGCGATCCATGACGCTGGATCGAAATCATCTTCGCCCCGGGGGGGAGGCCGAGGGAGTCGACCTGCGAGGCGAGGCGGACCCGGATGACGGAATCTGGGAGGGTCACGGCAAAGCGCGCGTTGGAGCGCATTTCGGCATCGAACTGCTCGTACCGGAGCCATGGTGGAATCACCCGGCCTCCGACAAAGCCGATCAATCCGAGGACGACGATCGTCCACAGGCAGCCAAATTTCCCTCGACCAACTCGATTGCTCATGGGCTCACCAGTTCTGTTGAACGCCCTGGATCACCTTGGTGACCAGCAAATCGAGTGCCTTCTTCCGGCCGTCCTGTTCGCGGCCGGGGTCATAGTCCCCCTGAACCGTCTGATTTCGGCCATCCCAGAGTGTCTTGCCAGTGTGCTGATCAGTGACCGTGATGTCGACCGACAACTCCACCTGCCGGCGGGTCACGTTGACCGTGTTGGGCGCGCCCGCGGTGCTCTGAGTCCCGACGTACTGCAAGGGCTCGTCCGGCTCGTAACGAGTGACCTTTCCGGTCACCAGCGCGTCGGCCTGGTCCTTCGGTGCCGCGTGCAGTCCGAGACGCGACTCGATCGCCTGCTTGACGGCGAGGTTGACTGCCTGGGCCAGGGTCGGGTCGGCGGTGACGTTGTCAAAGGGCATCACCGCCACCGTCCGGATGGCCGGTGGCAATCCGCCGCCGGCGAAACCGAAGGTGCATCCTGCCATGGCAAGGACGAGGAGGCTGCTAATCGTGCGGCGCATGCCACGTGTCGCTGTCGAAGGTTGCAGGGTGCGTGACCTTGGTGAACGTGATCTCGAGGCGCGCCGGGCTGGTCAGGACGTCGAGTCGTGACCGGAGTGGAACGCCGCCGGCATCGAAGACCGTGACGACTCGTCCGATTGCCTTGCCCCCTTCGCGGACGTACGCCTCCAGGACGCGGGTATTCCCGGTCGTCGCCAGGATGTAATCAACGGTATCGGTGCCTCGCGTGTAGCGCCACGCGGTCGAGCGAGGGTCGATACGCCCCGCAACATCCCACCCGGTTCGCGGCGGCCGCGCCATGCCGAGCATGGCCCACAGCAAGGGGTAGTTCGGCACCAGCTTCTGGACCTGGTCCTCGGGTTGAGCCCAGCGGGCACTGTCGCCAATGACGGCCGCTGCGCCGACGCCGAACCCCAGCGGCCCGCGGTAATCGAGGCGGAGCGAGTCGGGCGAGGCCATCCGCAAGGCGCCGCGACCGGCAGTCCGGCTACCGTCGCCCGCTTCGTCATAAAATTTCCAGTGGAACTGAAGCTGGGTTCGCGAGGCGGGCCGAGTCGTAGCGACCCAGGCATCGGCCTGGCTGGCCGACATCGGCCGAAGCCCTGACGGCATTGGCGCCGAGGGGAACGCGCTGGTGCAGGCTGACGCCACGACTGAGCCTGCCGCCAGCGTTGATCGCCATGGACTCCAGCGCGTTCGACTCATCGGTGAATCGACCGGATAACATCACCCTGGACAATGTGAGTCAGCGCAATCAGGGTCCCGCTCACCTTGCCGAAAATGGTGTAGATCCCGTCGAGGTGCGGCTGGGCGCTCAGGTTGATGAACCACTGGCTGCCGCCAGTGTCGGGGCCCGAGAGTGCCATGCCGAGCATCGCCCCCGCATATCGCTCGCGGTCGATTTCATCGCGAATCGACCAACCTGGCCCCCCGTTGCCGGTTCCGGTGCGGTCGCCGTCCTGCACCACGAAATCGGGAACGACCCGATGCCAGCGATTGCCGTCGAAATAGTGACGGTCGACCAGTTGCAGGAAGTTGGCCACTGTGAGTGGCGCTTCGCGCGCCAGGAGTTCGACGTCGATTGTGCCGCGCCCTTCGACATCAATCGTCACGTGCGGATCATCCGCAGCGAGGAGATAGGTGCGGACGATGGCCCGGTAATCATCGAGCGAACGGCGGGTGTCGACCGGCCACTTGTCACCCCATCGCTGGGCGAGTTCGGGCCAGCTGCGCGCGGCGTCAGACCGCACAACGGGATCAGCCGGGCGCTGCAAAAAATCCCGGCCAGCCGGATCGTCCATCCGCGTGAGCAGGGTAGAATCGCGACGTGCGAGGGCGTGGAGCGTCCCAACAATGGCGAGCCGCGCATCGGTGTCGCCGTCTCCCTGGCTCTTGTGCCACGATGCAAGAAGCAGATCGAGGTCGGTGTTTCTGACGAATGGACGCAACGCGTCGATGGCGGCGGTTCGCACGCCCGCATCGGTTGCCATGAGCAGAGGCCGCGCCAGCGTCGCCACGGTCGTGTCGCCCCGGATGCTCCGCCAGGCGCCCAGAGCAGCGGCCTGGACCCGCGTGTCGGGATCGGCGAGGGCCGCGCGAAAGACGCCGGAGTTACCGCCCGGCACGGTGGCCCACGCCTGAATCCCGGCGACGCGATCACGCCAATCGGGACCGGAGAGCCACGCCCCGACCCGTCGGGCAAAAAGCATCGTATCCGCATGAGCAAGCGCGGCAATTCCTGCGCGTCGCACCGCCCAGACGTCGTGGTGCTCCATCAATTGATCAAGTGCGTGCGCCGCGACACTCCCCCGAACACTGCCGAGAGCCGACGCGGCTGCGACCCGCACATTGAGATCCTGATCGACAAGAAGCGGAACGATCTTCGAACTGGTGGCCGAATCCGCGAACGTCGCGAGCGACATCACCGCGTTGACTCGAATCCCCGGTTGATCGTCGTCGAGTTCGTGCACGAGCGCGGCGACGAGGGCCGTGGACGGCAGACCGGCGCTGTCGGCCATCTGCCTCGTCAGCCACTTCACCGCCGTTTCGCGAATCACCGGACTCTGATCGCGAGCGGCGGAGAGAACGGCGCGCCCGCCCGCGGCGACGTGCATCCGGCCCAGCGTGTAGATCGCTCGCCAGCGCAGATCGGTCGAGGTATCGCTGGCGTAGTGGAGAATTGCCTGGCTCGGCGTCAGTGCGCCGAGATGCCAGCTGTCGATCAAGGCGTTCGGAATGAACTGCGCTTGCCGCGCTGCCGTAATGTCGGTTGCCCCGGACAGCACCTGCCCGACAAACCGCGCGGCCCCACTTCCGCCGATCCGGGTCAGTGCCGTCGCAGCCTCGCCCACCGCCGGCGCCGACAGCGAGTCGGAAGCTCTGAGCCGGGCGAGGATCGGGTCGGTGGCAGCCGAGTCGCGAATCAATCCAAGCGCGAAGAAGGTGTTGGCGACGACGTCGGGATCCTGATCGACGAGAAGGGGAACGAGGAGCGCAGTGCCGCGATGATCGCCAATTCGCCCGGTGCTCAAGACCGCTATCGTCCGCACCGCCGGATCAGGATCGGTCAATCCGCGACTCAGCACCACCGGATCGAAGTCCCGGCGATCCTCGGCCTGCAGGAGCGGAGCCATTGCTTCGACCTGAGCCGGATCCTGCGCGGCGGCACGACCGATTGGGCCAGCGATAGCCAGCAGGGCCAGCATGCTCGAACGTGGCAAGCGCATCAGAGGCGCACCGGATCGGGGATAGGAGAAAGTCGGGCGAATACATCAACCGGGAACCGGGCAATCCGGAGCCCCGGATCGAGGACGAAGAGCGCAGTCGACGCGGTCGCCATCAGGATGCCGGTTTCGTCATGTTCGACCGCATAGCCAAAAGTTACCCGCCTCGACTCTGCGTTGCGCACCCACGCCCGGACCCGGACCGGGTCATCGTAACGGGCAGGCTGCCGATAGCGGATAGTGAGCTCGGACACCATCAGGCGGAAGCCGGCTTCTTCGATTGCCCGATACGACATCCCGCTCACGCGAAGATGCTCGGTGCGGGCGACGTCGAGCCAGACCAGATAGCGGGCATGGTAGACCACGCCCTGCTGATCGGTTTCCGAATAGTCAACCCGGCGGCGGATCGTGGTGATCGATCCGGTCTCGGTTGCCTGCGACTCCCTCATCGTCCACCTTTCCGCCGTGATCGTTGACCAACTCGTGGTGGTTGCAGACGCCCATCTCGGAGCGACACCGGTGGCCGACGAGGAGGCGTTTCTTGCCTTCCTCGACGCTGTCCCCTCACTCGGCGATTCCCTCCTGCTGCTCGGCGATATCTACGACTTCTGGTTCACCTATCGCCGTCTGATTCCCCGGCACTGTATCCGGGTCACGGCTCGGATCGTCGAACTGGCGCGCCGCCTGCCGATCCTGATGGTGGGCGGCAATCACGACCGCTGGGGTGACACGTTCTGGGGCTGGGAAACCGGCGTGACCTTCAACCCGCGGTCGCTTCGATTTGCTGTTGCAGGCCGGACGGTCGTTGCGGTCCATGGCGACGGACTGCACGAAGAACGCCCGGTCGCGGCGATGCTCAACCGTGCCCTCGATACCCGCCTGGTGATCGCAGCGTTCAACGCCATGCCCACCGTCATGGGATTCCGGATCGCCAAGCGACTCGGCCACAATCCGGCGTTTGCCGCGGCGCACCCCGAGATCGTCGAGGAGGCCGCAACCCGCCAGCTCGGCTGGGCAAAACGCCGATTGTCGCGGGACCCCGAAATCGATCTGTTGTTGATGGGACATACCCACCGATGCGCGACGCTCGAAGTCGCGCCGGGACGGTTGTACGTCAATCCCGGCCCCTGGCTCGACGAACGGCGGTATGCTGTCGTCACCGCGTCAGACATCTGTCTGCAGACCTTCGGCTGAGGCAGCGTCGCCTTCGAGCTCGACAACCTCGACCGGTGCCGGTCCGCCTCCCATGAAGATCGCGCCGACCCTGGCGAACCGGGCTGCATCATCGGTTGCCACCCAGCGTTGTGTCGCGCGATCGCCAGGTTCCGCGGCGAGACTTTTTTCGCGGAGCACCGCCGCCACCGTCCGCGCGGTCTCCTCCGCACTGTCGATCAACGTGACGTCGCCGCCCATGACGCGGCCGATCAGCGGCTTGAGCATCGGGTAGTGAGTACAACCGAGAACGAGGACATCGATTCCAGAGGACCGCAGCGATCCCAGGTATTCCTCGGCGATCAACTGGGTTGCGGGATGATCGAACCAGCCTTCCTCGACCAGCGGCACGAAGAGTGGGCACGGCTGCTCAAAAACCTGCAGGTCCTGCCGCTCAGCGAGAAGCGCGCGCCGGTAGGCACCGGACGCAACGGTGCCAGCAGTGCCGATGACCCCCACCCGTCCTGACCGCGTGGCGGCAACTGCCGCGCGTGCACCGGGCTCGATGACACCGATGACCGGAACGGTGGACTGTTGACGCAATTCGAGAAGGGCGTGGGCCGTTGCGGTGTTGCACGCCACCACGACCGCCTTGACGTCCTGCGCCAGAAGCCAGGCGAGAATCTCCCGGGAATAACGCCGGACCACGTCGGGTGATTTGGGGCCGTACGGCACCCGGGCAGTATCGCCGAGGTAGACGGTCGATTCGTTGGGGAGAAGAAGATGTACCGCCCGGGCAACGGTAAGGCCGCCGATTCCCGAATCGAAGATCCCGATCGGCGCGTCCGGCATCAGTGCGGGAGCGGCATCGTCATGCCGAATCCGGTGCGACCACCCGGAAGGACGCGGATCCGGAGATCGCCGGGAAAATCGATCAGATGGGCCGACACATACGCCTCCATCGCGGCGAAGAGATGGTTGAAGGCAAGGAGGACGATCCAGTCCTGGCGTTCGCCGCGCCGCGACGTCGCCGTCGCCGTGTCGGTGCGATCGAGGTACTTGAGTTCGACGCTTGCCTTCAATGCCATGCTCAGCGCCAGTCCTTCGAAGCCGATGAAGAGTCCGGCGGTCAGCTTGCGGTCAAGCGACGCCTGCCCCCACCCCGGTAGAAGAGCCGATCGCCAGAAATAGTTCATCGGTCCTGGGCGGTGTTGGGTCGAGTCGGCGATCGCCACCGATCCCGGGCCCGCCGCTTGCGCGGGAAGGCCTGCCGGAAGCGTCACGAGAAGGGCCACAATCGCGAGGGTTCGCATCCTCGCAAAATAGAGGGTCAGGCGCTTCCCGTCCGAAACCGCTACTTCGCGGCGATCAATTCGATCTCGACCAGAACCCCTCGCGGGAGACCGCCGACGGCCACCGTTGAGCGCGCCGGCCGATGGGTGCCGAAGAAGCGGGCATAGACCTCGTTCATCGCCGTGAATTCCGACATCTCCTGCAGAAAGACCGTCGTCTTGACCACCTGACCGAACGTGAGCCCTGCAGCCGAAAGCACTTGCTGGAGGTTGAGGAAGACCCGCTCGGTCTGCTCGGTGATTCCGCCCGCGACAACCTCCATCGTCGCCGGATCGAGTGCGATCTGGCCGGCGGTGAAGAGGAATCCGTTCATCACGATGCCCTGCGAATAGGGACCGATCGCCTTCGGCGCATCGGCGGTGGCAATGATCTGCATGGGAGGAGCTCGAGGTGGAGGTCAGGTTGCTAACGCACATCCCAAATTAGTCGCAGGGCGTTCGTGGTCGTGACGGCCGCGATTTCGTCGAGCGTCGTGCCACGAATCTCGGCAAGGCGCTCCGCGGTATGTGTGATGAACGCCGGTTCGTTGCGGGTACCGCGTCGGGGCACCGGGGCGAGATACGGCGCATCGGTCTCGATCAGCAGGCGGTCGATCGGAATCGCCCTGACGGTGTCCAGCTGCGTCCACGACTTGAACGTGATCATGCCGCTGAAGGAGAAGTACCACCCGGCATCGAGTCCAGCGTCGCGCAGCACCGTTCCACTGGAAAACGAATGGAGAATCACCTTGGCAGAGGGATGAGTGCGAAGAATCGCGACGACATCAGCGTCGGCCTCGCGAGCGTGAATCACGACCGGCATGCCGAGCGCGTCAGCCAGCGCGAGCTGCTGGGCGAAGGCGTCTTGCTGAACGTCTCGCGGAGAGTGATCGTAGTGGTAGTCGAGGCCGATTTCGCCGACCGCACGAACGACCGGGTTGGCCCACGCTGCTTCGAGGTGGCTGCGGCTAACGGCGTCCCAGAGCTTCGCATCGTGCGGGTGGCACCCTGTGCCGAGAGCCAGGCCCGGATGGCGAACCACCCATGCGAGCGTGTTTGCCAGCGCGGGCAGCTGGCTCTCGATCACCAGCGCCCGGGAGACTCCGGCAGCGCGCATTCGTTCAACCGCGGCATCGCGATCGGGCTCGAACGCCGGATCGGTGAGATGACAGTGGGTGTCGACCAGCACCGATCAGACGGTCTGGGTCCGGCCGCGTGCCGTTGCCGTCTTCCCGCCCACCTTTACGCCGCGGCCGTCGACTCCGGGCCAGCGGCGCTCGATGATCAACAGCACCGGTGCCGCGATGAACACCGACGAGAATGTCCCGGTGAAGACACCGAAGAACATCACCAGCGCGAACGGCCGGATCACCGGTCCACCAAAGACCGCGAGTGCCGTCAGCGTCGCGAGGGCGGTCGTATGCGTGAGCACGGAGCGCGGCAGCGTCTCGTTGATGGAGCGGTTCATCACCTCGACCAGATGGTCGCGCCGGTTCTTGCGAAGGTTCTCGCGCATCCGGTCAAAGATCACGATCGTGTCATTGAGCGAATACCCGACCATCGACAGGACCGCGGCAACGACCACGAGGCTCACCTCGAGGCGCATCACCGCGATGAAACAGATCGTCAGCACGATGTCGTGAAAGGTGGCGACCACGGCGGCGAGTCCGAATCGCCACTCGAAGCGGTACGCGAGGTAGGCGAGCACGGCGAAGAAGGAGAAGAAGATCGCCAGGAACGCCTTGGTGCGGAGTTCTCCGCCGACTTTCGGCCCGACCGAGTGCGAGCCGTCGGAGCGCCAGTTTCCGGCGCCGAGGACCTGGTCGAGCGTCGACGACATTGCCGTGACCGTGGTTTCGGTGTTGTTGGGATCACTGCCGGTCACGGTGCCGCGAATCATGAACTGATTCGGCCCGTAGGGCGTGATCTCGGCGTCGTGGATCCGGTGGGCTTCGAGACCGGCGCGCAGCGCGTCGACCTGGAGCGTGCCCTTCGTCGCGGCCACCTGGAGCAGCGTCCCGCCGGTGAATTCGACGGAATAGTTCACACCCCGGACGGCGATCGCGATCATCCCCACGACGAAGAGGAAGATGGTCGCGAAAATCGCCCGGCGGCGAAACCCGATGAAATCGTAATTGGCGTGCGCAAAGATGCGGACCATGTCAGATACTCAGTGTGGTGGCAGTGGGACGGCGCTGGAGCCAGAGCTGGAAGAATGTGCGAGTCACAAACACTGCCGTGATCATTGACGCCGCGATGCCCATGATGAGTGTCACCGCGAATCCCTTCACGGGGCCGGTCCCGAACTGGAAGAGGAATAGCGCGGTGATCACGGTTGAGACGTTGGAGTCGACGATGGCGTTCATCGCGTGCTTGAATCCTTCGTCGACCGCGACGCGTACCGAGCGCCCGGCGATCAGTTCCTCTCGAATGCGTTCGAAGATCAGCACGTTGGCATCGACCGCAATGCCGACGGACAAGACCAGGCCCGCGAGACCGGGGAGGGTGAGTGTCGCCTGCACCGCAGCGAGTCCGGCAAGCGTGAAGAGGACGTAGAGTCCGAGCGCGGCGACGGCGAGGACACCCGCGCCGCGGTAATAGCCGACCATGATCACGATCACGAGCAGCGACCCGACGAGGCCGGCGACCAGGCCATCGTGGATCGAGTCCTGCCCCAGCGAGGCGCCCACCTGAAAGTCCTCGAGGATCTTGAGCGGCACCGGCAGGGCGCCAGCCTTGAGTGTCAGCGCCAGGTCCTGTGCATCGGCCAGCGAACGATTGCCGAGCTCGATCTGGCCGTGCTGATCGATCTGGCTCTCGATCACCGGTGGCGGCCCCTGCACCTTGTTGTTGAGGACGATCGCCATGTAGTCGCCAACGTGCCGTCCGGTTTCCGTCCCGAAGATTCTGCCACCCGATCGGTCGAGGGTGAAGGTGACCACCCGCTTCTGGGTGAGCGGGTCGATCTGCGCGGTCGCGTCGGTCAGATGCGAACCATCGACGATCGCCTTGTCGGAAAGGGCGTAGAGCATGCGATAACTCTGGGTGCCGACCGAGATCGCGTCCTGCGCCCATTTGAATTCGACGCCGCGCGGCCAGAGGCGGCGGACATCGGGAACATTCAGCAGGGTATCGACGCGATTATACGCCGTTTCGAGGACGGCGTACTCGCCGGGGAGCGCTTGCATGCCGATCTCCGACCCCGGGCGGATGAGCGAACTCAGGATCGCCGCGGCGGTGGTCGTGTCGCCCTTGGCCGAATCGGGTTTCCCCTTGTGACTTGTGTCGGAGCCGAGCAGTGCCGCGACGCCGCTCGCCGTGGGCGCGGGTCCGCTTCCCTTGATCCCGAGCCGCGTCAGCACCCGGTCCATCTGCGGGAGGGCGGCGTCGAGCGCGCCGGTCTTGTCGGTGAGACGGAACTCGAGAAACGCCTGGTTCTGCACGATGGCCTTGGCGCGTTCCGGCTCGGTGAGCCCCGGAAGCTCCACGACGATCTGGTCGGAACCGACCTTCTGGATCAGCGGTTCGCTCACGCCGAAGTCGTCGATCCGCTTGCGCAGCGTGATCAGCGCGAGGTCGATCGCCCCGGCTGGATCGGCGACCTTCTTGACGCTGGTGTCGAGGCCAAGGGCCAGGTGCATCCCGCCTTGCAGGTCGAGCCCGTACTTGATCGGGATATGTCGCTGCCGCACGTCGTGCAGCTTCCCCTGCGCATCCCGCTCGCGCACGGTGATGGTCCGCGGGATGAGATAGATGATCGACGCCAGGATCAGCAGGCCGATCACGATCATGCGATTGCGAATCGTAGAAAGCATCGTTACTCAGGCGCCACAAGCGGCGCGTCAAGGTCCACGCCCACGGCGGCCAGTGCGGCCATCGCGTGCAGGCGATCAGCCTCCAGCTGTTGCTGGAGCGCCGCCACGCCCTCGAAGCGGCGAATCTCACGCAGGTACGCGACCCATTCCACGCGTACCGCACGGTGATACAAGTCTCCCACCGGACCGAACAGATGCGCCTCGAGGAGACGGCGCCCGTCGTCGAACGTCGGACGGTGTCCCTGATTCATCATCCCGCCGAAGCGCCCGCGCGGGGTGTCGGCGATCACCGCGTAAACCCCGTCAGGAGGCAGGAGCTTGCGCGACGGCACCGCGAGGTTGGCGGTGGGAAAACCGATCCCCGTTCCCCGGTGCGCACCGGGCCGAACCACACCACTCAGCGAGTAGCGTCGGCCGAGCAGGAGTGCTGCGCCATCCAGATCGCCGCCGGCGATCGCCCGCCTGATTGCGGTGCTCGACACCGCGGTGCCGTCGATCGTAACCGGCGCCACCACGTCGACCGGAAACCCCTGACGCTGCCCCAACACGCGCAACGTTTCCACGTCGCCGGCCCTCCCCTTCCCGAACCCGTGATCGTAACCAATCACCAGTTCGCGCATCCCGCATCGGTCGCGGAGAACTCGATCGACGAAGTCCTCCGGCGACTGTGTCGCCATCTTGCGATCGAACGGGAGGACGATCATCCGGTCGATCGCGCTGGTGGCGACGACTTCCAGTCGTTCTCCCGCCGTCGTAAGCCTGGGTGGCGCCGCCAACGGGTTGACCACGTCGAGCGGATGTGGCTCGAACGTCACCAGGACGCTCTGCAATCCCGCCCGGCCAGCCCGATGCGCGATGACCTCGAGCACCGCATGATGACCCCGATGGACGCCATCGAACGTACCCACGGTCACCACGCTGGCCGGCGCCGTCACGTCGCGGCCTCGAACACCACCACTGGATGCCAACGTCCCTCGCGACCATCGACAGCGGCGATCAGCCGGCCGTCATCGGCCACCAATGCGCCCGGCCCCTGGTGCGGCCGCTGCTGCGCGATTGCACGGCCGAACGCGATCTCCCGCAAGGCGCCATCGTCAACCTGCTCGGACGGAAGCGTGGGAAGGAGGGCCGCCGCCGGCATCAGCCGCGAACGATCCACTTCACCGGGCAGCATTGCGTCGTTCACCGAGAATGGCCCGATCGCCAGCCGTCGCAGCACCGCGCAGTGCGCGGGGATGCCACTGACTTCGCCCAGTTCTCGCGCCAGCGAACGCAGGTACGTGCCGCGGCCGACCGTGGCGCAAATGTCGAGTTCGGGCGGACTCCATCGGTCAACCGTGATCTGGTGAACGTGCACCTGGACTTCTGCCAGCTCGACGGCCTTCCCCGTGCGAGCCAGCTCATGACTTCGGGTTCCGGCCACGTGCTTGGCCGAGAATGCCGGCGGGCGCTGGGGACGTGATCCAACCAGAGTCGCAAGCGCGCTTTGTATCGCACCTTCCGTGGGCCACGTCTCCGGCGTTCGCCGCGCGATCACGGTTCCGGTGGAATCCTCGGTATCCGTCGCGGTGCCGAAGCACACCGTCGCGCGATACACCTTCGCGAGCGCTTCGACGTATCGCGCTAATCGCGTTGCCTTCCCCACCAGGACAACCAGCAGTCCGGTAGCAAACGGATCGAGCGTCCCGGCGTGACCGACGGCGCGTGTTCCGAGTGTGCGTCGAACGGCGGCCACGACATCGTGCGACGTCCAACCTGCCGGCTTGTCAATGAGCAGACCACCCGTCATCGCCTCCGTCAGGAGGCCTCCCCGTCGCGCTTGAGCCCGGCCAGCAATTCGTCGATTCGCCGCGCGTGCTCCAACCCGCGATCCAGAACGAAGTGCAACTCGGGTACCGTGCGCGTCGTCAACGTCTTCGCCACCATCCTCCGCAGATATCCCGCCGCGCTCTGCAGTCCGACGATCGCGGCGTCCTTTTCCTCGGCCGTTCCGTGCGGCGCCACGCGAATCGTGGCGTGCCCGAGATCGCGGGTCACCTCGACGCCACTCACCGTCACCATCGTTACTCGCGGATCGCGAACCTCGCCCCGCAGGAGTGCCTCGGCGAGGGTGGTGCGTATGCTTTCCGCGACCTGCTCAGGTCGTCGTGAGGAGCCGTGTCCCGCCATCGCTCGTCAACCCTGGGCCGCTGAAGCGGCCAGCGTGCGCTTGACCTCTTCGAGCCGGTACGCTTCGATCCGGTCTCCGACCTTGACGTCGTTGAAGTTCTCGATGCCGATGCCGCACTCAAGCCCTTCCTTCACCTCACGCACATCGTCCTTGAATCGCTTGAGCGACGACATATTGCCGGCATAGACCTGCGTCCCGTCGCGCACCACGCGCACCTTCGCGGTGCGCTGCATGGCACCGCTGCGCACGATCGATCCGGCGATGGTGCCGACACGGCTGACCTTGAAGAGCTCGATCACTTCCGCTTCACCGAGGATCGTTTCCTTCTCCTCCGGCTTGAGCAGGCCCTCGAGGGCGTTCTTCACGTCCTCGACCGCTTCGTAAATGATGCGATAGGTGCGAATGTCGACGCCTTCGCGCTCCGCCGTCGCCCGTGCGTTGGCGTCGGGTCGGACATGGAAGCCGAGGATGATCGCTCCCGACGCCTTGGCGAGGAGGACATCACTCTCGCTGATCTGCCCCACGCCTCGCAGCACGATGTCGACCCGGACCTCACTGGTACCGAGCTGCGCCAGTGCGTCAGCCAGCGCTTCGGCCGGGCCGCCCTGATCGGCCTTGATGATGATCCGCAGCTGCGTGACGGCGCCTTCCTTGAGCGCGCGCGAGATGTCCTCGAGCGTCCCGCCGCGTGCCGACCGCCGATTCTGTGCTTCGCGCTCGAGGCGTTGCCGCTTCTGGGCAATCTCGCGCGCCTCGTTGGCGTCGGACACGACGAGGAAGATGTCGCCCGCCGAGGGAACGCCATCGAAGCCGAGCACCTGGATCGGCATCGACGGTCCGACCGCCTTGATCTGCTTGCCGCGTTCGTCGAAGAGTGCGCGGACCCGGCCCGAGTACTTGCCGCAGATGAAATTGTCGCCGACGTGCAGCGTCCCCTTCTGGATCAGAATGGTCGCCAGCGGCCCTTTCCCCGCATCGAGCGTCGCTTCGATCACGGATCCTTGCGGCTTCGCGTCAGGATTCGCCTTGAGCTCGAGAATTTCCGCCTGGAGGAGAATCTGCTCCAGCAGTTCAGGAATGCCCTGGCCGGTCTTGGCCGAGATCTCGGCGCTCAGCACCTTCCCGCCGAACTCTTCGAGCACGACGTTCTGCTGCAGGAGATCCTGCTTGACCTTCATCGGATTGGCCGACGGAAGATCGATCTTGTTGATCGCGACGACGAGCGGGACGCCGGCGTTGCGCGCGTGCGAAATTGCCTCGACGGTCTGCGGCATCACCTGGTCGTCGGCGGCGACCACCAGCACCACGATGTCGGTGACCTGCGCACCACGCGCCCGCATCGCGGTAAACGCCTGGTGGCCCGGCGTGTCGAGGAAGGTGATCGCCTTCCGACCTGGGAGCTCGATGTGGTACGCCCCGATGTGCTGGGTGATGCCACCGGCTTCGCCGGCCACGACGTTCGCCTTGCGAATGTGATCAAGGAGCGACGTCTTGCCGTGATCGACGTGGCCCATGATCGTCACCACCGGCGGTCGCGGCTTGAGTTCGCCTTCCTCGATTTCCGGCGCCGGTTCCACCTCGGCGTGATACTCCTCTTCCTTCACCGCCTCGAAACCGAATTCGGAGGCGATCAACTCGATCTGATCGAAGTCGAGGCGCTGGTTCACCGTCACCATCAGGCCGAGTTCCTTGAACGCGAACGCGACGATCTGATTGGCGGGAACCTTCATTGCCTCGGCAAGTTCGCTGACCGAGATGAATTCGTTGACACGGATCCGGGTCTTCTCGCGTTCCTTTTCCTCGGCGGCCCGCGACGCAATGATTTCGCGGTACGTCGGCTCGTCGGACCGGCTCTTCTTGCGCGCCGGCCCGCCCTTCATCCCCTGCAGCGTCTTGAGGATGTTGGCTTGCACCTGATCCTGATCGACGAAACTCTTCTTCCCTTTGCGCCCCTTCTTGCGACCTCCGCCTGGTTGCGCGTCGGGCCCGAATTGCCGCACGGGCGGACCACCAGCTGCCGGCGGTCCGCTTCGCTGAGGCGCTGGAGTGCTCGACGAGAACACTGGGCGCGGACGTCCGCCACCCTGGCTGCTCCCGCCTCCCGGCCCACGATTGCCGCCCTGGCCTCCCCGCTGCGGAGTCTGCCCGGGAGCCGGACGCTGCACTCGCGGCGGAATGAATGGCCGCGACGGCGCGCCGGGGACCCCTGACGGCATGACAGTCGGCCGCGACGGCGGCAACACCGGCCGCGACGGCGCCGGCGGTCGCACCGGAGCGGGCTCAGCTGGCGACCCGGTGGCGGCCTCTGCCGTTGCCGCGTCGGTTGACGCTTCTTCAATCGCCGAGGCCGGCAGATCCTTGAAAAGGAGCCGCGCCCGCTCGTCGATCGACAGGGCCGGTTTGACCGGGTCGGACTGTGGTATTTCGAGCGCAAGCGGTTCGAGGTCGAACGCCGCTTTCGCCGCCTCCTGCTCAGCCTCGGCCGCCTTCGCTTCCTGCTCGGCAACCTCTGCCGCAGTACGGCGGCGACGCACCGGCTTTGCCTCTGGCGCAGCGGGCGCTGGAGCCGGTTCCGCGACCTTGCGACGTCCCTTCTTGGGAGCGGGCGCCTCGGCGGCCTTGCGCTTCTCGCGCTCCCAGCGGACTCGCACCGCCGAGACCTGGTCCGGCTCGAGCGCAGAGAGGTGACTCCGCACGAAGATGTTCATCTCGCGCAGCATCCCCATCAACTGTTCGACCGGAATCGCGAATTCCGCAGCAAGGTCGTGCACTCTACTCTTGACCACTCACTCCTCCGTCAATCCGTCGCCCGGGCCGCGGCAGCGATGATTCCCGCTGCAAGCGACCGGTCCCGCACACCAACCACCATGACCGGGGGACGACCGAGTCGTGCCCCGAGTGTTTCCGCATCAGGTCCTGGCACCACCGGAACACCGGTCCGCTCCGCCAGGCGCAACACCTTGAGACGCGCCCGCGGCGACGCGTTGGCCGCCACGATCACCGCTTGACACTTACCCTGCCGAATCCAGGCACGGGTGACTTCCACCCCAGGGAGCGCCAGCCCGCCGCGCACACCCAGGCCGATCAGACCGAGCAGCGCTTCACGCGGGGCGTCCAGCGTCGCCACCGTCGGGCTCCTCTTCGGTGAGTTCGCTCAGGAATTTCACCAGCTCCTCGGTCGTCGAAGGACTCATTCCCGGGATTCGCGCGATCTCCTCCGGTTCGAGGTCGATCACGTCCTTGAGCGTGGTGTAGCGCGCCTGATCGAGTACCGCCACCAGTTCGGGAGAAAGCCCCTCGAGTTGCGCCAGTGGAACCGCAGTCTCCGGCTCTTCCTCGGTCGGCGGAAGCGCGAAGAGCGGCCCCTCACCGCCACGCTCGAGCCACTCCCGGCTCGAGTAGAGGTCGATCTTCCACCCGGTGAGTTCCGACGCAAGCCGGACGTTCTGCCCGTTCCGTCCGATCGCCAGCGAAAGCTGGTCTTCGTCGACGACTGCTTGAATCGTCTTGCTCGCCGGATCGGAGAAGACCTTCGCTACGCGGGCCGGCGCCAGCGCCAGCCGGGCAAAGCGCTCCGGGTCTGGCGACCACGGCACGATGTCAATCCGTTCGCCGCCCAGCTCATTGACCACCGCCTGCACCCGCGATCCCTTGAGCCCGACGCATGCGCCGACCGGATCGATGGCGTCGTCGCGTGAAATCACGGCGACCTTGGTCCGGCTCCCGACTTCACGCGCGATTCCGCGGACCTCGACGATCGCCTGCTGGATCTCGGGAACTTCGAGCTTGAAGAGCGCGATCACGAAGAGCGGATCACCGCGCGACAAGATCAGGCGAGGCCCCTTGGGGGTCTCCTCCAGGCGCTTGAGTACTGCCCGAATCGTGTCGCCCTGATGGAAATGCTCGCGGTGATTCTGTTCCCGGTACGGGACGATCGCCTCGGCCTCGCGGAACTTGTTGAGCATGATCACAAACTTGCCGCGTTCGACCTGCTGGATTTCACCCGACAGGAGGTCGCCAACCTTGTTCGCGAACTCGTCGCGAATCCGGTTGCGTTCACCCTCGCGCACCCGCTGGATGATCCGCTGCTTCGCCGCCTGAACGGCGAGCCGGCCGAGCACCTCGAAGGGCACTTCCTCCTCGAGCATGTCACCGGCCTGGAAATCGGGGTCTTCGAACCGGGCCTCTTCGATGGCGATCTGAGAACTGGGATCTTCAACCGTCTCGACCACCTGGCGGAGCCGGATTACCTGCAGCGTTCCCTGCAGTTCATCGACGTTGAGCTCGAACCGGACGTTGGGGCCATACTTCTTCATCAACGCGGCGTGAATCCCGTCGCGCAGCAGATCGAGCAGTTCCGAACGGTCCAGTTGCTTGGCATTCGACAATTCACGGAATGCGGATACCAAGTCGGCGGATGTCGCCATCAGACTTCTCCTGCTTCCCAGTTACGGTGCCGGATCCGCCGCCACAACGCGGATCCGGTCGGAAAACGGGGCCAATGTGCGGGGGAGAAAGAAAAAGTGCCGGGGGAAACCCGACACCTCGCAGACCTACGCAAGTTGCCCCAACACCAGAAGATAGCCCCGCGCAGACCGACCCGTCAACGGTCGGGAGCGTGCCGCGGGCTGGTAATTCCGCCCCCCTGAGGCGGCCTATCGCGGCTCGATTCCGATCCAGGCCACCATGCGGCCGTCGGTCCCGCCCGATCCTCGATGAGAGAAGAAACGGTCGCGCTCGCTAGCGGTGCAATGGCCACTCCGGGTGACTTCCCCCACCCCCAGACGACGCGCCTGCTCGATCAGAACTTCCCGCAGATCAAGATGCTGTTTGCTACCTGAACCCATTGCCACCCCGACCGCCTGCATTACTTCAGGTCCAACTTCATAACAAGGTCCTGAAATCGCGACGCCGCAATGCATTACGACGTCCGGTGGCAGCACCCCAAGACGCTGATGCAGCACTCGAAGTCCACGCTCGAGGATGCCTGACGCGGTCCCCCTCCACCCGGCATGCAGCAGTGCGACCGCGCGTTGCCCCGGCGCGGCCAGATAAATCGGAACGCAATCGGCAACGGTGACGAGAAGGATCAGGCCAGGAGTCGCGGTGCAGTGCCCGTCGAAGCCTTCGAGGAGGACCTAGCCGCCCGGCGCTGCGAAGTCCTCATGCCAGCGAACCATTGACCCATGAACCTGGTGGGCCAGCACCAGCGTTGCGCCCGGTGAAAAGGAGTCCCGGAACTGTCGCCAGCGCCCCATCACCTGCCCCACCGGCTGCGATGTCCAGAGCCCGAGATCGAATGGGCCCGCCTGCGCCGCACCGCGCCCGGTAATGCCGGCCGTGATCCCGAACCGTTCCCGCCATCCCGGCACTTCCCAGCGTGGGATCTCGCCGGGCAGCAGCACTTCGTCAGTTGTCGACACGCTCGATGGCAGCTCCAAGGGCGCGCAACCGTTCGTCGATGCGTTCATAACCGCGTTCGATCTGGCCGATATTGTGAATCTCGCTGCGGCCATCGGCCGCCAGCGCGGCGATCACCATCGCCATTCCGGCGCGAATGTCCGGCGATTCGACCTTGCCACCATGCAGGCGCGACGCCCCGCTGATCACCGCGCGATGCGGATCGCACAGCACGATTCTCGCCCCCATGCCAATCAGCTTGTCGACGAAGAAGAGCCGGGACTCGAACATCTTCTCGTGAATCAGCACCATCCCCTCGCACTGGGTCGCGGCGACGACAGCGATCGACATCACGTCGGCCGGGAAGGCAGGCCACGGACCGTCCTCGAGCTTGGGGACGTGGCCGCCAAGGTCGGGACGAACCTGGCGTTCCTGGCCGGACGCGACGTGCAGTTCGCTGCCGCGGACCCGCGCCTTGATCCCGAGCCGCTCGAAGCCGAGGAGCGTACTCCGCAAGTCGTCGGGCCGAACGTCGGTGATCGTCACATCACCATCGGTAACGGCGGCGAGGCCGATGAACGATCCGATCTCGATGTGGTCGGGCCCGATGGTGTACCTGCCGCCGCCGAGCGGCTTCCCGCCGTCTATCACATACGTGTTGCTCCCGATCCCGTCGATCGCGGCTCCGATCGCGACGAGGAAGCGGGCCGTGTCCTGCACGTGTGGTTCTGATGCGGCGTTGCGGAGCGTGGTCCGGCCCTGCGCCATGACCCCGGCCATCAACGCGTTCTCGGTCCCCGTGACGCTCGGCTCGTCGAGAAAGACGTCGGCACCGATCAGGCGCTTCGCTTCGATGGTGTAGCTGTCGCCATGCGTGACGGCCGCCCCGAGTCGCTCCAGCGCAAGAAAGTGCGTGTCGACGCGCCGACGCCCGATGACGTCTCCACCTGGAGGTGGCAGCACCACCTTGCCGAACCGGGCCAGAAGTGGACCGGCGAGCAGGATCGAGGCTCGAATCCTGGTGCAGAGTGCCGGATCGAGCGGCTTGGGTTTGACCTCCCGCGTATCGATGGCAAGCGAATTCGCGGCCGTCCAGACGACCGACGCGCCGAGATCGAGGAGGAGGTCGAGCAGTGTTTCGACATCGCGGATGCGCGGGATATTCTCGAGGGTGACCGGTTGGGTCGCCAGCAGCGTGGCCGCGATGACGGGGAGTGCGGCATTCTTGTTGCCAGCGGGCCGGATTGTGCCGGCAAGCGGCCGGCCGCCCGTCACGACGAAACGCGGAGGCATCGGCCAAAGCTCGTCGCGGCGGGTGACCACCGCAAGCGGTACGCGACTTCTCCGTTAGTTTTCCCGGGGTTCACGATCAAGAGAAACGGGGCCACCATGGCTGGATGGGTCGGACCGGTGATCGCGCTGTCGGTGGTGGTCATCGCCGCGGCGGTGTCGTTTGTCGCGGTGATGATCTTCGCCGCGCTTCGCGAGGCGCAGCACCGCACGGCGACCTTGGCTCGCGAGGTGGCGCAACTCCGTCTCGAGCTCGCGCCGACCCTCGAAGCGGTGAAGAATTTCGGCGAGAGCGGCGCCGAAGTGGCGCAGATGGCGCGAGAGGAAGCGCGGGAGATCATCGACACCACGCGGCGCGTCCGTTATGACATCGAGCGAGGCGTCAAGCGCGCCAAGCGGCGGCTCGCCGACCTCGATGCCGTCGTCGAAGTCGCCCAGCAAGAGGTCGACGCTGTGGTGGTCGACGTGGCGACGGCTCTCGAGACTGCCCGGAGCGGGGCCGGGATGATCAGTCAGTTGCGTCGCCTGATCCGCCCCCGGAGGCGAGGCGCCGCGTGAAACTGGTGGTCGCCCTGTTCCTCGTCGGGGTTGGCTTCCTTTGCTGTCCGCACGCCCTCCACGCCTGGACCCCCGGCACGCACGTGGTGCTCGGCGAACGCGTGCTCGGGTCGCTGCAGAATCTGCCACGGTCGATTGCCGAACTCCTGCGCGCGTTCCCCTACGATTTTCTCTACGGAAACATCGCCGCTGACACCACAATGGCGAAGAAGTTCGCTCCCGCCGATCGCCATTGCCACGCATGGCATGTCGGCCTCGAGGTACGCGATCTGGCACCCAACGACGCGCTTCGCGCGTTCGGCTTCGGCTACCTCGCGCATCTTGCCGCCGATGTCGTCGCCCACAACTTCTACGTGCCGCGCCAGCTGGTGGTCACCAGCACGACGCGCGCGATGGGCCACACCTGGTGGGAGGCTCGCGCCGAACTCCACCTCGGCGATGCCGTGCCGCGAGCGGCGCGGGACCTGATTCGCCTCGATCACCGCCCGGCCGACGCTCACCTCGAACGAATCCTGTCGCCCACGATCTTTTCGGTCCGCACCAATCGCCGTCTCTTCCGCGGCATGGTCCGTTTGACCGACTCACGCGCATGGCAGGTTGGTCTGCAGGTCGCCCAGGATCAAAGCCGGTGGGAGCTGCCGACGACGCTGATCGCCGCGCATCTCGATCGCTCCGTCGAGTACGTGCGGGCGGCGCTCTCCGCCGACACGTCACCGATTTTTCACGCAGATCCGAACGGCGAGCGCGCCATCATGGGAAGCAAGGCGGTGCGGCGGGACGCGCTTCGCGGCCACCAGCATCCGGGCGCGGGATGGATCGCCACCGTTGCCGACGCGCACTTCGGCCTTCCGCCCGCGGACGTCGACTCGGCGATTCAATAGATGAATGGGATCAGCGCGGCGGTGTGCCGTTCATAGTCGCTGTATTCGGCAAACGTCTCGCGCATGCGCCGCTCTTCCGCCCGGCTCTTGTAGATGAACGCCCCGAGCACCAGAACGCACGAGATGATTCCCCGCCATTCGCCGATCACCAAGGCCGTGCCCGCGAACGCGAGCAGGATCCCCGTGTAGATCGGGTGGCGCACAAAGCGATACGGCCCGGTCCGGATCAGCGTGTGATGCTCCTTGACCGTCACGGCGGCACTCCAGTTGGATCCCAGCTGCCGCTTGGCCCATATCGAAAAGGCGAGACCGGCAACGACAGCCACGAGACCAATTCCCTGGCTGATGACGTTCGCCCCGACGAAGCGGCGAGAGGCCGACGGTGGCAATAGATGCGGCGCCCAGAGAATGATCGCCGCGGCTATCAGCGGAATCCGGTGCCCGAGGCCCGACAGAAGCGATTCCTGCCACTGCACGCGCTTGAGGTCACGGGCCGTGGCATACCAGTAGACGAGCCACGCAATCCAGAGGAGCGCCACGGCCGTGCCGAGGGACAGATCGATCATCGCGGCGAACCGAGCCGCGCTTCGGCAAGAAGTGGTTCGAAGAGCTCGACCGGATTTCCGGAAGGATCGTCGATCAGGATCTGCTTGCCGCCGACACCGGTCACGATGTCGTTGCGCAAACGCACTCCATCGTGTCGGAGTCTCGCTACCATCCCGGCAAGATCGTCGACCTGGATTGCAAAACGATTCCACCCGCCCGGCGCCGGTACTGAGCCATCGGGCATCGCCTGTCCACCACCGCCCGCGGAATTGGGCGCGCTCAGCACCAGCCGGAGGTCGCCGCGTGAAAGCATCGCAAACGCCGGCGCCGGATGCATCTCCAGCGCAAAGCCAAGATGCCCGGTGTAGAACGCGATCGCCGCGTCAACGTCGTGCACGATGTACCGGACCTGAACCGACGCCATTGATCCCTCCCGAGGGTTACCACGGTCATCTGCGGCGAGTTCGCACGACCCTGGTCGACATTACCGCGCAAGCTTGCAGATCCCCGTCAAGACGCGATCGATTTCCTCGCCGGTCGTATAGCACGCCGCGCCGAGCCTGACCAATCCTGCCCTTTCGAATCCGGCCAGGTGAGCGACCGTCGAAGCGTAGAAGTCGCCGTGCGAGACATAGCAGCCACCCCGGGCAAGTGTGCGCGCGACCTGCTCGGAATCGATTCCCCGCACAGAGAACGACACCGTGGCAGTGCGTGACCCCGTCGCAGGCGGACCGAATCGCGTCACGCCGTCAATTGCCCCGAGACCATCCCACAGCGTGGCGAAGAGCGCCATCTCGCGCCGATGGATCTCGGCATACGTTGTCGCCAGCTGGCTCCGGAGGTTGCCATCACCAGCGAGGCCCGCGAGCCACCGGACCGCCCTCGCCGCACCAACGATCCCTTCGTGATTCTGCGTCCCCGTCTCCATGCGTTCGGGCGAAGTATCCGGCGCCGGTTCGAGCCGTGGCACATCGAGTCGTTCCACGAGATCGCGGCGCGCCCAGAGCACTCCGATGTGCGGGCCGTGGAACTTGTAGGCCGAGGCCGCGAAAAAGTCGGCGCCGAGCGCGCTGACGTCGGTGAGGCGGTGCGGCGCATAGTGGACGCCGTCGACGAAGACCAGCGCGCCGGCGTCATGCGCGAGCTTCGCCGCGCGCGCGACATCGCTCACCGTGCCGAGAATATTCGAGGCCGCATTGATCGCGAGAAGACGGGTCCGCGGTCCGAGCAGTTGCGGGAGGCGGTCGAGCCGAAGCTCGCCGGTTGCCATATCAAGCGGAAGCCATCGGAGCACCACGCCGCGGTCACGCGCAATCGCCTGCCACGGCGCCACATTGCCGTGGTGGTCGAGCTCGGTGACGATCACCTCGTCGCCGGGATTCCAGTCGCGGGCCAGCGCGCGCGCCACGTGGAACGCGATCGTCGTCATGTTGTTGCCAAACGAAATCTCGTCGGCCGCGCCTCCCACAAACGCCGCAAAGACCTCGCGCGCATCGAGAAGCGCGGCATCGGTCTCCGCGCTGGTCGGATACTCCCAATGCGTGTTGGCATTGTGGCAGAGGAGATAATCGGCCATCGCGTCGACGACCGGTTGCGGCACCTGCGTTCCGCCGGGACCGTCGAAATAGGCGACCGCGTGGCCGCCCTCGCTCCGCCTGAGCGCCGGAAAGTCGGCCCGGATCGCCTCCACCGTGGCGACCGTCATCGCGCCAGCCGCTCAGCGATAATCGGCTGGATCGCCTTGGGATCCGCCTTCCCCTCGCTCCGCTTCATCACCTGTCCGACGAAGAATCCGATCAGCTTCGCTTCGCCGCTGCGATAGCGTTCGACTTCGCGGGGATTCGCGCCGAGCACTTGGTCGATCCACGCGCCGAGCGCGTCACTGTCACGCACCTGAATCAGGCCGAGTCGCTCCGCTGCCGCGCGCGGTGCGTCGGCACTGGTGACGAGCTCGCCGTAGATCCGTTTCGCGGCGAGCAGCGACACCGCGCCGTCATTCACCATTGTCATCAGCAGCACCATCCGCTGCGGCTCCACGGCGAAGATTCCGGTATCGTTCCACGACGACAGCACTTCGCCCATGACCCAGTTCGCCGCGACCTTGGGATCGATGCCTCCCGCGACCACCGCTTCGAAGTACCCCGCGACCGCTGGTTCCTGGGTCAGCACCCCCGCATCGTAGGCCGTCACGCCATACGTCGTGGTATATCGAGCAAGGCGCGCTGCCGGCAATTCGGGGAGACGTTCCTCCTGCGCGGCGATGAACCCGGGGTCGAGCACCAGTGGCGGCAGATCGGGATCGGGGAAATACCGGTAGTCGTGCGAGTCTTCCTTCACACGGATCGGCTTGACGGCGCCGGTCGACGCGTTGAACGTCAGCGTCACCTGCTCCACCGTGCCGCCCGATTCGAGAATGCCGATCTGCCGTTCGCGTTCGGCCTGCAGGGCGCGTTCGACATTCGCAAAGGAGTTCATGTTCTTCACTTCGGTCTTGGTGCCGAGCGGTGCCCCGGGGCGGCGTACCGACAGATTCGCATCGACGCGAAGCGATCCCTGCTCCATCGAGCACTCGCTCACGCCGGCGTACACCAGCACCTGCCGCAGCGTCGCCAGATAGGCGCGAGCTTCGCCGGGCGATCGGAGATCGGGACCACTGACGATTTCCGCCAACGGCGTTCCCGCCCGATTGAGGTCGACCGCGGTGAAGCCGGAAATCCGGTCGTGCAGCGACTTGCCGGCGTCTTCTTCGAGGTGAAGCCGGGTGATCGAGACGACGATCGGGCCGCGATCCGGAGAGTCGACCGCTACCGCGCCACCGGTGGCGAGCGGTCGGTCGAACTGCGATATCTGGTATCCCTTGGGGAGATCAGGGTAGAAATAATTCTTGCGAGCGAAGACGCTCGTTTCGTGAACTTCGCACCCGAGCGCCAGTGCACCGACGGTCCCGAGGCGGATTGCCTCCGCATTGGGAGCGGGCAGCGCGCCGGGGAGGCCGAGGCAGATCGGGCAGACATTGGTGTTGGGCGGGGCCCCGTATGTCGTGGCGCAGCCGCAGAACATCTTGCTCTGCGTCCCGAGCTGCACGTGGACCTCGAGCCCGATGACAGTTTCCCAGGTGATCATCGGACCTCCGCGACGGCGTCGAGTGCGGTTTCGAGCGTCATCGCCGCCGATATCATCGTCGATTCATTCCAGTCGGCGGCAATCAGCTGGCCGCCGATCGGCAGGCCCTGGTCACGACCGACAGGAAGCGAAAGCGCGGGAATGCCGGCGAGCGATGCCGGACAGACGAAGATGTCGGCGAGGTACATCGCCACCGGGTCGGCGGTCTTTTCGCCGGCCCGGAAAGCAGGTGTCGGCGTCGTTGGTGTGAAGAGCAAGTCGACGCCCCCGGCAAAGACGCGGGCGAAGTCGTCGATGATCAATCGCCGCACCGCCTGCGCCCTGGTATAGTAATGATTGCTATAGCCAGCGCTCAGCACGAAGGTCCCGACCAGGATCCGCCGGCGCACCTCCGCGCCGAACCCGGCACCCCGCGTGGCACGATAAAGCGCGCGAATGTCGCCTTCGGGGCCGACTCGCCGCAGGCCGTAGCGCACGCCGTCGAAGCGCGCGAGGTTCGCTGCCGCCTCGGCGGGATTGATGATGTAGTACGCCGGAACGGCAAAGCGCGAATGGGGCAGTGACACGTCGCGGATCGTGGCACCCTGCGCCCGGAGGATCTCGATCGCCCGATCGCAGCCGGCGCGCACCCCCGGGTGAAGATCGGCAGGGAAATATTCCCGCGGCAGGCCGATGACGAGCCCGCGCAGATCTGCGCGGGGCGCGGGAATCGCGAGGGGCGGCTCAACCCGCGTCGTGACGTCGAGCGGATCATGGCCCGAGATGGCGGCGAGGAGCAACGCGGCATCGCGGGTCGTGCGTCCCACGGTCGACACGCAATCGAGCGACGAGCCGAATGCCACGAGCCCGAATCGCGAGACGCGCCCGTAGGTCGGCTTGATTCCGACGACGCCGCAGAACGACGCAGGTTGACGCACCGATCCGCCGGTTTCCGATCCGAGCGCCGTCGTAGTCACACCCGCGGCCACGAGGGTGGCCGACCCTCCGCTCGACCCGCCAGGAACCCTGGAAGGATCGAGCGGGTGCAGGACCCGGCCAAACGCCGAGTGCTCGGTCGACGACCCCATGGCGAACTCGTCAAGATTCGCCTTCGCCGCAATCATCCCGCCGGCGTCGCGGGCGCGTCGGACCGCGGTTGCCTCGAATGGCGACTGGAACCCTTCGAGCATCTTCGAGGCGCACGTCGTCGGATGATCAATGGTGACCAGATTGTCCTTGATCGCCACCGATTGGCCGGTGACGAGTCCCGGCGGCGCGCTCTCGAGCCGATCAGCCTCGGCGTCGAGCAGCGCCGGCGACCAGTGCAGCGCGGCATTGAGCCCAGCCGCCGCGGCAAGCCGGGACGCGGTGCTGGCTGCGAGATCGCGCGGAGTCATTCGCCCGCCATTCCGTCGAGCCGCGGGACGATGAAGAATCCCTGTTCGAACGCGGGAGCCATCGCAGCCGGCGCGCGAGTCATCGGAATCGGATCGACCCGGTCGGCGCGCAACGGCATGCGATCGGGGCCGAGCACGACGGCGCCCGCGCCGTCCGGGACGGCGACGTCCGCGAGCTGCGCCACGAAGTTGACGATGCTCTCCAACTGGCCGGCGAGCGCCTCGATGTCGTCGTCTGCCACGGCCAGTTCGGCGAGGCGCGCGACATGACGCACCGATTCTGCTCCAATCTTCATGCGCTCTCCCACTCGCGCTCGAGGCCGGCTGCGGCAACGAGCAGTTGTCTGGTTCCGACCTCGGGATCGTCGAATGCGACGGAAACCTTGAGATCCTTGCCTGTGCCGGTGAGGCCGAGAATTGCGCCTGACCCGAATCGCCGGTGGCGGACACGCTCGCCCTTGACGTACCGCGGTGCGTCCTGATTGTCCGACGCAACATCAGCGGTCGGCGGCGCGCTCGCCGCAACGGGAGCGCGGCTTCGTTCCCGCGAGTACGACGCTGATTGCGTCACGTTGGCCGGGCGCCCGCGTCCGCCCGACCAGCCACCGCCCCAGCCGCCCAGTCCGCTCACACCGAAGGAGGTGCGCCGTTCTTCGATCAGTTCGGCCGGGAGTTCGCGGAGGAATCGCGACGGAAGGCCAGGACGCAATTCGCCACCGCGTCGCCTGGCCCGGGCCCACGTGAGGATCAGCGCGTCCTTTGCCCTTGTGATTCCAACGTAGCAGAGGCGGCGTTCCTCCTCGAGACCGTCGGGAGCTTCGAGCGCCCGCGATGACGGAAAGAGCCCTTCCTCCATCCCCGAGATCACCACGACCGGCCACTCCAGCCCCTTCGCCGTGTGCAATGTCATGAGGGTCACGCCTTCGGGCTTCCCGGCGCTGGTGTCAACTGCCGACAGGAGTGCCGCCTCGGAGAGAAAGCGCTGCAGTGGAGTCGAGGGCTCTTCGTCGTCGGTGATCACCTCGGACCATTCTGCCGCGGCCGCCATCAGTTCCCGGACATTCTCCCAGCGCTCGATCCCTTCGGTTCCTTCGGCGGCAAGGACGGTCTCGTACTCGATCGCCTGCACCACGTCTTCCATGATGGTGACCGGTGTCGCCTCGCCCGACCGAGCGCGGATACCGTTGACCAGATCCGCAAACGACTGGAATGCGACACGCAGATTGGGGCGCAATGTCGCCATCGACTCGGCGCGCGCCGCGGCGGCGAGCAACGGAACTTCCCATGCGCGCGCCTGCGCCGCGAGGCTTGCGAGCGCCACGTCGCCGACACCCCGCCGCGGCACGCCGACAGCGCGGAGAAATGCCTCGTCGTCGTTGGGGTTCGCGATCAATCGCAGGTACGCCAGAATGTCCTTGACCTCCCGGCGGTCATAGAACGAGATCGCACCGATGATCTGGTACGGGGTTCCGGCCCGGCGGAGCGCCTCTTCGATGGCCCGCGACTGGGCGTTGGTGCGGTAGAGCACCGCGCACTCGGCCGGGAGTGTCCCGGCGCCACTTCGACGCGCGAGCTCGCGGGCGATCCACTCCGCTTCGTCGCGCTCATCGGCCGCCGCAAGGATCACGATCGATTCGCCGCCGGGGCGGCGCGTCCGCAGCGTCTTGGCGATCCGGCCGGCGTTGTTGACGATCACCGCATTGGCGGCGTCGAGGATCGGCCGGGTTGATCGATAGTTCTCTTCGAGCTTGACGACGCGCGCTTCACCGAAATCACGCTGCAGGTCGCGAAGGTTGCGCAGGTCAGCGCCGCGCCATCCGTAGATGCTCTGGTCCTCGTCGCCCACGCCAAAGACGTTGCGATGCCCGAGCCCGAGGTACTTGATCAGTTCGTACTGGGCGCGATTGGTATCCTGGAATTCGTCGACCAGAAGAAAATCGAATCGTCGCTGCCAGCGTGCCAGCACCTCGGGGTTCTGCCGGAAGAGAACCAGCGGGTGGAGCATCAGGTCGTCGAAGTCCATGGCGTTGGCGGCGAGCAACGCCCGCTGCATGGCACCGTAGACATCGGCGGCGATCCGGGATGCCTCGTCGAACGGGGCGCTGGCCGCGAGTTCGTCTGCCGATTGCATCCGGTTCTTCGCCGACGAGATCAGGTTCTGGATCAGCTTGGGCGGAAAAATCCGGACCGAATGACCGCGGTCCTCCATCAACCGGCGAATCAGCGAGAGGCGATCGTCCTCGTCGTAGATGGTGTAGTCCGGCGAGAAACCGAGGCGGGTTCCTTCGCGCCGGAGCAACCGGGCCGAGAGAGAATGAAAGGTGCCGATCCAGAGTCCGGCCGGGTCGCGCTGCAGCAACTCACCGATCCGCTTCTGCATTTCGCGGGCGGCTTTGTTGGTGAAGGTCACCGCGAAGATCCGCCCGGGCGGAACGCCATGCGTGTCGATCAGGTTGGCAATCCGCACCGTGAGGACGCGGGTCTTTCCCGACCCGGCACCAGCCACGACGAGCACCGGGCCGTGAAGATGCTCGGCCGCTTCACGCTGCGCCGGGTTGAGCCCGCGCAGGAGATCGCCGGCGTCGCTCATCCGGTCGACGCGAGTGGAAAGCGCATCAGGAAAGTCGTCCCGTGCGTGGTCGGTTCGAGGGAGAGCGCTCCCTGGTGGGCATCCTCGATGACTCGCCGCGCGAGCGCGAGGCCGATCCCCCATCCGCCGCGCTTGGTGGTGATGCCGGGCTGGAACAGCGTGCGACGGATCTCGCGCGGAATCCCCGGACCGTCGTCGGTCACCCGCACGTATGCAGAGTCGTCGCGTACATCGGTCGCAAGTGTGATCGTACCACCACGTCCCTGGAGCGCGTCGATTGCGTTCTTGACCATCGCCTCGAGTGCCCATTCGAGCAGAACCGGGTCACCCAGGATGACCGGCCCCGCACTCGGTGCGCGCACGTGGAGCTGGATTGCGTTGGCGTGCCTGGGAAGGCGGGGCCGGAAATAGCCTCCCACCCGCTCCGCCAGCGCGCCGAGCGCCACGGCGTCACGACGCGCCGGGTTGCCAATGCGTTCGAATCGCTGGGCTACGCGGTGGAGACGCTCGGCGTCGGCATCGAGGAATTCGGCGACCTTTGCCGGCGGCATTCCGGCGGCGCGCAGCTGTTCGATCCAGCCCTGCAGCGAGGTGAGCGGCGTCCCCATCTGGTGCGCCGCTTCGCGCGCCATTGCCACCCACATCCGGTCTCGCTGCGCATGCGTGGCGTTGCGGTAGGCCACGATCGCCACCGTCACCATGATGAGGATCGTCACCGCCTGCAGTACGCCGAGGGCGATCAGGATCCGGGTTTGCGGAATCGCGCCGTAATGGACAACGCCGATGTCCGGCGTGATGATCGGCGGATTGATCGCGTCGAGACCGGCGATGTAGCGTTGCATCTTCGGATCGTTGAGCGGAGCCGAAAACGGAATGTTGGCGGTATCGGTGACCTGGCCGCGCGCGTCGGTGCGGATCAGCGGGAGTCCCAGCTTGCGCACCCGCGCTCCGACGTCGAGGAGGGCGGTGTTGGCCGCTTCGGGCGCGGGATCGGCAAGGCCGCGAAACGCCGCGGAATAGAGCCGTGAGGCGGTGAGGGCTTCGCTCGCGAAATGGCGGGCCACCAGCCAGCTCGACCCGGCACTGAGCCCGGCGAGAAGCGCGACAAGCAGCAGTGCCACCGCCGGAGCGAGGCGCTGCAGCCTATCGCTACGCCCCCGGGACGAGGCGATCGATCCCGGCATATGGGACCAGCGGTTGAGGGAGCACGATCGATCCGTCGGCCTGCTGACCGTGCTCGAGGAGTGCCACGATCGTGCGCGGCATCGCCACGCCCGACGCGTTGAGGGTGTGCACGAACTCCGGTTTCGCCGCCGACGACGGACGGTAGCGGATGTTGGCTCGGCGTGCCTGGAAGTCGGTGAAGGTGCTGGCGCTCGACACCTCGAGCCACGCGCCGACTCCCGGAGCCCAGGCCTCGAGGTCGAAGGTGCGCGCGCTCGCGAATCCGGTGTCACCCGACGCAAGCTCGAGCACGCGGTACGGCAGCCCGAGGCGCTGCAATACCGTTTCGGCGTGACCGGTGAGCAGCTGATGCTGCGCGTCGCTCGTCTCGGGGGTCGTCAGCCGGACCAGCTCGACCTTGTCGAACTGATGCACTCGAATCAGCCCGCGCGTGTCCTTGCCGTGTGCGCCTGCCTCGCGACGGAAACACGGCGTGTACGCCACCATCGCCAGCGGGAGCATCGCCGCATCGAGAATCTCGTCGCGGTGAATGTTGGTGACGGGCACTTCGGCCGTGGGAATGAGGAAGAGATCATCGCCGGTGGTCCGGTAGAGATCGTCCTCGAACTTCGGCAGCTGCCCGGTTCCGGTGAGCGACGCGCGATTGACGAGATACGGCGGATGCACCTCGACATAACCATGCTCGCGGGTGTGCAGATCGAGCATGAAGTTGGCGAGCGCGCGCACCAGTCGCGCACCGGCGCCGGTGAAAAGTGGAAACGCGGACCCGGTGAGCTTTGCCCCGCGGGGAAGATCGAAGAGGCCGAGCTCCGCGCCAAGGTCCCAGTGCGGTCGCGGGGTGAAGTCGAAGTGCCGCGGTTCGCCCCAGCTGCGCACGACGCGATTGGCGTCCGCGGCACCGTCGGGCACATCGGGGAGCAGAAAATTGGGAACGTTGAGGAGATGCTCGTCGAGGAGCGCCTCGAGATCCTTGAGATCGGCCTCGAGGAGGCGCACCTCCTCGCTCGATTGCTTCAACTCGGCCAGAAGGTCGTCGGCGGGAGTGCGCGCCTTCTTGCGCGCGGCGACCTCGTCCGATTGGGCGTTGCGTCGCGCCTGCAGCCGTTCGACGCCGACGAGAAGTTCGCGGCGACGACGATCGAGCTCGATCACATGGTCGAGTTGATCGAGCGCCAGCTCGTCGCGGCGGCGCGCCAAGCTGGCCCGCGCAGCGTCGGGATCGTGGCGGACCCGGCGAACGTCGATCATCGGCTCAGTTTGTGGGAAGACCGGGCTGCAGATTCTTGTAGCCGCAATTGATATCGGCGAGGACCTGAAGGCGAACCGTCTTGAGAGAATCGTCGAAGTCGATCACCTGGAACTTGGCGTACTGCGGCACGGCCAGATAGCACGCGACGCGTGACCGCGCGGCGAGGACCTCGCCGGGAACAATGACCAGCGAATCGGTGGTGAGATACGTGTCGGTCGGTGCGTTGGTAAGCTGATCGAAGGTCCCGGTCTCGACGATGAACCCCGGGTTGGCCTCCGTCGCGCTCCCGAGTCCGACGAGCCCGTGCAGCGGAATGAGGAGATGCCGGCCCAGCGAATCGATGTCGTAGACAAAATCGAACGACGACGTCTGGTCGGTTCGCACCGGCTGACCAACGGTGATGTCGAACGCCGACGGGAAGCGGAGATCGGCACCGAAGAGGGACCCCATCGTGACCGTGTCGACCGCATTTTCCACGTCGGCTGGCGCCAGCGCGTTGTAGTTGCAGGCTGCGAGGAACGAGATACCGACGAGAACGACGAAGCGACGAACCATGGTGAGAAGGTTAGACCACTCGACAGATCGCGGCAACCCGGTGCCGTTGCTTGACTTCGCCGCGGTTGGCGCTCTAGCTTCGCGTCCACACGCCATCCGGGAGCCGATCCGATGCAGCCTCTTCGATCCGTCCTGATGGCCCTCGCAGAACGGGCCGACGTCGCCGCGGCCGTGGTGGTGAGCGACGATGGTTTGGTGGTTGAATCGTCGCTACCGGCAGGCCTCGACGCGGAGGAACTTGCCGCGCTCGCCACCGGAGCCGCTCGCACCCTCGCCGCCCTCTCCTGCGCCGCCAAGCAGGGTGACCTGCAGCAAGCAGTAACCGAAAGCAGCGGCGGGACTTTCATCCTCCAGCGACTCCCCTCGGGCGCCAATCTCCTGGTATTGGCTTCGGCCGACGGCGACCTGGGAACCCTTCTCTACGATCTGCGTCGCCATATGCCGGCGCTGGTCCCACTGCTGTGAGAGGGCGCTGATCGATGCACTGGGCCATCCTGCTGGCCGGCGGTTCGGGGACACGCTTCTGGCCGCTTTCTTCGCCGTCGCGGCCCAAGCAGCTCCTGCCGCTTGCCGGTCCCCGGTCGAGCGTGGAGGACGCTGTCGATCGATTGGCGGGGTTCATCCCGCCCGAACGCATCCTGGTGGTTTCGGGAGCGTCACTCGCGGCGAGACTGGCGGAGCGCCTGGCGCTTCCGGCGGCAAACTATCTCGTCGAACCGCGGGCGGCCTCGACCGGGCCGGCGCTGGTCTGGGCGACGATCGAGGCGGCACGGCGTGACCCCGATGCCACGGTGATATCGATGCATGCCGACTGGATCGTTCGCGATCCGGCGGCCTTCGTCGCCGCCGCAGCGACCGCACTCGAGACCGCGTCGCGGCACCGCCGGCTGGTCACAGTCGGCATCGTACCATCGCGCCCCGAGACCGGCTTCGGGTACATCGTCCCGGGCGAGCGCCTCGACTCGGCGGCGCGCGCAGTGGGACGTTTCGTCGAAAAACCCGACGCAGCAAGAGCCCTCGACCTGATGGCTGACGGGGCACTGTGGAACAGCGGGCTCTTCGCCTGGAGAGCGGATGATCTTCGTCAGGAAGTGATGACCCATACCGACGAGATCGCACCCTACCTCGGCCGGCTCGACGCCGGCGATGTCGCTGGATTCTTCGGCGAGGTCCGCGAAGTATCGATCGACGTCGGCGTCTTCGAACGGAGCGTCGCCGTCGCCGTGGTGCCGGGGGACTTCGCCTGGGACGACATCGGGACCTGGGAAGCACTGGCCCGCGTCCGGCCGCGCGATCGGCGGGGCAACGTCACTCACGGCCGCGTCACGCTGGTTGATTGCAGCGACTGCATTGTCTGGAATGATGGCTCGCCCATGGTGTTGAGCGGGGTGCACGATCTCGTCGTGGTGCACGCCAACGATCGGACGCTGGTCCTCGACCGGCCGCGCGCGCCCGATCTCAAGCGAACCCTTGACGCCCTCCCCGCCGACGTCCGCGAACTGGAATGACATGTCTTCACTCGTCCTGATCGAGCCCGATGCACCGGGTGCCGCGTGGGCTCCCTTCGCTCACGCCGCACCGTTGAGCGAACTTCGCGCCGGCATGTGGCGCCTGCGCGAGCGATGGGGCCACGCTCTCAATGCCCGGGCCACGGGTATCGTGGCGCCACATGCGGCGGGACACTATCAGATACACGGGCCGCCGCTGATCACCGCCGACGCCATCGCGGGGCCGGTCTGGGTCGCCGATGCGACCTTCGCGCCCAAGCTGCCGATGCGCGCCGTCGGCAGCGCGCGGCGCCTGCTCCATGGCGGGCGCACCGTGGCGTGGCGACTCGACCCGGGACAGCGCTGGACCGGGCCGTTCGAACAGGGCGACGGTCTTGTTGTCGAGGGCCGACAACTCGCCGGTGCGTTCGACCTGATCACCGCCCTCGAAGTCTTTCTCTTCGCCGACACCGTCGCGGCGCTCGCGGAAACCACCTCGCCGATTCCAACTGGTATCACCGTGCTCGGCAACCCGCAGGCGATTGCCCTCCACGGCGCCGAGGTCGAACCGGGCGTCACACTCGATGCGCGCAAGGGTGCCATCATCCTCGAACGCGGCGTGCAGGTCCGAAGCGGCACGCGTATCGAAGGACCGTTCTGGGCCGGCGAAGGAACTTTTATCGTCGGCGGACAGCTGCGTCATGTGAGCGCCGGACCGCATTGCCGGCTCCACGGCGAGATCAGCACGTCGGTGTTCAGCGGCTATGCCAACAAGAGCCACGACGGATTCATGGGGCACTCGGTCGTGGGAGAATGGGTCAACGTCGGCGCCGGAACGATCACCTCGAATCTCAAGAACACCTATGGCCCGATTCGCCTCGACGTGGCCGGCGAGCGGATCGAAACCGGCAGGACCAATCTCGGCGCGCTGATCGGCGATCACGCCAAGACCGCAATCGGGACCCTCCTCCCTACCGGCAGTGTCGTGGGCGCGGGTGCCAATCTCTTTCAGGGCCCGAGAGCGCCGAAATACACCGCACCGTTCGCATGGGGCGGCGAATCGGATGACCGAATCAGCGCCGACCAGTTCATCGCGATGGCGCGCAGGATTCTTCCGCGCCGCGATGTCGTCGTCGATGCCGAGATGGAGCGATCGCTCCGCGCGCTGCACCAGCGATGCGGCTGACGGTCCTCGGCTCGGGCTCCAAGGGAAACGCCTTTGCGCTGGAGTGCGACGGCGCGATTCTCCTGATCGATGCCGGCTTCTCGCCCCGTGAAATTGAACGGCGAATGGAGCTCGCCGGGCTCGAACCGGCGGCGCTCGCCGGCATCGCACTGACGCACGAACATGGTGACCATGCGATGGGTACGCTGAAGCTCGCCGCTCGCCACGAAGTTCCTGTTCTCACGTCACTGGGGACCTGGACGGCACTTCGCCGCGGCGGCGAATCGTGCGACTTCATCCCGCTCGGGACCGCCGCGACCGCTACCGTCGGCCCGTTCGCGGTGAGTGCCTGCCCTACGTCGCACGACGCCGCCGAGCCGATCGCGATCGGCGTCACCGCCGACGGCGTGTCGGTTGGCGCGGCGTACGACCTGGGCCGTCCGACGCAGGCGGTCCGGTGGTTCCTCCGCGCCCGCCATTGTCTCATTCTCGAAGCGAATCACGACGAGACGCTGCTGCGGACCAGTGGATATCCGATCGTCGTGCAACAGCGGATCGCCGGTCCCGGGGGTCATCTCTCCAACTTCGACGCCGCGCGACTGCTCGACGAGTTGCATCACGACGACCTCGCCATCGTGGTGCTGGCGCACGTGAGCCAGCGGTGCAACAACGATGCGGCACTCCGCGCGACGATCGAGCCCGCGCTCGCCGCCCGCGGTTTCCGCGGCGGAATCTTCGTCGCCGTGCAGGACGGTCCGATGGCGTCGATGGCGATCGCGGGACCGGCGCAGCGCACGCTCTTCGCCTGACGGCACTGCACGGCGCGCGGGCTTCCCAATTGTTCCCAATGTGCTTCGACCCGGCTTGACACGCTGCCGCTGCGGGCTATACTAAACCATATGGTTTACCACCGACTGGACGCCGTGTTCAGTGCGCTCGCCGACCCGACTCGCCGGAAACTTGTCCACCGGCTGGCGACGCGCGAACGGTCGATCAGCGAGCTCGCGCGGCCGTTCCGGATGTCGTTGCCCGCCGTCAGCAAACATCTCCGGGTGCTCGAGCGTGCCGGTCTTGTGTCGCGACGCCGCGATGGGCGTCAGTGGACGTGCCGCCTCACCCCGCAGCCGATGCGCGCCGCCGCCGGCTGGCTCGACGAATACCGCAATATGTGGGACGATCAGCTCGATCGTCTGGCCGCCTATCTCGAATCCAGCAACGCCGAACCAGAGGACACGTCATGCCTGCCACCACCAGTGCCGGCGCGCTCACCATCACCCGGATCTTCAACGCGCGGCGGGAGCGCGTCTTCTCGGCGTGGACGACGGCGGAAGCGCTGAAACAGTGGCACTCGCCCGATCCGATGCGGGTTCGCGAGGCAACGGTCGACTTGCGAGTTGGTGGCCGCTACCGGATCGTGATGGCTGGACCCGACGGCACCGAGCGAATCGTCGGCGGGACCTATCGCGAGATTGATTCCCCGCAACGGCTGGTGTATACCTGGCAATGGGAAACCACGCCGGGGTTTCCGGAGACGGACGTCATCGTTGAATTCACCGCACAAGGCAATGCCACGGAGGTTCGGGTCACCCACACTGGAATTCCCGACGAAAACTCCCGCAGCCAGCATGAACGCGGCTGGATGGGATGCACCGCCAGGCTCGAAACGTTCTTCACCACAGCCGGCTGACGCCAGGCCGGACCACGACTCATGCAAGGATCAGCGATGAACCCGATGACCGACCCGCTCCTGATGGAGCTCGACGCCGAAACCCAGACGACACGCCGTGTCCTCGAACGTATTCCCGAAGACAAACTCTCGTGGAAGCCGCACCCCAGGTCGTATTCCCTCGGACAGCTCGGCCTGCACACGGCGTCCGTTCCCGGCGCGCTCGCGGGAGTCCTGACGCCCGACTCGATGGAGCCGCGGGCATTCTCGCAGGCCGAGGCGAAGAATCGCGCCGAGATGATGTCGGCTCTCGACGACAGCGTGGCAACCGCGCGCACGATGATCACGGGACTGACGCCCGAGCGGGCGAATTTCATCTGGAAGATGAGTGCCGGCGGCAAGGACATCATCGCCGCGCCGCGGATCGCGCTGGTACGCGCGCTGATGTTCAACCACTGGTACCACCATCGCGGCCAGCTGCTCGTCTATCTCAGGCTGCTGGAAGTGCCGGTGCCGTCGGTCTACGGGCCGACCGCCGACGAAAACCCCTTCATGTAACGGTGCGAGTCAACCGCCGGCATCCGGGTCAGGTGGGATCGGGATGCCGGCGGGCCGCGGCGTTGGCGGGCCGACACGCTTGAGCGTGACTGCTTTCTGCAGGTCGCCACCCGAAAGGGTGAGCGCCGCATCATGAACCCTGATCCTGTAGGTCTCCCATTCACCGCCGAGCGCGATGGAAATCCGGTCGCTCTTGAGTCTCCATCGAACGGTTTCCTTTCCCCACGACGCCGACGAATCGGAGCGGATGATCACTTCGCGAGGACCATTCTTGGTGTCGGTCCCGGCGTCGACCCGCCAGGTGCCGGTGATGACAGCCGGCTGCTGCATCGGCGACGCGATCAGCGAGTGGTAGATCAGCAACGGCAGCACTTCTCGAATCAAGTCGAACTCCCGGCGTAGTGATCGGACAGGAAACTACACCACAGCGGCCTTCCACGTCCCGCGACGAAAGACGATTGCGGCGGCGCCGGCCAGGGTCGAAAACGCCACCGCGATCGCGATGAAGGCGCCGTTGCTGCCGAAACCGAGGGGCTTCGCCAGCACCCATGCCAGCGGAATCTCCCAGCACCAGAAGATCAGGAAATTGAGCCAGGTGGGCGTCCAGGTATCGCCGGCGCCGTTGAACGCCTGGGTCAGCACCATGCCGAAGGCGTAGAGCGGAAAGCCGGCCGCGATGATGCGGAGACATCGAACCGCGTAGCCGGTCATCACCGGATCATGGCCGAAGAATGACGCGATCGTCGGCGCACCGATCAGGAAAATCACGCCGAGACAGGTGAGAAAGGCGAAGTTGTAGCGGCACGCGGTCCAGACAGCTCGCTCGGCACGATCGGGCTTGTGTGCCCCGAGTCCCTGCCCCACCATCGTCGCCGCGGCGTTGGCGAGTCCCCACGCTGGAAGAATCGCGAAGATCACCATGCGTAGCGCCACGGTGTAGCCGGCGACAGCTTCACTGCCGAATGTCGCGAGCAGACGCGTGAGACCGATCCAGCTCGCGGTGCCCACCAGGAACTGCAATGACGCGGATGAGCCCAGCGTGACGAGTTGCCCGAGGAGATGCCGATCAGGGATGAATTGCCGCAGCCGTACGCGGAGACGACCGCCCGGGCGCACCATCGCGGAGAAGGCGAGAATCGCTCCGGTGCCGCGGCCGATCGTTGTCGCAACCGCGGCACCGGTGACGCCGAGATGCGGAAACGGCCCCAGACCGAAGATGAAGCACGGCCCGAGGATGATGTTGATCCCGTTGGCGATCCAGAGGACTCGCATCGCGATGCTGGGATCGCCGGCACCGCGGAAAGCCGCATTGAGAACGAAGAGGAGGACGACCGTCGCGTCGCCGCCGAGGATGACGCGGGTGTAGCCGCTTCCCGCGGCAATCACCGCCGGCGAGGCCCCCATGACGCCGAGGAGTTTCGGCGCGAGAATCACTCCGATGGCGCCGAGGATCAGCGCCATCGATCCGCCGAGGAGGATTCCTTGTGCCGCGCTGTGTGACGCGGCGTCGTGGTCTTTCTCGCCGATCCGGCGGGCGACAAGAGCGGTGACGCCCATCGAGATCCCCATCGCGATGGCATAGACCAGCGACAGGACCGACTCGGTAAGGCCTACGGCGGCCACCGAGTTGGCGCCGAGACGTGACACGAAGAACATGTCGGTGACGGCGAAGATGCTCTCCATCACCATTTCGAGCACCATCGGAATGGCGAGGAGGACGACGGCTCGCCCGATGGAGCCTTCGGTGAAGTCCTGGTGCGAGCCGCGGAGGGCCTCGCGAATCGTCGACCAGGCCGAGGGTGCGGCGGGAGGCGCTTCGAGGATGTCGGTCATTTGATGATCCTCAGGCACCCGGTCGATTCGACGTGATGGGAGTTGTTCACAAAGGTAAGGGTGAGCCGAGCCAGCTAACGCGCCCGCGCCTGGCGGTCGAGTGCTGGCTTGGTGCGCGGCCCCGGTCACGGGGCCAAGAATGCTTCAGATGTCACGCAAGGTGTGCTGGCCTAATCACCTTGACACACATAACGTTACACGATTTGTCCCAGTAAATGTCGATCCGCAGAATGCTCGGCGGCTCAGAGCTCCTGATCGCAGTCCTGGCTCATCGAGAAACGCCAGCGACCGTTTCCAGCCGGTCCGGGACCTCCACCAGGGAATCCGAGACCTCCCCAACGGCGTCCAAGACCGGCCCACCGGGATCACGGAGCATCCCGTCACGATGCGGGAGTAGAAATTTGCTGGCACAGGGCTGCCAACGGTTGGCGCTAAGGAAATTCCCGATTGCTGAGAGCTTCTATCGATCGTGCGGGAGGAGCCGACGACCGTCAGGGCGTTGCCGTTGGCTCTCAGGCGATCGATTGCCGCCGCGACAGAGGAGCGGTGAGGACGCAGGGAGTTGCCTTCGGCTCTGAGCAAGCAGATCGGCTGCGTGACCGGGGATCAACCGGGAATCAGGAACGAGGCAGCGGGGGTGACACCGGAGCGGTCGGGAGTGAGGACTGAGGACCAGACTTTCACCAGCCCGACCGCGGCCGAGAGGCTACACCGGTCGGCGATCCCGACGTCAACCGTGGCGATGAGCGTCGGGCCCACGGCTGTCCCGACGTACGGTCACCCCGATGAGCGCCTTCCGTTCCGGCAGAGCGCGTTCCATTTTTTCTCCGGGCGATCTGTTTTCGGTATCGAGCGTTCCCGTTTTTCTCCGGGAGGTCCATCTCCGGCGCCGGGTGGTGCAGAATTTTTCCGCGGCTTCCGTAGCGGGATTCGTGGGGACTGAAGTCAGCAGTTGGTCGAGCAGCCAGGTTCCGACGGATTCATCCGCTCTGACTCGTTCATTCCGGGCAGAACAGCGGTGGCGACGCCAATTGTCCGGCGATAAGCATGGCGCTCCACGGCGTAACCCACTGATCGGTGCCCAGAATCTGGAACGAATTCATCACCTCTAACGTGTCGTGCTTGACGACCCCAGAGACACGCCACTTGCGACCAACCTCGGGCTGCCACGATGAGGACGATATCGCGCCAGCAATGGCGAAGCTGTCGCCGTGGAATAGACGAAGCGGACCTTGAAACGTCGCGGTGAAACAGCCGTTCGAGGTCAACTGCACTTCTGTCTTCGACGCGCTGATCTGCTCCTCTCCACCGGCCCACTCTCCTTGGATGGATGGATCATCAGACGACACAAGGGAGCAGCCGGCGAGCGTCAACAGGGCAGCTGGGAGAAGGGGCCAATGCTTCACAATTGCCTCATCATTCAAGATGGGATAGCTGACTACATGGACGCACGAGTCGAGTCCGCACTGTCCCGAGTCACGACGGACAAATCATGTCAATGGTAGCAGCCGGACGGGCCGGCTTAACGACCGGGATTCGAGGCCATGCGGTCAGCTGGTGGGCTGCTGGAGCAAATCGCGCGGAGGTCTTTGTCGTGGCCCAGGGAGGCGGCCGCAACGAGAAATCTCCGCCAGGACATACGATGTAAGAAGTTTGCGCGGTCAAGCCGATGCGTGGATGGCGCGCCGTCACTGTGTCGTGCGGCCACGCGTCAATCGTGATAGTGAACGATGTCGATCCGTCGCCGCCAACGGAAAAAGTGAAAATGCTGTCGGACTCCGAGACGCTGATGGAGCCGGAATTGGTTTCGGCATGTTGCCAGGTGTAAGTGACCGGCGCAATCCCGGCGATTCCAAGCATCGGCTTCACGTGGCAGGTCTGTCCAGCGTAGATAACCCCGTCGCACGCGGAGTCGGTTGTGAATTCCCAGATCTGCGGCGTCAACTGGATCGCCGCCGCGACATCAAGAGTGCCGTAGCCGACGTGATTATTGTGGGCAAGCAGTGTGGTATCCGGCTTGTCCTGTGTTTCGTAGGAAATCACCGACTTGATGCTAGCGGCAGAAAGCCCTTCATACATGAGGAGTGCAGCTGCGCCAGAAACATGCGGTGTTGCGGCCGATGTTCCGTCAAAGTTGCTCGTTGTACCGGCCGAATCAGTCTCAACGTTGGTCGGTGCTGCGACCCAGATTTTGGACCCGTATTGATAGCCCGACGGTGACGTACTGTCCTGGTTAATCGCTGATACGGCGATGACGCCGGGCTCCGCGGCATAATTTGAGATTGAATCTGACGATGTGCATGGAGGGTTGGCGCTCCCATTTCCGGCGGCCGCCACGACCACCACTCCGGCACTCACCAAGTTGGCGATGTCGGTGTGCACTTCGGTCGGAAGCGAGTCCCTAGTTATGCCGCAATCACCGAGACTCGAGTTCAAGACTTGAATTCCATTGGCGAGTGCCCATTCGAGCCCGGAGTCGACCATCTCCCACGTCTGGTCAATCCCGACCGGGAATACCCGGATCGAATAAAGACTAACTCCTGGAGCCATGCCAATAACCTTGCTTCCGTTTGCCATTGCCGCGATAACGCCGGCTACTTGCGTTCCGTGGCCGAACGGGTCGTCATAGTAGTTGAAGGAGTCTCCTGTTTCGTCGACGCCGCCCGCAAGGTGTAAATCAGAGTTGGCGCTATCGATGCCGGTGTCGAAGACGCCTACCTTGATCCCCGTGCCAACGTCGGAGAATACCGAGTGAACGCGGTCAGCGTTTGTGAAGCTGATTCCCCATGGTTTCACATCCGCGCGGCGCGGAAGGAAAGCCCGTGAGCGTGCCGGTCCGGGAAATCGGGCCCCCACTCGACCAAATAGCACCATGCGAGGCTTCCATGTGACGTGAACTGACTCCACCCAGGGCAGCGCAAGTAGGGCGGAGCGGACCCGCGGGATTTCTGAGTCCGCGACGTCGATTGCGAGGTGTTGTTGCCTTGACGAGTTGTACGCCCGACGCACGCCAGCCAGCATGGCCTGCCCCACTCTGTCAGCTGGCGCGTTCGGACGGTACTTCACGAAAAGCGTAGTCATCGGCCCTGTGACGCTCCGGTTTTCAGCCGAAGCCATGGATGCCGACACCGCCGCTGACGGATGAGGTACCGCCGGCACTGTATCAGGCGCGCAACTGATAATCGCCGCGCAAACGGCAACAGCAATCAGGTCCCTTGCGCGGACCTTGCAGGGGGGGCCGAACACTGGCATGGCGGACTCCTTGGGAAAGAGACCAGACCTGCATTCAACGTGTTCTGTGAAATCGGAGCGCGGCACGACGTGACCGCTGTTCACAACGGTACGGTACGGTACCGGACCGGGCAATACCGGAAAACTACTGAGGACGGGCGCGATGGCTGCCGCGTCCATTGTCGGTGAAAAACCAAAAGGCCCCGTCACGTCGACGGGGCCCTCTGTCATGCTTGGGGCTAACCAGTTCTTGACGCTGAGCCGGTCAGTACATCCCGCCCATGCCACCACCGCCCGGCATCGGCGGCGCCGGCTTGTCTTCCTTCCGCTCCACCACCACGCACTCGGTGGTGAGCAGCAGCGACGCGATCGACGCGGCGTTCTGCAGCGCGGTACGCGTGACCTTGGTCGGATCGATCACGCCGGCCTTCATCATGTCTTCGTAGACATCGGTCGACGCGTTGTAGCCGAACGACTTGTCCTTCGATTCCTTGACCTTCGCGAGGACGATCGAGCCCTCGACGCCGGCGTTGATGGCAATGGCGCGGATCGGCTCCTCGATGGCGCGACGGATGATGTCGACACCGATCTTCTCGTCACCCGTCGCCTTGACCTTGTCGAGCGCCGACTGGCAGCGGATCAGTGCCACACCGCCACCGGGAACGACACCCTCTTCGACCGCGGCACGGGTGGCGTGCAGCGCATCCTCGACGCGAGCCTTCTTCTCCTTCATCTCGGTCTCGGTCGCGGCACCGACATGAATCACCGCCACGCCGCCGGCGAGCTTCGCCAGCCGCTCCTGCAGCTTTTCCTTGTCGTAATCCGAGGTGCTCTTGTCGATCGCCGCGCGGATTTCGCTGATGCGGCCCTGGATCGAATCCTTCTTCCCCTTGCCGTCGACGATGGTGGTGTTGTCCTTGTCGATGACGACGCGCTTGGCCTGGCCCAGCTCGTTGAGGGTGGCGTTCTCCAGCTTGAAGCCGACTTCCTCGCTGATCGTCTGGCCTTCGGTCAGGATGGCGATATCGCGGAGCATTTCCTTGCGGCGATCACCGAAGCCCGGCGCCTTGACGGCGACGACCTTGAGGGTGCCGCGCAGCTTGTTGACGACCAGCGTCGCCAGTGCTTCGCCCTCGACATCCTCGGCGATGATGAGGAGCGGCTTCCCCGACTGGGCAACCTTCTCCAGCACCGGAAGGAGTTCCTTCATCGACGAGATCTTCTTGTCGTGAATCAGGATGTACGGCGATTCGAGCACCGCTTCCATCGCTTCGGGATCGGTGACGAAATACGGCGAGAGATAGCCGCGATCGAACTGCATCCCCTCGACGGTGTCGAGCTCGGTGGCGAGGCCCTTCGCCTCTTCAACCGTGATGACGCCTTCCTTGCCGACCTTTTCCATCGCTTCGGCGATGAGCTTGCCGATCTCGGGATCATTGTTCGCCGAGATGGTGCCGACCTGGGCGATGTCCTTCTTGCCGCTGGTGGGAACCGACAGCGCCTTGAGCTCGGCGACGAGTGCCTCGACCGCCTTGTCGATGCCGCGCTTGAGTTCCATCGGGTTGGCGCCCGCGGTGACGTTCTTGAGTCCTTCGCGGAAGATCGCCTGCGCCAGGACGGTCGCGGTGGTGGTGCCGTCACCGGCGAGATCGCTGGTCTTGGTGGCGACCTCCTTGACCATCTGGGCGCCCATGTTCTCGATCGCATCGGCGAGTTCGACTTCCTTGGCGACGGTGACGCCGTCCTTGGTCACCGTGGGCGAGCCGAACTTCTTGTCGATGACGACGTTTCGTCCCTTCGGGCCGAGGGTCACCTTGACCGCCTCGGCGAGCGCGTCGACGCCCTTCTTGAGCTTCGCCCGGGCATCGACGTTGAACATCAATTCCTTTGCAGCCATTGCCTCTATCTCCGAATCAGTAGGTGTGGATCAGCCGAGCTTGGCGAGAACGTCGGAGGCCTTGATGATCATGACCTCTTCGCCGTCGATGGTGAACGGGGTGCCGCTGTATTTTCCGTAGATCACCTTGTCGCCGACCTTGATGTCGAGCGGAACCCGGGCCCCCTTCTCGAACCGGCCAGGTCCGACGGCGATGATCTCGCCCTGCGTCGGCTTTTCCTTGGCGGTGTCAGGGATGTAGAGGCCACCGCGCATCGACTCGGCCTCTTCGGTAGGAAGGATGACCACGCGGTCTTCCAGGGGGGTGATCTTGTGCTTGCTCTTGCTAGCGCCAGCCATGTCACAACCTCCAACGTGAACGGTGTACGGTAAGTAACTGTGCTGCAACGAATTGGCAGTCAAGGCCGCTGACTGCCACCGGGGCAAAACGTAGTGGACCCGGCGATCATGTCAAGCGGGGGCCGGAAACGATCGGGATATATTCTCGACGCACATTCGTGCCGGTCCCTTTCCCTTCGAATGCAAGGTCTGTCGATGCTCGCTCTCCCCCTGCTCCTCGCCTTGTCCGGTCCGGTGCCGGCACGCGCGTCGGTCGAACACGGCCTCATCGTCCGGGTCAACGGCTCGCAGCACACGGTCACGCTCGTCGGTGGTCAGTACGACATCGCCCCGGCGATGAACGAGATGCCGGGAATGCCGATGGGGATGATGCAGATGCAGAGCTCCTCGCTGCTGCGCTTCACCTGGCCGGTGAGTGGCTGGATCCGGGGGGTGAGGCTGCGGATCACCGACACCGACGGCAAGCCGCTGTCGCGCAAGCTGGTGCATCACATCAACGTGGTGAATTTCGGTCGGCGACAGCTCTTCTACGCCATCCCCGAGCGGATGATCGCGATGGGCGAGGAGACGGAGGACATCAGGGTCCCGGCTACGGTCGGGATTCCGGTCACCGCCGGCATGCCGATGGCAGCACTGGTGATGTGGCACAACCACAGCCCGAATGAGATCAAGGGCGTGTCGTTCGAGATGACCGTCGAGTACTCGCCAACCAACCTGGTGCCGAAGCCGGTGAGCGTCCTGCCGGTCTACCTCGATGTGATGAACCCGGTCGGCCGCGACGTCGACTTCGACCTTCCCGCTGGCCCCACCGTCTGGACCCGCGACTTCTCCCTTCCGTTGAGCGGTCGGATCATTGGCGCCGGCGGCCATGCCCACGACTTCGCGACCGCGCTGATGCTGCAGGACGTGACTGACAGCACCAAGCCGCGCCAGGTGGTGAATCTGCAGATCAAGCTGGCGCCGAAAGGATACATCGAATCGATCGAGCGGCAGCTGCCGGGAATCACCGGCGACGGGATCCGGCTGCAGAACACCCATCGCTACCGGCTGGTTGGGAAGTACAACAACCCAACCGGGAAGATGATCGAGAAGGGCGCGATGCTGCACATGGCGCTGCTGTACGTACCCGATCACGCCGATCAGTGGCCGAAACTCAATACCGATGATGCCGACTGGAAGAAGGATGTCGCGCGGCTGGTAGCGATGGGCGAGAAGGCCCAGGAGAAATGACCCGCGCGCTAGTGCGCGCGCCGGGTCACTCCACGACCCGGCGGACGCCAATCCATTTCCGAAGCCAGCCGCGGCCTTCGGTGTCGGAATCGGCGAGCTGCGACAACGAGACGCCGCGTGACGCGCTGTGGATGAAGCGCCCCTCGCCCACGTACAGACCAACGTGGGTCGGCACGTCGCCGTGCTCGGAGAAGACCAGGATATCGCCGGGGAGAAGTGCCTCGACATCACGCTCGATCGCGACGCCGGCGGTGGCTTGGCCGGCTGCGGTGCGCGGGATCCGGATACCGTATCGAGTGTAGGCGTACTGGATCAGCCCTGAGCAGTCGAAACCGCCGCTGCCATTGCCGGTTCCGCCCCAGACGTATGGCTGTCCCATCTCCTCGAGCGCCGTGCCGACCACATTGCTCAGCAGCTTGGCCTTCGCGTCGGGGATCCCGCGGGCCCTGAGAATGTCGGCAATCGGTGGAGGGACCCAGAGTCCCGCAGCCTCGGGCCTGGACGGCGTAACCTCGTGCCGTCGCGACCGGTAACCGATGACCGCGGCGATCTCGATCCCGGTCCGCCCGCTGATGGTGAGATTGCGCCAGCGCCCCTCCGCCATCACGCGCACCGGTCCCGCAACGATGACCGGCATCCGGACACCAAACGAGCCTGCTGCCCAGAGCTTCGATTGCTCGCCAACCCCAACCCCTCCCGCCACGCCAACGAGCAGAGTCGGGACGCCATGGGCGGCGCTGAAGAGGGTGAGGTCGGCTCCGGCGCCGTAGAGATCGCCGGTCGCTGGACGCGCTCCGGGAAGCTCGACGAGCGAGGCGTCAACGCCGAGCGGCCCGATGATGTCGCGTTCGAGGGTGAGGCGCCAGCTCGCCTCGGTGGGCGAACCCGCCAGCACCCGCCCGGCGGTGAGAAAGACACCGTCCTGCGCGGACAGCTGTCCGATGACGCCACTGATCAGCATCGCGACAAGGAGGGACACCGCGCCCAGGCAGCGCCTGATCGCACCGGTCAATTCGGAGCGTCGGGCGACGATCGGATCACTCGGCGTCATGACCTGCTGATCCGGAGGGGTGTACCAGCCGTTCGACCAGTTCGGTTTCGGGAATGCCTTCGGTCGTCATCGCGAGCGTGTGGCGGAGCATCGGCCGCTCCTTGAGAAGCCGGGTCCAGAGTCGGAGCGCGATCGCCGCCGCGACAAGGGCGAGGACGACAGTGACTCCGAGCGCCGCATTGGGTGACAGCGAGGTGGTGGCGACGAGCCCGACGACAGCTCCAATCGCGGCCGCAATGATGAGAATCAGCGGAGTGAGAAGCCATCCCGCGACGCGAACGACCAGTCGCGCGGCGCCGCGGAACATCCTGCCTTCAACCGCGCCGGGTGCCGAGCGCGCTGATCGCGTTCGCCAGCACAAGGCCCGGCATGATCGCCACGGCGAAGGTGGGGACATTCCACTCGGCGAGCGGAAAGTGCACCGCCGCGGCGATGGCTCCGACAATCGCGGTCGTGATTGTCACCAGGACGATCGCGCCGGGAACGCCCGGTTCGCCGGTCCGATTCGACCGATGCGCGAGAATCCACGATCCCTGCCAGGTGATGAATGTTCCCGCCATCCACCAGACCGGGATGTACCACCAGATCGATCCGCCACCGACGGCGTGCCAGCGATTGGTGTACATGCCGAGCGGCTGCAGGATGAACGCGTCGATGGGAACGAAGAACCAGGTTGCGGCGAGGCCGATTCCGGCGGCGGCAGCGATGCCGTCGATGGTGCGCGGGAGAACCCGCGTGCCGGGCCAGAAGATCGTGATCATCGCGCCGATGTAGACGACGATGCCGGTGAGGGCGTGTTCGACGGTACCACTGAGTGACCGGGTGATGAACGACACCACGACGACGCACGCGCCCTGAATCAGCGCCAGAATCAGCCCTGAGCGCACGATCACGCCGAGCTGGATCTGATCGAAGCGGGAGTCCACCTGAACAGCGGTCGCCATGCGAATCTCCGGATTGGACGGATGGTCCAGAAAAACTAGTGGAAGCGGTGATCGGACGCCAAGGACGGCGTGACGTTACAAGGCCCAGCCGAGGAGGATCGCGACATCGGTGAGCGCCCACGCGACCAGGGCGTGATACATCGCTCTCTGGTGCTCGCGTGACGACCAGACACGCGCGTTGGCGCGCCACGGGATCAGGACCGCGGCCCACGCGAGTGCCGCAACAACCAGGGCAGCCCAGCGGAGCAGATCGCGACTCTCCCAACCACTCTCCCACGCCGCCATCGCAAACATTCCGAAGGCGACGCCAACACAGAAGATCGCCACCGTGAGACTGGTGCGAAGCCCGAGCCTGATCGCGAGGGTCCGGTCCCCGCGCGCACGATCTTCGTCCATCTGATAGAACTGGGTGAGCGGATAGAGTGCGGCGAAGAGTGGCGTGAAGGCGAATAGCACCGCGGCATGCGGACCATGAAGGCTGCGGCCGGTGATCGCCCATGCCGCGTACGGCGTGAGCGTGCCGAATCCCACCATGTTGATGACCCAGTCGGCGCCCGCCACCGCCTTGAGGCGTACCGGTGGCACCGAATACGCGATCGCCAGGAGGCCGCAGACCAGGTAAAGCTCGCGGTAACGAATTGGCAGCCGCCAGGTCAGCGCCAGGCCGGCGATCATCAATGCGATGGCGAAGTGCGCGAGATATCTCGGCGGACGCGGTGGACGACGAAGAAAGGCGATGTCACCTTCGTCGTCGTCGTATGCCGAATTGAGCGCCAGGGTCGCACCGTTGAGGAGGACGACCCAGCTGCCGATCCCGAGAACCGCTGCAGCATCGGGCCAGTGGAAGCCGACTGCGAGCAGCCAGCCCACCGCGCAGTGCCCGGCGACGATGGGCCACTCGGCGGGCCGGAGGTGCAGCAGATATGGCGCGACCGCCGACCGCTGTCGCGTGCGTTCGATCCCGGTCATGCGAGAAGGTGCATGGCGCGAGCGGCGACGCGCAATCCGTGGAGTGTCAGGTCGGCGTCAACGCGGCCAATCGATCGGCTGAGCGGCGCGATCAGCGTGGCGAGACCGCCGGTCGCGATCACTTGCGGCGGGACCTTTCCCGGCCACTCGGCTCGGATCCTGGCAATCATCCCGTCAACGGCGTCGGCTGCTCCGAACATGACGCCGGCCCGGATATTCGCTTCGGTGCTTCGTCCGATGGCGCGATCCGGCGCGACGAGTTCGGTGGCGCCGAGACGCGCCGCCTTGCGGATCAGCTGGTCGGCGGAAGTCCGGACGCCTGGCATGATCGAGCCGCCGATGAACCGGCGATCGGCCGTGATGCAGTTGAAGGTGGTGGCAGTCCCGAAGGCTACGACGATACTGTCGCCGGGGTAACGCTCCAGCGAGCCAAGCGCGAGGGCGATCCGGTCGGCTCCAACGGCCATCGGTTCGTCGACGTCGAGCGTCAGCGGGAGCGCAGCGCGCGGTTCGACGATCCCCACCTGCGGATGAATCGACTCGCGGAGCGCCTCGATCAACGGCAGCGTTACCTGCGGAACGACCGACGCCACGCACGAAGCACGGATTTCGGCCGGAGAGTGGCCGGCGCGCACGATGAGAGATTCAAGCGCCACCGACCACTCGTCGGGGGTGCGATCGGTCCCGCTGGTGAGGCGCCAGCGAGCGAGAAGCTCCGACTGGTCAAAGAGACCCGCGGTCGCCTCGGTATTGCCCACGTCGATCACGAGGAGCATCTCAGGAATCTCGCGTCACTTAGGGATCGCCACCACCCCGGCGATCACTTCGGTCATCGTGCCGATGTCGGAGCGCACTTGCAGCGCGCCGAGCGGCGTAATCCCGGCCGCTGTGCCGGCCACGGGCTCGCTCACGCGGGCACCGGCGAGGGCGTCACGCAACGCAAAGGCGGCACGTTCTGGCGGCGAGAGGGGACCGGCCTCGCGGGCGGCGCCGGCGATCGCGGCGGCGATCGGTGCCGCAAGGTCGACTGGGTCGGCAGTGGCATCCCAGATGGAAAGCGCAACAGCGGAGGACTGGAGTTCGTCGGGGATGACGTTCCGCACGTTGAGACCGAGGCCGACGATGACCCACTGGCACTTCCCGGAGCCCCATCGAGCCTCGCAGAGGATTCCGGCGAGTTTCCGGCCGTCGATCACGATGTCGTTGGGCCATTTCACGCCGAGGCGCGGGAGGGCTGGACAGGCGGCCTCGAGTGCCTGGGCGACCGCGAGCCCGACGCGAAGCGACAACGCTTCGAGTGCGTCGGTGCGCGACGGCCGCGCCACCACCGAAAGCCAGAGCCCTCCCGGCTCCGACGACCAGCTTCGGCCCCGGGTGCCGCGTCCCGACAGCTGCCGGCCCGCGACAACCGTGGTGCCGTGCTCGGCGCCATCGAGGGCCAGGGCGTGAGCCGATTCCATCGTGCTTGGCAGCTCGGCCACCCGGATCAGTTCAGGCGGCATCCATCCTGAGGAGATGGAGAGCCGCCAGGAGGAGGATCACGAGACCGAAGCCGATCCGGTACCAGGCGAAGACGGTGAACGAATGGCGCTGGACGTAGCGCAGGAAACCGCGAATCACCACGAGCGCAGCCACGAACGACACGGCGATTCCCACCACGAACATCGGGATGTCGGCGCTGGTAAAGAGACCGCGACTCTTGACGATGTCGTATCCGGCCGCCGCGATGAGGGTTGGTATCGCCAGCAGAAAGGAAAATTCGGTGGCCGCCGGCCGTGAAAGACCGAGCGCGTAACCACCGAGGATCGTCGCCGCCGAGCGCGACGTCCCGGGAAAAAGGGCCAGCACCTGCGCGCATCCAATGCCGAGCGCCTGCGTGGGCGAGATGGCGTGCACCTGATCGGTGGAAATTGCCGGCCGGCGCCATTCGAGAATCAGGATCACGATGCCGCCGACGATGAACGCGCCCGCGACGGTAACCGGCGTGAAGAGATGGGTCTTGATCCAGTGGTGCAGTCCGAGCCCCACCAGCGCCGCCGGAAGGAACGCGACGACGATGCTCCCGCCGAGGCGCCGTTCAGTGGGCGAATCGAACCAGCGCAGGGCGAGCTCGCCGAGCAGCGTGCGATAGTGCCAGATCACGGCGAAGATCGCGCCAACCTGGATCACGATCTCGAAGGTGGCGGCGCGCTCGCCGGTGAATGACAGCAGCGATCCGGCAACGATCAGGTGTCCGGTCGACGAGACCGGAAGAAACTCGGTGATTCCCTCGACGAGGCCGAGGATGGCGGCGACGACCAGAGCGGGAAGCAGCATCAGCGGCCGGTGACCTGCTGGTAGTACGCTTCGTACTGCGGCACCACGGCGTCGGTCGAAAAGAGCTGGGCGCGAGCGAGCGCGGCTTCGCGCATGCGTTCGTGTCGCGGCGTGTCGCGCAGCAGGTCGATCGCGCGACGGGCCATCGCCTCGACCGATCCGACCGGCTCGAGGAGGCCTTCCACATCGTCGGTGATCACTTCGGGAATGCCGCCGACGCGTGACGCCAGCACCGGCGTACCACACGCCATCGACTCCAGCGCCGCGAGGCCGAACGATTCGGTCTGCGAAGGGAGGATGAAGAGATCGGCTGCCGCGAGGAGCGGCGCAACGCTGTCGAGGCGACCGAGAAAATGCACATCCTCGCTGATGCCGAGGTCGCGCGCTTCCTGCTCCGCGTCATTGCGATCGGGGCCGTCACCCACGAGCATCAGCGTTGCCGGCATCGCACGCCGCAAGCGGGCAAAGATCCGGACCACGTCCTTGACGCGCTTGACCTCGCGGAAGTTGGAGATGTGCACCAGGAGGCGATTGCCGTTGGGGACGAGTGACTCGCGTGCCGTGGCGAGATCGGGCCGATATTCGTTGAGGTTGACGAAGTTGGGAATCACGGCGAGCGAACACTGCACGCAACCAAAGGCACGATAGGTCTCGTCGCGGAGAAATTTCGATACCGCGGTGACGCCGTCGGATTGTTCAATCGAGAACTTCGAGATGGCGTAGAACGACGCCTCCTGCCCCACCAGCGTGATGTCGGTCCCGTGCAGCGTCGTGATCACCTTGATCGGGTGCGTGGAGCGCAGCATCTCGCGGGCGAGAAACGCGGTGGTCGCGTGGGGGATCGCGTAATGTACGTGCAGGATATCGAGCTCTTCCTGCATCGCGATCTCATACTGGCGCGACGCCAGCGCCAGTTCGTAGGGATAGTGCTCGAAGAGCGGGTAGCGCGAAATGGAGGTGTCGACTTCGTGAAAGTAGACATGCTTGGTGTAGCCGCGAAGACGGAACGGCGATTGATAGGTGATGAAGTGCACTTCATGGCCGCGGCGAGCGAGATCGAGGCCCAGCTCCGTGGCGACCGCGCCTGACCCGCCGTAGGTCGGATAACAGGTGATCCCGATTTTCACGCGGCCGCCGCCTTCCACGCCGCCGCGATCTCGGCCGCAACGTGCTCAGGGGGCCGGGTGGCATCGAGGGTCAGCACGTTGGGTCCGAGCTGGTGCCGGAACCAGGTTTCCTGACGCTTGGCGTACTGCCGCGTCGCGGTGGTGATCGCCTCGGCGAGCCGCTCGCGCGGAAGCGTGCCGTGCAACACGGCAACCGCTTCGCGGACACCAACGCCATCCATCCCAGGTCCATCGTTCGGCGCTCCATCGGCGAGAGCCGCAGCCACTTCTTCGACCACGCCTCGTCGAACCATTTCGTGAGTCCTCGCCTCGATCCGTTGATGCAACACCGCCCGCGGCGCCGTCAGCCGGACGATCCAGGGCTTGACCTGGCCACCGACCGCTGCAGTCCGATGCCACCACGAGAGCGAGTGCCCGGTGAGCAACGCGATCTCGATCGTGCGTGCCGCCCGGTGCCGCCCGCCGCTTGCCAGGCCACGGCCCGGATCGAGTCGTGCAGCCCAGCGCACCAGGGTGGCATGGTCCATCGCACCGGTCACTGCGGTGACCGCGTCACGCCGCGGGCGATCCAGCGGAGGTTCGGCGAACAGCCCCTCGACCAGCGCCTTGACGTACAATCCCGATCCCCCGACGACCACTGGAAGATGCCCCCGGGCGCGCACGGCGCCAATTGTCTCGGCCGCCTCGACGGCGAAGCGACCCGCACTGAAACGCTCGCCCGGACGGATCAGGTCGATCAGGTGGTGGGGAACACGCTGGCGCTCACGCGCGGTGGGCTTGGCGGTCACCACGTCGAGGGTCCGGTAGACCTGGCGGGAATCGGCCGAAATCACCTCCAGCGGCCAGAAGACCGCCAGCGCCAGTGCGACTGCTGTCTTCCCGATTCCCGTCGGCCCGACGATGACCGGCGTGTCAACGTCGGCCAAATCGGCGCTCCAGTTCGTCGCGAGGAAGTTGCACGATGGTGGATCGGCCATGGACGTCGTGCGGCGGAAGATCACAGCCAAAGAGGGCGGTCAGCAGCTCGCGCATGCTCCGGTCGTCGAGTGACTGCCCTGCCTTCACCGCCGCCCGGCAGGCCCACGTCGCCGCGAAACGCTCGAGGCGATTGGCCCAGCCGCCGAATCTGCCGCGGGCGAGGTCGGAGACCATTTCTCGAAAACATGTCTCGGCGTCGAACCGCGGATGCGGATTCGGAACGCCGTGGATCGCCACCGCGCGCCCGCCGAACGGTTCGACTTCGTAGCCGGTCCGGCGCAGCAGCTCGGCGTGCGTGGACACCGCGTCGAGTTCCTCATCGTTCAATTCAATGGTGATCGGCAGGAGAAGGCGTTGAGCGGGAAGTCCGTCACCCTGGAGACGACGCATCAACTC